>NZ_JAAFZY010000004.1:0-430227 GCF_011764015.1 Mangrovimonas sp. CR14 | reverse complement strand
CAATACAGTCACACTTACCGTAACGGACAACAACAGCAACGTTTCAACTTGTACAGCCACTGTGACCGTTCAGGACAATATCGCACCTACGGCAGTATGCCAGGACATTACCGTACAACTGGACAACACGGGGAACGCATCCATCGTGGCCCAAGATATAGACAACGGCTCCAACGATGCCTGTGGGATCGCCTCCCTGGCAATCGACCAGACTACATTTGATTGCTCCAACATAGGTGACAATACAGTCACACTTACCGTAACGGACAACAACAGCAATGTTTCAACTTGTACAGCCACTGTGACCGTTCAGGACAGCATCGCACCTACCATCTCTTGCCCTACTCCTGACGCCTATTACAATACAGATCCAGGGGAGTGTAGTGCTACCTTGTCATTCAATGCCTCAGCATCGGACAACTGTAATGGTTCCCTAGCTATATCATATAACATCGCGGGAACTCCAATCTCGTTCCCTTACGATTTCCCGTCTGGAACAACTATCGTAACTGCCTTGGCAAACGATGGAAACGGCCAAATTAGTTCTTGTGACTTCAACGTCGTTGTCGAGGACCACGAAGCACCCGAAATACCGACCTTAGATCCCATCATAGAATATTGTTCTACTACAGTCACACCACCAACCACAAGTGACAACTGTGATAGTATTGTTACAGGGACTTCAAATGAAAGTTTATATTTTGACACGGCAGGAAACTTTACAATCTATTGGACATTTACCGACAGTTCAAATAATTCAATTATTGGTATCCAACAAGAGGTTACTATTTTGGATGATGAGGCACCTGTACCAGATTTAGCGACATTACCAGATTTAAATTTAGATGGTTGTCAAATTTCGGATATATCAGAATTAACCATTCCAACCGCTACAGATGGTTGTGATGCTGACGGTGAGGTTATTTTAGGAACACTTCCCTCGGATTTTGTATTTCCTTTTTCTTTCTCTGGAACAGAAATAATCGATTGGGAATTTATAGATAGTAATGGAAACGTTACTATTCAAACACAAAATATCACGTTAACACCTCCAAATATTGATGGTGGCACACTTCAAGGTACCTTTGAAGGAACTCAATTTTCCAGCCAAATCGATATTTCTTCCTGTCAAGAAGAAATTAATATCGATTTAGATTTAACAGGAGAAATAGGAAACATTATCCAATGGGAACAGTTTGCTGTAAACGAAGGGGTTTGGAATATCATTTCCAATACATCTGACAGCTATTCGGTTACCTTTGCAGTTGGCGAATTAGAATCTACCTACTATAGAGTTTTAATTCAAATAGGCAATTGTAATGTCTATTCCAGTTTATTTTATGTCAGATCACTACCTCCTGGATCAGCTCCTACTATTGAGAATTTAGATGTTGATTCTAACTATTGTCTAGGAGAGGAAGTTAATCTTTTAGCTACTAGTAATTATTTAGCAACCGAAGAGGCTTTTCCTGATTATCCTCCTGGAGATTTTAATCAAGGGCAGCTAAACACGCAAGATCCTAATGGATGGTTGGTTGATGGAGAAACTGGTGGATTTACGGCTGGTGGAAGTGCAACAAAACCACGAAATTGGTCCGCAAAAACTTGTAACAATCAAGAAAATGGTGACATTGTATATTGCGGTAATGATGGTAAGTATACCATAGCTTATGGTGATTTTAGTTCTCCCCAATATAACGGAGCCATTCCAACAACACTTGAAACTCCTATAATGGATTTATCTAATGTTGCTTCTGCAAGTTTAGATTTTGACCAAGCTTATTATTTTTCAGATCAAGATTATGCCGTTATAGAAATATCTATAGATGGCGGTGTCAACTATTCGACCTTGGTACTTATGCATGCTGTAGGAAGTGGTGATTCAGATTGGTATACTGCAGGAACTGCAGAATCTGTTGCCGGATCAACTCCTACCGAATATAATTTTGAAACGGATAACACCTCTATTCCTTTGGACGCCTATATTGGAGAAAGTAATGTTAGAATTAGATGGTCCTTTACAGGTACTACTACTCAAAGTGCTTGGGCAATGGATAATATTTATGTCTACCAAGAAGTCTATGTAGATACAGAACTAGAATGGACTGATGGAATTGGTGATCCTAGTGAAGATCCTATTGTAACTGGAGAAACCCAAGTTCCTATTTCATTTGTTCCTGAAGTACCTGGAAGTCATAATTATGGTGCAACAGCTTTAATTAACGGTTGTAGGTCATATGATGAGGATGGTACAGACCTTATTGGGATAAAGGTATTCCATTCTTATGCAGGTGAAGATGTAATTTTTACCCCAGATGAGTGCGGACAAAACACGGTTCAATTAAACGCCTATGACAATAGGTTGACCGCTACTCAAAATGCAGCCAAGGGAGCGTATACGCTTCCTGATAATTGTGTCAACTGTGATGATGAAGGCGCAATAGAAGTTACAGACATTGCCGGTGAATGGGCGGTTACAGGAAGTAGTAGTTGTGGTGGGAATTTCTCCATTTCTGACATCAATGATCCAGATGCCCAATTTACTGGAGATGCAGGAATTTATAACTTAACATGGACTGTTAATGGATGTACAGATAATATGAACATCGAAATTATCAATTGTGATTTGGTAGATTTTGATGGTACAGATGATTATGTCGATTTTGGCCAAAACAATTACGATTTATCCAACAATGACTTTAGTATTGAAGTATGGGTAAAACCAGAAACAATTGGTGGAGGAGTGCAAGCTATTTTGTCGAAAAGAGATGCTAGTTTTTCAGGGAATGCACACGGCTATGATTTACGAATCAACAATTCGGGTCATGTCGTGTTTCGTTGGAATAAAACTGGAATAATAAATTCCTCTCCTTACACTATAGACACAGCTAGATGGTATCATGTAGCAGTAACCCGATCTGGAAATGAGTATCGACTTTATATTGATGGTATATTAATTAAAACTGGAGGTGGAGCACAGCCATCTAGCAATAATTACAAGACTCTTCTGGGAGCAATGGATCATGCCTCATCTTCAGTTCCAACCAACCATTTTAATGGCTGGATAGATGAATTACGAATTTGGAACAAAGCTCTATCAGTAGAACACATCAGACAAATGATGAACCAAGAAATTGAGGCCTTGGGAGCTGATGTTGGAGGTGTGGTTTTAGGTTCAAAAATAAATGGACCGGATGCCAATCAAGATGGCATTGATGATAATCCGTTATTATGGTCTAATCTGGAAGGTTATTATCGTATGGATATTGCTTGTGGTAGTCTGTCTCCAAATTATTCAGTAGGAACAAACGGTAGATTGAAAAATATTACATCCAGTCAACAAGAAACTGCTCCACTACCCTATACTACCATACAAGCTGGAGATTGGGGTAATGATAACACACCAACTTCCCCCTGGACCAATTACTCCGTTTGGAATTATCCCAACAGTTTAGGAATAAATGGCTCAAAAATTGATTGGAATATTGTTGAGACATCACATGATGTGTATTCTCATAATGACAACATTACCCTTTTGGGATTATTAAATAATTCAGGCTCTGAAATCACCATTTCAAACCCCAATACGGCCCAAGATGAAAACAATAATGGTAACGCTTTATGGGTAACGCATTATCTAAAACTTAATGGACAAATAGATTTAGTCGGACAATCCCAACTGGTACAAAAGAGTTATAACACGAGTCAATTGAATGACAGTGAATTGGAGTCTACAAGTAGTGGTTTTATTGAAAGAGACCAACAAGGGACAGCTAATCTTTACAATTATAACTATTGGAGCTCCCCTGTGAGTGGAATAGGCTCTAGCGTTGCAATCAATGCTCATTATACCGTTGGTGGAGTCTTAATGGATGGGACAACCTCATCCAATCCTATTGCCATCAATTGGATAGGAGGTTATGATGCCAATCCAGGATCTCCCATTTCATTGCCGAACCATTGGCTATGGACCTATAATGCCTTGGCCAACACCTATCTACAATGGAATCAAGTAGGAAGTACTGGGAATATCCCTACTGGAAATGGTTACACTATGAAAGGTAGCGGCAGTGGTTCAGGAACCGATACCCAGAATTATGTTTTTAAAGGAAAACCGCACAATGGTTTGATTCAAAACACCAATACAAACATATCAAATGGTAACGAAATTTTAATTGGTAATCCTTACCCAAGTGCAATGGATGCTAATGAATTTATTAGAGATAACATTCCAGGTTCTGGAAGTAATATTGGTAGTTCTGAGGCTATTGATGGGTCCTTATATTTCTGGATTCATTATCTATCAAATTCTACTCATATTTTAGCAGCTTATGAAGGTGGATATGCTGTTTACACGTTAACTGGTGCAGTACCGCCAACAACGCCTCCGCCTACTGAGGATGGTTATGAAATCAGCGGAGAAGGCTCTTCTGGTTTAATGCCAGGAAGATACATTCCTGTAGGTCAAGGTTTCTTTGTAGGAGCGTTGGAGCCAGGAACTGGAGGACAAATCAAGTTTGAAAACGACCAGCGTATTTTTAGAAGAGAAAATAGTACGAATTCTGTATTTTTGAAATCATCAAATACTGAAAATGCTTCTTTAACTAATAATGAAGAGGAAGAAGATCTTCTGATTAAAAGAATTAGAATAACAGCTGTTACCCCCAACAATCTGCATAGACATTTAATGGTTGGTTTTGTTGAAAATGGCTCCGCGACAGATGGTTTTGATTATGGCTATGATGCCAAAAATATGGATGACTATCCTACCGATGTGTCATGGAATGTTGAGAATACTAATTTTATTATTCAAGGGGTAAGCGAATTTGATTCTACTAAGCAATATCCCTTAAATGTTAAATTGGCTCAAGCTGGAGATTTGGCAATTAACCTTAGAATGCTAGAAAACTTTGATGAGGAAATAGATGTATTTATTTACGATTCTTTAACTGGCGAATATTCTCAATTTAATGAGGTTCCATTCTCTATTAATTTGGAAGCTGGGGAATATAACAGCCGATTCTACCTGACATTTGAATCAGATGAATCCACCTTAAGCATTATCGAAGATTTAACCAATGAGATTAGCGTCAATTACTTAAATAATTCAGGTGAAATCTTTATCAATACTTACAATAAAGTTAAAGTCAATCGCGTACAACTAATTGATATGGCTGGGAAAGTTTTACAAACTTGGAACAGTTCTCAAGTTACTGAACTTGCCAATTCCAAGATCAAACTACCTGTAAGACACATTTCAAGTGGTAACTACATTATCAAATTAGATACAGGCCTTGGCACAAGTATTAATAAAAAAGTGATTATTGAATAACTTCAAAAATCAGACTCCAATTATAAAGCGGTAAACAATATTTACCGCTTTTTTTATATAATTTCCTATAACACAATGCATTTCATCGATTTTTTTTGCTTTTAAAAGATATAAACTTATCTTTGTTGAGCTTTTGATTTAGCCCCAAACTAAACCAATCTACTTATGCGAAACAATACTTTTTCAATATGTAAAAGTATCATTGTCATGCTTTTACTATTTTCATGTAAAATAGCTCTAACCCAAACAACCATAGGTTTCTATGACTTTGAAAATGGTTTACAGGGTTGGACGGATGGTGGCAATGATGCAGGCTTGAGCAACTCTTCCTATTACTCTTGTTTTGGGAACCGCGCCATCTATTCCAAAGATGATCAAGATAATCAAAATAGAGTCACTTCCCCAATTCTAGATTTCACACCTTACTCAAACATCACAATTTCATTTTGTTCTAAAAATAATGGCCTTGAAAATGGAGAAGGTTTCAAGCTTGAATATTATGATGGTTCGACATGGTCACTTCTCAATACGTTTAAAAAAGGGGTTGATTTCTATGTTTCGGGTTATTCGTCCTACGACCTTGTATATACATTTGCCAGTGACACTTATTCATTTAGTACTAATTCCAGAATACGCTTTTCGAGTACAGCAAATCAAAATTCAGAATACAATTACTTCGACAACATCCTCATTGAAGGAATCGAAAATGAGCCTGAAATAACCATTCAAGATTTTTATGATAGTGATGGAGATGGAGTCTACGATGATGTAGATATAGATGATGATAACGATGGTATTTTGGATTCTGATGAGGAGCTCAGTTGTAAAAACTCAGCCATATCGACTTACGTAAATTATAAGTTCCTAAATGAAACCTTTGGAACTGGAACCAATCGCACCACTATAAATACCACTTACGATGCGCAAACAAGCTATTGCTATGAAGATGGTAGCGGATCCTGTAATAGCAATCAAGATTTAAATGATGGAGAGTACACTGTTTACCACAAAGCATGTGATGGAGATGGCACTAATGACACACCAAATAATGAAGTTGCTTCATGGGCCGACGAATATTGGTATTCTGGTCTAGACCACACTTCAGGTGATACCAACGGGCGTATGGCGATGTTTAATGCCTCCTATGATCCTGGGTTGTTTTACACGGCTCATATCCAAGGGGCACTTCCCAACGTACCAATCACCTATAGTTTTTGGGTAATCAATTTGGACAACCATGATGCTCCTGGTATCAGTTCACGTTTAAGACCTGATATTTTGGTGGAATTCCGAGATGAAAATGGAAATATATTGAACTCCTTAACAACAGGAAGCATCCCTCCCAACAATCCAGCCTCTGCTAATAACGGCTGGATCAACTTTACGGCAGATTTAACATTTAACGTTGATGAATTTTACGTTTATTTTTTCAACAACGAAACAGGAGGTCTTGGAAATGATTTAGCTCTTGATGACATTGTCATTTCTCAAACGCTTTGTGATACAGATGGTGATGGCGTTGCTGATATTTTTGATTTAGATTCTGACAATGATGGAATACCTGATGTTGTTGAAGCAGGCTTGGGAGCATATAGTGAAGGAAAAGCAACCTTAACAAACGTATCAACTTGGGTGGATGCCAATGGTAATGGCATGCACGATTTGGTTGAAGGGCACATTCCTTTAGATTCAGATGGTGACAGCATACCAAATTATCTAGATTTAGACAGTGATAACGACACCCTTTTTGATGTAGACGAGTCAGGGGCTGGAAATCTAGCCGATACTTCCTTTCAAAATGGCGATGGAGACATCAATGGAGATGGTGTGGGTGATGGTACTGATACAGATGCCGTAAGAGAAACAGATGTAGAATCCGATGGAATTGTTGAATATTTTACCGATGGTATTTTGGATTTATATGACTACTACAATGGAAGTACATTTGAAGATGCATATGGTAATAGTAACCAGGGAATAGGATATATTTACTATGTAAAAGATACAGATAGCGACGGATTGCCCGATTATATGGATACCGATTCTAACGACGATGGCATTTATGATATCGCCAGTACCTTATATCACGGATTAGATGCTAATAATGATGGAGTCATTGATGATATGACAGATTTGGACAGCGATGGTATCATGGATCTCTTTGATACAGATGACAATCTATTTGGATCCCCAAGAGATCTGAATCAAAAATTGCTGTTATACTTTGATGGAAGAAATGATTATGTTGAAGATACTCAAATACTGAGTGGTCTTTCTGACGTTTCTTTCATGACATGGATTAAAATTGATCCCACTTTCACTGGTAGAGCAATCATTCTTGGGCAAGCCAATTTTGAATTGGAAGTAGAAAATTACGGGGATGTTACTATAACAGCTCATGCTGATAACAAACAATTTTCCACTGGTGATATTCCATTGAATCAATGGGTTCATGTAGCAGCTACTACAAGCAGTTCAACAAATCAATTGGTACTTTATATCAATGGAGAAAACCGAGGCAGCGTCAATGGTATAGGTGGCTCCTTGAATACCAACACCTATAATTTTACAATTGGTAAGTCTGCTGATCCAGCAGACAGTGATACCTATTTTAAAGGCTTCATAGATGAAGTCAGAATATTTACCAAGACATTATCCGATGACGAAATTCACAAAATGGTGTATCAAGAAATCGGGAATAATGCAGGCAATGTAAGAGGTGAAGTTATCCCTCGAGATATCACCGACTTTGTTGATGTAGACAATAATTCTCCTTTATCATGGTCTTCCCTGCTGAGATATTACAGGATGGATGTTTATAAGGATGATATAATTGATGATTTGACAACCCCTGGTTTTGATACGGTTGGCGCAAAAATTTACAATGTTAAACATATTGGTTACCAAACCGCTCCACTCCCTTTTATCACCCAACATGGTAATGATCTCTTACCAGAAACTCTGGATATTCCAGAAGACGGTGTGAATGGTTATGACGCCACAACCTATGATTGGAGCATCATAAAAGTACTCCACAATAATATTTCTTACAACGAAAACACATCCCATTTGGCATTCTTTTTAGAGGAAAATGATTCCAATAATGACCCCATCGAATTTAGTATTGAAAATGATTCTGAGTTCAATGTGAGCTGGTATTTGAAATTAGATGGCCTTTTAGATTTAACTGGAGAATCACAATTGGTTCAAGGATTAGACAGCGAATTGGATACCACTAGTAAAGGACGCATCGAAATTGACCAACAGGGAACCAAAGATCTATTCACTTATAATTATTGGTCTTCTCCAGTAGGTTTAATCAACAACACCCTAAACAATAAGGAATATCACGTTCCAGACGTTCTATTTGATGGATCTGACCCAAACGAGGCACAAGAAATCAACTTCATTTCAGGATATAATGGAAATTCGGGATCACCCATAAGCATTGCCCATTATTGGATTTGGAAATTCAATAATTTTCCAACTGATGATTACGCCTCTTGGCAACACGTCAGAAATACAGGAACCATGTATGTAGGTGAAGGATATACTATGAAAGGTGTCGCCAATACCAATGGAAATGTATCCGACGAGCAAAATTATGTTTTCGTGGGGAAACCTAACAACGGAGACATTGCTCTCACAATTAATGACAACAATGATTATTTGGTAGGAAATCCCTACCCTTCAGCCATAGACGCAGTTCAATTTATATTAGATAATGGCAGCATCATTGAAGGAAACGGGAACCTATCTGGCACGCTCTATTTCTGGGAACACTGGGGTGGTGGCTCACATATTCTTGCCGAATATCAAGGAGGTTATGCCACTTACAATTTATCAGGAGGAGCACCATCTGCCTCTTATGGAACCAATGACCCAGATGTGGGCACGGGAGGCGTTCCAACAAAAATTCCTGGCAGGTATATTCCCGTAGGTCAAGGATTTTTTGTAATAGGGGAAAGTGACGGCCAAATCAAATTCAACAACGGACAACGTGTCTTCAGAAAAGAAGAGAATGGAGTCTCTGTTTTTGTAAAACAAGCTAATCCCAATACAAATGTGACCAATGATGAGGAAAACCCAGAAGACTATTATGATACGCGATTAAAAATTAGATTAGGTTATAATTCGGTAAATACGATTCACAGACAACTCTTAGTTACTGAAGATCCACAAGCATCAGCAGGTATTGATTGGGGTTATGAAGGTATTTTAAATGAGAATCAAATGGACGATATGTTTTGGCAAATATCTGATGATAAATTCGTGATTCAAGGAATCGATGTGATTGATGAAGCTACCATATTGCCAATTGGTATCAAAACCGATACACAAGGAATCAACACCATCATGATTGATGCTTTGGAAAACGTTCCAGATGACTTAAACATCTATCTATATGACAGCGAACAAAACCTTTATCATGATCTAAGGGTTAGTAATTTTTCCGTCACCCTTGGTGCCGGAAATCACCTCAACCGATTTGAACTGAGATTCTCAGCTGAAACACTAAGCATGGAGGAAGATACTTTAGCTGAAAGCCTGTCTGTTTTCTATGCTAATGACCAACAAGAAATTGTCATTTACAATCCAAAACTTTGGGATATACAAACAGTAGAAATATATAACACACTAGGCCAATCAGTCTATCAATTAAACAACCTAAACCAAGAAGAATATTCTAAAATACAATCAAATAACTTAAGTCAGGGCGCCTACATTATTTCAGTTTCCACTAAACTGTACGGCACATTCAACAAAAAAGTTATCATTAAATAGAGATCTTAAGCGTAAGTCCCAAATCTAGCTTTTAGATTTGACTGTGCCCGGGAGCCTCGAACAAAGTTCGGGGCTTCCTTTTTTTATTTAAATCTAGCAATAAGCTCTGTTAAAGTTAAAGAAACTTGCTCCCCAGATTTCATGTGTTTTAAGGTAAAGGTCTGTTGTTCCATTTCTTTTTCACCCACCAACACAACATATGGAAGCCCTCTTTTATCGGCATGCTTCATTTGTTTGCCCATTTTAGCCGTATCAGGGTAGAGTTCTGAGTGGATTCCTTGTTCCCTTAAAGCTTTAATTGCTTTCATAGCATACAAGGCTTCATCATCACCAAAATTGATAAACAAAACATCCAGAGTCTTGGTCACTGTTTCAGGAAATAATCCAAGCTCTTCCAGCACCAAGTAAATACGATCCAAACCAAAACTGATACCGACGCCACTCATATTTTTCAACCCAAAAATCCCGGTCAAATCATCATAGCGACCACCACCTCCAATGGATCCCATTTGAACACCCTTTGGCGCCGCTACTTCAAAAATAGCTCCTGTATAGTAATTTAAACCTCTAGCCAAGGTGACATCCAATTGTAATTGGGCCGTTTTTAAACCTAGCTCAGCAATGGCTTTTTCAATAAATTGTAATTCCTCAATTCCCTTTTTTCCTTCCTCAGAGGTACTTAAAATATCCTGTAATTGAGAAATCTGAGCACCAAAATCACCACTTAAAGAAAAAAGCGGTTGAAGCTTTTCAATTCCTTCATGAGAAATTCCTTTACCTATCATTTCTTCCTTAACCTTCTCCTCTCCTATTTTATCCAGCTTATCCAAAGCCACTGTAAAATCAATCAATTTATCACTGGCGCCAATCACCTCTGCAATTCCAGATAGGATTTTACGGTTGTTGATTTTGATGGTAACTCCCTCTAGGCTTAAGGCAGTGAAAACAGCATCATACAATTGTACAAACTCCACCTCTTGCCATAAAGAATCTGATCCGACTACATCCGCATCACATTGATAAAACTCTCTAAAACGTCCTTTTTGAGGTCTGTCTGCTCTCCAAACAGGTTGCATTTGATACCGCTTAAAAGGAAATTCTATCTCATTTTGATGTTGGACCACATAACGTGCAAATGGTACGGTTAAATCATAACGTAAGGCTTTTTCTGAAATATCTACAGCTAACTTTGTAGAATCCTTTGTTTGGTAGGCTGCTTCATCCACCTT
Organism: Mangrovimonas sp. CR14; assembly: GCF_011764015.1. Lineage (NCBI taxonomy): Bacteria > Pseudomonadati > Bacteroidota > Flavobacteriia > Flavobacteriales > Flavobacteriaceae > Mangrovimonas > Mangrovimonas sp. CR14. Next base: position 418,881 of record NZ_JAAFZY010000004.1, on the reverse strand, counting down.
TTTTAGGTAATCACCCGAATTCAGAATTTTAAAAATCAAGCGATCCCCTTCATCTCCATATTTTCCCATTAAGGTTTCCGAATTTTCAAAACTCGGCGTTTCAATAGGTTGAAAGCCGTAAGTCTCAAATTGGGAACGGATGGTAGAAAATATATAGTTTCTTTTAGCTACCTCGCTCGGGCTAAAATCTCTGGTTCCTTTAGGAATGCTTGGTTTTTGTGCCATGTTATTCTGTGAAATTTACCGCAAAAATAGAACTAGTTAATCAATTTATCAAAGTAATTGAACAATTCACCTTTGGTAATGACCCCACCTTGACGAATCAATTGAAATTTATCCAAATTTCTATCTTCAGAATAGTCTTTTTTGGCCTGTAAAAACTCCACCTCATCGCTCATAAGGTTCTGGCGCAACCACCCATAACCTTCATCTGTGGTAATGTCTTGATCATTTTTAATTTTTACGGCAATAACATGCATGTTCTTGTCGTTCAAATAAAAAAGATGCATCTGCTGTGGCGAGATGTGTTCAATATAACCAACTTGATTTAAAACGCCTTCCCAAATCAAATCACTAAACACGTCCAATTCCTGTTCAGCTAATTCAGGTTTGTTGACCTTTAAATGATCCCACTCCTCTGCCGTAACCGATTGGGTGGCCAAAAAGTTGATAAATTCTTGATGCAGTTCTTCAAACTGCTCTTTGGTTAATCTTGCGTACTTCATAATAAATTCAATAAAAAAAGCCCCAACGTTGGTTGAGGCTTTTTGATGTTTTGAGTGAAATTAGTTACTTGCAGGAATTACCTCAAATGGGAATTCAAAAATAACGTCTCTATGCAAACGGATTACAGCATTGTACTGCCCTAAACGCTTGATGTTTCCACCAACTATAGTTACAAATCTTTTATCGATGCTGTGACCTTCTTTCTCAATAGCGTCTACCAAATCCATAGTAGTAACTGATCCAAAAAGTTTATCACCAGCAGAAGCTCCTTCAGTTGATTTAGCAGGGATTTTGATCTCCAATGCTTTAACTGCTTCAGCTACTTTTTCAGCATCTTCAACAATTTTCTTTTCTTTAAAAGCTCTTTGCTTTAAATTTTCTGCCAATACTTTTTTAGCTGATCCTGTAGCTAAAACGGCAAACCCTTGAGGAATTAAAAAGTTTCTACCATAACCGTTCTTAACTGTTACAATATCGTCTTTAAATCCTAAATTCTCAACGTCTTGTTTTAATATAAGTTCCATCGTTATGATATTTTTATTTTAATAAATCTGCCACATAAGGCATTAAAGCTAAATGACGTGCTCTTTTGATAGCTACAGATACTTTTCTTTGGTACTTTAAAGAAGTTCCTGTTAAACGTCTTGGTAAAATTTTACCTTGTTCGTTTACAAATTTCAATAAGAAATCTGGATCTTTATAATCGATATACTTGATTCCAGACTTTTTGAAACGACAATACTTCTTAGCTTTGTTAGTTTCTATATTAAGCGGAGTAAGATATCTGATTTCTCCGTCTTTCTTTCCTTTTGCTTGTTGTTCTATAGATGACATAATTACGCTTTTTGTTTGTTTCTGTTTCTTCTTTTCTCAGCCCAAGCAGCAGCGTGCTTGTCTAGTTTTACAGTTAAGTAACGCATAAAACGCTCGTCACGTCTGAATTCAAGCTCTAATTGAGTGATAGCATCACCTTCTACTTGATATTCAAATAAGTGATAAAAACCACTTTTTTTGTTTTGGATTGGGTAAGCCAATTTTTTTAGACCCCAATCTTCTTTCGAGATCATTTTTGCTCCTCTGGAAGTCAGAAACTCTTCGTATTTCTGTACTGTTTCCTTTATCTGTGTTTCAGATAAAACGGGATTCAAAATGAAAACAGTTTCGTAATGATTCATAATTGTTTATCTATTAATGTTAAAAATGGGTGCAAAAATAATTATTTATTTCTTATATTGCAAAGTAATCCCCTTAATTTTTCTCCCTCATTCAAACATTGTTAATATTTTGTTAAAAATGTATTTTATCGATGTTTTTTGGTTTTTAACCGAATTTTTTGTACTATTGTCGATATCTTAACCGAAATAAATTAAATGTTATGACTTTAAACTGCGTAGTAGTTGACGATTCAGCCATACAGCGACTATCAATAGTCAAACTAATTGAGAGTCATCCAGCTCTTAATTTAATTGCTGAGTACAACAGTGCCCTAGAAACCAAAAACGGTTTAAATACTCATAAGGTAGATCTAATATTCTTGGATATTGAAATGCCCGTATTGAATGGATTTGAATTACTGGATGTATTAAATAATAAACCCCAAATTATTTTTGTAACCGGTAAAACAGAATATGCTTTTAAAGCATTTAATTATGATGCTACCGATTATTTGCACAAACCGATTACCAAAGAGCGTTTTAATACGGCTGTTGAAAAAGCTATTGAGCAGCACAAATTAAGACATGACTTCAACGAAGAAGAAGGTGAACACATCTTTGTGAAAAGTAACCTTAAAAAACGTAAGGTTTATATTAAAGATATTAAATGGATTGAAGCCCTTGGTGACTATGTAAAATTAGTAACCGAAGATACCAGTTTGGTGGTGCTTTCTACTATGAAAGCATTTGAAAAAGAGTTACCAGAAGGTAAATTCTTGAGAATTCACAAATCCTATATTGTGAACTTGGATAAAATTGATCGTTTCAACAGTAAAAATGTTGAAGTTGGGGCTTACGAAATACCATTAAGTAGAAATAAAAAGACACAGTTGGTTGACGCACTTAATAATATTTAGTAGTTATCTACATTTAATATTACCCGAACCGACCTAAAATCTTTTACACTCAAGAAGCTATTATTAATTTTAATGATAGCTTCTTTTGTTTTTGACAACGACTGTTTGGGAGGTATTTTGACCAATATGTGTTTGATATATTGGTTTCTTATTCTAGCCACGGGGGGATACTCAGGACCTAAAACCCCACTTTTAAAAATCATACGCAATGATTTGGCATACCACTCGGCCCCTAAATTAACCTTATTGTAATCCTTATGTTTTAAGGATATTTTTATCAATCTATAGATTGGAGGATATTTATAATTATGGCGTTCATCCATTTGCTCCTTAAACATATCCAAATAAGAGTTGGTAGAAACTTGCTGTAAGATGGTATGATACGGATTATAAGTCTGTATCAATACTTTCCCTCTTTCTTTGGTTCTTCCTGCCCTTCCAGAAACCTGAACCATCAATTGAAAACTCCGTTCGTGAGCCCTAAAATCAGGGAAATTCAGCATATTATCAGCATTCATAATACCAACCAACTTGATGTTTCTGAAGTCCAGCCCTTTTGTTAGCATTTGAGTACCCACCAAAATATCAATTTCCTGCTGCTCAAAAGCATTGATTATTTTCTCATACCCATACTTCCCTTTAGTGGTATCCAAATCCATTCGAGCGATTTTGGCATCGGGGAATAAAACGTTGGCCTCCTGCTCCACCTGCTGCGTCCCAAAACCCTTAGTGTCTAATTCAACACTTCCACAAGCTTCACAAGTCTTAACCATGACCGTGTGATATCCACAATAGTGGCACCGCAACTGATCTCGATATTGATGGTAGGTTAGACTTACATCGCAATTGGGGCATTGCGGGGAATGACCACAAGTTTGGCATTCTATAATAGGTGAATACCCCCTCCTATTTTGAAACAAGATAATCTGATAACCCTCAGCCAAAGTTTCTCGCATTTCTTCAATCAATCGATCACTAAAATGACCCGTCATTCTCTTTTTGCGATGCTTTTCTTTGATATCCACTAGCTCTATATCCGGCATCAGAACATCATTAAATCTCGTAAATAAAGAAACCAATCCATATTTACCTTGTTTCGCATTATAAAAGGTTTCCAAACTAGGTGTTGCCGATCCCAACAAAGTTTTGGCTTGAAACATATGCGCTAGAATGACAGCCGTATCCCTACCGTGATACCTAGGAGCAGGATCAAATTGCTTGAAAGATTGCTCATGTTCTTCATCTACAATGACCAATCCCAAATTTTTAAATGGCAATAGTACAGCCGATCTGGCTCCGAGAACAATTTGAGCCTTTGGTGAGTTTTCTAAAATTTGGTTCCAAACTTCTACGCGTTCGTTAGAAGAATACTTGGAATGAAATACCGCTACTTTTTCACCAAAATAGGTTTGAAGACGATTAACCAGCTGTGTGGTTAATGCAATTTCAGGTAGCAAATAAAGGACTTGTTTGCCGAGATCCAGAACCTCCTGAATCAACTTTACATAAATTTCTGTTTTCCCCGAAGAAGTCACGCCATGAAGCAAAACAATATCTTTTTCTTCAAAAGTTTTTTTGATTTCTTGGTAGGCCTGATTCTGATCTTCAGAAAGTAATTTGGTTTCAGAAGACACTTCACCTTCAAATTGAATTCTATCTGTTTGAAAGTAATACTCAGTTAAAACGCCCTTATCAATCAATGCCTTTATTATGGCGCTTGAAGCACCACTCTCCTCAGTTAATGTGGATACTTTAATCGGTTTTTTGGTTTTTGCCGACAGTGAGAAAAGTGTCATTACCACATCACGTTGCTTACGGGCACGACTTAACTCTTCCAACAATCCATGCAGTCCGACTTCAGAGGTATATTCATCTCCCAATTTGACATATCGCACCAACTTTGGGGTATATTTTTCAAAGACTTCTTCCTGAACAGAAATGGCCTGCTTTTCCAAAAGTCCTTTAATGACCGGAAGCACATTCTTTTTATCCAAAATCCCCATGACATCCTGAATCTTTAGAGATGATTGATGATGGAGGGCTTCCCACAACATGAATTCATCATCTTCCAAATCAGCATCGCTTATTTCAACATCCTGACTTTTTAAAATAACCGTTTCGCTTTCCAATATAAAGGCATTGGGCAATGAAGCTCTCATAACCTCTCCCACCGTGCACATGTAGTAATCGGCGATCCAATGCCATAGTCTCATTTGTCTTGAGGTGACTATGGGCGACTCATCGAGTATTTGCTCTATAGGTTTGGCCTCATAAACCAAAGGTGCTTGTTCATGTATTTTATATACAATACCAGTATAAATCTTACTTTTACCAAAAGGAACTGACACCCTAACCCCTGGAATTAGGAATGTTGCCTCAGCTTCTGTTATACTATAAGTAAACAGATTGGAAATAGGAATGGGAATAATGACATCAATATAGTATGACATCTGCCTAAGCGTTTTTTCTATTTTGTTTTTTCAATCGGTTTAAGGTAGCATTGAGCTCATACCCTAAAAGCAAAATAGTAGAGTTAAGCCATAGATAGAACATTAAAATCAGTAAAGCCCCTATAGAACCATAGAGTTCGTTGTACCTTCCAAAGTTCTCAATATACAAACCAAACAAATAAGAATTCAAGATAATCAATAAGGTAGTAAACAAAGCACCTATAGAGAAAAATTTAGAATGTCTCCCTTCCTTGGTTCCAAAATAATACAAAGTCGCAGTAGCCAGAAAAGCCGTAAGTACGAAAAAAGCATACTTGGCAAGGTTTAACCATTGGGGCACATTCTGTTTATCTACTAAACCGTATTGCTCCAGATTCTGACTGATATAGATTTGTATGTACCCAAGTACCACGACGTTCAAAATCAATAAAAAGGCTAAAATCAAAGCTACCCCAAGAGCAAAAACATATTGTTTAAAAGGATTTCTGGTTAATTGCTCGTGATAGGAACTTTCAAATCCAGAAAAAACGGCATTGATCCCATTGGCCATCAAAAAAATGGAGGCAAACAACACTGATGAAATCAAACCTCCGTTTGCCGTATTATCAATATTGACAAAAATATTATCAAAAAAGAAATCTGACGTACTGGAAGGCAAAAAGGAATTTAAAAACTTTAGAAATTCAATTTTAAAATCGTCAATCGGAATATACGGTATGACGATTAATACAAACAATAAAAATGGAAATAGGGCCGTAAAAAAACTAAAGGCAATAGCACTGGCTCGGGTTGTAAGAGCTCCTTTAACAATACCTATCCCATATAGTTCTAAAAGGTCATAAACTGAAAGTCCCTCCAGACCGGGTAGTTTTAATCCTTTTAGCAGTTTCACCAACAGATTAACAATTGGAATTTTTTCCAGTTTGTCTTCTACCTGTTTGGTCATATTAAACTGCTTTTAGGCTCAAATCCATATTATAAACGGAATGGGTCAAGGCTCCAGATGAAACAAAATCGACGCCACATTCAGCATATTGTCTTACAGTTCTTTCATTGATATTACCCGACGATTCAGTTTGACATGCATCCCCAATCAAAGCAACAGCTGCCCGGGTTTCATCAAAATCAAAATTATCTAATAGAATGCGATCAACACCTCCACTGGCTAAAATTTCCTTGATTTCATTTAAATCGCGCGCTTCAACTATAATTTTTAAATCCTTATGATGGTCTTCTAGGTATTGTTTTGTTTTTTCAATAGCTTCTGGGATTCCTCCCGCAAAATCAATATGGTTGTCCTTTAACATGATCATATCATAAAGTGCAAACCGATGATTTTCTCCCCCACCTATCTTAACGGCCCATTTTTCGAGTGCCCGAATACCTGGAGTTGTTTTTCTTGTATCTAAAATTTGAGTTTTGGTTCCATCCAATAGGTCAACAAACATTCTTGTTTTAGTGGCAATGGCACTCATTCTTTGCATCGCATTTAAAACCAATCGTTCCGCTTTCAAAATGGCTTGAGAAGGACCTTCTACAAAGAAAACAATATCGCCTCTTTTTACATTTCTTCCATCATTGATAAACGTTTTCATCTTTAAACGTTTATCAACATACCGAAATACTTTACGAGCAAATTCTACACCAGCTATCACACCTTCATCCTTCACTAACAATTTGGCTTTTCCCATGGCATCTTCAGGAATACAGGCCAGTGAGCTATGATCTCCATCACCTACATCCTCTCTGATGGCATTGGCAATTATAAGATCTAATTCAGTTTCAAATTGTTCTTGACTTATCATAGGTGGTGTATTTTAATGTAAAAATACTAATTGATTTTTGAATTATTCACGACCAGCCCAATTTATACTGAAATCCTAAAAAGAATTAAAATGAAAAAGTAAAGCCCATAGAAGATCTTAGAAAAAAGTATACCCCAATATGACCGAAACACTTGTAAAATTGGTATTCCAATTGCCATATTCTCCTAGTAAGTTTCGATTGGTCGAATATCTAATCTCTGCACTCATTCTATCCATGAATTTATACCCCAACCCAAATGCAAAAAACCCTTGGCTTTTAATATCCAAATCACTTCTCCCATCAAAATCCACTTTTGAATCACCAAAGTTTATCACAAAAGCATGGGAAGCATTGATAAACAATTTGGACTTTTCACTTAGCACAAAATAATGTCTTAAACCCAAATTCAAATCTAGAGCTTGATAATCTATGGTTGATTCATATTCAAAAATCCCGATAGGTTCATCATTACTCGCCTTAAAAGCTTGATAAGTGGGCTCAAAAAACACGGCCCATTTATTTTTACCCGCAGGAAGGACTAATTCCAATTCAACTCCCACTCTTATACCTTTCTGTTGTCCATAATCAACATCTCCAAGCACTATACTAGTAGGATCAGGGGATAACAATTCTAAAGAAGAGAATGTTACACCTGGTCTTAAAGACACATTAAGGTCTAACTTACCTTGACTTTTTTTGTAAACCAAATAATTCGAATTTTGACATTCGTTATAAGCAATAAATAATTTAGATAAATCCCGCTCCTTATATTTAGCGTTTCTTATTTCTGAATCCTGAATACCTTCACATTTCAACTGGCTATAAATCTGCTTTTTAAAAGTGTTATTCTCAGTAATTTTATAGCTCTCATCTAACAAATAGGTTTTATATATCAAGGGCTCTAGCTCTCCCCCATTCATCTGATAATAAAAAGCTGGTCTTTTAGGACCATCATAGAAATAAAGATTTGCGCTTCCTTCTACAATAGCTCTTAAAAATATTTCTTGCTCTTCAAATACAGGCTCTTGATTGTAATCCAAATCCTCTAATGCTGAAGAAGAAACATCGACCTTTGTCTTTCTTTTGATGTATTTTATATGTTCTGAAATTCCAAACTCTATAATAGTTTCCATACGTACTGACTGTATATCACTATTTTCAGAAGATTTATACTCCAAATTTGCCGGTAATTTTAAATAGGATTCATCTTTAATCAGGCAATCCGTTCGGTTTCCTGATTCATTGATGAAGTATCCGGCAATAAATTGGTTTTGAGCAATAGCGGAAAAACTAAATAATAGGGCTAGCAAATAAAAATAAGTAGATTTCATGTAAAATAGTTGGTTAAAATTTAGGTTATGCGAAAATACGTTTCTCGAAATGAAAAACCACAAAGTTTAATTTTTAAAAATGTATCTTAGATTAATTTGAAAAATCAAATTACTTTTAACTACCTCAAAATCTATCAACTTAAAAAAATGAAATTTTTCTTTAAATTATCCATTCTATTTTTGTCATTATTATATACTCGGAATAGCACCTTGCTAGCCCAAACCAACTCAAAACCAATAATTTACCTTGATGAAAATCAAAATCAAACCAACGAATCCATATTTGTAGCAAAACGCAAAAACTTTCTATACACTTCCACAAAATATAAATTAGACACTTTAGACATATATCTGTTGGTGAATGCCTATGAATTTGGAAAGTTAAATCAGCAAGAAAACGAGCAAATAAGAAACCTCATCTCAAGAGACAAGGCTCAAGAAATCAATGGGGATAAAAATATCATTATAAGCTACATGGATACCCTGAGAGGGTATAAGCCTTATTATAAAGGAAATTCAAATCAACTGGTTACATCAGAAAAAAAACACACTAATAGATTAGTAAAATTTGATAATAGGCAAGAAAAATGTAAAGAACAATTTAATGCATTTAATACAGAAGTAATATACTATTTCGGGTCAAAAGAAAATTTCAACTATAAGCCCAAAAATTTTGAATGGAAAACCATACCGCAACCAATTTTTGACACCTTTTTTCAAACTCATTTTTCTAGACACATCTTATTAAAACCCAATGGAGAATATTTTATTTACCGATATATGCCAGAAAAAATATTGAAAAAGTTAATAGGTGCTCCGTGGAATTCTTACTTTAATGATTTTGAAACAGCAAAAAAAACAGGCACATATAATCGTCCCGGAATTTTCAGTAAAATTGCACCTTCAGATTATCATTCCAGTAATGGGTGTTATCAAGACCCCTATTTTTAATTATATTACAATTTGCACATGACTATCAAACTCATTGCCATAGGAAAAACAGACAATAAGAACCTCCAAACTTTAATGGACGATTACCAGAAGAGATTGGGGTTTTATATCAAGTTTGAGTTTGAAATTATTCCCGATATCAAAAATTCTAAAAACCTGAGTGAGGACCAACAAAAGCAAAAGGAAGGAGAACAAATCCTTTCTAAGGTGACTAACTCAGATATTTTGGTTTTACTTGACGAAGGAGGCAAACAAATGGATTCGGTAGGGTTTTCTGAATATTTACAGAAACACATGAATTCTGGAATCAAACAATTGGTATTTGTTATAGGTGGTCCCTATGGATTTTCTCCTGAAGTCTATGCCAAAAGCAATGGGAAACTGTCACTTTCAATAATGACTTTTTCCCATCAAATGATTCGTCTATTTTTTATAGAACAATTATATCGAGGGTTCACCATTTTAAGGAATGAACCCTATCATCATAGGTAATCATAATTTAATGGAAAGATACTTTTCACAAGCCATCTGCTGTTGCTGCTCATAATTACATTCAACTATATTTCCTTTCTTATCTTCGAAATAAAATCTTTCGAAATACCCATTAATAGGTAGTTTACCATTTTCCCAAATTTGATACATTGGTGCTGCCAAAATAATTGGTTTTATGTCTGTTATTTCAAGTTGATTTATGATATGCATACTATGTTTCCTTGGCTTCACCCCTATTTTATAATGGCTACAACTTTTTGATTTGATTATGGTATCCTTCAACCTTTCAACTTTATAATCTTTTAAGTTTATTTCATATGGCTCCCTTGTTTTGTAACCTTGCCCCACATTAATAATTTCAGCCTTATAAAAGTCTGATTTTGGTATAATCATATTTGAGAAAAGGGTATCTGCTAAGGTGAAATAGAGCTCCATTTTATCTTCCTCATGGGCCTCAACAACTCTTAGTTTGTAACTATTATCATTAGAATTAGTCAAAAATAAAACCTCACGATTGGTTAAATGATCAACATATGTGGTTGCCAAATTAAAAGAAAAGGTTTGGGTTGATGTAAGTTGGTTTTGTGAAATTAAACCAAAGGGAAATATGAGAAATAAAAGTAATTTAAACTTCATAAAAAAGGGAAAGATTTAATCTTTCCCTAATATATAAATTAATGCGTTGAAAACGTATGCTTCCGTTTTTTTAATTGTTTATCCAAATCGCTAATAGTTTCTTTAACGGACAATTCAAAGTTTTTCTCATTAGATGTAGCAAAAATTCGTGGCCCAGGCAGGCTTAATTCCATATTACAAATATGCCCTTGCTCCTTTTGGTTGTTATCCAACTTAAAGGACACATCGCATTTAATTAACCAATCGTATTTGTCAAAGATAGATCTTAACTTCTTCTCAGTATAAGCAGAAAGCGCTTCACTGGCATCCATATTAACGTATTGAATATGTACAGTCATAATTAATAGTTTTAAATTTATTACATAATAAAAATACAACCAATTTCACAAAAATCAGCTGATGAATATCACAATTTAATGATAAAATTCCTTTCCAGAATCAGGAATTTCTAGGTACCTCACTAAATGTCATTATCTTTACTTCAAGAAATATGTTTTTATGAAAATTGTCTTTGCTACGCATAATCTCAACAAACTAAAAGAAGTCCAAAAAATAGTACCTGAGGGCATTGAGTTACTCAGCTTGAACGATATCAATTGCTTTGAAGAAGTACCAGAAACCCAATTGACGATAAAGGGAAACGCACTTCAAAAAGCAGAATTCATTAAACAACACTACCATGTTGACTGCTTTGCTGACGACACGGGACTTGAAGTTGATGCGCTTAATGGCGAACCTGGTGTTTTCTCTGCTAGATATGCTGGCCCACAAAGAGATTCTGAAGACAACATCCAAAAGCTATTGACAAACCTCCAGGATCAAACCAATAGAAAGGCTCAATTTAAAACAGTGATCGCCCTAAGCCTCGGAGATGAGATGCACACCTTCACCGGAATCTGCGAAGGAGAGATCACCAAAGAAAAACATGGAGATGGCGGTTTTGGTTATGATCCTGTGTTTAAGGCAACTGGTTATTCACAAACCTTTGCAGAAATCTCTATGGAAGAAAAAAACAAAATTGGACACCGCGGAAAAGCCATCCAACAATTAGTTTCTTTCCTTAAATCATTAGAAGTCAAATAAAAGTGTATCTTTGCGCCTTAATTCCTCAGGGTGAGGATGTGTTACAAGAAGTTTTGGTTATAAGTATGTCGATTCGCTTCTAGGTAACACCTGTTAATAAATCGCATACTTATTATTAAATGAACGCATTCCAAAAACTTGGTCTTGAGGAACCTATTCTTCATGCCATCAATGACATGGGTTTTAAAACCCCAAGTGAAGTACAAGAAAAAGCCATTCCTATTTTATTATCTGAAGACAGAGACCTTGTAGCTCTAGCTCAAACAGGAACAGGTAAAACGGCAGCTTTTGGGTTTCCCATGTTACAAAAAATCAATGTTGATAGTCGTACGACCCAAGGACTTATTTTATCACCAACACGTGAATTATGTCTTCAAATCACTAACGAACTGCAACAATACGGAAAGTACTATAAGGGACTTAACGTAACAGCTGTTTATGGTGGAGCCAGTATTACCGAGCAAGCAAAACAACTTAAACGAGGATCTCAAATTGTGGTAGCCACTCCGGGAAGAATGAAAGATATGATCAGTCGTAAAATGATTGACATTTCAAAAATTGAATATGCCGTTTTGGATGAGGCCGATGAGATGTTAAACATGGGCTTCTATGAAGATATCAATGATATTTTATCACATACCCCAATAGAAAAAAATACCTGGTTATTTTCAGCTACCATGCCTAAAGAGGTTCACGTTATTGCACAGAAATTCATGGTTAATCCACTAGAAGTAACTGTGGGTAGCAAGAACGTTGGTAGTTCTCAAGTAAGCCATGAATACTATGTGGTAAACGGACGAGATAGATATTTGGCTTTAAAAAGATTGGCCGATGCCAATCCAGATATTTTCTCTGTAGTGTTCTGTAGAACCAAAAGAGACACTCAAAAAGTAGCAGAAAAACTAATTGAAGATGGATACAATGCTGGTGCGCTTCACGGGGACTTAAGTCAAAACCAACGTGACCTCGTTATGAAGGCTTTCAGAAATAACCAAATCCAAATGTTGGTTGCTACTGATGTTGCTGCAAGGGGAATTGATGTTGATGATATTACCCACGTCATCAACTACCAATTACCAGATGAGATTGAAACCTACACACACAGAAGTGGTAGAACAGGTCGTGCTGGTAAAACAGGTGTTTCTATGGTTATTGTTCCTAAAAGTGAACTTAGAAAGATAAAAGCCATTGAAAAAGTCATCAAAAAAGAATTCGTTAAAAAAGACATTCCAAGCGGAATGGAAATTTGCGAAGTTCAATTGATGTCCTTAGCTAATAAAGTGCACAACACAGAAATTAATCATGAAATTGATGGTTACTTAGATACCATCAACGATTTGTTTCAAGATACAACCAAGGAAGACTTGATTAAAAAGTTCTTCTCTGTTGAGTTTACAAGATTCTTTGAATATTATAAAGGTTCCAAAGACCTCAATTCCGAAGCAAAACATAGTTCTGAAAGAGACACCAGTAATGAACAATCCACAAGATTTTTCATCAATGTTGGAAAGAAAGATGGCTACAGCTGGACCAGTTTAAAAGATTTCTTACGTGAAATTCTTCAAATGGGACAAGATGATATCTTTAAGGTAGATGTTATGGATAGCTTCTCCTTCTTCAACACGGAATCCCATTTAGAAAAGCAGGTATTGGATTTCTTTACCGACTTTAAATACAACGGTAGATTTGTTAATGTAGAAGTCTCTGATAACAAAGGCGGCGGAGGCGGAAGAGACCGTAAAAGGGGTCGTGGTAAAAGACGTGATGGTAAGGGATTCAAATCTGAAGGAAAAGGTTTTAAATCTGATAAAGGATTTAAAAAAGGAAAAGGTGCCAAAAGCTCAGGTTCATCTAGGCCAAGACGTTCCAGACGTTAAACCTTTCTGTTAATTTTTAGTCAAAAATAAACAGGAAATTAACGGTTTTCTTTTAGTTTAGTATTTTTATGGCTAACTTATGATAGAATGAAACAACTCATCCTCCTAATAACTTTATGCTTTTGCTCTGTTGTTGTGTTTGCACAAGAACCTACAACGGTGCTGGGTAAAGTAATTAATGCTACTGACGGTTCCACCATGGAAAAGGTTAATATTGTAAATATCAACCAAGTGAAAGGAACAGCCACCAATGGCGAGGGGAAGTTTGAAATACAAGCCAAAGCAAACGATACGCTTTATTTTTCATATTTAGGTTTTAAATCTATCAAGGTGCGCGTTACCAATGACTGGTTGAAATATGGTGAGTCCACCATTGAAATGACAGAATTGGCTTTCGCTCTGGAAGAGGTGGTCATCAATCAGTTTAATTTGACTGGTGTACTGGAAGTAGATATCAAACAGGTACCAATCAATAATAATTACAGGTACAGCATTTCTGGGTTGCCATCAACAGGGTATGAAGCAGGTCGTTCTTCTAATGCGGTAACACGTGTTTTAGGAGCCGTATTTAATCCAGCCGATTTTCTTTATAGCGTTTTTGGGAAAGAACCCAACGAAATGAAAAAGCTAAAGAAAATGAAGCAGGACGATGAAATCAGAAACCTGTTGGCCAACCGTTTTGACAGAGAAATGTTGACAGCTCTTTTACAAGTCGATCGTGTGGATTTGGACGAAATTGTAAGACAATGTAATTATTCCAAAGGCTTTATAGAAACGGCCAACGATTTGCAAATTCTGGATGCCATCAGTCAGTGTTACGAAGAATACAAAGTTCTAAGCCGAACGAAACGTTCGGGACGATTATAAAAAATAAAAAGGCGATGTAATTACTTCGCCTTTTTTATGCTCTAGAATGTAATGCTATTCGATTACCTTCACTATCTATAAATGCTGCCATATACCCATGTTCAGGGGATATTTGTGTCTTTGGTTGGTATATCTTTCCTCCTACAGATTCGATTCGATCCAATTCTATTTGCACATCATCACTCATAAAATAAATCAACGTACCTTCTTCACTGGGAATGTAGGTGTCCTGCTTGATTAAGGTTCCTTGAGCACCTATAACTTCTCCTCGATCGGGAAACCAGCCCATTAAAAGCCCTCCAAAATCATGTACTGCAATTTCTACGTTAAAAACCGTTTCGTAAAATGTTTTGGCGCGCTCCATATCAGTTACTGGAATTTCAAACCAACCTACCATATTTCGATTCATGACATTTCGTTTAAATTAAGATACTTAAGTTACGGAATTTTTGGATGACTCGTAACGTTTCAAAATCTCGTCAAAAGTTTTAATGGACTTTTTAGCCCAATCAAAACGCTTCTCTAATTTTTCTTGTTCAGACAATTGCCAAGGAATAGCACTTAATTTTAATTGTGTAGTAACATGTTGCAAAATAATAGCAGCCGAAACCGATATGTTTAAACTTTCAGTAAAACCTACCATAGGAATTTTTAAATAGCAATCGGCCTCATCCAAAACTTCCTGAGACAAACCTTGTTGTTCTCTTCCAAAGAAAAAGCAGGACTTTTTGGTCGCGTCAAACTCATGCAACAAACAATCATTGGTATGTGGCGTGGTTGCTACAATTTGATATCCCTGCTGTTTCATTTTCTTTAAACAGTCCTTTACTGAATGATACCTATGAATATCAACCCACTTTTGGGCACCCATCGCAATTTCCCTATCGATGCGTTTAGCATTTTGCTCCTCAATCACCTGAACATCCTGAATCCCAAATACGTCACAACTCCTTATAACCGCGCTGGTATTGTGTAATTGAAAAACATCTTCCGTAGCAACTGTAAAATGTCTCGTTCGTCCTTCCAAAACCTCCAAAAAACGATCTCTTCGAGATTCGGTCATAAAGGATTCTAAATATTCAATAAGTTTTAAATCGGTCATTTTTCAAAGATAATTGAAATTCATAATTTGCAAGGACAATACGCAATAGGAATCCTAATGAAACATTTGGTAGTATTAACTGGAGCTGGTATGAGTGCCGAAAGCGGCATTAAAACATTTAGAGATGCAGATGGCCTCTGGGAGGGTCATGATGTTATGCAAGTGGCCTCTCCTCAAGGATTTTCACAAAATCCAGAATTGGTCCTAGACTTTTACAATCAAAGAAGAAAACAACTTCTAGAAGTGTCTCCAAATGATGCCCATCTAGCTTTAGCTGCACTAGAAAATAATTTCAAAATGTCCATCATCACTCAAAATATTGATGATTTGCATGAACGTGCTGGAAGTTCAAACGTGTTACATTTGCATGGAGAATTACTGAAAGCCAAAAGCACCAAAGATGAATCCCATATTGTTTCTTGGACCAAGGATATAAACATTGGCGATCTATGCCCTAATGGGCATCAAATGAGACCACATGTTGTTTGGTTTGGAGAAGCAGTTCCAATGATAGAAAAAGCGGTAGATATTTGTTTAACGGCGGACATCCTTCTGATAATAGGAACTTCTATGCAGGTCTATCCTGCTGCTAGCCTAATGCATTATGTGGCAGATGATATTCCTATTTATTTTATTGATCCCAATCCAGCCATGGCATCCAATAACAAAATTACCGTGATACCTGAAAAAGCATCAACAGGCATGAAACTATTTGAAAAACTGGTAACCTCTTGATTTACCTTTTTTGAGGTTTTGGGGGCATGGTTCCAAATACCTTATCCCAAAAAGTATTAGAAACACCGTAAGCCTTGTCAGGGTATTGGAAATGGTGTAAGTTATGATGATGCCATAAATGCTTAAAACGCTTTGGTGGACGCTTTACATGTATAGCACGGTGCACAAAGGAATACATTAAATATCCTAAAAAGAAACCTGGAAAGTATCCCCATGTTAAATTAGGAAATCCAAAAATCCAAAATAGCAGATAAAAAATACCAAACAATAAGGAAGCTAAAATCAATCCTGGAACTGGAGGCATCAATAAACGCTCTTCATCTTTAGGATATTGATGGTGTGACCCATGCATGATAAAGTGAAACCTTTTGGTCCATTTCCATTCGTTATACCAATGAAACAGGTATCTATGAAGCAAATATTCGGCTAAAGTCCACGACGCAAATCCAATCGCAAATAAACCTAAAAATCCAAGTACAGAAATACCCTTCATAGCAATAGCTACATAGGCTATGGCCGCAATGGTAATTCCATAAACAATGATATTGGAAATGGGATTGGTCTTGGTCAAGCTTTCCAAAAATGGATTTTTAAAAATCTGAGCTTGTCCAGTTTGAAAATCGGTGGTGACCCTATGTGGTTTCATATAAGATGAAATTTTAGGGTGTAAAGATAAAAAAGAAGCTTGACACTCAAAAGTAGATTAAGCTAAACCCCTAAAAAAAAACAGATTCGTAAAAGAAATCCGAGATACGAGGAATTATGGCATTAAATCGACGAGATTTTGTATTTTAAAGCAAAATTAATCCTTTAATGTATTGAATTTAAAATCCTTCTTATACACATTAGGTACATTAGCTGTTGTTATGACATGCCTTCCTTTACTACCTTTGGATGCTTGGTGGATTAGAATGTTTGATTTTCCTCATGTACAACTAACGGTTTTTACTTTAATCGCCTTGGTGTCCTTTGTTACCAAATTTAAAATAGATGATTGGAAAGAATATGTCTTTGTGGGAGCATTGATAAGCTGTTTTATTTATCAAGGCATCAAAGTATATCCTTACACACCTACAGCCTCTTTGGAAGTCATGGATAGCTCAAAACCTCAAAAAAATCAAGTTTTAAAACTTTACACAGCCAATGTCCTTCAAAAAAACAAGCACTATGATACAATAAACCAACAAATTCACACTTTAAAACCTGATATCATCCTATTGACCGAAACCGATAAAAAATGGCGAAATGCCATTGTTTCTCAACTACCGAGTGACTATAAATACCGAAAGGAGGCTCCTTTGGACAATACATATGGTATGGTTCTTTATTCTAAATTGGAATTGAAAAACCCAGAAACCCATTTTTTGGTTAATGATAGCATCCCCTCCATGAGTAGTGAAGTAAAACTGCCTGATGGAAGTTGGATTCAATTATACACCATCCACCCTACTCCTCCCATGCCACAAGAAAATCCCATGTCAACTGATCGGGATGCTGAAATGATGATTGTGGCAGAAAAATGTAGAAATTCAAAACTACCTGTCGTCGTTTTGGGAGATTTTAATGATGTAGCATGGTCAAAAACCACCAACCTTTTCCAACGTACAGGTGAATTACTGGATTTGAGAAAAGGTCGTGGATTTTATTGTTCCTACGATGCCAATAATATGATTTTTAGATGGCCTTTGGACCACCTGTTCATTTCTGACGAATTCAGACTGAAAAAAGTCATGCTTTGCGATAAAACAGGATCTGATCATTTTCCTTTTTACACAGAGTTAACCTATGAACCCAATTTGGCACATGAACAAACTCCTGAACCTCCAACAGAATTGGAGTTAAAACAAGCCAATGATCAGATTAAACGACTTAGGAAAAAAAGACCTATCGCGAATAATTAGGTGATTCCTTAGTGATGGTCACATCATGTGGATGACTTTCATTGATTCCCGATGCCGTAATTTTCACAAAACGACCATTTTCTTTTAAGGTCTCAATATCCTTAGCACCACAATAACCCATTCCAGCGCGTAAACCTCCTACAAATTGGTGAATGCTCTCAAACAACTCACCTTTATATGGCACACGACCAACAATTCCTTCTGGAACCAATTTTTTAATATCATCTTCTACATCTTGGAAATAACGATCTTTACTACCTTTCTCCATGGCTTCCAAAGATCCCATTCCTCGGTAAGATTTAAATTTTCTTCCTTCATAGATAATGGTCTCACCCGGAGATTCTTTTGTTCCGGCCAATAGAGAACCTAACATCACACTATCAGCACCAGCAGCAATAGCCTTTGGAATATCCCCTGTATAACGAATACCACCATCAGCAATAACTGGAACACCTGAACCCTTAATAGCTGCTGCTACTTCCAATACAGCAGAAAATTGAGGAAATCCAACCCCTGCTACTACTCTAGTAGTACAAATAGAACCAGGACCTATACCCACTTTGACAGCATCAGCACCTGCTTCAACCAAATACTTGGCTGCTTCTGGAGTGGCAATGTTTCCAACTACTACATCCAATTGCGGGAATTTGGTTTTTACTTCTTTCAATACAGCAACCACACCTTTGGTATGTCCGTGAGCGGTATCAATAATAACCGCGTCTACTCCTGCATGAACCAAAGCTTCAACTCGTTCAACAGCATCACCTGTAACACCAACAGCCGCTGCTACTCTCAAACGACCAAACTGGTCTTTATTAGCCTTTGGTTTTTGAGTCAATTTGGTAATATCTCTAAACGTAATCAAGCCTACCAATTTGAAATCCTTATCAACAACCGGAAGTTTTTCAATTTTGTTTTCTTGTAAAATGACCTCAGCATCCATCAAAGAAGTACCTTCTCCAGCCGTTACCAAATTTTCAGAAGTCATGACCTCAACAATGGGACGTTGGTTGTTTCTTTCAAAACGCAAATCGCGATTAGTAACAATGCCTTTTAAAACCCCTTGATCGTCAACAATAGGAATTCCTCCGATGCTATGCTCAGCCATGTTTTGTTTGGCATCAACCACCTTAGCACTTAAAGGCAATGTCACAGGGTCTATAATCATCCCACTTTCAGCACGCTTAACACGTCTTACTTTGTTGGCTTGCTGTTCAATTGTCATGTTTTTATGCAACACACCAATTCCTCCTTCCCTAGCAATAGCAATAGCCATCCTACTTTCTGTCACCGTATCCATAGCGGCAGAAACAATAGGAGTATTTAAAGTAATATTTCTTGAAAATTTAGTCTCTATACTAACTTCGCGAGGAAGAACTTCAGAATAAGCTGGAACTAAAAGGACGTCATCATAGGTTAAACCTTCACCTAGAATCTTGTTTTGATGTGCAGTCATGTTGCAATTACGTTTATAATTGCGGGCAAATTTACATATTTTTTTTCACTTTAAATCCCATGGAAATTATAAATGAACGTTAAGTTTCATATTTATTCCTCAGTTGTGTAAATTTCCTTTTTAAAATGAGGCCTTAGCGTTTCTAAGGCATATTGGTAGCGTACATCTGCATTGGTTATATCTCCCTGAAAACGAATATCTTTAGGAACCATCAATCCATAAAAGCCTTTCCCTTTTGCCATTTTTTCAATGGTATGTAAAGTCTTTTCGTCCACCTCACTATAAATGGGTCCCAACCATTGAAATTGTTCCATTTTCAACATATCCTGATCCCAAGAGAGCGCTTCATCCCCTTTAATAACTTCTCCTTTCAGCAATTTATCTACGGGATCAAAACAAGCATTAAAGACTGTAACACTCCCCATCTCTGCATAGGTTTTTATATCCTTACTTGTAAAAACGGAATAGGGAAATACCTTTATCAAAGCCAATTTTTTAGAAATATAATGAGCCATAGTAGGCCAAACAATCTCATACCCCCTTGCCACTAAAGTCTCATTGAGCCACACATAAAAATCACGACGTTGTTTGATGGTGGTATACTCCTGAGGTAATTGATGTTCTAAATTATAGAGATTCGCCTTTTGCCAAACCAGAGTATTTTGCTTTCTATCTTTTTTCAACCAGTCTGAGGGACCCAATTCTTTCAGATTTGTAGTCTTTTGATAGGTTTTTAAACATGGCCACTCACTAGCAGAGACAAAACACCCAATTAACATAAGGCATAAAAAAAAGAAGGTTTGTTTCATGATAAGGTCAATTAAAGCTAAAATAAATCATTTTTTAAACTTTACAACGAATTAAAATCCTAGCATCCAAGGAAAAGCAAATCGCCAACCATCCCTTTATTTTTATTTATTCTAAATAAATTTGATATTTTAAAAGGTGTTTGTACTTTTGCCGCAAAATTTAAAAAACACCAATGAAACATCTTAAAACTCTATTAATTGGCTTCCTATTTATTTCCCTAAATACCTTGGCTCAAGAACAAAAAGAGGAAACAACTTTAGATAGCGTTCAGGATTTAAGTGAAGTGATTATTAAAAGCCATGTAATATTAGGAAATAAGCATGTTGCCAAAAATCGTACGGGCTCAGCATACTACCTATCTAGTGAGGAATTAAAGAAATATAACTATACCAATATTAATAGAGTATTGGCCAGTGTTCCTGGTGTGAATTTAGTAGAAGAAGATGGATTTGGATTAAGACCCAACATTAGCTTAAGAGGGACGTCACCTGAACGAAGTGCTAAAATAAGTTTAATGGAAGATGGTGTTTTAATTGCACCAGCACCATATAGTGCTTCTTCCGCATATTATTTCCCGTCAGTGGCGCGCATGGAAGCAATTGAAATACTTAAAGGAAGTAGTCAAGTACAATATGGCCCCTTTACGACTGGAGGTGCCATCAACATGGTTTCTTCTGCTATTCCTGATTCATTTTCAGGAAACATTAGCGGCTCTTATGGAAGCTTCAATACGCAGCAATGGCATGCTTCGGTTGGAGATAGTAAAAATTTAATTGGATATCAGATTGAATATTTAAACTACAATTCAGACGGCTTCAAATTTCTTCCTAATCAATCAAATACGGGATTCGACAAGAATGACTTTATGGCCAAGTTTCGAGTAAACACCCCTAAAGACGCGAAAATCCAACAAGCTGTTGAATTGAAGTTCCAATATAGTGATGAAGTATCCAATGAAACCTATTTGGGTTTGACTGACGCCGATTTCTCCAATAGTCCATTCGATAGGTATGCCGGTTCTCAGAAAGACAAAATGACAAATGACCATCTACAATTTATGGTAAGTCATGACTTGAATTTCTCAGAAAATCTCAAATTGGTAACCAAGGGTTATTACAATAGCTTTTCTAGAAATTGGTATAAACTAAATGATGTTACAGCAAATGGTGATAAAGTGGGAATTGCAAATATCGTGGAACAACCAGAAGCCTATTCTTCACATTACCATTTGATTACCGGAAGTTTATCTTCAACATCTGATGATTATTTAGCGGTAAAGGCCAATAATAGAGATTATATTTCTAAAGGTGTTCAAACCAAATTGGATTATCATTATACCATTGGAAATACGTTTCATGATTTGGAAGTTGGTGCTAGATATCACTACGATGAGGAAGACCGTTTTCAATGGGTAGATAAATATGGTATTTATGATCAAACGATGGTTTTAGTAAATGCGGGTGTACCTGGAACAGATGCTAACCGTATTAGTAGCGCTAAAGCCTTTGCAGCATTTGCCATGTACAAATTAAAATTTAACAATTGGACTATTGCACCAGGTATACGTTACGAAAATATCGAGCTCATGAGGTCTGATTATGGAAAAAATGATGTTAGCAGAATTGGGACCGAACTATCTAAAAGAGACAATCAAGTAGATGTTTTCATTCCTGGTATTGGGGCCAATTATAAGTTCAACAATCAAATGTCCCTTTTCGGTGGTATTCATAAAGGATTTTCTCCACCAGGCAATGAACCAGGACAAAAACCTGAAGAAAGTTTAAACTATGAATTGGGAGGACGATTTAATTTCATGAATATTTCGGGTGAAGTGGTTGGGTTTTACAATCAGTACAGTAATCTTTTAGGTAGTGATTCGGCTGCCTCAGGAGGTACTGGATCTTTAGACCAATTTAATGCCGGAGAAGTAAATGTATATGGTTTAGAAGTATTGCTAAATTATGATTTACTTCGTAATAATGCCAATTGGAACCTACCTATTGCCTTAGGATATACCTTTACAGATACGGAATTCTTAACCAGTTTTGATAGTGATGAAGGTATCTGGGGAGAAGTTACAGAAGGTGATGAAATCCCTTATATTTCAAAGCATCAAGCCAATGCATCCATGACCTTGGAAAACAAACATTTTCTATTGGCACTTAATGGAAGATATAATGGTGCTTTTAGAACCGTAGCGGGTACCGGAGACATCCCTGTCAATCAAAAAGTTGACGGGAATATTGTTATTGATTTTTCTGGAAAATACTTTGCTACAAAATACTTGGCCCTAACTGGGCGCATCATCAATTTACTAGATAATACCTATGCTGTTTCTAGAACTCCTGCAGGATTGAGACCTGGACATCCATTTGGTATTTATGGTGGAATAGAACTACAGTTTTAATGATAAATACTGAAAATTTTGGTGGCCTCGTTGTGGGCACTTTCAAAACTGAAGGCATTCAAGCCTGAAGCTTTTTTTGTGGTAAAATAGGAAAGTAATTTTTCAGTTGGCATATTACCGGTGAGTTCATCTTTGGCCATGGGACAACCTCCAAACCCCTGGATGGCTCCATCAAACCGCACGCATCCAGCTTTATAAGCAGCATCTACCTTTTCAAACCAAGTGGTTGGTGTGGTGTGTAAATGAGCTCCAAATTCAATATGTGGGTATTTGGGTATTAAATTGGAAAAAAGGTAGTCTATGGTCTCTGGATCGGAGGTACCTACGGTATCACTCAAGGACAGTATTTTAACACCCATGTTGGCTAACCTTTCGGTCCACTCCCCTACTATATCCACATTCCATGGATCGCCATAAGGATTTCCAAATCCCATAGAAATATAAACCACGACTTCCTTATAAGACTTATTGGCTATTTCCAAAATCTCGCTTAAAGTGTCAACCGACTGGCCTATGGTTTTGTGAGTGTTCCGCATTTGAAAGTTCTCTGAAATTGAAAACGGATATCCCAAATAATCGATTTCTGAATGTATAGAAGCATCCTGGGCACCACGAGTATTGGCAACAATGGCCAATAATTTACTTTTGGTGGCACTTAAATCCAGTTGTGACAATACCTCTGCCGTATCCACCATTTGAGGGATGGCTTTGGGTGATACAAAACTGCCAAAATCTATAGTATCAAACCCCACCCTTAAAAGGGATTGAATGTATTGCACTTTCTTTTCGGTTGGAATAAATGCCTTGATACCTTGCATTGCATCTCTGGGGCATTCAATGATTTTTACGGTGTCACTCATAGAAGCTCAAAGATAAGAAAGATTCACATCTGCGAAAACGTTTTCTTATCCCTAAATTTTCTTATTTTAAATTTTCTAATTATTACATTTTGATTAAAACAGTAACCAAACCTAAAGAAATAAAAAGAATAGCCCAATTAGCACACCGCATTTGGAACCAACATTATGTGCCCATTATTGGTCAAGCACAAGTAGATTATATGGTTGGTAAATTTCAAAGTGAGGCAGCCATAACTGCCCAAATAGATAACGGCTATCTCTATTATTTAATCCATTGGAAAGATTTGCCTGCTGGTTATTTGGCGCTTGCTCCAGACTTAACAGCAAAGAAATTAATGATTAGTAAAATTTACATAGCACAAGAGTTTAGAGGAAAACACCTCGGTCAGCAGCTTATAAATTTTTCGGTCAATAAAGCCATTGAACTTCAAGCCTCTATCCTATGGCTAACAGTAAACAAAGACAATCTGAAATCCATAGAATGGTACCAAGCCCAAGGCTTTAAAATCAAAGAAAAAGTGGAGTTTGATATTGGTAATGGCTTTATAATGGACGATTACCTCATGGAAAAGAAGCTTTAAGCCTTCTTCAATACCGCTTTATTAATCGCCTTCACCAACTTTGGACCTTCGTAAATAAACCCAGTATAAACCTGAACTAAATCGGCTCCCGCCTCAAGCTTCTCTAAAGCATCTTCTGCAGAGTGAATACCACCCACACCAATAATGGGGAATGCTTTTCCACTTTTATCTGCAAGATACTTTATGGTTTGGGTACTCTTTTCCTTAATGGGTTGTCCACTTAATCCGCCATTTCCAATCTCTTGCAAACGTTCTGTTGAAGTCGTCAGACCACTTCGATCCACACTCGTATTACTGGCAATGACACCATCCAACTTCGTTTGTGCCATAATTTCAATAATTTCATCCAACTGAAATTCATTCAAATCTGGAGCAATTTTTAAAAGGATGGGCTTCTGTTGTGAAAAAGATGTATTACTTTTTTGCACCGCTTCAATCAATTCTATCAAATAATCCTTATCGCTTAATTTAGCATGACTTCCTACATTGGGACAGCTTACATTCAGTACAAAATAATCGACATAAGGATGTAGCGCTTCAAAACAAGCTAGATAATCTGCGGTATAATGCTCGGGAGCAGTCTGGGTGTTTTTCCCAATGTTCCCGCCAATAATCATTCGGTGTTTGTTTTTCTTCAGCTGGGAGATAGCAGCCTCCAGACCCTTATTGTTAAAACCCATTCGGTTAATCAGTCCCTGATCCTCTTTAAGTCGAAACAAGCGTTTTTTCGGATTCCCTGCTTGCGCCTTGGGAGTTACTGTTCCTATTTCTACAAATCCGAAACCAAAAGACCCCAATTCGTTATATAACTCGGCATTTTTATCAAATCCCGCAGCCAATCCCACTGGGTTTTTAAAAGTAAGACCAAAGAGATTGCGCTCCAATCGTTTATCCTCTACGTGATACATCGATTTAACCAAGGCTCCCATACCAGGCACCTTATGCAGTGTTTTTATAAAACTAAAGGTAAAATGATGGATGCGTTCAGGATCGAAGGAGAATAATAGAGGCCGAATAAAAGCTTTGTACATATTGGCAGAATTGTGGTGCAAAAATAGTATTTTTGAAGGTCTTTTTATAGCGAACACAAACAAAACTTATTTCATGTTAAATAAACAGCATATAATCGATAGGTTTACGAAGTATGTTACCATCGATACGGAATCAGATCCAGATTCTAAAACAACTCCTAGCACCGAAAAACAATGGGACTTAGCCAATTTATTGGCCGAGGAATTAAAGGCCATTGGCATGACCGATGTGTCCATAGATGAAAATGCCTATATCATGGCTACCTTACCAAGTAATGTTGATCATGAGGTACCCGCCATTGGATTTATTTCCCATTTTGATACCTCCCCTGACTTTACTGGGGCGAATGTGAAACCTAGAATCATTGAAAATTATGATGGAAAGGATATCACGCTCAATGAGGAAGAAAATATCATTTTGTCTCCAGACTATTTTGATGATCTGTTACAATACAAAGGACAGACCCTAATTGTAACAGATGGAACAACCCTTTTAGGTGCTGATGACAAGGCGGGTATTTGTGAAATTGTTTCTGCCATGGAGTACTTAATCAATCATCCTGAAATTAAGCACGGGGATATTAAAGTAGGATTTACCCCAGATGAAGAAATTGGTCGTGGTGCCCATAAGTTTGATGTAGAAAAATTTGGAGCCGATTGGGCCTACACCATGGATGGAAGTCAAATTGGTGAATTGGAATACGAAAACTTTAATGCTGCTGGAGCCACTGTAAAAGTGAAAGGAAAAATTGTACACCCTGGATATGCCAAGGGCAAATTGGTCAACTCCATGTATATAGCGACCGAGTTTATCAATTCCTTACCTAGGCTTGAAACACCTGAGCATACTGAAGGTTACCAAGGCTTTTTCCATTTGCATGACATGGAAGGCCATGTAGAAGAAACCGTTTTGAAATACATCATACGAGATCACGATAAAAATCATTTTGAGGCTAGAAAGGAAGTGATGTCCAAACTGGCTACTGAAATCAATCAGCAATACGGTAAAGAAGTGATTGAAATTGAGATCAAAGACCAATACTTCAATATGAAGGAAAAGGTAGAGCCTGTGATGCATATTGTGGATATTGCAGAAGAAGCGATGAAGCAACTAGATATCACACCCATCATCAAACCTATTCGTGGAGGGACCGATGGGTCGCAATTAAGCTACATGGGATTACCTTGTCCTAACATTTTTGCTGGCGGACATAATTTCCATGGACGTTATGAGTATGTGCCTGTAGAAAGTATTATGAAGGCTACCGAAGTTATTTGTAAAATTGCCGAAATAACAGCTGAAAAACACAAATAATAAAACATTATTATAAATAAAAAAGCAGTCTAAATGACTGCTTTTTTATTGTTTGAATGTTTCTTAGAACTGATAAGTTAACACACCTGAGAAATTTCGAGGGTCAGTTTGATTGATAAAACTTGTTCTGTAAGCATTATATCCTATTTCATTAAACACATTGTTTAATAGCAACCTAACGTTCCAGTGGTTATTGATTCGGTATCCCGCTTGTAGATTTACAAGCGTATAAGCATCCACATTAAACGGCTTTTGGCCAGGAACAATTCCTTCATGGGTCACAGCCCCAGAACTCCAGTCATTGATAGGTCTTTCACCAGTATAATAGGCTCCTGCTCCAATTGAAAATCCTTCCAAAGCACCTCTAAATTGGTAGTTTCCATACAGATTTGCTGTGTGCTTGGGTGTATTTAAAGGCGATGAACCACTTACATAGGCTGTATGCTCTTTGTACTGGGCATCTATGTAACTATACCCTGCAATCACCTCTAGGTTTTCCAATACTCTTCCAGTCAATTCTACTTCAATCCCTTGACGTTGGTCATTTCCTCCTTTTTGATAATATAAAATAGTTGACCACGTATCATCATAAACAGGTAAGTTAATATCCTTGTTGTTGATTCGGAATAAAGTTAAGTTAAACCTAAGACGGTCTTCCAACCAAGTGGTTTTAACACCTGCTTCCAATTGGTCGTAACGCTCATTACCCAGTTCTTCGCCATTTTCTCCCAATCGTGCCGCTGTTCGTGGATAAGAACTGTTGGTATAGGAGGCAAAAATATTGATGTTCTTTGTAGGTGAAACCACAATACCTCCCAGAGGATTAAAGGCATCACTCATCGTATTTTCTACCTCTCCAATCGTCTCCGTGGTACTGTATCTCAAGCCCACAAAAGTTTGGAACCAATCAGTCCAGGCTACAACATCTTGGGCAACAAAGCCAAGAGACCTAGTTTTACCACCTCCCAATCGGGCATCTCCTAAGGACAAATTAGGTAACTTATTGCTGACACTACCAAAAACATCAATAGTATCAACCGTTGAAACAGATTGACTTGAAGTGCTGTATTTAGTAGTTCGGTAATCAAAACCTACTTGTAAGGTGTGTTTTACCTTCCCGGTATAGATGTCTTGTCCTATAAGGTCAAACTGTAACACGCTGTTGTCATCGGTTCTATTGGAAACCGAGTACCCACGTCTTTTCAAGTTGTAAATGGTCTCTCCATCCTGTTCGATGGCACTTCCCAAACTAGCGCCTTTATCATCCAATTGTAAATGGGATTTATAATAGGCTGCCTTTAAGGTCAAATGGTCGCTTAACTCTCTGTCAAATCTAATGGAATAGGTACTGTTTTGAGTAATGGAACGGTCATTGGCAAACCCTAGAAATTGATCATAAGTCAAATCATAAATGGCATTGGTGTCATTTTCAGCCAAATTGATGGTTCCTACATCTGGAGTACGGCTGTCATCAAAATAATCCATTTCTACTGTGAAACGAGACTTGTCATCTACCTTCCACTGAAAGGAAGGGTTGATATAAAACCTTTCTGAAGAAATTCCATCACGGTAACTATTGGCTCGCTCAAGAGCACCATTGATTCTATAGGCTACCTTATCATTGCTATCGATAGGTCCATAGACATCAAAGGTGGGACGTACTTGTCCAAAACTACCCACCCTCATAGAGGCTTGTCCACCAAACTCATATTTTGGTGTTTTGGTCACAATATTGATTACACCTCCCGGACTTCCTAAATCGGTGGCTACACCCTGAGTAACGGAGGCAGATCCTTTTAAAACTTGGATGTTATCTACCCCTTGCATGTCGGTAAGGATACCAACACCTCTAAAATCAGAATGTACCCTGACACCGTTTTTCAAAATCGGAATTCCTCTAAACCCTCTGGAAGACATACTTTCACGTTTGTTACCATAAGTAGCGAAAGTATAAACCCCAGGCACATTTTTAGTGACTTCAGAAATACTTAGTCCACCTTGGTTCTCAATTAACTTCTCCCCAATAACCGAAATACTTTGAATTTGTTTATAGGGTTCTAGTGGCAATCTGGTAAGCGCCTCAATCTTATCTGGATTTTTAAGACGTCTTCCAAAAACCTCAACGGCATTTAAATCGTTGTTAAACTCCAAGCTAACATTTAAGCTATAGACCTTGTTCTCTGAAAAGTCTAGGGTCTGACTTTGGGTTTCAAACCCCATATTGGACACCCTGACCTCATATCGCCCAAAAGGAATATCCTTTATAAGGAATTCTCCTTCATCATTGGTCATCGTTCCTATCGATGTTCCTTGAAGGGTCACATAGGCATTGGGAATAGGTTCTTGATTGGTTTCTGTAATAATTCCTTGCAAACTGGCTTGTGCAAAAGAAAATTGTGTGAATACAAACGCTAGTAAAATAAGTGTAAATCGGCGCATGAACAATCAGTGTTTTTATTTAGATTTATTTAAAATAACGACGCAAATATACTTCCCTTCATATATCTCACCAACTTATTTAGAATGATTTTAAACAAAAATTTATAAGTGACTAAGCCAATGAAAATTAGAAGTTGTATTTTTATACATAAACAAAAAAACACCCATGAAAAAAGCCACTTCCGTTGAAGAATACATTGAGAACAATGCCCATTTCAAAGAGGAATTGACTCTGTTAAGAGACCTTTTATTGCAAACAGAATTAGAAGAAACCCTCAAATGGAGTGCCCCTGTTTACACCATAAATGGAAAAAATGTTGTGGGTTTAGGAGCCTTTAAAAACCACTTTGGCATTTGGTTTTTTAATGGCGTGTTTCTAAAAGATGAACAGGGTTTGTTAATTAATGCCCAAGAGGACAAAACCAAAGCCTTGAGACAAATGAGATTTGAAAACCTTTCAGAAATCAAAAAAGAAGCTGTTCTCTCCTATGTCAAGGAAGCAATAGACAATCAAAAATTGGGTAAAACTGTGAAACCAGCCAAAAAGGTTACCAAAGACACCTTAGAGATCCCAACCGAACTATCCCAATTTTTAAAGCGGGATAAGAATCTTTTAAAATCTTTTGAAGCCCTTACCCCTTTCAAGCAAAAGGAATATGCCGAGTATATTGCCACCGCTAAAAGAGAAGCCACCAAAACGTCCCGATTGGAAAAAATAAAGCCCATGATAGAAAACGGGCGGGGTCTTAATGACAAATACCGGAATTGTTAGCATAAAAAAAGCCACTTAAAAAGTGGCTTTCCTTAAATTGTACTAAACTGAAACTATTTGGCTTTAGCAGGTTCGTTAAGCTTTCTACTTCCCTCCATAGAGATGGCAGAACGATCAAACTTAATTTTTCCAGCTAAGGTTTCAATGACACAGCTACTGTCTTTCTCATTCAATTCAACAATTTTACCGTGCATACCACTTTTGGTAATCACCTTATCCCCTTTTTTAATTTCAGCGAGGTATTTCTTTTCTTGTTTTTGACGCTTAATTTGAGGGGCTATCATGAAAAAATAGACCACAGCAAACATCAAAATAAGCGGTAAAAAACTTCCAATTCCTTCCATATTCTTATTTTACAGCAGGTGCTTTAGAAATTGCTTTTGAAGGAGCGTTAGGATCTTCTTTTACAAAAGCTTTGATCTTTACCATTTCCTTACCTTTTTCAGTGTTGGCAGTAACAGTAATTGTTTTACTTACGTTTCCTTTACCAGAACCGTTGTACTTAACAGTAAACTGTCCAGACTCTCCAGCAGCTAAAGGCTCTTTACTCCAGTCTTTAGGAACTGTACATCCGCAAGAACTTTTAATATCTGTGATAACCAAAGGAGCTTCTCCTGTGTTGGTATATTTAAATACAGTTTCTACAGATTGCTTTGATTCAATTTGACCAAAATCATGTTCAGTCTTATCGAAAGAAATTTCAGGATACTTGGTAGCCTGAGCATCTCTTGCAGAAGCTTCTGCTACGTTTTCTTCACTAATTTTTTTTGAAGCATCCTCCTTACAAGAAGTAAATGCCACTAAGCATAAGGCAGATAAGCCTAATATTACTTTTTTCATAATCATTTATTTTTTGAGTTCGGGTGGTAAATGTAACAATAAATTCTTATTACATCAACCCTCGCCCTATTTTATTTAGGTTCCCTTGGTCTTCATATTCCTTTACCAACTTGTCTAAAATACCATTAATAAAGATGCTACTTTTAGGCGTAGAATATTCTTTGGCTATCTCTAAATACTCATTAATAGTAACTTTCACCGGAATGGTTGGAAACTTTTGCAGTTCACACATGGCCATTTTCAACAAAACAGTATCAATGATGGCAATTCGGTCTGCATCCCAATTTTGGGTTTTCTCCTCTATTATTTTGGCATAAGAAGATTGGTTCAACAAAGTTTTTTTAAACAAAGCGACCGCATAATCCTTATCATCCAAATCCTTGAATAAAGGAGGTAAAAAGAACTCATCATTCGATTTAGCCTTTACCTTTCTCAATAATTTTAAAATCACTGTATTCACCAAAGGTAAATCATCTAACCAAGTTAGGTTTTTGTCCTCTAGATAATCGTAAAGCTTTTCGTTAGGTGCAATAATTTCCTTGAAAAGATCAATAACAAACTCCTTATCTTCCTGGAATGTGGAAGTCTTGGTTTTCATATAGTCCTTATAAAGATCACTCTTCATAAGCTCCTTAAACAACACATCAATGTACTCGTCGTCTAATTCCCAATTGCGAATGTGACGATCTGCCATGGCTTCCTGAAAAGGTTCGTTATTGATTAATTTTTGTAGAACTTCATTGTTTACCAGCTTTCGGTTGGGATTTTTGTCCTCAGAGGTAGCCAAATACTTTTTACTAGACCTGTCTAAATGGTCATCGGCTTTCTTTTGCAATTCAATTAAAATGGATAGCAATAATAAATACAAGTTATACATGTTATCCATACTTTGAAGAAGAAACTTTTGTTCCTTTCCAAAATCATCTCCTTCTCCACCTTGGAAGGAATAAATGGTTTGCATGACCTTAATTCTAATTTGTCTCCTGTTAAGCATATAAACAAAGAACTTTTATAACATTAAAAAGGGCAAAAGCTGCTTGAACTTTTGCCCGACAAAATTAATATTATTTTGAAGAATTACTTCTTGTTTTCTTTTTTTCTTGTCTCAATTCGATCTTGAGCCATCTTTAAAGCCGCTTGGTGGGTTGTGATATCCTCATTTTCAGCTTTATTCAAAATATCTAAAGTGGTATTATAGATGTTTTCGGTTTTACGGATGATTTCATCTTTACCATAACCTTCCAATTCTGCATACACATTGATGATACCTCCCGCATTAATCAAGAAATCAGGAGCATATACAATCCCCTTCTCTCTTAATATGCGTCCGTGTTTTTGCTCTTCAGCCAATTGGTTATTAGCAGCACCAGCAATTACTTTTGCTTGAATTTGGTTGATGGTAGCATCATTGATTGTTGCTCCCAAAGCACAAGGTGCATAGATATCCATAGCTTCTTGGTACATGTTATCTCCCGTATAAATAGTAGCGCCATAAGTTTTGGCAACTTCCAATAAGCGATCTTGATTGATATCAACGATGGTTACTTGCGCTCCTTCTTCGGTTAAATGTTTTACCAAAGTTTCACCCACATGGCCAATACCTTGTACAAACACTTTTTTACCTTCCAACTGGTCTGTTCCAAATTGGTATTTGGTAGCTGCCTTTAATCCCATAAATACCCCATAGGCTGTAATAGGTGACGGATTACCTGCGCCTCCTTTAGCTTCAGAAATACCGGTAACGTAAGGTGTCGTTTCTCTTACCAAATCCATGTCTGCTGTTTCCATTCCAACATCTTCGGCAGTGATATATTTTCCTCCTAAAGAATGTACAAACTCAGCAAAGCGAGTCATTAATTCAGGCGTTTTTTGGGTTTTGGCATCTCCAATAATAACGGCCTTTCCACCTCCTAAGTTCAAACCAGTAATGGCCGACTTAAAAGTCATCCCTCTCGAAAGACGTAAAACGTCATTTAGGGCTTCCCATTCATTGTTATAATTCCACATTCTAGTACCGCCAAGGGCTGGTCCTAAGGTCGTATTATGGATACCGATTATTGCTTTTAAACCTGTATCTTTGTCGTTGCAAAAAACAACTTGTTCATGATTGTCAAAAGAAAGTTGACCAAAAACAGGGTCTACTTTTTTTAACTCTTGTGGGTTTAGGACGTCTGAAATCATTTAATGAAATATTAGGTTAAACGTTTACGTGATTTAAAAATCATTAAAATCACCGCGCAAAATTAAATCAAAATTATCAATATGTCAAAATTAACGTATCAAAAATAACAAATCGTTAATTTGATGTGTAATTTCTGTTAAATCAATATATGAAGGAACTTCGCCATCTCAATAAATACTTCCTAAAATATAAAGGCAAATTGCTTTTAGGAATCATCATTACCATCATTGCCAGAATCTTTCTATTGTTTACCCCAAGACTCATCAGAGAATCGGTGAATGTGGTAGATCAATTCCGAAAAGGCGGACTCTCTATGCAAGAAGTGCAGGATGAATTGCTTCAGGACATCATTTATATCATCATAGCTGCTGTGATTGCAGGAATTTTTACCTTTTTAATGAGGCAAACCATTATCAATGTGTCCAGGTTCATTGAATATGACCTAAAAAATGAGGTCTACCAACAATACCAGAAACTATCTCTTAACTTTTACAAGCAAAATCGTACTGGGGATTTAATGAACCGCATCAGTGAAGATGTGGGACGAGTAAGAATGTATGCAGGTCCAGCTATAATGTATAGCATCAACACGGTGACCCTGTTTGTGATTGCACTTATCTATATGTTTAATGAGGCTCCTAAACTAACCCTATATACGGTGTTGCCATTGCCGATCCTTTCTGTAGCTATTTATAAACTGAGTAAGGAAATCCATAAACGCAGTACTATTGTTCAGGAGTTTCTTTCCAAATTATCCTCTTCCACTCAGGAAAGTTTTAGTGGTATTGCCATTATAAAGGCGTATGGTTTGGAACCCATGACTTCAACTTCCTTTAATGAATTGGCTTCAGAAAGCCGTGACAAGCAAATGGATTTGGTCAAAGTTAGATCCCTATTCTTTCCTATGATGATCCTATTAATAGGTGTCAGCAATTTAATGGTGATATATATAGGAGGAAAACAATATATAGACGGTGAGATAGAAACCTTAGGGACTATTGCCGAGTTTATTATTTATGTCAATATGTTGACCTGGCCAGTAGCCACTGTAGGTTGGGTGACTTCAATTGTACAGCAGGCGGAAGCCTCACAAAAACGTATCAATGAGTTTTTAAAAATCCAACCAGAAATCACCAATAACAATTCAGAGCCTACTAACATCGTTGGCGATATCGAATTTAAAGATGTATCTTTTACCTATGATGATACCAACATTCAGGCATTGAAGCATGTATCCTTTAAACTTATTCATGGTGAAACTTTGGCGATTATTGGCAAAACAGGATCTGGGAAGTCTACCGTTTTAGATTTAATAGGACGCCTATACGATGTGACTGATGGAACCATCCTTATAGACAACAAACCCGTTGAAGATATTAACCTAACCTCTTTAAGAGACCATATAGGTTATGTCCCTCAAGATGCCTTTTTGTTTTCTGATTCCATCAGCAACAACATTAAGTTTGGTAAAGAAGAGGCTACCGACGAGGAAGTCATTCAAGCGGCGAAATATGCCCAAGTTCATAAAAACATTATGGGCTTTAGTAAAGGATACGAAACCGTATTGGGTGAAAGGGGGATTACCCTTTCTGGCGGACAAAAACAAAGGGTATCTATTGCCAGAGCCATTGTCAAAAACCCGAATATCTTACTATTGGATGATTCCCTTTCAGCAGTGGATACGGAAACTGAAGAAAAAATCCTAAGACACCTAAAGGAAATAGCCAAAAACAAAACAACTATTATTGTGAGCCACCGGGTGTCATCGGCTAAAAATGCAGATAAAATACTCGTTTTGGAAGATGGAAAAATCATCCAACAAGGAAACCACCAAACCTTGTCTGCACAAGATGGATATTATAAGAAATTGTATTTGGAACAATTGAGTGAAACCCATTCTTAAGAGGATTCCTATTAAAATTTCTTAAAATCAGCCAAAAAAGAAATAACACAAATTGTTGGTTAATATGGTTTTTTTTTAGATTTTTGGACTTCTTAAAATTGATAATTTAACAATTAGACTATGAGTAATAATGATATGATGGAGAAAGAGGAAATATTCTCTAAAGTGCTAAGGGCAGGTAGAAGAACCTATTTCTTTGATGTAAGATCTACTAAGGCTGGAGACTACTACCTAACGATTACTGAGAGCAAGAAATTTACCAATGACGATGGTTCATTTCACTACAAAAAGCACAAAATTTATCTATACAAAGAGGACTTTACTGACTTCAATGAAATCATGCAAGAGATGACTGAATACATTATTGATGAAAAAGGCAATGAGGTAATCAGTGAGCGTCACCAAAAGGATTTCAAAAAGGAGTATGAAGAGGAAACTGTAGGAGAAACTAGTTCTGCAGACAAGTTTACCGATATTGATTTTGATGATATTTAATCATCAATCTTACTAAAAGACTAACAAAGAAAAAGCCATTACAATGTAATGGCTTTTTTATTTTTAAGATATGGTGCTTCCGTTAGGAACTACCTGTTCAGGATGCAATAACATAACGTCTTTTTCCTTAACCGCTCCCATGACCAAACATTCACTCATGAACTGGGCTATTTGTTTTCTGGGAAAATTGACAACAGCCACAATTTGCCTTCCTAATAAATCTTCTTTTGTGTACAATTGAGTGATTTGTGCCGAAGTTTTACGAATCCCCAAGGCTCCAAAATCAATGCGCATTTGATAAGCCGGTTTTCGGGCTTCAGGAAAATCATTTACCTCAATTATCGTCCCTACTCTGAGGTCTACTTTAACAAACGCTTCAAAATTTATTTCTGGTTTCATTCCTCAAAAGTATCATTTTTTGCGTTATTTTGAAGTAAATAAAATACGATGGCAAATACACCTTCAAACATGCTTCCCTTAGGAACCAAAGCTCCAGAATTCACATTACGAGATGTGGTATCAAACGATGAGATTTCGCTAGATAATGCCAAAGGACTTAAAGGCACCTTGATTATGTTTATTTGCAACCACTGTCCGTTTGTAAAACATGTGAATGAACAGATCAGCCTTTTGGCCAAAGACTATAAATCAAAGGGTATTGCATGTGTTGCTATTTCCAGTAACGATGTGGAAAACTATCCACAGGATGGACCAGATGAAATGAAAGCTAATGCCATAGAACAAGACTTTATCTTTCCTTATTTATATGATCAAACCCAGGAAGTAGCGAGAAACTATAACGCTGCCTGCACGCCAGACTTTTTTCTATTTGACGACCAGCTCACTTTGGTGTATCGCGGGCAATTAGATGATTCGAGACCTGGAAATGGTGTTCCGGTGACTGGAAAAGACTTAAGACACGCTATGGATTGCCTGCTTGAGAATGAAACCAATACCTGGGACCAAAAACCAAGCATTGGGTGCAACATTAAGTGGAAGTCTTAATTAGTGCCAGTGGTTTCTAATGATTAAGTGCTCAATGTGGGCATAGTGGTGCAAACTGTGCCACGAGTACATACCTAGATTGACTTTTAAAGGAATCTCACTGTGGGTTTCTGGATGAATAAAGGACTTCTCAAAATCTTCAGGAGACAAACCTTTTAATAAATATACCAACTTGCCATGGACTGCCGTCAAGTGATCAAGTGACAATTGTATTGGTGCTGTTTTTGAATCAAACAAATCAGCCCATCGGTCTTCATAATAAGCCTTGATGACCGGCTTGTTTTCGGTGAGTGCCCATTTAAATCGAGCGTAGCTGTGGTGGTGACTGTCTGCAATGTGGTGAATCAATTGCCTAACCGTCCAACCATAAGGTCGGTATGGCGTTTCTAGTTGCTCGTCTGTTAACGGATGTACCAAAAGCGTTAATCTTTTGGGAAAGGTCTCCAATACATCTATCCATTCCTCGATATGTCCCGGGGTAATCGTGCTAGGTAGCTCAAAGTTACCTATGGGATATTTCAGTTTTTCCAGCTGCGCTTCGGTCATACCTAAAATTAAAAAAAGCTGTTCATTTGGAACAGCTTTTTAACGTTTTATATAAAGCGCGAGCTTCTTATTTCACATCCACAAGTTCGACATCAAATACCAAAGTAGCATGAGGAGGAATTACACCGCCAGCACCTCTGGCACCATAACCCAAATCACTTGGGATCACCAAACGAGCCTTATCACCTACCTTCAATAGACCGATACCTTCATCCCATCCTGAAATAACTTGTCCTACCCCTAATGGAAAATCAATAGGTGCATTTCTTTTGTATGAAGAGTCAAATACAGTTCCATCGGCCAATTGCCCTTTGTAGTGTACTGAAACGGTTTGTCCTTTTTGGGCTGCTTTACCAGAACCTTCTTGTAATATTTGGTAACGTAGACCACTATCTGTTCTTTTGAAACCTGCTGCCAACTTATCCAACTCGGCTTCTCTAGCAGCTTGTTCTTCTAAAAGTCTTTTTTCACGAGCCCCTTCAAAGGTTCTAAAAGCCTCTACGGCGTGGAACTTTTCTGCAGCTTCACCTTGACGAATAATCTCAACGTGGTCTATGGTATCACCTTGAGCAATAGCATCAACTACGTCTTGGCCTTCTACCACTTTCCCAAAAACGGTATGATTGTTATCCAACCATGGGGTTTCTACATGAGTAATAAAAAATTGGCTTCCGTTAGTTCCCGGTCCGGCATTGGCCATAGAAAGTACCCCTGGGCCATCGTGTTTTAAATCGGGGTGGAACTCGTCATCAAACTGGTATCCTGGGTTACCAGAACCGGTGCCTTGAGGGCAACCGCCTTGAATCATAAAATCTGGAATGACGCGGTGAAACTTCAAGCCATCATAATAAGGTTTCCCTTGCGGTCTGGCTTCGTTTTCCAAATTTCCTTCTGCCAAGGCCACAAAGTTTCCTACCGTGCCTGGGGTTTTTTCAAATTCCAAGTTAACTAGGATATCTCCCTTTGGGGTTTGGAATTTTGCATATAATCCGTCTTGCATGTTCTTGTTTTTAAATGAGGTGCAAAGATACATGTTTTGAACTTAAGAAGGAAGTCAGGAAGCTGTTTGGTTGGGAGTGTTTTTTGTGATGGTATACATGGTTTGGTCATGCTGGAATTAATGCCAGTAAAAAGTGAGTAATGGGTATTTAATTTATTTACTTTTGAATTCATAAGGTGCTAAGCTTTAGCCCTTGATATTTCAAATTTAAGAATTCTAGATGCCATTAAAAAAATTGACATATAATCCTAAAAAGAATTCGATTCTAATACTTGGAATTTGCCTGACAGGAATGTTAGTTGGAAATTACGTTCAACGATTTCGAATTTCTGACCACCATTGGATTTATCAATATGGTAGTTATATAAATATGGCTATGGTTCTTGTTTCCATAACTTGGTCAATGTTTCATCCATTAATAATATTTACTGAGCATAAAATTATCTGGAGAAAAAATATATTATGGATTTTAATAGGACTTATTCCTTCCTTGTATTTTGGAATTGGGACCATTATTTTCATAATTAAAACAATTGAATAAATAGGATACTTTTTAGCGTTCATAAATACAAATAGGTTTGAAAGCATTAGCTGCTTCTGTCATGCTGAACTTGTTTCAGCATCTTATTATCATGAACACCATTTGACAACAGACCCTGAAATGAATTCAGGATAATTCGGGCTGGTGTATTGTAGGAATTTATCTATCTTAGGGGAAAATCTAATAAAATTAGTGGCTCCAGAGTATTTATATACATATTGCTCGAAATTTGAAAAATCAAATGAAAACACACAACTATATCCTAATCATTTTGATTTTCATTTCACCTTTTACCTATTCTCAAGAATCTCCAAAAAATATGAGTAAAAAAGTTCCAAATAGCGTTGAAATTGTTGATAACCATTTAGACCTATTTTTTGATGAAAATACAGACATAGTGGTTTTTGATGAAATAGAGTCTGAAACAATTCATCGAGACATCTTTTTCATAAAAGTATCAGAAGACAGGCCATTTCATATTCTTTTAAGTTGTGGAATGAGTGCATTACCTATGACAATTCCTGAAGATGTTGAATCATCAGAATTTGTTGAAATAATGATTTTACTTCCTAAAGAATGGAATTTGGAATACGAATCTTTATGCGATGAGAAAAATTATTGGCCGATTAGAATCATGAAAGAAATAATGATGGCTCCTCACGAAAATAAAACTTGGTTTGGATATGGACACACTTATGGACACGAAGAAGATGAGGAATTTGCCAAAGGAATTGGATTTAGTTCAATAATGTTAGCTTATTCAATGGAATTATCTGACGATTTTACTCAAATAGAATTAGAAAATGAAAAAGTCGTTGATATTTATACGCTAATTCCACTTTATAAAGAGGAACTGGAATTTAAGAAAAAGAATGGAGCTAGAGCCCTACTTGAACGTTTTGACAATTTTGGAATTGAGGAAATAGTAAAAATCGGAAGAAAAAATGTGTGTAAATAAAATACTACTGTTAACAATATAGAACTGTAATAACACCACATTTTAAACCAAAAAGCATCAATATAAAACCTTCTGCTGACGGTTAATGAGCCGTTAACAGACATATTTACAAAACTTATGAAACACGTTAATCTTTATTTACTACTATTAGTATCTACTATTTCATTTGCACAGGAATTGGACTACACCAAAATCCCCCAACTTCAAACAAAAGCTACTTATACAACACAGGTAAGCCCAGATAAAATTACACTTTCCATAACTTTATCAGAATCCAACACAAGAGGAAAAGTATCCGTTGAAGAGTTAGAGAAAAGAATGGAGGAAGTACTAATGGAAAATAATATAGATTTACAAAAACAACTTACACTCACAGACTTATCCAGCAATTTCAAAGAGTACTTTCTTAAGAAAACAGATGTCCAGAAAACAAAAAATTTTCAACTAGAAATAAATGATGCTGTTAAGGCAGGAAAAATATTAAGAGGTCTTGAAAATCAAGATATATCAAACGTTCAATTATTAAAAACAGAATATTCCAAACTTGAGGATTTAAAAATCGAATTAAAGGGAAAAGCTATTGAAAAAGCAAAACGACAAGCGGAAGAAATGGTAAAAAGTCTTAATCAAAATTTAGGTTCAGTAATTTTTATTTCCGATCTGGAAACTAACATAACAGGACTATTTAATGGTAGAGTTTCCGGAATAAATATCAGGGGCTTGAATTCCATTGGTTATGTTGCACCAAAACCAGAAAGTGATTTGGATATTGAATTTGACAAAATAAGAGTCGATGCGACCGTAATAGTTTATTTTAAAATAGAATAAAAACAAAATGCAGGGGCGGCTGGGTGAATGATTTGAATTGCTTGAGAAAACACCTAAAAATCTGAAAATGACGGATAATAAATTGAGGATTATTTCCATAATCTCATATTCTCTTATTGTTCTAGCAGGACAAATGATTGGCCTTCCATTCATTTTATGGTTGATCTTTATCAGCTTTAGCTTTGGACACCATGATCAGATTTTTGCCATATGTGGAATACTTGGTCTTTTTATGAATTTTATAAAATTTACAAAATCGAGAAAGAGAAAAATATTGAGTTTTATTCTGATGATTTCACCAATTGCAAAACGATTAACTGAAACTCCAATTGAAAAGTTTAACTATTTGGCTTTCCAAATACCTTTTTTCGTTTTTTTAATCACTTATCTTATTTTCATATTAATACCAAGCGATGACAAAAAAACTGCTTGCAATGGGATGTGTAATGAAAAGCCT
Organism: Mangrovimonas sp. CR14; assembly: GCF_011764015.1. Classification (NCBI taxonomy): domain Bacteria; kingdom Pseudomonadati; phylum Bacteroidota; class Flavobacteriia; order Flavobacteriales; family Flavobacteriaceae; genus Mangrovimonas; species Mangrovimonas sp. CR14. The sequence continues at coordinate 378,427 of NZ_JAAFZY010000004.1, read as the reverse complement.
TAGTGTGGTCATGGGTTGTTTGTAGGAAATTTATTTATTTTTGGAAATAATAAACATAAACACCAAGGTCTGTTTATACATATAATGTCCAATTCAAAAAACGTAGAATGAACAAAGAAAATACCTTGTTAGTATTATGGATCCTCTTCGGATTTATGTTCATTAGCGCGATTGATTCTTTTTTACGTCTACTTACATTCTCAATATATGTTTTAAAAAGTGAGTTAGGACTTTCTTACAAAATACTGACCTTTTCAATGCCTTTAGTCACTTTGACGCTATATAGTTTAATTACATTCTTCATTTTAAGAAAACTGAAATCTGATGTCAGCGGCATTTATTTGACCAAATTTCCTAAAATCCTTTTTATAGGATCATTTCTAGTAACACTGCTTTTGAACCCCTTGACCAATAGGTTATCTCGCTTATATTCAGAACGTCTAACCTCGATTAAAAATGCAAATGTTTACGATGTCCTTGAGGTTCATGAATGGATGTCTTTTGGAATAGGTTTTTCGAGATGGATTATTTTAATCATTTTAGCTTTTATTTTTTTGAACAAACTAAACAAGACCATAAATAAAAACGAAACACATTAAAGACGGTCATAAAAAGACCTAGTTCGGTTTTTAGCGTTGTTTATTGTAAATAGCTAATTAATTTTAAAATGAATGAATCAATAATAAATATAATTAAACCAATATGTTCAGTAATAAGTTACGTGAAGCATGAAGCAATCATTTAAACTATTTCTTTTCCTTCTTTTGTTAAGTTCTTGTGATTTTGGTAGAAAAGGCATTGAAGTCAAAGTTGAAAATACTACCAAAAGTACTCTTCATAATATATCTGTAATAGCGAGTCCTCAATCCTATGTCATATTTGACAGTATTGCTCCGAACGAAACCACTACAAAATTCTTAGATATGAAAGAAACTAATATTTTGGATGGTTCATTTACCCTAAATTTCACATACCCAGACGGAGAGAAAGCAACTCAAACTTTCGGATATCATAACAACGGATTCCCTAATAATTATCTAATTTGCTGTAAAATAAATAAAATGACAGCCTATGTAGCTTTTGACAGGTACTGTGATTAATTCAAAACATTTTATCATAAAAAGAATTGTACCGATTTTTGGATTGCGAGTTATGAAACTCTAATAAATTTTTAAAATCAAAACTAACCACAAACTATAACCTACACTTATGAAAAAACTATTTTTACCATTCCTTCTCATGGCATTTTCATTACAGGCGCAACAAAGAGAAACTGTGGATTTGAAATGGAAAATTAACGATACGTTGACTTATAATACGGTTATGCGCAATGTAGTTCTTGAGAGAAGTAAAGAACAGACCGAGAATGATTCCATTTCAGAAAAAATGAACAATATGTTCAAGGTTGTACAAGAACAATTATACCACCTGAAATACGAAACAAAACTATTCCCAGACAAAAATAGAAATGTGGACATTGCTATGATGCTCAAAAAAGATAAAGCAGATACAACCGAAACTATGTTTTCGGGATTGGCAAAAATGAATGGAAACGTAGTTTTAAGAGGAAAAGTGAGTCCTGATGGAGAAGTTTTAAGTTTTTATTACAAAGAGGATCAAAAGAATCTGATTTCAATTCTCTTTGAACTTCCTTCAAAACCAGTAGCAACAGGAGATGAATGGGATTTGAAAGTTAGTATGGTTTCAATGGACCAAAACTTTATAGCAGATACTCTTTACAAGAAGAACGTTGTTCGACTAAAAGACTTAAAAAAAATAAACGGTAATAAAATCGCTGTAATTGAATATGATATGGAGGAATACGTTTCGGGAGACTTTGGAAATGGAATGATGACCATGTTTTCTAAAGATAAAACTCTTAAAAAAACGTTTATGAAAATGTCACATAAAGCAACTGCCGAATTTGATATAGAAAAAGGTTACTGGATTTTATACGACGGAATAATGGATATTGAAACTAACTTTTCAATTATGGGATTGGGTGGAAATAAACGAACTGAGTTTAAACTTTCACTTGAAGAATAACTTTGAACTGCATTGACTCCTATAAAAAGCCTTCCATGATGCTAAACGTGTTTCAGTATCTCGTTGTTATGAACACAATTGGTGTTTAGGTTAGAAAATGTATACAAGGAGACTAGCTGGTGTTATATGAGAATTTCTCTATTTTAGGAGTATCTCTAAAAAAATTTAACCCATTGACGTGTATATTTGCTCATAGTACCCAATTTTGAAAAATCCCAAGAACATAAAAGAATTATTACAAATTGATATTGATTTCCTTTATCAAAATTCTCTATTCAAATCAGACTCAAAAAATGACCAAAATGATACTCGGAATTATTTACTTTTCCATTTGGAGTCAAAATTTTTAGATTTATTTGACCAATTTCAAATAACACTATTTGACGGAAATGCTCGTCATTTGGAGTTAATTTCCAATTATATAAACTCCGATAAGATGAAAAAGATTATTGAATTGATAATAAGCCAATACGGAGTTGACGAAAATAATCAAACCATATCAGATTGGAATACTTCAAAATATCTGTCGTGGTGGTTTAAAAATTCCAATCTTCAACAAACAATTGATGAACCAGAAAACTCAGACGAATTGTATTACGGCATAGTGATTGACGGAATGAAAAATAACCAATTAAATATAGTATTGCTTGACTATATAAATATTGACCCAAAACTGAATAATAAAAACTGGTTATAACATCGTGTCCAATAAAAACCCTTCTGTCATGCTGAACTTGTTTCAGCATCTGGTTGTGATCAAAAAAATTTGTAAATAGACCCTGAAATGAATTCAGGGTGACAGGGAGCTGATCCCAAACTAGCTACTCTCAAATCGGGTCGTTTCCAAGCTCCTAATCATAGACCATTGATCAAGAAAACGACCTTGAAGCCGCCCATGCCCTATTTAGACTTTTATAATCATATCGTAATCCGCTGCAGTATCCATAACCCTTTTAATGATTTCAGGGGCCAGGGATTTTTCAATGGCATTTTCTTCTCCTTCAGGAATTCCCATATCTTCAAAAAAAGACCTAAAGCCTTTTGGACTATGGATATTAACCCATTTACAGGATTTAGAACTTTTATTTGAAAACGTATGCAACGTATTTGGTGGTATATCGATAGATTCACCTGCCTTTAAAACCCTTATTTCCCCATTTATGAAAAATTCCATTTCTCCCTCTACAATCAAGAATGATTCTTTTAAGGAATTATGAAAATGTGGTGGGGGACCTTGAACTTGTGATGGTGTTTCTGCTAACATTAAATCAAAATCACCCGTAGTATCATGAGGGGTAATTTTATGTCCTAAAACCCATTTTGCGCTTGTTGATTCCATTTTATGAGATTTTTGTCTCACAAACTTATCGTTTTATTTTTTTACAAGCAAATTTTATAAGATATTTGTCTCATGAAAGAAAAATACATAAATACGGGTAGAACGCATCAAAAACTTGAAACTAGGAAGCTTATTCTAAAAACCGCCCAAAAGTTTTTAAATAAGGGTATGGATGTCAACCTTGAAGATATTGCCAAAGAAGCAGGAATCTCGAGAGCCACAGTTTATAGGTATTTCTCCAATACAGATATTTTGGCCGCTGAGGCCGGCCTTGATATCAGCACTAAAGATCCTAGCGACATTTATCAAGAGATTAAAGGAAAAAGTTTTGAAGAAAAAGTACTGGAAACCCAACGCTATTATAATGAGCTTGCCGTAAATCATGAAAAGCTCTTTCGTAAGTACCTGAGTACCGTTTTAAACTCAAACGCTTCAACTCCCAAAAGGGGTGCTAGAAGAAAAAAGACCTTAGAACTAATTCTAAATGATACCGACTTTTCTCAGGATGAAAAACAAAAACTTTCTAATTTACTTACCATATTTATGGGGATAGAACCCCTTATCGTGGCTAAAGATGTATGTAATTTAAACAATAGCGAATCCATGCAGCTTATGGAATGGGGCATGGAATTATTGTTTAAAGGATTATTTCACAAAAAAGAGGAATAAACTCCTATTGAATCAAATACCATCATTGCCAATTAGCAGCCTTCATTGTCATTCAGAGGCCCATGAATTGTGTTTATCAATGGATATCCAGTCCCTCCTACTCTTGGTTAGCTTGGTAAGGGAATTAAATAAAAAGCATTAGCCAACTTGCCACACAATTCCACAATGGTTCAATCATAATGGAAAAAGCATTACCTTTAGCTTAGCCCGATTTCTATCTTTCCAACGCTTACAGAATTTATGGCTAGCATACCTTTTAAAAACCGTTATTCATAATAGTGAAAAACGGAAATACCATACAAAACGGTATCGCCGAAAACCGACCAAAGTAGGCACTAAACCATTTGAATTATGAAAAAAGCAACCAACCAACTGACTTTATTTGCTACCCTTACCATTCTAACCTTAAACCTTCAAAGTTGCGAGCAAAAACAAAAAGAAGCTCCTAAAGAAATGGAAAAAGAAATAATCGTAAAATCGGAAAAACCAGAATATTTCCTTTTGCGACCTGAAGTAGAAAAAGCATATGGCTATTCTCATGCCGTAAAAATTGGAAATGATATAAAAATTTCTGGAGCAGTCAGTATGGACGATGAGGGAGATCCTACTGCCATTGGCGATTTGGAGCAACAGATGAAAAACTGCTACTCCGATTTAGAAAAGATTTTAAAGCATTACGGATGTACATTTGATGATGTAGTGGTAGAAAACATTTTTACAACAAATATGCCCTTAATGCTGGAAAAATCTGCATACCGAGCTGAAATTTACAAAAATGGTTTCCCCACAGGTTCTTGGCTTGGGGTTAAGGAATTGGCACTTCCTGAATTTATGATTGAAATTGAGTTGGAAGTGCATAAACCTTAAAAATTAATAAGGAGGTTTTGAACTCTCAAGAAAAGTTTGCTACGGGTTTTAACTATCAAAGGTCTGTAGTAGTAGGATCTTATGACTTATAACATGTTAAATCAAAATTCATTACTTTTAGTTTGATTCGACTCCGAAGTTGAAAATCCTCACAAAATTACTAACTTGGTTGTGAATACTGAAACTCATAATTATCGAATGATTAAGAAGATATTTTTATTGCTTTTATTGTTACAAGTATTGATTTCTTGTTCAACTAAAAAAAAATCGGATGAAGCTGTAAAAAAAGTATATCCTGCTGAGAGGTTTGGACAATTGAATAGAAGTATTATAGATTCTGTTTTGCAGCAAAATGGTAATATAAGAATTGATTCACATAAACCATTGGTAATTATATACTATCCAGGAAAGGATAAATGTAACTCATCGGGTACTTCAACAAGACAATCCACAGAAGTTTGGTACAATCAAATGGAAATAGGGATTAATAAAATAAAGCCCTCAAATATTCTTTATGTTTATAAAGATTCTACAGGCTTGTTTCAAAGGAATGATGGATTTAAGGACTGGAAAAAAGATCCGAATGAAATAATAGAAAAAACTTTTTTCAAAGAGCATCCGCCATGTAGTGGATATGTTCTCGTTTCCGATACTGGAAGATATATTTCATGTTTAGCTGAATTTGATAAGAAATTTTTGTGGCAAAGATTAGAACAATTGGTTAATTAAAAACCAACTTATGTAATCGTTGCAATGAGGAATAAGGCTCACTCAAAGAGGTTGCCCTTATTGTTGCACAACCTCAAAACCCAAAGAATTACCATATTTTATACTGATTAACCAACACCTTTCCTAGCCAATAATTACATATTCCCTAATTAAAAACAAGCTTTTACTAATTCCGATTTACTTTTGGCAATCTGATTAGATAATTTAGTCGAAACGAAAAAATGAATGTTAAGGTATTTATAGGTTTCCTTTTAGTAGCTGCTTTAGTTTCTTGCAAATCAAAACAAATAAAAATTAGTGATGTAGATTTAGAAACTTACTGCACAAATGCTATCAAAAAAGGACTTATTGAAAAAGCCCCTTTAATCCTTTTGGACGCTAAACCAATTGGTTTGCTCTCAGAAATAGATATGGAAAATTTTGAGTTTAAAACAATTAATTCTAATAGTTTAAGCGTCATTCCCAAAGGTTCAGAATACTTAAAAAGGATTTGGGGGGAAGATTCAAAAAATGGTGTGATCGAAATTACTAAATTCAAAACTTTACATTGTGGAACACCACCAAAGTGGATTTATTTGTTAAATGACCAAGAAGTGAGTTTTGAAACAATAAAGAGTTTGAGAGGCAAAGATATTAAGTATTGGACTAGAATTGATGATATAGTAGATTCTGAAAAGAACGATCTTGTGATTGATATTATAATAACAAATAATAAATCAAACTAAAGTCCTTTTAACTTGGCATGAATCTCACCTTCCCAGTATACCTAGCAGGAAGGTATTCTATTGTAAATACTTTACATAAAAACACTAACTTTAAAACCGTATAATACATTCATACAAAATCTCACGATTCCACTATTTTTATGGTGTAACTTTCAAAAGGAAAACCAAGGTATGCAATCTAACGTCGGACTTATTTTAGAAGAAAAAGCAGCTGATATAGGCAATTTTATGGTGGGAAGACTACTCCCATTCAGACAAAAACGAGCCGTTGGTCCGTTTGTGTTTATTGACCACATGGGACCAGCCTGCTTGGAGTCTTATCAAAATCTAGATGTACCTCCACACCCTCATATCGGGCTCTCTACACTTACCTATCTATTTGAAGGAGCCATTTTCCACAGAGACAGTTTGGGCAATGCCATAGAAATCAAACCGGGAGAAGTCAACTGGATGACAGCCGGCAAAGGTGTGGTGCATTCAGAACGAACCCCAGAATACCTGAGACAAAAAGACAAATTTCTACACGGACTCCAAATTTGGATTGGATTACCTAAAGAATTGGAGCAATCAGAACCCTCCTTCTACCATATCAGCAAAGAAGATATTCCAACGTGGAACGACCATGACGTTTCCTACAAGTTGATTGCAGGTAAGCTCGGTGATAAAAAATCGCCTGTTCCAGTACATAGTCCGTTATATTTTTTGGAAATAAAAACCAAATCAGCGCAAAAAATTAAGATTGGCGACCAACTTTATGGCGAGGTGGGTATGTATATTTTAGAAGGTAGTGTCACTATTGAAAACAACTCCTATGGCACCAAACAATTGTTGATTGCCAAAGAAGCAACATTATGTGAATTTGAAACCAATGGGGAGACCTCTTTGTATCTTTTTGGTGGCGAACCATTTGAAGAGGAGCGCTTCATGTTTTGGAATTTCGTAAACTCTGATAAAGCGATTTTGGAGCATGCCAAAGCCAACTGGAAAGAACAAAACTTAGAAGCCTTCCCAAAAATACCTGATGACTCAGAAGAATATGTGCCCCTACCTAAGTATAAGTTTAAAAAGAACAACTAATTTTAAAATCAAAACATAAAGAACCCCAAAACATGAAACACCTATTTCTATTATTTATTTTTAGCATAGCCTGTCAAACCATATCATTGGGTCAAAAAAGTGAAACAGTTTCTGATTTTACAGCTTTTGAGCCTATATATCTCCATCTAAAAGAGAGTCCAAATGTAATTTTTAAGCGATTCAATGAATTACATAGCCAATCTATAGATTCCATATTTAAAAAGGACTATAAAACTTATCATGTGCAGAATGTTTTATCTCAAGAAGAGCTCGAAAGTTTAAAAATCTCTGAAAATGATGTGGATCGTTTTTTTAAATCATTAGAAACCAAAAATCAAGAAGTAACGCTATTTTCTAATTTGGAAAGTCAAGAATCGACAAGTATTAACGATCACATAATATTAATGAAAGTTACAACCAAGGGATATGTTAGAAAAGAAGGAAGCGGTACCCCTCCTTACTACAAAACAAAAATTGCTTTAGCATTTTACAATCTCAATTTAAACCAATTAGAATATTATGAGGAATCCAATTATTTCCCATGGCTTTATGATGGAATGTTTAAAAAGTATAAGAAACAACTAAAAAAGATATTTCAAAATTATCAAGACCATCTGGAACAAAAGGAATAGCTAATTGCTAAAAAACTTCTGGGTTCACGATTAAACTTCTTTCAGTTGACACCAATCATATAACACAATGTTTATTGACATTTATCATCTGTCATTAATCGTAAAGAGCCAAACAGAATCAAAAAGCCACCAAAAACCAACAACTAAAAACAAAAAACCAGTAACAACTAATTAGCCACCTCACTGATAAATTTGATGCGGTACAATCGCAATTCCTCATCGTCATAATCGCCATCAAACTCATCTATGGCCGTTGAAATCTTATCAGATTCTGATTCCATAAAATATTCATGGATTTCTTCCTGTTGGTCATCATCCAGAACATCATCAATCCAATAATCAATGTTCAGTTTGGTCCCTGAATACACAATGGCCTCCATCTCCTTGATGAAATCTGGCATATCCATCCCTTTAGCAGCAGCAATGTCATCTAAAGGTAATTTTCGATCGATACTCTGAATGATATAGAGTTTTAGAGCAGAATTGGTCCCCGTAGATTTCACAATCATGTCATCGGGACGCGTGATATCGTTATCTTCCACATATTGGGCTATCAAACTCACAAAATCCCGACCATATTTTTTGGCTTTTCCTTCTCCTACGCCATGAACATTTCCAAGCTCCTCCAAAGAAGTGGGATATTTCAATGCCATATCCTCAAGGGACGGATCTTGAAAAATCACAAACGGAGGAACTCCCAATTTCTTGGCATTACGTTTTCTTAGGTCTTTCAACATACCCAACAAAACTTCATCTGTAGAAGCACCACCGCCTTTGGCTGCCGTTACAACCGTTTCATCACTGGAATCATCAAACACATGATCCTCAGTCATCATAAAACTCTCAGGAGATTTTAAAAAGGACCTTCCTTCTGGACTCATTTTAATAACCCCATAAGTCTCAATATCTTTATTTAGGTAACCTGCCACCAAAATTTGGCGTACCAAAGCCATCCAATAGGACTTCTCCTTGTCTTTCCCCATTCCAAAGAAAGGCTGCTCATCTGTTCTATGGGACTTGATCATCGCATTGGCTTTACCCACAATGACATTTACCAAATCCTTAGCTTTATACTTTTCATTCGTTTTTGAAACGGTTTCCAAAACAACAACCACATCATCCTGGGCTTCATGTTTCTTTTTGGGATGACGCACATTGTCATCCATATCACCGCCTTCTCCTGTTTCGTTGTCAAACTCTTCCCCAAAATAATGTAGGATGAATTTTCTTCTGGACATAGAGGTTTCGGCATAAGCCACCACTTCTTGCAATAAGGCGTGTCCTATTTCCTGTTCGGCGACAGGTTTCCCAGACATGAATTTCTCTAGTTTCTCAATGTCCTTGTAGGAATAAAACGCCAAACAATGGCCTTCGCCACCGTCCCGACCAGCTCTACCGGTCTCTTGATAATAACTTTCGATACTTTTTGGGATATCATGATGGATCACAAACCGCACATCAGGCTTGTCAATACCCATTCCAAAAGCAATCGTTGCAACCACCACATCCACATCTTCCATCAAAAACATATCCTGATGATTGGCTCTAGTCTTGGCATCCAAACCAGCATGATAAGGCACCGCCTTAATGCCGTTTACTTGCAAAACTTGCGCCAACTCCTCTACCCGCTTTCTACTCAAGCAATAAATAATACCAGATTTTCCCGGGTGCTGTCTCACATACCTAATGATATCGGCATCTACTTGCTTGGTCTTGGGTCTAACTTCATAATACAAATTAGGCCTGTTAAAAGACGCCTTAAAAGTATTAGCATCGGTCATTCCCAAATTCTTCAGAATATCTTCTTGAACCTTGGGGGTAGCCGTAGCCGTTAAAGCAATCATAGGAATGTTTTCCCCTATACGCTTGATGATGTGTCTTAAATTTCGGTATTCTGGTCTAAAATCGTGCCCCCATTCACTAATACAGTGGGCTTCATCTATGGCGACAAAAGAAATGGAAACCGATCTTAAAAAATCGACATTTTCTTCCTTGGTCAAGGATTCTGGTGCCACATAAAGCAACTTGGTCACTCCATTGGTCACATCGGCCTTCACATTTTTGATTTCGGTTTTGGTAAGGGATGAATTCAATACATGGGCTACGCCATTATCATTTGAAACGCCCCGAATGGCATCTACCTGATTTTTCATCAAGGCTATCAAAGGCGAAACAACAATTGCCGTTCCCTCTTGCATGAGAGCAGGTAATTGATAACACAGGGATTTACCACCACCTGTGGGCATGATTACAAAAGTGTTTTGTTTAGAAAGGATGCTATTAACTACTTGTTCTTGTAAACCTTTAAACTGGCTAAACCCAAAATACTTCTTTAAAGCAGATCGCAAATCTTGCTCAACTATCGACATGTATCACTATTGTTTAATTTACACTAAAAGAGAATTTACACTAATCCAAAGATAGTTTAGTTATAGAAACTCCAAGCAATTTTTTCGTTAGCTTTGCAGCACAAAAAATGCAATTAGAGTTTACTCATTAACTTTAAAGATAAAAAAATCTTTAGAAGCATCAACCCAAAAAATATTAAAATTTTGAATAATCATTCAACCATTTTAGAAAATGCACGCCAAACCATTGAAATGGAAACAGAAGCCATTTCTAATTTGAGTCAACTATTGGATCAAGATTTTGCCGAAGCGGTTCAACTAATCTATAATTCCAAAGGAAGAGTCATTATTACTGGGGTTGGTAAAAGTGCTATCATTGCCACAAAAATTGTGGCCACTTTAAATTCTACAGGAACACCTTCAGTTTTTATGCATGCCGCCGATGCCATTCATGGCGATTTGGGGCTTATTCTCGAAGATGATGTTGTGATTTGCATTTCAAAAAGTGGTAACACACCAGAAATAAAGGTTTTGGTCCCATTGATAAAAAATGCCCAAAACAAAATGATTGCCATTACGGGTAAAAAGGATTCCTTTTTAGGGCAACAAGCCGATTTTGTATTGAATGCCTATGTTGAAAAAGAAGCTTGCCCAAACAATCTAGCGCCAACTACCAGCACTACTGCCCAATTGGTTTTAGGTGATGCCCTAGCAGTTTGCTTGTTAAAGCTAAGAGGTTTTTCCAGCAAAGATTTTGCTAAATACCACCCGGGTGGTTCACTAGGTAAAAAACTATACTTAAGAGTTAAAGACTTATCAGAAGTGAATCTAAAACCTCAAGTAAGCCCAGAAACCTCTTTAAAGGATGTGATCATTGAAATTTCAGAAAAAATGTTGGGGGTGACTGCTGTTTTGGAAAACGATGAGATCATTGGGATTATTACCGATGGGGATTTAAGACGAATGCTTTCCAAGGCAGAAGATTTTAATACCCTAACAGCTAAGGATATCATGAGTAAAAATCCCAAACGAATCCAAGGAGATGCCATGGCTGTCGATGCTATGGAGTTGATGGAAGAAAACAACATCTCCCAATTATTGGTTGAAAAAGACGGTAAATACGCTGGAGTGGTCCATATTCATGATTTAGTTAAAGAGGGTATTTTATAATGGCAGCTAAGAATGTAAACGACATGTCCTTCCTAGACCATTTGGAGGACTTGAGATGGCACATCATAAGAGCTGTTCTGGCCATAGTGGTGGGCGGAATTATCGCTTTTATTTTCAAGAGCTTTATTTTTGACACCATCATTTTGGGGCCCAAGCACATGGACTTCCCAACTTACAAATGGCTGTGCAAAATGGCGCAGACCTTAAGCATGGATACCACCTTTTGTGCCGATGAATTTCCGTTTATAATTCAAAATAGAACCATGGCCGGTCAGTTTACGGCACACATCTGGACTTCCATCTATGCCGGATTAGTCATTGCCTTTCCCTATGTTATTTATCAAATGTGGAAGTTCATTAGCCCTGGGATGCATAGCAGTGAAAAAAAATATTCCAGAGGATTTATCATCATTTGCTCCCTGCTGTTCTTTACGGGAGTACTTTTTGGATATTACATTGTTACCCCACTTTCAATCAATTTCTTGGGTACTTACAGCGTGAGTAATGAGATTTCAAATCAAATAGATATTAGCTCCTACATTTCGTTAGTTAGGTCTTCAGCTTTGGCCTCAGGTATTATTTTTGAATTGCCAATACTCATTTATTTCCTAACAAAAATTGGATTGGTGAACCCAACCATGCTTCGCAAATACCGAAAATTTGCTTTGGTTATTGTATTAGTAGTGTCTGCAGTCATCACACCGCCAGATATTGCCAGCCAGATTATTGTAGCAATCCCGGTATTAATTCTATATGAAGTAAGTATTTATATCTCGGCATTTATTTTAAAAAGAAACAAATCTAAAGCCTAAGCTATGTCACAAATAGTAGATGATTTCAACAGTTACCGTTCCAAGATGAACGAAAAGATTTTGTCAGACAATAACAAAATCATTAAAAGAATCTTCAACTTAGATACCAACGCCTTCCAGGAAGGAGCTTTGGATGTAAAAACCAAAGAATTACTCGGTTTGGTAGCTTCGGCGGTACTGCGTTGTGATGATTGCGTCAAGTATCATTTGGAAAAATGCCATGAGGAAGGACTTACCAAGCCGCAAATTGTTGAAGCGCTTTCTATAGCTACTTTGATTGGCGGAACCATTGTTATTCCGCATTTAAGAAGAGCCTACGAGTATTTGGAAGCCTTAGAAGAGACGCGTTAAACTTTTAATAAACTCCTTAGGCCTCCTTCGGTCTCTGGGATTATTTTTTATTTTAGCAACAAGTATTATAATATCATGAAGTTAGTAGCAACCAATTTAATGAAGTCCTACAGTGGACGAAAAGTGGTAAAGGATGTTTCATTGGAAGTAAACCAAGGTGAAATCGTTGGATTACTTGGACCCAATGGAGCGGGAAAAACAACTTCATTCTACATGATTGTGGGACTAATCAAACCCAATGGGGGTACCATCTTCATGGATAATACAGACATTACCAAATTCCCCATGTACAAAAGAGCACAAAACGGAATTGGGTACTTGGCACAAGAAGCTTCGGTTTTTAGAAAGTTAAGTATTGAAGACAATATTTTGAGTGTGCTGCAATTGACCAAATTAAGCAAGAAGGAACAACTTCATAAAATGGAATCCTTGATAGAAGAATTTGGTTTAAACCACATTCGTAAAAACCGAGGAGATTTATTGTCTGGAGGGGAAAGAAGACGTACCGAAATAGCAAGAGCTCTTGCAACCGACCCCAACTTCATTCTATTGGATGAACCATTTGCGGGAGTAGATCCCGTAGCTGTGGAAGACATACAGCGCATTGTAGCCCAATTGACCAAAAAGAACATCGGGATTTTGATTACCGATCACAACGTTCAGGAAACCTTGGCCATTACAGACAGAACCTACTTGATGTTTGAGGGAAGCATCCTAAAAGCTGGAGTTCCAGAGGAATTGGCCAATGATCAAATGGTAAGAAAAGTGTACTTAGGTCAAAACTTCGAATTACGTAAAAAGAAAATCAGGACTTAGAATTGAGTAGTGAGTAGTGAGTAGTGAGTAGTGAGTAGTGAGTAGTGAAAAAAAGCTTCAATGTATCACTCATAACCTTTATTTAATTTATTCTTTTTTAAAAAGATCAGCCTTTATAAAAACTCTTGACTCAAGACCCTATTCAAATCTATTTTCTATATTCTATTCTCTATATTCTATTTTCTATTCTCTCAAACCTTGTCCTGACTCCTGACTCTTGACTCTTGGCTCAGTAATCCATTTTCTATTCTCTATATTCTATTTTCTATTCTCTCACAACTAGTCTTGACTCTTGGCTCCTATCTCTTGATTCTAATATTTCAGGCACCAAAAAACTATTCTTTCTTAAATAACTTTTTAATAAGCATCACGACACCTAGTACCACAAATCCAATCACCAATCCCATCAAAAAATCACGTAGAAAGGATGGCCAAGTTTCCAACAAATGATGTAAGAAAGGAACGTTATGGGTAAAAATACCTCCAGCAACCAAAACTAGGGCTATGGTTCCTACAAAGGACAAACCTTTGACAATTTTAGGAAGTACCCATACCAAGAAATTTCCAATGGTATCGGTAAAACTTTCATCACGATCGTTAAAATTAATCAATCGCAAACCCAAGTCATCTAGTCTTACAATCATGGCAACAATACCATAAACCCCAACAGTTGCAAGTATCGCAACTATAGAAACAACCATGATTTGTACAGATATAGGTTGGTCCATAACCGTTCCTAAGGCAATGATGACAATCTCAACCGAAAGAATAAAATCAGTGACAATGGCCGATTTTATTTTTTGCTTTTCCAATGCCAAAACCGCTTCCTTATCAACAGTTTCAGACAAGTCTACAGCCTCATGACTTTCCTTATGTTTGGAAAAATAGTGAAAGATTTTTTCAGCACCTTCATAAGACAAATAAAGCCCTCCAATAACCAAAATGATGGTTACAGCAATGGGTACAAAAGCACTTAACAAAAAAGCGATAGGTAAAATAATAAGTTTATTCAGGAACGAACCTTTAGTAATGGCCCATAATACAGGGAGTTCCCTAGAAGATACAAATCCCGAGGCCTTTTCAGCATTCACAGCTAAATCATCTCCTAGAATACCTGCTGTTTTTTTGGTACTTACTTTGGCCATCACAGCCACATCATCCATTAGGGAAGCGATATCATCTAAAAGTGCAAAAAATCCGGATGCCATATTGTTTTAATGTTTGGTTTTTAGTGTTTGGTTGTTGGTATTTGGTTTTTGGTTGCAAGATTGAGCATTTTAATCTCATGTCAAGCGCTGTCGAGACATCTCATCATTCTTTCATAATTAAATATATCGTCATGGCTCTTGTTTCTTGCCTCTAGTATCCAACCCGCCATTGTTAATTGTTTATTTCTAATTGCTAATTGATACCTACTTCACAAACCAATAGCGCTCAAATACCACAGAGACTAAGACATATCCTATAATGATCATGGGAATAGCAGCAAATTGAAAAAACAAAATAGCCAAAATACAGAACAGCAAAAAGCCATAGCGCACTAAATTATCCTTAAAGGCATATGTTTTTACTTTCAATGAGAACAGCTTGATAGGCGACACCAATAAATAGGAACTTAAAAAGGTTAATCCAATCAAAAACCAAGGATTCATTATCAAATTGGTTAGCCATATTTGTTGTTGAAATTCCGCTGCCAATGGCAAAGAAACGATTAATAAGGCATTGGCTGGGGTAGGCAATCCTTTAAAATAAGTCTGCTGATCCTCATCCAAATTAAACTTGGCCAACCGATAGCAGGAAGCCAACGTAATCACAAACCCAAGCAAAGCATAGGGCACAAAGGGAACATCAAACCAAGACAAGGCATATTGCCAGTTCTCAAGTCCATTTTCTGGTTCCGCGACGGCAGTAAGCAACCTAAACATGACCATCCCAGGAACCAAGCCACTAGTTACCAAATCCGCCAAAGAATCCAATTGAATCCCCAACGGACTCTGAACGCCCAATATCCGAGCCAGAAAACCATCAAAAAAATCAAATAAAATTCCTAAAGCCAAAAACAAGGCAGCCATTGTAAAATTGTTTTGGGAAGCCAAAGTGACAGCCAAACAACCACAAAATAAATTAAGAAGGGTAACCAGATTAGGTATATGTCTAATCATTAAAAAAAGATTTACAACGTAAAAATAGCAAACTATTTCCGTCTATTCCAAACCAGGCACAATATCTTAAAATAAATCAAGTTTATTATATTGAAAAATAAGTGCATCTTTGCACAAAGAATGAGCTATTTGAAAAAGATTTTAACCGCTATTTGCTTAGTTATTTCTTACGGTGCCGTTGCGCAAACGGCACGCAAGTACTCCAATGAATTTATGAATATAGGAGTCGATGCAGCCGCTATGGGAATGGCCAATGCAGTGACTGCTTATTCGGCCGATGTCAATTCAGGGTATTGGAATCCAGCCGGTTTAGTCCATTTGGAAGACAACCAATTGGCCCTGATGCACTCCAGCTATTTTGCTAACATTGCCAATTACGATTATATTGGATTTGCGATGCCTTTGGATGACCGAAGCGCCATGGGCATTTCTGTTATTCGTTTTGCTGTTGATGACATTTTGGATACCACCCAATTAATTGATGATGAAGGAAATATCAATTATGATCGCATCAGCCAATTTTCTACGGCAGATTATGGTGTGACCTTTTCCTATTCAAGACACCTCCTATTTGAAGGTTTAAACTACGGTATCAATGCCAAGGTCATCAGACGAATTATTGGTGATTTTGCATCTGCTTGGGGATTTGGATTGGATGCCGCCATTCAGTTTCAAACCAAGAACGACTGGAAATTCGGAATCATGGCAAGAGATATCACTACCACCTACAATGCGTGGAGCATCAACGAAGAGGAGTTCGCAAAAATTCAAGATGCTGTGGAAGGACAAAACCAAGAACTACCAGAATCCACAGAAATTACCATTCCGAAATTGCAAATTGGAGCCGCTAAAAAGTTCGTCATCCGTCACGATTATTCCCTTTTGGCTGAAATAGATCTAAATGTTCGTTTTGCTGAAACCAATGACGTGATCGCTACCTCTTTTGCCAGCATCAATCCGGCTTTGGGATTGGAATTTGGATACATAGACATGATTTATTTAAGAGGCGGATTGGGTAATTTTCAAAACGAGTTGCAATTAGATAACTCCGAAAGAGTAGGTTTTCAACCCAGTATGGGAGTGGGCTTTAAATACAAAGGCATTCAGGTAGATTATGCCTTTACCGATATAGGGGACCAAAGTGTTGCTCTTTATTCCAATGTGTTTTCCCTAAAACTCGATTTTAGTATCTTTAGATAAAATTCCCAACCCATGCTTAAAAAGCTTTTAGTTTGCCTCTTCTTTGTACCGCTATTAGCATTTTCTCAAGAAATTTTATCTCCAGAAGCTGAAATAAGTGTGCTTACTGTTGGCCCTGGAAACAACCTCAACGATGCCTTTGGCCACAATGCCTTCCGAGTCAAAGACCCCAGCAAAGGCTTGGATGTCACCTTTGACTATGGTCGATATGATTTTAATGCACCTAATTTTTATCTTAAGTTCGCACAAGGAAAACTGGACTATGCCATTGGCAAGACCAATTACTCAGACTTTTTAGGCTTCTACATTTGGCAAAAAAGAACGGTTAGAGAACAAGTTTTAAACCTAAAACCCTTTCAAAAAGAAGAAATCTATAAATACTTAGAACGTAATTACCAACCAGAAAACCGCAATTACAAATACGATTTCTTTTACGACAATTGCGCCACAAAAATCAAAGATGTTTTAGTAAAGGCGCAACCAGAAAAAATCAAATTTGAAAAACCAACCAACTACGAACCCCAAACTTTCAGAACCCTTATTCAAAGAGAATTGCATTGGAATACTTGGGGTAGTTTGGGCATAGATATCGCTTTGGGTTCGGTCATTGACCAAATGGCTACACCAGAAGAGCAGATGTTTTTACCAAAATACATTCATGCCTATTTTGAAAAGGCTCAAATAGGAAGCCAACCCCTAGTAAAAGAGGAAAAAACAGTGTATCAAGCTCCAGACAAAGTATTAAGTACGTCCTTCTGGGTGAGTCCCATGTTTATTTTTTCCATTATAGCATTATTCATTTTATTCCAAACATACAAGAACTATACGAACCAATCCCGAAGCCGCTATTTAGACACCATTATTTTTGTTCTTACAGGATTTATTGGCTTGGTACTACTGTTACTTTGGTTAGCTACAGATCATTCAGCTACAGCCGCCAATTACAACCTGCTATGGGCATTCCCCTTAAACCTTTTGATATGGCCGCAGCTACTTTCAAAACAGCCCAAACCATGGTTGAACCGCTATCTTAAATTTTTGATTATTATGCTTTGCCTTATGGGGCTTCATTGGATTATTGGGGTGCAACGCTTTGCTCCTAGCCTGATACCATTAGTTTTCGCCTTAGCCATCAGATATGTGTATTTGATAAAAAGCATGAAATAGGGAATAGTGGTTAGGAGTTAGGAGAAAAAATAATAGTCACTTGGATCTTTGTCACTATTGAAAATACAGATCTTTTGCATCTGAACATTGATTTTCAAGATCCTTACTACTAGAAAATAGTCTTTCCAAGAAATCTATATTCTGTGTTCTGTTCTCTTTGTTCTATTCTCCATTCACTTTTCACTTTTCTTCTTTCATTGCCCCCTGTAAAAAATAATGGTACTTAAAGTTTTCACAAGAATATTGGCATCCAAAAAGAAACTGCGGTGTTTGATATAATATAAATCATACTGAAGTTTAAGAAGGCTATCCTCCACGGTTTCTCCATAACGAACCTTTACTTGAGCCCAACCGGTAAGGCCAGGTTTAATCACATGACGCGTTTCATAAAACGGAATGACTTGAGAGAGATCTTGAACAAAAATAGGACGTTCGGGTCTGGGTCCTATCAAACTCATATCTCCTTTTAGAACATTCCAAAATTGAGGAAACTCATCCAAACGGGAACGTCTTAAAAACTTTCCAAAGGATGTGATGCGAACATCATCCTTACTCGCCATTTGAGCTCCTGAGGCCTCAGCATCCTTAACCATAGTTCGAAATTTAAGAATTTGAAACGTCTTGCCATTCTGGCCAACCCGCTCCTGTCGGTAAAACAGAGAGCCTCGATTACCAAATACATTCCCGATAAGAATAAGGGGTAGTAAACAAAATCCCACGAATAGACCTATCACAGAAATGAACCAATCAAACAGACTATGAAAAAACAGATAAAACTTATTTCTATTACTACGACTAAAAGGAAAATAACGGTAAAAATCTTTCCCCACATAGTGCACGGGAATACGGTGAACCATCTCCTCAAATACTTGACTATATTCTCTAATAGACACACCCTTTTCCAAAAGACCAATCAAACCTTGGTATAATTCTGGGGTAATATGATCGGCATTATAAGCGGATACCACAATTTCAGTAACTTTTTTTTCATTAACCAAGCGCGATAAATCAGATACGCCAAATTCAGACACCCCACCATAACGAGAAGCTTCTTTGTGGTTTCCCGCGCTGTTAATAATTCCGACAATATAGAAATTAGGATCGGCCTTTCTAAAAGCCGTGACAATCTGCTCCATTTGATCGACTTCCCCAACTAAAAGGACACGTCTGTAAAACCGAGGTCGAGTAACGACCATCAAATAAAAGACCCGCCATAAAAGGATTGGCAACAAGATAGAAAAGAAAAAATAAAGAATCTGCATCCGGTTGGATGGCAGCAGGGGGGTTAAAAAGGGTGTTAACAAATAGAATAATACCGTTACCGAAACGGTAATGCCCACATTGGGGATCACTCGGTGCAACATGGCAGAGCCCTGTATATCATAAATTTCAAAAATGGTCCCAAAAACCATGAGATACAAGCCTAGGACCCCAACCCACATCCAATTCTTGGAAGAAATGGTAAAATAGTCAAAATCAAAATACGAAGACACCAACATAAGCGTAAAGAAAACCACCCCCAAATCGATAACTCGCAAAAGGATTTTACGCTCCGAAATATTAAAATGAATATCTAAGGCTGACACAAATGTTGGTTAATAGCACCCTAAAGATATAAAGAATGCAAACCACTCCAAGCCAAATCGATAAAATCGTATGAAATTTGTTTAATAAAACGTGTTTTTACAAAGTCAACCCTTAAAAAAAGAGGACCCCAATCCTTGTAGACTTCCAAATCCCATAAAACGAATTCAATTAAATCGACCTAACTTTTTGCCCATAACTAAAGACAAACCAAATTTCATCAACGCCAAAAACAATCGACATAATTTTTAAACCGTAGTAAAATCAAAAACCAGCTTTGCTTGGACACCGGAGCGCCGGACTAGCGAAGCGATTGTGGCGCGCACGATAAAGCTGGTTTGCTAGATTTTCAAGGTATAGAAAGTAAGTCTAGCATTTTTTGTTACTTTTTTTGGCAATGCAAAAAAGTAAATTAATCCAAGCTTTTTCATAACTCATCTACAAAAAATTCAAATCAAAACCTATGGTAGCTATCAAAAGATGGTTAATGGCATCAAAACATCTTGATGTTTTGGATACTTTTGCATCAAGGTAAAAGTATCATCCCATTTTCAGTATAGTGCAGTGTAGCATATCATGTGAGTCCTCAAAACAAATCTCGGCAACACCGAAAAAACAACAACCTAATTTTTGACTACAACTAAAGGCAGATCAAATTTCGGCAAAGCCGAAAAATCGATGGTCTGCGACATAATGAGCAGAAATAGCTTTTACCAGAAAAACACTAGGAGCTATCAGACCGAACCATATTAAAAAGAAATAGGTTTAAATGCCCAAAGCTCATGGTAGCTATCGAAAGATAGCTAATGGCATCAGAACATCTTGATGTTTTGGATACTTTTGCATCAAGGTAAAAGTATCATTCTATTTTCAGTATGGTGCAGGGTAGCACATCATGTGAGTCCTCAAAACAAATCTCGGCAACACGGAAAAAACAACGACCTAATTTTTGACCACAACTAAAGGCAAACCAAATTTCGGCAAAGCCGAAAAACAACCGACCTAGTTTTTAAGACGTAGAAAATCAAAAACCTTCCTCGCTCGGGCAGAGGAGCGCCGGACGAGCGCAGCGGTTTTGGCGCACATGATAAAGGAAGTTTGCCAGATTTTCAAGACTTAAAAAGTAAGTCTTGATGTTTTGGTTCGTTTTACATCAAGGTAAAATGAACATGAAAACTAAATTAACTTATCATTTCAACAAACCAACCCACTGTTTCTTCACCACTTCCCAATCAAACCCCTCCACCTTCTTCCTAGCCTCCAAAGCAATGGAACTTGAAACCTCAGAGTGTTCATATAAATAAATCAAAGCCTCGATAAAAGCATTAGCATCATTAGGTGGCACCAACCACCCATCCTTCTTGTGCGAAACCAAATAAGGCATCCCTCCTACATGGGTAGACACCACGGGTAATCCTAAGGCCATGGCTTCAATAACACTTACTGGCATGTTATCAAAATGGGTGGTATTGATAAAAAAGTTGTCGGATTTGGAAAGTTCATGCCAGTCTGACTTGGATAACTTTCCTGTAAATGTTACGATAACATCCAATTGGTTTGCCAAATCCTGCAACTTCTTCAAACTCCCATCACTATCGGGACCAACCATGGTCAAATAGGCTTCATACCCTCGGTCTTGCAAGCCTTTTAAAATTTGAACCGCTAAACTTGGATGGTAAATTTCAGAAAAGGAACGTACCCACAAGAGGCGAATGGATTTAAAGGAGCGTTGATCAAAAGGATATTTAGAAATTTCAATGCTATTGGGAATATAAACTGATGGATAACCATGACTTTCAAAGGTGTCTTTCATAAAAAGCGAAGGTGACACCAAAGTATGTGCAGACCCAAACACACAGCGCGATAATTTAGGATTTCTTTGTAGTCGCTTTTCCAAATTCCCGCCATGAAGTATGGGAATATAAGGCAAGTGCAACAACCGACACAATTGACTCACTGCCAAAGCATAATAAAAATTAGTAGTGCTATAGGTATCGATCAAAACCACATCAGCCCACCGCCGTTTCACTAAAACACACCAACACATATCCAGCAAACGCAACCATTTATGGCGTTTACTAGAGGTATACCACAACTTAAAACCAAAAGCTTCCAGTCTAGACCCTAAAACATGGATACTGGAAACGTTACTCTTTGATTGCTGCAGGTTGTTGCCTACGTAAAGGACGTTTTTCATAAGTAACATTTAATAAGGCCAAGGCATAAACAAAAGCAGGGGCCGCAATACGCATAGACATATGGTTAATGGTTGCAAACCAAAAAGCCAACAAGGCAAAAAAGAACACATTACGTTTATTTTGACTTCGTATGGACAACGGTTTAAATAATAAAATAACCAACATGGCAATCCCAAAAATCCCATGTTCAGCCAGGGTTCGGCTTACCTCATTGTGGGATGTGATTCCTTGTCCTTCCTCCTCAATTCGTTGATCCTTAGCACGACTGGAACCAATCCCCAAAAAAGGATGCTCGATAAACCCTTCCAACTCCTCCATGAACAATTCACTTCTACCCGTAGTTAAATCCTCCTTCTCCCTTCCTAAATGATCCTTATTCTCATACCGTAACTCAATAAAACCGTCTGTTAACTTAGTACTAATGGTCCAAACAAGTGCACTTCCACCAATAAACAATCCCATCATTAAAATCAACTCTGACTGCTTTCTGCGGTTTATCGATAAATAATAAAAAACTAGAAAAGCTATCAAAGTAATAATAGCTGCAATAACGCCACCCCGACTAAAGGTGACCAAAGCACGATACCCAATCAATCCAAACAAACCCAAATTGAAAAATTTTAAAAAGAGGGTGGGTGATTTCATAAAAAATCGGACGGCTACCAAGAACATTCCCAATCCCAAGACAGCAGAGACCTGATTCGCTCCCCAGCCTCCAGCAGCAGATCGATTGGATCCCGTATTGCTCAAAACATCCTTGATACTGGGATTATAAAGATAGATATACACCGTATGGGCAATTATGGGCAACAACATGACGTAAAAGATTTCCATAAGCTGCTTTTGGCTGATCCGCTTGTCATAAGTGAATAAAGCTGCCAACCCCAAACAAACTGGGCCGCTCAACACAAAGGCGATATTAGTTCGAAAATTAGCATCAAAACTCAAGGTCGTGGAGGCCACAAAAATGGAAGGCACCATACACATGATGTATAAGAAATATGGGTATCCTTTCCCTGATATTCCTTTATAAAACATTCCTAAGACACAAAAAGCAATAACCACATATTTTCCTGCTTCATAGGATATATTACCCTTGGTAGTTCTTAAAAACACCTCAGCTCCAACAAAAATAGCGCAGGCCTTTAAAATCTCAAAAACACGTTGGTCGTTGGTGGTATAGACAACACGGTACAAACAATAGCACAACAAACCTAAAAAATATACCTTGGCCAAAGGTTCAAAAAAATATATAATCACGCCCAATAAGACATGTAGGCCAACGGCAATCACATACTTTTGATCTGATGGTCTCAAGAAAATATGCGCTGATAAGAATCCATAGGAAAGAGATAATAATAACTCTTCCGAAACAGATAAATTAAAAAATGAATAACAAAAACTGGAACCAACCTAGGAGCCCATTTTAAAAATGTGTCATAGGTTTTATTGGAATAATTACAAATCAAAAATGGAACTGTTGAGGTATGGAAATAATTTCGATCCAAGGCGGCCTCGTCTACTAACATACCTTCCTTAAAACATTTAACGGATAAGCGTTTTCCTGCTCTCTGCGCTTCAAAATAGTCCAAAACTGACAACGGCACCTCAGATTCCGAATAAAACATCAAACAGTAATACACATCCACCATGACCCACTTCCCAAGTTCCTTACAATAAACTTCATTAAAACTATGACCGCCATAAACTAGGTCAAAAGGGGCCCGAGTTGTTCCCCATTCCCGAACCTGAAGGTCATTGATGACGCAAAAATTATTAAAAATTTGAGCCATATCACTACACACACCTCCTTGGCCAGCCAACATCAACCTCAAAGCTTCTTCAGATGGTTTGCTTAAACCTGGACCTCCTGGAACATGATCATGCAACCAAACACTTAACTTTTTTAAGTTATCTAAATCGTAAGCAAAAGTCCCGCCCAAAAAAATAATATCATTGATAACCTTAAAATAAGCAGGAATGTCAGTTTTGGGATTACGAGAGTTAAAATTCATGCCTTCCATAATTTGTTCATTCCCATTTTGGGATAACAAACGAAATCGAGTTAAATAAAAAAAAGGGTGTCGCTTAATAAACCGCGTAAAACTCTTTATGGGCATCTTGAATTCCTTTTAACACCTCTAAAATAGATTAATTTTGTAAAACACAACAATTTTCACTCAATTGTCTGAATAAAATTCTATAACTTAAACCTTTATAAAAGGACCTCTTTTAAATGTTCACCATAGGAGGCATAGGAGAACTTCTTAACGCCATCCAAACATTGCTTACCCATATTTTGATAGGTCTCTGTAGTCAAATCCAAAAAAGATGATAAAGTTTTTACCAAGGTTTCAATTTTCAAATCATCCAACAAAAAGCCTGTATCAACAGTCACATACTGACCAATAGCAGAAACCGAGGAGACTATAGGGACGCACCCATATGCCATAGCTTCAGAAATGACTTTGGGAAAACCTTCCGATTGAGTGGGAAGCACAATACCATGACTTTTGGCATAGATATTATGGACATCAACCCGAGACAAAAGACCATGAAATAGGACTGGAATATTAAAACCTGCCATGAGATTTTCATATCGAGCAATCTCAGGACCGGTGCCTACCACGTGAACTTGATCCAATTTTTTAAGAATGGAATCGGGCAATTTTTTCAAGGCATTTAAAAAAACATCTACGCCTTTGGCTTCTTCTAAGCGTCCAACAAAACAGAGAACCACTCCTTCAGTTATAGGTTTTTTAGTTTGGAAGGCGGCTACTCCTTTTTCAAGTTCGGTTTCCGTCAAACAAGGATTCTCAAAGGTCAAACATTGACTGGGTTGATCAGGCCAATGCCCATTAATGGTTACCTTCCGTTTTTGATGCATCAACAGCCACCGTTGAAAACGGTATGACAAAGGTGCTGCCTCCTGTTTCCAGTTACCTGCATATTTAAACCAACCTGATTTTTGAGTACACATCAAGTAAGGAATCACATATACCCCTATCCCCGTGGGCGCCCGAAATTGGAACCAGTCACTTTCTGCCACTGCCTTTTTAACCTGACGTAGTACCTCAGGAGCTTGCCCAAGCACCCTTAATTTGTCGGTCATTTTTAGTCCTCCTATGGCTGGTAAGGGCCGAAACTCAATCCGCTGATCCTGGTAAGCCATAGCATGGGCAGGTGGCGTTCCATCGTGTAACATCGCCACATGAACAATCCGATCAAAAAGTTTTAAAAGACTATTGATTTCCATTACGGTTGGTCCAAACCCCACAATCTGGCCATTGGCTGTTTTATAATGTTCCGTATGTGAAATAATGGTCAAAGTCATAAAGAATGGTTTGCCAATCAAATATAGTCCATTACCCCAAACCACCAAATGTATTTGTTAAAGATGCTTTCGATTCTAAGACCCACACAATACAAATACCCGTTGTCACTTCGAGTGGTTTTGCGACACTAGGAGCAAAAATGTATCGAGAAGCATGTCGCTTTGGGCATTGGCCCGAAGGAAAAATCAGATCTTTTGCATTTAAATATTTATCGTCGGGATCATTCCAGCTAGAAAATTGTATCTAGAAGCAACTAACAACTAAAAACCATCAACCAAACACTAACCTGTCACTTCGAGTTACCTACCGTTAGGCATTAGGTGATTTTGTTAAGCGTAATAGTCCAAAATACTATCTATAAGTATGTCAATTCGAGTGGTTTTATGAAGCGTAGCGGAATAAAACTGTATCGAGAAGTCATGTTTCAATTTTAAAAATTGATTATTTCCTCATTGTTCTCGATACACCTCCCTGCGGTCGGAACTCAAACTGACATGACACTTTTCTGTCACTCCGAGTAATTTTGGGAGCAAAGCGATCAAAATTGTATCGAGAAGTCACTTCGAGTGATCGTTCGAAGAGCAACAAAGAGCGATTTTTATCGAGAAGCTTACTATCTTTAAAAAATGAAAGTCTATTTCGTGTACATTTTAGAATGCTCTGACAAGTCATACTACACTGGGATTACCTCAAATCTTGAAAAAAGACTTTCTGACCATCTTTCAAGGAAATATTCCAATAGCTACACAAGCACAAGACTACCAGTAAAATTGGTTTTCTATGCAGAATTCACCAATGTCGAACTTGCCATTTCAACCGAAAAGCAAATCAAAAATTGGTCGAGAGTCAAAAAGCAGGCTTTAATTAACAATGAATTTGACAGTTTACCCAATCTATCCAAGAAAAAGTTTTAATAGTTCTCGATACACCTCTCTACGTTCGGCACTCGAACTGACAAGACACCTTTATTGTCACTACTAGTGATTTTTGGAGCAAAGCAATCAAAATTGTATCGAGAAGTCACTTCGAGTAATCGTTCGAAGAGCAACAAGAAGGATTGAATCCTGAATCAACCATCAACTAAAAACAATAAACTAAAATCGTCTTGACACTTGATTCATGAATCCAACTTCCCACGAACTCCTAAATACTAACTCCTAAATACTGACTACTGACTACTGATTACTGTTTACTGTTTACTGATTCCTTCAATCACCTCCACATAACCTTTAACAACCTGCTCCCAAGCATGGGTCTCAGCCCAAGCCTTCGCACCTTCCGAATAAGCTTTATAATGACTCAAAATCTCCTGAATGGCTTCTATTATAGCTTGAGGGTCTTCAGAATCAACCAATTTCCCAGAAACCCCATTCTGTATGGCATCTTCCACCCCACTTCCCAAGCCTCCTAAGGCGGGAATCCCAAAACCATTAGCTTCCAAAATCGCAATCCCAAAGCCCTCAACATCACCAGTAGCGGTCTCCTGACTCAGCATCACAAAGATATCGGCGTCTTTTAAATAGGAAGCCACCTCATCTGTAGACAACCTCCCATGAAAACTCACATGTGACTCGACCCCCAACCGTTCAACCTCTTTTTGAAATCTGGAAACCTCTGTTGGCAGTCCCACACAGTGATAATGTAAGTCTGGAAAAACACGAAGCAATTCAGGCAATAACTTAATAACCTGCAATTGCCCTTTTCGTTCATGAACGTTCCCCACGGTAATCAGTTTAGGGTTCCCTTTCAAAGTAACTGGAATAAGATGGGTGGTTGCCCATTTATCCTCTGCATACCCATTGGGAATCACGCAAACCTTATCCTGGAACTGAGAAACCTTAGAGGCTGTAAAATTGGATACGGCAACCAAACGATCAAATGAATGCAATGCCCTATCGATACTTTTCTTCAAAGTGGTTTTATGGAAATTGACTTCAAACCCATGCAGAATCCCTATACTAGGCTTTTTATAAAGCCATTGGGTAAAACCCACCAACCACAAAGAAAATTTCCCACTGGCAAGAACCACATCCGTATGGCCCACCAAATTACGATACTGTTGAATACGCTGAAAATACATCTGCCACCGGGGACTTCGAAGTGCAGTACGAACTACCCGAAACGGAAGAGCTTCGTCAAATGTATGTTCTTCAAGACCTTCCGAAACTCGTTGATCGCTCAAGACGGTGATGTGATATCCTAATCGATGTAGTTGTTTCGCCAATTGGTAAGCATGCTCACCAATCCCCCCTGGCAAGGGCGGAAACTCAGACGTCACAAGCAATAAATTTTTATTTTTCAATGATTTACACACTTTTTTTTTAGAACACTAACATTAACCTATTCACTATTCACTATTAACTATTAACTATTAACTTAATTCTTACCTCTAGAATCTAACTCTAAACGATTACACAATTAAACCACAACTCACTACTGATTACTGATTACTAACCACTGACTCCTGACTCCTGACTCCTGATTCCTGATTACTGATTACTATTTTGATATGATTTAAGCCAAAAGTTCTATTTTCTATTTTCTTTTCTCCTATAACTAATCCGTCTATTGTTCATTGTTCATTGTTAATTGTCCACACATCTACTCATCCCCTAACTTCTCAACCTTTGGCCCCTCCTTAATTTTCTGACTAGCCATATACCAGGAACGCCCCACTTGAACCAAAACAAGAGGCAACAGCAACAAGCTGATTAAGCCACCCAAAACCATCATACCTCTATTTTTTTTAAATTGATAAGGCATCACCGAAAAAGGTACGGTTCGCACAAGGCTATATATAGATGCCTTAGTACCAAAATACCTCTTAAAATAATAAATAACACTAGGAATAGGTCTAGGTGCCAACCAATGCTTGGGTCGAAACGCATCCCAACTCCCCATCTCTCTTAACCCTCCAGTACCTACTTTCAAATGAAGTCGTTTTGCATGGGGATTAGAAACATTACTAAATCCCGCTAAATAACAGCGCATTCCAAATTCCCCATCGCCCATACGTTGCTTTTCAAACTGCCGATCAAAAAGCCCAACTTGCAGGAAGACTTCTTTTTTTAGCAGTACATTACCCGTGTCCAATTGATCACTGATTCTAAAAAACTGATAATTTAATGGAACTCTGGCTCCCTTTTGACTGATGGATACCCCAGAGGAAATATCTGCATTAAAATAGTCCAAGCCCTTTAAATGGGCTTCAATCCAGTTGGAGTCCACGCGAGAATCATCATCATACAACAAAATAAAATCTCCTTTAGCCCTTTCTATAGCCTCATTTCTAGCCCGCCACAAAGCCTTTTCCGCCTGTCTCCAATGTATCAACTCAAAAGACCATCCTTCATAAATCGTAGCATCATAGTCTTCGGTTTGATCCACTACCAAGACCTCAAAATGTTGATATGTTTGCTGTTCCAAATCCTTAAAAACATCCTGTAGATAGACATAGCGATTCAAGGTAGGTATAACAATGCTTATAAAAGGTGTTTTGGATAACAAGGGCGATTGAAAAATGGAATAACCATCATAAGCAATCCGGTCTTGAACCAAATGTGGTTTTCTAACCTCCCTTTCTTTCCAAAAAGCAAGAAACTCCTTAATAGGATGATGAAAGCTTAAAAGTCGTAATACAAAAACATACCAAACCCAAGCCCAATGAAAATTTTTCCTCAAGAACCGATACTCATCTACCAAAGGAAGTTTTTCAAAGGTATCATAAGTTGGCGTATCCCCAATAAATCCCTGTTGTATCGCCTGCCAAGACAAGTCGTATCGGGTTGCCAATTCCGAGGCGTACTTCATATCAGAAGTCAATTGAGATAGCACTTCTTGAGGAAGGTATCTGGCAATGGGAAACACTGTGAAACCATCTGTTCGGAGCCGTTGAAAGTAATGGGTTGGCTGTAAATATTTTAATAGTCTAAATGGCATTATAATAAATTGGGTAAAGGACTGCTTTCTGCAATGCCGGTCAAATAGTTTGGATATGGTTTTTCTTTAGGAAGAAGTAATAAATGATATTTCCCCCGCCCCTTTACAGCCTCTACAGAAGTTAATTGACTTCCAGTCTTGAGATACCAAGCGCGATAAGACACGACCTCACACCAATCAAGTATCCTTTGAGTGTTTGTTTCCATGGTCAAGTCTTCGTTGCGGTGCATTTCAACAAAAAAACTGCATTTTGATATTTCGGATAGCTTCTTGGCTCCTTCCAAAACCAAAGCTTCAGCCCCTTCTACATCAATCTTCACCAAATCTGGTAATATATTGTAAAATTCCATTAAAAAATCTAGCGTTACCGTTTTTACCTGTATAAAAGAATTAGCCTGAGAGGCTGTTTTGGCATGGGAAGCATACATACTTCCTGCGGCTCCCGTTCCAATCGTATAAAATTTCACCTCCTCATCACAGTTGGCACTAACAAAAGCGGAATAAAAGTTAACTCGGAACCCAAAGTGATTCTCTAAAAACATCTTTGAAGCAGCTTGCAATACTTTGGGGTTGGGATCCACCAAAACAACTTGACGATTGGGATTTTGAATAAGGGAAAGTAAAGTCATATACCCCACATTACTACCTATGTCAAATAGGATGTTATGGTGTTTAACCAAATGAAACCACCATGCATCGTCCTTATCACGACGAAGTCTGATAGATTTTTTTAAAACTTTTAAAGGAACCCCACACAAAGTAATTTTTATAAAAGGCTGCTCCTCCTTTAAAACATACTTCTTAATTCCTTGCCATAGCCAACTCAATACAATAAATGTTTTTGTAAATTAACTCCCCTTTTGAACTATTTTAATAATCGAATAAATCTATTAAAAAATAAGGCCTTTCTCAAAGATTGAAGTTATAATTCTTTAAAATAGCTTCACTAAACCTTCCCTTTTAAAAATAGGCACATATATATTTCCAGTAATTATTTGAGAGATAGACTAATTGGTTTTTAACAAGTAGTTACCTTATCATCAAGAATCAAAGGCTACATTTACTTAAACAAAGAAGATAACTATGGTTTGTTAGTTCTTAAAAGAACGGTTTTAATCTGTTCATAGATGATATCTGGATTAAAATAACGTTCATAAAGGTTTTTAAAATAGGTTCCTTCTAATCCCTGACCTTGAAAATAAGGTAACAATCTTTGGCTTAAAGAATTGGCATCTCGCGGGTCAAAAACAAACCCATCCAAAGTATGGGCTTCCTCTGTTAAATATCCCAAAGAACCAAAAGATGATGATACTAAAACCGGACACCCCATTGCCAGCGCCTCAATAAACACTAACCCAAAAGCTTCATGCAAACTAGGTAACACAATAACATCCATCGATTGGTAAAATTCAATCATTTCAGTATGAGATAAATTCCCTAAAAAGTCAACATGTCTCTCAAGTAGAAGATCTGAAGTCCATTGTTTTAAAAAAGATTCATCCTTACCTTGACCTGCCAAAAACAATTTAAAATGGACAATTCCGGAATCCTTTAATTGGTTTAAAGCTTGAAGAACCAGTTTTTGATTTTTATGGACTTCCAACCGACCCGGACACCCTATTTTAAGCACGCCTTTACTTGAGCGCTCCAGTTGAAATTCGCTAACGTCTTTCAGTATATTATGAATAGGCGTCCAAAAGGGAATTGTTGTAATTCTGGCGTCCAAAATACCATAAGCGTTTATAAGCTCCTTCTTAGTTGCTTGGGAATTTGCAATAATAACATGGGCCAATTTCAAAAATTGCTTTTTTATAAAAATTTGTTTTCTAGAGGCTCCAGTCTGTTCATTTAAAGAATGATACCAAACAATATTTTTTTTAACGCCCAAAATCCGACCAAACAAAAGAGCAGGATTCACATAGCTAAAATTGGAAACCACCACATCCGGCTGAACGCTCTTTAGTATATTATAAACCTCATAATAGTTCCTAAGGTAGCCTCCTTTTTTTTTGATGATCAATTCAAAAGGGTGAGAATCATCTACCTTCTTTTGCCCTTTCAAGCTAAAAAAAGTGACTTGATGGCCATCATTGGAAAGTCTAATTGCCAATTCCTCATAAAATTGAGAAAGCAATCCCCGGTTAAACGTATATAAAATTAGGATATGCACTAATACCCTTTTTTTAAATTCCAATAGAGAGATCTCAAATCCCGATACCATTTATATGTGGGGAGCCTTCTTCTTCCATTATTTCTTCCATGCGGAAAAGCTTCTCTTGGAATTTCCTGAATATTGAGAAAACCACATAAAGTTTCATAATTGAAATTCTTCTTCATGTCCATAACTAAAAAGTGGGGGTTGTCACCAAAAAATACTTGTACTTCTTCATTGTGCTGTTGATAGACTTCTAAGTAACTCGACTCAAAACCTTCTGCACAAGGCACACCATAAATTTTTTGATGTAATGGGTTTCTAATACTGGCAAAATATTGCACGACACTACGGATCCAAGATTGAGGATCTCTAACTGTCAATATAAAATACGCTTCTGGAAAAAGCCCCAACAACTCTTTGTAAAATAATGGCCAAGGCATATCTTGAACCGCATCCCAATCCAGTAATGTTGTTTTAATATAAGTGTGAAGTTCTTTGGTATCTAGAAATTTCAAAAGATTTTTATCTCCCCCATAGACACGATAACCTAAACGTTGTAATGCCAATTCTAAAGAAGTAGTTCCTGTTTTTTGGAACCCAATGATAAAGACTTTTTCTTCTTTTCTCATTAAAAAACCCAATTTTTTTAACTTAAAACACCGCTCTTTCTTAAAAACGCCACCCACCTTTGCCACCGATGCTCACCAACAACTGGCAAAAAGAAACTTCTAATCTTTGTATTGAATCGATGCTTGAAAGTCATACGTTCCTTAAAATACTTTGCTTTCGCATGTGGCTTTTCGGCTACTTTTCCTAAAATGTTTTTAGGTAGAGGTTCATTTAAAAAATCACACAAATCCTCCCAAGAAAGTGTTTTTATATCCACACTCAAAACTTTTTCTGGATGCTTGTCTTTATAAAATCCAAAATGATCATAGTACTGCTCAAAAAATTCCAAAAAGTCCCCTTGACTCTCCTGAGATTTCTCTATCTTAAAATAGGGGTATGCCAAATAATTGGTTCCCTTATTCCCATACGAATCATAAAAACTTTGCCACCAAGCCGCCTTTTCACGTTTCAATTCAATAAACAAAACCTGTTTATCTTCCTTAAACAGCTCCCATTCAAAACACCAAGGGTAATCCTGAAAGCCATCATAAGTCTCAAAACGGTGCTGTAATAAATCCAAATCTCCAGGTTTAAACTCAAGCTCTGGCCCAGTAACTTGATACCCCAGCATCCGAAGCATCAAAGTAAGTGTAGAGGTTCCGGTTTTGGGCAACCCTACGACAACAATCTTATAAGGTTTAACACCTCCCATAACTAACTTTTACGGACTTTAGCAATCAAATGTGCCGTATTCTGTGAACTTTGGCTCACATTTCGGGATTGCAGACGATTTACCAAATTACAAAATGACGTTTTTAAAAACAACCAAGGCCTTTTCTTGGAAAATCCAGTTAACCCACCAACCCGATATTTCCCAGTTTTAACGGCATAAGTCACTTCCACAATATCAAAATATTGCTTCAATAACTCCTCTAATTCCCTCTTGGAATAATGCCGCACATGATCAGGGTTCTTATGAGGGCCTTCATTTTTGATAAAGTCCCCATTGGGGGTTGTAAAATAAGCCCATCCGCCTGGTTTAAGCACCCTGGCAATGTGCTTAACAAACAAAGCATCTTCCTCAACATGTTCAATAACTTCAATACAGGCCACGGCATCATAGATCTCCGACGGTTGAGCCGATTGGGTCATATCCTCAATAACCAATCCTTGAATATTACTTCGCTTGTCCTGAATGGATGATAATATGGTTTCGGTAAATCCCAGATGCAATTCGGTCTGGGTCGCACTCTCCTGGGGCACATCCAATAAGGTGACTTGTACAGGAAGTCCGATGGTATATGGGGATTTCCGTCCGCCTACATCCAGCAACTGAACACCATCCTTATAGTCACGGTTCATGGAAGCCACCAAACGCTTTAAATCTTGGCGTACCAATTGAAGATGTACCGGCAACACTGGAAGCGCCAACCATCGCAACCACTCATATCGAGTCATAAATAGATCATTTTCTTAATAGCATACAAGTATAACACTCTCCCTTATAAAAACCAAGCCTTATGCTCAATGCCCAATTTTTCTTGACTCTTGACTCTTGGTCCTTAAATCCTCCTACTACCTACTAATAACCGATTACTGAATACCAAGCAATACATTGTTCATTGTCCACAAATCCACACATCTCCACATCCACGCAACTACATATTAAAAAACCTTCCAAAAGCCTCACGTTGCTGCTCCAACCCAAACTCCTGCTGTACCCTTCTCATAGCGCCTGCTCTCACTGCGTCCAAACTCGCAGAAGACAATCCCAACAAATCTATAAGAACTTGAGCTAAAAATTCAGGCCGTCGCTTGGGCACTACCCAGCCGGTCTCTCCATGTAAGACATTTTCAGGTAAGCCTTCAGCAT
This sequence comes from Mangrovimonas sp. CR14, assembly GCF_011764015.1. Taxonomy (NCBI): domain Bacteria; kingdom Pseudomonadati; phylum Bacteroidota; class Flavobacteriia; order Flavobacteriales; family Flavobacteriaceae; genus Mangrovimonas; species Mangrovimonas sp. CR14. Next base: position 344,624 of record NZ_JAAFZY010000004.1, on the reverse strand, counting down.
CACTCACCACACATAACAAGCCCATAGCTTGAGCCTCGAGAACTGCATTGCAAAACCCTTCTTGAATACTATATTGCAGATACACATCATGATTCTTATAAGCTTCCCTTACTTGTTCTGGGGTTCTTTCTCCTAAAATCGAAACCTGACTCTGCAATCCCAGCTGATGAGTGGCAAACACCAAACGTTCATATTGATCACCTGTTCCTACGATGGTATATTTAAAATCCACTCCTTCGGACTTCAGTAAAGCCAAGGCCTTCAAAGTATATTCCAAACCTTTTTTCCAATGCAACCGAGCCACCGTAAGGATTCGTAACGGTCTTTTTAGGGACTCCAAGGACACGCTTCCCTTAAAAAAGGACACATCAATCGCTGGAGTAATTACAGATATAATCACCTCTGGGACACCCAACGCCACCAAATCAGTTTTCATTTCTTGGGATAACACATGATAAACACAAGGCTTAGAAAACAAGATTTTATACATAGTGGGTTCTTTTAAAGGAGACAGATACAAATCAAAGCCCCTAAAGCTCACCCCCATTCGAGCCCCCATAACTTCGGCTACATGCTCCCGATGAACTGCCAAGGCACCAAACCCAAAATGCAACCAGTCCAAAGACTCTGTCATCAAATACAAACTCAAAAATACATTTTTTAAACTCCGATAACGGGAACGGCCACTCTTACGATTTAAACTATAAAGTTGGAACCATTTTAAAGGAGACGTTTGAAAACATAAGACCAAAAGCCTAAAAAGCTTCTTAAACAACGGCGCTGAAAAAGGAGATACCCGTACCTCACATAAAAACGGTTCTCTATTAGGCTTATCCTGATCAACAAACAACACCACCTCAAATCCCTGTGCCTGCAAACCTTTGATCTTATTCCTAAAAAAAGTCTCCGAATATCCAGGTACTTGTGATAGCACCAATCCAATACGCTTTTTATGTCCTAATGTCCTACTCACTATTCACTTTTTCTATAATCTTGGTTCTTGGCTCTAGCTTCTCTCCTTTTAAATCCAACTTCCCACAGACTACTAATTCCTGACTCCTGCCTCCTAAATAACCATTGTTCATTGTTAATTGCTAATTGTTAATTGTTAACTGCTCATACAAATCACTCATTCCCTCAACCATCAAATCCAAACGATGCTGGGTTTCTATGGTCTTCCTAGCCTCACGCCTGATGGCTTCCAATCGCTCCTGAGGCAAACCAGCCACATAGGTAATTTTCTCTGCCAACGCCTTGGGATCTCTCACAGGTACCAAAAATCCATTCACCCCATCTTCAAGCACTTCATCCATTCCCCCACAATCTGTAGCTATAACCACCGTACCTATAGCCATGGCCTCCAACACCACATTTGCGATTCCTTCTTCCACGCTAGGAAGCAACAGCACATCGGCACTCTCCATATAATACCGTACCAAATCTCCTGAAACAGCTCGCTCAAAATTGACCACTTCCTCCAATCTTAAATCCCGTCGTTGGTACAACAACTCAAAATCTTCCTGCACTCCCAATAATGTAAAATGAAAATCGAGTCCCTGTTGTTTTAACAAATAACAGGCATCCAAGGCATATCCATAGCCCTTTTTCCAATGAGAACGACCTACGGCCAACAACCGCAAAACAGCCCTGGGTGATTTAATTTCTCGAAAACCAAAAGTAGTCAAATCCAACCCACTATAAACAGTTTTTATCAAGGCAGAAGGAGCCCCATAATGTTTACTCTCCTTTCCAATGGCATTTGAAACCGCATGAAACCCATCTACCTTTGGAAAAAACGTTCGATACATGGATGCCAACTGAAGATCTGCAATGGGGGAATAGTTGACATGGGCACCCCGTAAACTCAACACCAACTTCATCCCAAAATCCTGCACCCAAAGCCACTCACCTATCCCCTTGGCCCATTGCACATGAAACACATCAGGCCGGTGGTACAAAACAGGATAAGTTTTAAGACGGGAATATAAATTAAAGCGTTGTTGCTCTTTTAAATAAACATCCAATGCCTTCTTAGACTTTGAATTAAAAAGACTTAGCAATAACCAATATTTAAATAAATAAAAAATCTTAAACACTCGGGAAGTTCGATATCCTAAAACCCTGACATTATCAGGATAATGGACTCCAAACTTTTGAATGCCAAACAAATAAATGGCATGGTCTTTTTGAGCCAAACCATCAACCAAACGCTCAATAAAGGTTGAACTTGGTATCTCTCCAGAATAAATGGCTATTTTAATTCTTTTACTCAAACTGTATCTTAATTTTTAGAGAGTAGGTTTTTATAAAGCTCAGTATGCGATTTAATAAATTTTTCTACGGAATAGGTGTTTTCCGCTCTAGCTCTCATTTGCTTTCCCATTATATTGCGATCTTCTTTGCTCATCTTCATTATTGTAACAATAGATTTCTTTAAACTCTCAACATCATTGGGCTCGAACAAACAGTTTGGGAAAGGTTCCAATATATCTTTGACGCCACTAACATTTGATCCAATAACAACTTTTCCAGAAGCCATGGCTTCTAAAGGTGCTATAGGAAGCCCTTCTCCTCTTTCTAAAGTCGGGATCACAAACAAATCGGAAATGGCGTGGTAAGGTCTAACATCTAGTTTTTTGCCTACAAAATAAATGGTTTCAATGCCCTTGGTCATGGCTTTTAGGGTATCAGCATACTTGCCTTGATCATTACCTACAATCAAAAGTTTGACCTCTGGTTTATCCAATTCAATAATGGCATTTATTAATACTTCAATGCCTTTAACAGGGATTAGATTCACTACAGAAACAATGACAAAATCATTAATGTCAATATCAATTCCTTGCAAAACCATAGGATCACTTTTAAAGTCAGGATTATAATAGCTGGTATCAACGCCCAAAGGAATTTCTTCAACCTTTTTAAGTAGTTTTTCAGAGTAAAAGGATTTCATATCCGAATTAATTGTAATAATTTTAGAACTTAAGGCACTTCTCCATCTCCAAGCCTTATTCCCCCAACCCATAGATTTTTTAGTATGAATCCAAGGAATACCAGCTAATTTTGCTGCTAAAGGCTCAGAAAAATCACTACTCCAGTGCCAGGAATGGATGATATCAAATTTCTTCTTTCTAAAAAAGCGAATGGTTTTTATAAGCCTAAAGGGAAATGTAAAAAATGGGCGGTAATCAATAGCAAAAGGAAACAAATGAACCTTTACATTCAGGGTTTCAATTTCCTTAAAAAAAGCGCCGCGACTGTGAAAACAACAAATTTCAGGCTCAAAAAGAGTCCGGTCTAAGTTATTTACCAAGTCATAGACTACTTTACCACTTCCCGCCGTATCAAAATTGGTGATGGTAAATAATATTTTGATTTTTTTAGAAGTCATTTTGTTGAAGGGAGCTGATAGCTACAATTTTTCATATGTACTGGCAGCAAGACCTATTTTTTCGCATTTTAATTGAATTATATGGTATAAGTATACTCTTTCACAGAAAAATTATTATTTATTACATTACAATTCCGGTTTCTTATGAAATCTCTCTTGAAACAATGCCAAAGTTAATAGCATACTTACAGAATGAGAATATTTTAAAGCATCCTTTTGTTTAAAATACTCATAGAATTCCTTTATAATCTCCTTTGGAACAAGTTCCTTTAATTTGGATTCAAATAACCATTTTTTTAATGGTTGATCATTGTCCTTCCCAACAAACTGCAATTCCCAATTTCTAGAAATATAAGGTTTACCAATCAACTCATTAAAGGCTCTTTTCATTTTATTGGTCACCCTATACGGTAAATTATACGGTGATTTATTTAAATGGTATGAATTTAAATTAAAAGGCCGTTGTCCCTCCCAAGTAATCTTGGCCAGTTCTGGAGCATTTTTCTTAATGTATGCAATTTGAAGGCGTCTATTTGCCAAATGTTCTTCGGGTACCGTACAGATAAATTCAAACATTCTATCATCATAGTAGGGCAATGTCACAGGATGTACACTCTCGAAAACAGATAAGTTATTGGAAGACCATCGAGATACGTAATACTTGGTTTTAAAGGCACGCAATTTGGCATTGGTATCTTCTATTTCAATACCTTTTAACAGCATCCTTAAACGCCTCTCAAAATAATCTTCAAAACGACCTCCCATACCCCAAGCGTTCCATAAAGAACTGGCTAGTTCTACTCCTCCTTTTTTTAAAAGAAGCTTCGTTAATACGGCAATTTCTTCATCAAAAGACAATTGGGGTAATCCAAAGGAGTCAAACATTAAATCCCCCATATGTCCCAAAGAAAACACATGACCCATCCCCTTAAAAGCATCTATAAATGCCATTTGACGCGGATGGGTAAACTCCGAATAGCATTGATTGATGTCAGCTAAGTCTTCAATACAATCCCATAAATAACCTTTTGGAACGGTAAAAGAAGTAAATGTGAAATCGCACGCTTTAGCTATTCTTTGGGCTATTTTAGTTTCTGGATAGCCTCCGGCATACTCATAACTATAGGAATGAACCTTAGGATGGTCCCGAAGCGCAACAGCCTGTGTTCTACTATCTAACCCGCCAGATATGGGTAAAATGACTTTTTTGTTATCCGTCTGTTCTTTTACGATAGTTTCAAATAAGCTCGTAAACTCCCGAAGCGTATCATCAAAACCAATATTTCTTGGTGAATAATGCCATTGAAACCACTTTTTAGAAGAAATAATTTTATGGTTGTCATCTAATTGATATTGGGTACCTGGAGAAAGTACAACCTCATCCTTCCAATAAGTATCTGAATCGAGGAAAAAACCGCAAGCAACAAAAAAACATATGGCCTCTAAATCTAGTTCATGATTACCCTGAGATTTGACTACAGTTTTTCCGATGGGTAAAATAGGTGTTTTTAAGGTTTTCATTTCCCAGACACTATTTATAAAAATATCGGTTCAATCGGATAAACATGTCTCTCGATATTAAATGGTATTTATATAATTTCAAAAAAGAAGAAGCTCTCATATAACTTAAAAAAGACATGTATTTTTTTGTATAAAACAAACTTAAACTATTTTGTAGGTAAAACAAATCTCCTTTATTATTCGACTTTCCAAAATAGCGTATACATAAAAAGTAATATCCAGTCACTAAACTCCTTTGTCGCTTATCCAATTGGTAATGGACGTGCATATAAGTAATCAAAAAGTCAACAGCTCCGCATATAAGATGAACAGGTTTTTTTTTAATATCTATGGGGGCAACACGATAGTAAAAATCAACTTTGTTATCAATAACCTTATAACTTTTACTATTCAAAAGCGCTCTAATAAATAGCTCCACGTCTTGCAGCCTGTTTAATTCTGTATTGAATTTCCCAATACTCTTAAGAAACGCTTTATTCCATAGCACACAGGATGTTTGCCAAATAAATTTGGCTTGTAAAAAATGATCTAAATAATTGGCATTGGCCGAAGGTGCGGGCCTGCTATTCCCATATTCATCTAAAAGATTAAAATTTTTGAATACGACAAAATCTTCAACTTCAATAAGCCTATTACTCACAAAGTCGTCTGAGATAAGGTCATCTGAATCTAAAAAAACTAAGTACTTGTATGAGGCGAGGTTAATACCAATATTTCTACAAACAGAAGCAGTTGTTTTTTTATCGGTAAAAACGAGTTCAATATTAGAGTTACTATTCTGCTTAAAGTACTCAACAATAGAAGCTTTAACCAAAGGCTCTGAAAAATCATCAACTATAATCCATTCCCAATCGTTAGCACTCTGTTTTACTAAACAATCATATATTTGTTTAATACCTTCAAAATTATTAAAATGAGGTGTTATAATACTTATTGCCATAGATTAACCTGCGAATGAAATAATCACTGCAATATAATAAACCTACCCGCAATTAATTCAGGATAGAATATTATAAGCTTCCTTTGAAAAATTATAGGAACCTACTTTTTTCTTATTTTATCATTGTAAATAAAGTTGATTATAGATGAAATGAGTGTTGGAAAGTAATTTTTAGAAATGTATTTTTAGATCCTATTCTTAAAAGGGAATTAAGCATTAAATAAAGGTTTAGAAATAAAATTAACGTAAAGTCTCGTATGAAATATGCCTCTTAACGCACATATGAATAAATTTATTTTCAAGAGCCTTTTTACTTTTTCAATTATTCTAGGAGGATATTTAGTTGTTTCTTATATCGTAAATGGGGATGATAAGAAAAGTAATGACTATTTGGCCGCAATTGAGGATAAACATAAAAGGATTGGGAAAATCAATAGTCCCAAAATCATTTTGGCGGGAGGTTCCAACTTAGCTTTTGGAATAAATAGCGAAAAAATCCAGAAGGATTTATCTATTCCTGTTGTTAACCTAGGCTTACATGCTGGGTTAGGTTTAGAATTTATAATTAATGAATTAAAAACCTCAATAAAAAAAGATGATATCATCATATTATCTATTGAATATTTTTTAGAAAAAAAAGGGTCATATCGTTTAAAAACCTACACTAAGACGTTGTATCCCAACGCATCTAAATATTTCAAAAAAAATATGAAAGAAGATATTTCCATTCATATCGAAAAGACCCGAAAAAACTTAAAATCAATAAACCAATCCAGAAAGGTAGATACTTCATTCTCCATATACTCGAGGAAAGGATTTAATAAATTTGGTGATGTCGTATCTCATTTAGACCTAATTCCTCCAAAAGAAATAGCTAATAGAACTATCTTATCATATAGAATTTGGGAGGGTATTGAAATCCTTAATGATTTTTTTGATTATGCCAATTCCATAGGGGTACATGTTTTTTTTATATATCCCAATTACCCTAAATCAGAATATAAAAAGAATAAAAAAATTATAGATAAATTACATCAAGACTTGATGAGTAACCTGTTAATTGAAACTTTAGGTACTCCTAAGGATTTTATTTTTAATGACAGTTTATTTTTTGATACTATATATCATTTGAACAAAGAGGGCCGAAATTTAAGAACAATAAGATTAATTGAATTATTAAAGAATAGTGCAAGTATACAGCAATGCATGAAAAAGATAACTAAAACAAAATAGTCAATGGTATGTAGTCTGACGACACAAATAGATTTAAAAAAGGAACTATAAAATACTTCTAAAGGTGATGTTATGACTAACCCGTATGCCGCTATTCAAAATTTTCTAAATATAAATCGTCCTGCTCACTTGGGTATACTATTAGTATTTGGTTTAGTTAAGCAAACCGTTTTTTAATATAAAATATAACAAATCCAATAAAGAAATTGAAAGCATTTACCCATTTTAAAAAACAACTAAAAAAAACTGCCAAAAATTTTTTGTTGACAATAAGATTGCTAAAACGTATCGAAATAATTACAGTTGCAAAAGTAGGAAGCGCTAGTTTTAAACACGTAATGAAACACGATAAGAGATATCTTGTTAATCATGGGCATTCCCTATTACGTTTAAGAACCGTACTAAAAAATAATAAGAATACCTTAATAATTGTTGGTGTAAGAAATCCAATTGATAGAAATTTATCCTATTTATTCCAGACATATGCTCGTGACTTTTACAATGATGTAAGAACAAAAAAGAATGGTTACAAAGGTGAATATTGTTTTATCTGTTCTAAAAATGATTTATCTAAAATGGATAATGATGATTTGATTCAAAAATATTTTAAAATGGGGTATCATAATACATTTAACGATTGGTTTTATGAGTTTTTTGAAATCACAGGAATTGATAAAATGTCATTCAACAAAGAAAAGGGTTTGCAATGTTATAAATTACCAAATAATAACACAGTTATGATTTATGTTTTAGAAAAATTAAACAATAACAAAAGTCAAATATGCAAATATCTAAATATTGAAGATTTACCTCATTTTAATAATAGTGAAGATAGAGAATACAAAACCAAATATCAAGAAATTAAGAGTAATATAAAATACCCGAAATCTTATCTAGACAGACTATTAAAAACGGATATCATTCATTTTTTTTATACAGAAGAAGAAATTGAAGCTATGTATAAGAAATACAAAACATTTGATTAAACCAACCACTAATGGCTTTTGGTATAAGATACTATTTAGATAATAAACCAAAAGTTGCAAAATAACTAGTGTAGGATTTCACTTTTCAGAATGACATTTTAAAATATTCTTCGCTTAAATTAAAATGTATTTATTAAAAATACGATTGTCCGTAATCATTCATAAAGAGCTGTCCCCTCGAGCGCAGTCGAGAGGTTTTAAGTCTTACTTATTCTTAATGAGGTTCGACTGCGCTCGACTTGACAAAAGCATTGTTCTTATGATAGATAACGGATATTCGTTAATAAAAATTATAGTATGAGAAAAAATTCCATTATAATTTATTAAATAGTATTTTTATTCAAAACAACGATTAATTGCTTTTTAACTCCATTGACTTTGCCATTTTCTTACCTATAGTGTTTGTACTCTATTGGTTTGTAGTTAACAACAATCTCAAACGACAAAATTTTTTAATTATCATTTCAAGTTATGTATTCTACGGATGGTGGGACTTTAGGTTTTTAGCCCTAATCCTGCTTAGCACGATAATTGATTATAGTGTCTGTCTTGGACTTGCCAAAGCGGAAAACAAAACCAAAAGAAAAAAACTACTTTGGATTAGCATCCTGTTTAATCTTGGATGTCTTGGTTTTTTTAAATACTATAATTTTTTTCTCGATAATTTCATAACCGCTTTTTCATTTTTCGGAACTACCATCAAGTCTAGTTCCTTAAACATTATTTTACCGGTTGGTATTAGTTTTTACACCTTTCAAACTTTAAGCTACACCATAGATGTTTACAAGCGGCAACTTGAACCGACCAAGGATTTCATTGCATTTTCAGCTTTTGTGAGCTTCTTTCCCCAATTGGTTGCCGGACCAATTGAAAGAGCTACTAATTTGCTACCCCAATTTTATAAAAGGCGAACTTTCGATTATTCAAAAGCAGTTGATGGAATGCGTCAAATTCTTTGGGGCTTGTTTAAAAAAATTGTCATCGCCGATAACTGCGCTATATTTGTTAACATCATTTTTGGTGATTATTCATCATATTCTGGCAGTACACTTTTATTAGGGGCTATTTTGTTTGCGTTTCAAATTTATGGCGATTTTTCTGGGTATTCCGATATAGCAATAGGCACTTCCCGTCTGTTTGGATTTAACCTTAAACAAAATTTTGCCTTCCCATACTTTTCAAGAGACATTGCAGAGTTTTGGAGGCGTTGGCACATTTCACTTTCTACATGGTTTCGAGATTATCTCTATATTCCCCTTGGCGGTAGTCGTGGTGGAACCTGGCATAAAATTAGAAATGTGTTTATTATTTTTCTGGTAAGTGGGTTCTGGCATGGGGCCAATTGGACTTTTATTGCCTGGGGCACGCTTCATGCCATATTCTATCTACCTCTACTATTGACTAAAACCAACAAAGTTCATGTAAATATTGCAGGAAGGTATAATACAATACCAACCCTTAGGGAATTTTCCTTAATGATTATAACATTTGGGCTTACCACATTAGCATGGATCCCTTTTAGAGCAACCTCTATAGGAGAAGCAGGCAACTATTTAATTGGAATTTTTAATTTTTCTTTATTTTCTATCCCTGAAATACGGCCAACCTATTTAATTATTTCTATACTTCTTTTTTTACTAATAGAATGGATTGGAAGACACAATCAATATGCTTTAGAAAATTTTGGTTTTAGTTGGAAACGTCCTTTAAGGCTTACATTCTATTATTGTTTAATAATTGCTATTTTTTGGTATAGTAGAGATGAGCAGGCCTTTATCTATTTTCAGTTTTAATTATGAAGCTTTTTTTAAATAAAGTCATTAAGTTCATATGCTATTTTTATGGCACATGGTTATTATTAAGCCTATCTATTAATTATATAATTGATAAAAATGCCAACTTTAAATTTAACAAGAATATAGATAAAATTATTATCGGACATTCTCAACCTGAATGCGCTTTTAATGACAGTTTAATACCTAACTTCAAAAATTTGTCAAAATCTGCGGAGGCTTATTTTTACAATTACCAAAAACTAAAAAAGGTTTTAGAACAAAACCCACAAATTCAAGAGGTTTTTATAGAATTTAATCCTACAAACATTATGGCAAGAGAAGATCAAAAAATTTGGAGAGATCAATTTATTACCCGCAATCTCCCACATTATTATGCTTTTTTAGAACCAAAAGATCACTTGTTGTTGGCAAGAAAAAATTACTTGGGATACCAACATGCAACTTTGAAATCCATTGGGACCAATATCAACCGAATTATAAATAATAATGAAAATTTTATTGATTCCATAGGAGGATATCACTATTTAAAATCAAATAAAACCCAAAAAATATTAGACACTTTAACTAATTCATTTCAGCATGAACAAATAGGAACAACAGCTAACATTTCATCATATGATTTAAATTATTTGAAAAAGATGGTAGAACTTTGCAAAGAGCGAAATAAAACTGTTTACCTCATAAGAAGCCCATATCACCAAAAATTTGTCGGAAATACTTATGAGGCTATTTTTCAAAAAATAAAAGATGAACAATATAGTAGTATTCCTTTTTTAGACTTTAAGGATTATAAACTGCATAATGATGAGTTTGGAGATTTACAACACCTAAATTATTTAGGTGCTAGAAAGTTTTCAGTTTGGTTTAATCAAAAGCTGCAAAGCAATTTCGATAAACAAAACTAAGTCATATTAATACCTCTCACTCGTTTTTTAAATTTAAGTAATGTAAGCCAATCTCTGCATTTTTCTTCCGACTGTTCATAACTTCAGGAAGAACATTCTTTAATTGCCCATATTTATCCATATTAAATTTAGCCTCAGTAAACTTTAACTTTAAAATTAGCTTCAAAATAGTCTTTACTATAATTTGCTTTTTTATTCTAACATTACTTTCAATTTCAACATTAATATTAGCCCAGGACTGCTTTAACCCACGTTCATAATACGTTAGTTCATCTGCTTGACTCTTGAATTTCTTTCTCTTTCTATATGCTCTATCGTGATATATATATACTTCAGGAACAACACCTATTTTGAAATGATGATACAATACACGATGGCAATAATTAACATCTTCCCCATAGTGGTGAAAAATAGGATCAAAGCCACCAATAATTTCCAAGGTACTGCGTGGTAACAACCAGGCTGCGGCATTCACAAAAGACAACTCATAAACTTCTTGGTTATATAAGTGTTTGTTTAAATCTAGTTGCAAATTTGTATTTTCCTTAATATATTTTGAAAAATTATAATCTAGTTGGTTCCCAATTCCATTGAAATGAATGGGACTTAAAATTCCAAAATCTGTGTTTATCTTATGAACTTGTATTAATTTTTCAATAGTTCCCTGTTCTAAATAAGCGTCTTGATTTAATAAGAACAGATAATCCGCTCCTTTATTTAAAGCATAGGAGATCCCTATATTATTAGCTGCGCCAAAACCAAGATTAGTGTCTTGTTGAAGTAAAACCACTTCAGGAAAATTTTGCCGAATAAAAGCAGCGGTTCCATCACTGGAGTGGTTGTCTACAACTATTACCTTATAAGATTCACAACTTTTTAAACATTTAGAAAGCCATGTCATCCCATTATAAGCAACTATAATGATATAAAGATTAGTCTTCATGCGTACAAACAACAATATGTTGAAAGGTTACCAAGTCTTTATTAATCCGTTTCAACAACTTAAATTTCCAATCAAACTTAGAACCAATGGCATCCCGAGATCTATACTTTCGTTTATATAATACAACTTTCAATCCTGATGCTTCAACTAAATCATAAACATCCTTGCGAGTAAACCACCGTAAATGGGTTTTATCAAAAATACCTCTAGGATTCTGTGGAAACGTCCCTTTTAGGTAAACTTGAATGAATAATTCGATGTGAGCAACATTGGGTAAGGAAATAATAATTTTACCATTTTCATTAAGCCTTGATTTGAAGTCTGTAAGCACATCCTTCGGGTGTAATAAATGCTCCAACACATCTCCAAACAAGATATAATCAAATAAGGGTGATTCATTTAATACAGTATGTCTAAATACATTGGAATTTAAATCTCCACAAAACACTTTGCTATTGCCTTTTGCAGCTTCACTTGCCATTTTGGCATCATACTCAATTCCATAAACAGAAGAAGCTATTTTATTTTTTAGCAAATACTCGCCATTGACTCCCAATGCGCATCCTACGTCCAATACCTTATTAAAATGACCCTCCATCAATTTTAATAATTCCATCCTTAAACCTATATAAGATGTATTATACTCCTCCAAAATTTATTTTCTTTAAAAGTAATATGATTCTTATTGTCATTTTTTTTTGAAATACAAGAAAAGGAATCTGCTTTTGGGTTGTTAAAAATTCATATCTGTTATGATTATGCTTATGAAAAATTGAATATACATTATTTCTAATATCTCCATTAATCCTAATTGGAATAATTTGAAATTTCTTCAAACAATAGGATAAAGAAATTTGGTCCCGTCTTGAAAATGTTTTTGTCTCAAACCACCAACTTTTCAAAAAATCCTCGTTATTAAATTTATTGTTTCTAACAAATAAACCCGTTGCAAAAAGACCTTTATTATTTTTTACCCCTTTCAAGAAATATTTTAACACCTGTTTAAGCAATTGGTGTGGGTAATCTTTTTCCAACTTTATACATTTTATAGCTTCATCATAAACACAATCTCTTTCAGGATGATCAAAAAATGCCAATCCATTTTTAGAGACAAATTTTAATAAGTTTGGGACTTCTTCGTGATTTATCTGCATGTTGGCATCATGCCAAATGACATAATCATAGTTTTTAAAAGCCTCTAACCCTAAAATTTTATAATACCTGGCATTTTTAGTAATATCATCATAGATTGGTTTTTTATGTATAATGTTATAACAATTGGATCTCAATTCTTGATCATCGGTAATAAGAAAGTAATCTATATGTTCATTTTCCACATAGTTTAAGGGATCTTTTACACAATCCTTACCACCAAATATCGCTGTAAATATCGCTACTTCTAAAGACATTAATAACGAATTGGAATTGGGCTAAATTTATCCCTATTTCTAAATACCCCAAGGGTTTCGCTTACAATCTTATAGGTTACATTTCTATTTTTTTGTTTATAGAATTCAACAAGTGCCTGCTCCCCCTTACGATTAACATCATCTAAAACGATACAAAAATCACTTGTTAAAATATCTTCCAACTTTTCCAATGCAGGAAATCTTGAGTATTGTAATTTTGAAGTATTTGCAGGCGGGCCGTCTATGATTACTAAATCAAACTTCTTTTCTTTTAGGGCAAATGTCAGGACATTAAAATCATACCAATTAACAGTTCCCTTTGAGGTCGTTACATCTTTTAAATCTACTCTTATAATAGTTACAAATTTTAGTAAATCTTCATTATCTAAATATTCTTTTAAAGTTTCTGCCCAAGCTTCATTATGCTCAATTGAAATTATTTTCGCATCTAGCTTATTTTTTTTTATCAACCTAGCCATCAAGATGGTAGAAATACCAGAACCAAACTCTAAAACACGCTGTCTTTGATTTATAACAATTTCATTTAATATATAAGTTATACAAAAGGGTCTAAGAGCTCCGCCATTAAATGGTATGTAAGGGTAGCCTATTAATAGGGATTGTAGAACAGCCATAGAATAAATATCATCAGATTTTTTTTTATGATGCCTTAATTCATAGAATGACAAATTGTTCTTTTTTATGGCATTTTTGATTCTTGATATAATAGTCATTCTTTTATTTTAATAAGCCTTTTAATTTCTTGTACAATCTAAATTTTGTCCTAGTTAAATTTAAAGTAATTAGTGATTTATAAAAATTTCTTTGGTAACTTTTTAAAATAGTTGTTCTTAAAGCATTGGCTAATTCGGGTGAAAAGTATTTTTTACACATCACATAGGAATGGACATCTAACATTAAGGGTCTACTACCAACATCTCTGGTGCCTCCATAAGAAGCTCCTATATGATATAATTTAGCATGGGCATTATACCACGTCATGTATCCTTTATTAAAAAGCCTTAAGGCTATATCTCTATCTTCTCCGGCACCTGTAGGGTCAAACTGCTCATCAAAGCCTCCAATGGTATCAAAAACACGTTTCAATATGGCTGAACAACAACCTGGAAATGACATACAGATTCTAGATGTATTTGAATTTGGATTTCTTGTTAAGACTTTGATAAAATTATCCACTCGATAGTCAAAATAATCATGACTTTTTGCCAAATAATTGCCTTCAGTATCACAATTTGCCCCAGCAACAGCATGAAAACCGTCCTTAATAATCGGAGTGGTGATTTCACGTATAAAATTTGAATCGATTCTGGCATCATCATCTAAAAAAACTAAAATATCGCCCTTTGCTTCTTGAGCTCCAACATTTCTAGATATACATGGCCCTGTTGAATCTAAAACGATGTGCTTGCAATTCTTAATCTCTACAGGGTTTATCGATTGATCTACAACAATGATTTCAAAATCCGATATATCTTGATTTAATAGATCCTCAATTAATGGATTTACAAAATCGATTCTATTTCTTGTAGGTATAATGACACTTATATTCATTTTCCTTATCATTTACTTAGCGCAAATTATTAAATAGCCCAGGTAAATGACTACGTGTTTTCCTCTTAAATTCGCGATATAGTTAATAATCCTCTTTAAAATAATACAATTTACCACTCCTTGTCTGTATAGAAATATTTAGAAATTTCGTTTGTCCCCATTTTTATTCTGGATATTTCCTCTTCAGATAGCCTATTCTTCCAATTATAGATATTTTCTTTACTATTTCTATGTACTCCCCCTTTATCTAATTTAGTGTGATTTATAATTTCTTCCTTAACCAAGTTAAAATCTTTGATTCTGAGTTTTTTATAAAGTTTATTAAATTCTTCAATTGGTGCTTCTGAAATATCTTCGTGACGTACAAAAATCCAATTTTTATGCTTGTCTTGATAATCCTTTATTCTATAATGAATAAGATTCCATAACATGATACCTTGGTCAATAATATCATGTTGTTTAGTAGCGTAGTTTTGTATTTCATCTTCAAATGGCTTTAGCACCTCATTTATTAGTTTTTTTTGATTTAAAAAATCATTAAAATCGTGATTCCAATCTTTAACTTTGATACTGGCAACAAAAGCGGCTGGATGTCTAATTATCACTACTACATCTGCGCGATATTTTCTAGCTATCCAATCCGCTGAAAAAATACATATCGGGTCTTTAATTAAATACCTTTTAGTTAGTCTTTTTTTTATAAGACCTAATTTTTTCTTTAAAATTTTAGGTTCCAACTTCACAATTGGTTTTATCAAATCGACAGTAAAATAGTGATAGGGTAAACCAATAATTCCATCAAGATATTTAATGAATTTATTTTTACGTTCAAAACTATCTGAATCAGTAACATATTCAAACATATATTTTATTGGACTCAGACTATTAAGTGGGTAATATTTATTAAATGGCTCATTCACAAAATTGATTTTTCCGGTTAGTGATAACATTTTTCCTAACCATGTTGAGCCAGACCTGTGAGAACCAGTAACAATAATGGGTCTATTATAAAATCTCTTTAACATTAAAATATTTCTTTAAGTATTTCTTATGTCTATTATTAATTAAACAACCATGATCCTTTAATTTTTCAACGGTTTCTTATTAATTTTTCTAATCGATAGCTTCTAACATTTATGAGTCTAGCTACTTTTAAATACCCCATTAGAAAATAGTATTTAAAAATCCCTATTTTATTTTTATAACTATTTATTCCTTTTAAGAGATAATTCTGGGTGTAATTATCCTCATGATCCATTGCTAAAAATAACAAATTCAACAAGGCCTTATATATAAAATGGATCATTTCTTGGTCCCCTATTGTAACCACCCGTTTTAGGTTCTCAAATTCAACATAAGCTTGAGAGGCCCTATTCTTTAAATTATAATTCCCTATTTTAAGACTACCTATAGAATTGCCATGTTTTCTATATAAAAAGAGCTTATCTTCAATAAAATGATACGCATCAGCAGGTAAATCAAACAGGTATCTGTGAAAAAAATCGGTCTCTTGAGCATCTGTTAATTCGACATTAAACAAAGCCATCGACTCTAAGCTTTCCTTTTTAAAGAGAACGGAAGGTGTTAAAACATCCGCCTTCCTCAGCGTAAATTCTTTAAACAAATACCCTTCATTAAAATATTTTGTTGGTCTAATGATATGCAACTTTGAATCCGTATAAAATCCAGAACAAATAATGGCCTGTATCTTGTGGGAGTTAAACAACTGTATTTTTTTTTCTATAAAATCATTTAACATGATATCATCGCTGTCAAACCAATTGACATACATTCCTTTACTTACTTTAAACCCATAATTTCTAGCTGCATTCCCTCCTTTTGGTTCATCTTTAGGCCTGCGATGAAATTGAAACCGAGCGTCATTTTTACAATAGGCCTCCACAACTTCTTGGGTGCTATCTGTAGAACCATCATCTACTACAATACACTCCCAATTGGTATAGGTTTGCGCCAAGACCGAGTCTAAGGTTTCACCTATTAAATGTGATCGGTTATAGGTAGGGATAATAATAGAAACTAACGGGGTTTTCATCATTTTTAGCAAATATCAGACAATGGTATTAGCGACTATCATTGAAAGTAATTGTAAACTAATTAATAAGAAAGAAAGATGTTTTTGATAAGATCTAAAATATTTATTAACTAAAATTCTCCTCTGAAATTTAAAAAACTTCAAGATATCCTTATGAAACAAATAATACAGACTTAATACGAACCAAAATCTAAATGAAATATGATTCGTACTATAAACAAGGTGTTCATAATACCTATATAAACTGTTGTGCTGTTCTTTTTTAAACTTGTTTATATACTTATATATTATTAAGGAAAAATAGATATATCTAGCCTCAAGCTTTTGGCTTTCCCTATATCCCTTTCTTGATATGCTCTCTGGTGAAATTCTTATAAAAGCAATGGCTTCGTTGATGGTGTAAATAGTTTCAAACTCAGTAAAATCTAGCCAGGCAAAATCATCGACACCCCAAGCCAATGGAAAATCTCTAAATCCATGTTTCAAATAGGCTTCTCTTCTAAATAAATGTTCAGAAAGAGAACTTCTGGAGGATTTAAAGATATTTTTATAAAATGAATCTGGTGAAGTTTCAATTTTAGGATGGGTATAAACCTTAGATAATTCAGCACCAAACTTATTAACCTGAGTTGCATACCTTACAACATTTACCCTAGAGGCTTGAATTGCTTCAATTTGCCCGTAAAACGCTTCAATATAGTTAGTGCTAATATAATCATCATCACCTAAAAGCATCAACCATTCTTCATCCTCAGATAAAGCAATACATCGCTCCCATTGCTTGACTAAGGATTCTTTCCCCAAATTAGACTCAAACCTTCTATATACAAAATCAAATTTGTTTTTATAACACTCTAAGAGTGCTACAGGATCTTTAGGGCTAGCATCATCCCCAATATAAACTTTAAACCGTTTATCTGTTTGAGTTGCTAGGGACTCTAAGGTGTCTTTAAAAAAAGTATGTTTATAAAAAGGGATAATGATGGCAAGCATAGTTACGCTTATGGTTTGAAAATTTCTTTTCTATTTAATTTTTAATGTTTTAGTAAATGGGTTGTAAGCCTTCTCCTTTCAAATTCAGACCAAAAATCTCAAAAACCCCACTTGATTTCCACGTCCTCATCACTTAAAGATTCTTTTTATTTTCACTAGCTGTTTAAATAATGGATTGTATTTTTTTAATAACTTCAATTGTAAGTTTCTATTTATCAGGAAAAAATATTTCTCATAAATTATGGTATGGTATTTTAAAAGATCAGATTTCACATGCGTCATATTAGAATTTGTTGCTTGATTGCTATGCAATCTAAATCCAACCAATTTTTTATTCAATACGGCAATTTTATATTTCCTTAAAACTCTATTACAGAATTCAAAATCCAATATTTGAAATAAATCCTCCCTAAAAAATCCAATGTCATCGACTATTTGTTTCCTAAAAAGAAATACCGTGGGTTCTCCTATTTTATTCAAAGGTTCTATTAACAATAAACGTGATTTAAAAACAGATCTATCTAAATATTGAACCCCATCAATTACGGGTATATTTAAGTGGTCTTGCAAATCCCCATAAGTTTCTATCCATTGTTCTGTTTCATCATTCCTATAGGTCTTATCCACAAGAATATCTCTTTTGCAAGCTACCAAACCTACTTTTTTATCATGTTCCAAAAGGTCAACCATTTCAGAAATACAGGTCGGATTTAAAACATCATCCTGAAATAGAAATTTGATATAAATGCCATTGGCCTGTTTGATACAATGGTTCCAATTGGCTCCAATACCACTAGGTTCATGAGGATATATATGTATGGGAATAGCTGTTTTTAATTGATAACGTTTTATAATATCTAAGGTGGCATCACTTGATGCATCATCACTTATTACTATTTCTGTATAAGGATAAGTCTGGGTTAAGGCACTCTCTAGAGCTTCGGCAATATACCGGGCGCCATTATAAGTAGGAATACAAATGGAAACTAAAGGCTTATCCATGAAAAATATGCTTTAATTTCTTCAAAAGCAAGACAACATTTGTCTTATTAGCCTTTGTCAATTTTTTATTTTTTTTAAGTAATTGCTTGTTTTGTTCCAACAATGAAGGAATGGAACCAAAGGTATTAATATATAATTTGTGATGTTTGATACTGATATATCTAAGAGTTTCTTCAAAATCATGCTCAGAAATAGCAACATTTCTTGATTGTTCTTTGATTCTGTAAAAAAAGCAAACGTTTGGAATCCTATATACCTTCCCACCATCCTTTAAGAAATTAATCCAAAACTCCCAATCTTCAAGACCTATAGTTAAATTAATATCATACCCGCCACACTTCACAAAATCTTCCCTTTTAAATAAGGCTGAACAAAAAATTATATTATTTCTTAATAGTTCTTCAAAAGTGTAGTTGGGTAGGTTCATACGTCTATTCTTCTTCCCAAAAAATTGGGCCTCACTATAAACAACTTTAAGCGTGTTGTCCCTATCAAACTCCCTTAATCCTAATTCTAAATAATTTGAAGCAATTTTATCGTCCGCGTCCAATGGCAAAATAAAGTCACCTTTGGCTTCTTGTATCCCAATGTTTCTAGCATGACTCACACCGCCATTCTCAATTTCTATATATTTAAACCGAGTATCTAATTTTAAATACTTACTTGCAACCTCCTTGGTATGATCGGGGCTACCATCGTTAACAATAAGGCATTCCCAATCGGTAAATGTTTGACAAAATACAGACTCCAAACACTCACCCAAATACTGAGCTTGGTTAAAACAGGGAACAATAACGGATATGGTTGCAGACATCAACTTAAAACTTTTGTACTTTAATTAATTGGGTCTTAATTTTTTTCAAAAGTTTTTCAATTTTACTCCGGAAAAAAAACGTCTCTTCCAGCACTTGTTCTCGCTCTTGTTGAACCAATTCTGGCGACGTGCTACTAACACCATTATGATAAAAAGTAGCAATCACTTTATTAAGGGGCTTATAGGTGAACTTATATTTACAGATACCAAGCATAAAAAACTTCCAGTCAGATACAATTTTAAGGGTTTCATCATAAACCATCTTATTAAAACATGATTTTTTTATTAAACTTGCCGGATGAGGTAGGGTATCTTCATAAAAATAGGAGAAATTCAACTTGTTTGGATACGTTTTTATGAACTTTTTTGATGCAATCACTTCAATATGGCCATACAGTATATCTATGTTTTCATCTTGTAACAAAAAAGGTTTAAATAATTCTAAGGATGTTTTGGAATAAAAGTGATCGCCACTATTTAAAAACAACAAGTAATCACCTTTTGCTTGCTTTATACCTTTATTCATAGCATGATAAACGCCTTTATCTGGTTCACTCACCCAATAGGCCAAGTGATCTTTGTGCTGCTTAATAACCTCAACACTCCCATCGGTAGAACCTCCATCAATAATGATATATTCAATGGGGTTGTAGGTCTGGTGTAGCACACTAGCCATAGTTTTCTCAAGACCCGTTTTGTTGTTATAATTGATTGTTATAATAGATAGTAATACGTTCATTCAACTTTAAATGTTGTGTTATAAAACATTTTATAATCCGTTTCCAATCCAAATAGTAATTTTATATCTAATCATTAAAAGTCTTTGTTATGGTTACATGATGCTTCTTCCAATCCTAATTCATAAGTTTATTATTAAATAGATTTTTATGGTCTCCTTCAATCTACTTATTCGAGTTTATTTTATAACCAAAATCCTCAATAAAGGGCTTCCAAAACGCTAGATCGTATCGATACCAAGCATGACACCCCATAGGTAATGTATTTTGGTTTATTTGATACAAGTATTTAGGGTTAACTTCAAAAGCAAAGGGTATGGCTTCATCAATGGGAGCTATTTTAAAATTTTGGATTTTTTTCGATATTACTTGAACAATAAAGCCATCTTCATTTAAATGTTTCGCATTCTGTATGGTATGATTTTCCCAAAAATAAATAGATACATAGTTAAAAATAATAGATAATTTTCTTAATATTTTGTTCTTTTTCCCAAAATAATACCTAACCTCTTTTTTAACACATACTTTCTTTATAGCTCGTTTCATTGCTCTTATATTGCGCAGGGAGAATCCAGAATTACCCACTCCTAGAAATTCCTTTGTTGGTTTATTATAACCAACAAACCAAGGAGCACCTATATAATCATAGCCTTTATGACACCAAGATAAAAGGTCATCCTTAAACACAAAAGCATCTAACTCATAAGTGAGTAAATATTCATAATCATCAAACAACCCATAAAAAAATTTGCTCAATTTTAGTTTGTTATATTTTTCAACAGATGATTGCCAAATCGGGTTAACATAAACCACCTCAAAATCAGGAATCACGACCTTAAATTTTTCAAGATTTAAACCTTTTGGTGCTACTATTTTAATATCATGGGCGCCCAATACTTTAAAACATTGCTCAAACGAAATAAGCTCTAATTCACTTGGAGCATCTGTATGCACGGGGATAACAACAACAACCTTTTTCAAGTATTTAGCCATAAACCAAAACTTTTACAGCTTTTTTAATTCTCTTAGTCAACCTATAGTAAACTGATTTGTTTTCCTTCGGTTTTGGCTTGATAACTGCTTTCCTTTTGGGATAATAAAACACATCCAAGTTACTAATAGTCTCCACATGATTGTTTAAAAGTTTTTCCTGATAATCGTGAAACAACGGAATCAAATCAGGTCTATTATTAAAATCATATCGTGTTAAATAGGAACAAATGTCATCGGGTTTATGGAATTTATAACTACTAAAATGAAAAAACCGAAGATGATACACCTCATTAACCAAATAGGTATGGTCTTGAATCGTCAGGTGTCGTTCATGTAGATTCCAATTAGCCATATTATAACCAGGATGCTTTAAAATAAAATAGTTATCAAATAAAGCAGGTACATAGTTAATCCATATTTGATCATAAAACATACTTTTAGAAAAATCAGCAAATCCATATTTAGTGACTCTTGCTCCCCACCAATCAAGAAAATCAGAGACTTTTTGATAATTGCTTAACCCTATAAACCCCAGATTAAAGACTCCTCCTCTTAATGTATGATAGTCTGTAGGTGCATACTCATCCTCAATGGGTTTACAAATATGGGGCGTTATCACAATGTTTTTATCGTCTAAAATATCAAAGACCTCATTAAAATGGCTTGTCACCAAAATATCAGGGTCTATGTACAATAGTTTTTCTGGCTTTAATTGAGTAAAAATATGATGAAAATAGAAAGGCTTCACTGCCGTATTCAATTCAATAATATTGTACTTTTTATGTAAGTCATCAAAATCAGGAATTTGGATGTCTTCAACGGGTATAATTAAAAATTTCGAAAAAACAGTATAATCAAAAGATAGATCAAACTTATCTACCAACCCAATAATAAATGTTGCTTCCGGATGATGCTCTAAAAAGGAATCTCCCAGTGTTTTGGCATGGGCTAAATAGTTGTTAGAGCAAATAGTAAAGGCAATGGTCATTTAATTTCAAATAAATCTCTTAATATTATTCTTAAAACCCACTCTTTTATTTTCAAACTTATACCCCAACAAGGAAATGTCCTTTTGAAAATATTCATTAACCAACTTTTTTTTTGAACGCGTGTAAAAATTTGAATAATGTGAATACCGTAAGGTTTTGTTTTTATGCAAATTAAATTCTTCCTTGATATCCAATTTATTGATTATAAAATGGATATCTGCATCAAAATTTTCAAACCTACCTATAAAATCAGGTTTATAAACACCTTTAAAATCAAAAAAATCTGTTTGTTGCAACAAATGATCGCCTAAAAAATGAGGTCCCTCATTATTAGTTAATATCTTACCAAACTTATTGGTTTTCTTTATATAGCTAGAAAAGTCCCCTCTAACACCTGAAAAATTTTGAATCCACATAAAGTCAGAATAAGCTCTATCCCATGGGTTTCTAACAAAAGTAAATTTATAATAGGTATTCCATTGTTCTTCGGTAATTAATTCTGTTTCTAACATTTGCCTAGCTGTAGCGTGTTGCATATGTATTTTCCTAACAGGGCACCATCCAAATAAAATATCATAATTTGGTGGTGAAATACCGAATTCAACTTCTGGAAAGAAAAATTCATTGATGCTCGTTCCTGCCGTTTTAGGGATATGAATAAAAATACATTTGTGTTTGTGTGAAATCATACTTTCCAATCATTACAATTCCAATTCAACAACTTTTCAGTTTTCTCAATATCTTCCATAAAAAAATCTAACATAAAACTTTTTTCCATCGTGACTTTCCTTTCGCCATAAGGTATTTTATTAATTTCCATATTATCTGAAATGGTTTCAAACATTTCTAAGTCTAAAAACTCCAAAACCTTTTTCAGGCTATTTTTATTACTTAAATGAAAGTCTTCATACTTAAGAAAAAGTACTTGATGTTTGGGAAAGAATCCATATACTCTTTCTATTTGCTCAGAGTATAAACCTCTTTGCAAATATGATTTTACGGGATGTTGTTTCTTTTTAAAATGCTTTATTTCACAAGCCTCATTCTTTATGGACTCTTCAAAAGATCTATCCTCAAAACCTCTAGAAAACTCCATATTCCAATGTGAGAATGCCCTATTAATAGGGTTTCTAAGTAATGCTACCAATTTTAGTTTCTTGTTATATCTATACATCCTCTCAATACATGGTTCCCAATATAAATATATAGGCGTAGCTTCTCCATATAAAGTGTTTTTTTGTCGCTTTGGATAAAACTCCTCTAGTATTTGATATTTAGGTTTACCGTTAAAATACCTATCATCATCAAAAAAATGTGTTTCTTTAATAGTGGACATGGTAATCCTATCATGCATCCGAAGGTAAGCATCAAGAGCTGATGTGCCTGCCTTTTGAGCTCCAATAATGATAAAATCTAATTTGAATTTTTTTAAAAACATTCCCTACCTACTAATGAATTTTGCTGACAAAAGAAAAGGTGGCCAAATATCAAGTTCATGAATTATTTGAAATTTGGCAATATCATTTTGTCTTAATAGGGGAGCTCTAATTTTTCCTTCTGAAACCAAGATATTTATAGAATATACTCCTTTTGAGAGTTGCAAATTTTGGTGAAAAACACTAAATCTAATGATATCATTATCTAAGGTAAAATCAAAGTTTTCATCATTTTCAGTTAAAACCCCTACGGGTCTCTGCTCTTTGTCAAAAATGATTACCTTAAAAAAAGGAAAACTTTTAACCTTTCGTTTCAATTTAAATTTGAAATTAATTTTCAAATCAGAATTCCAATTAACTGAGGCTATTTCACTATTCTCATTCCTTTCCCCCTCAATAAACACACTTTCTAATTCTATTGTTCCATCATTAAATACAACATTAGTCTCATTATTGCTAAATCGCGTATAATACAAATCGATTCCCTTCGCTACTTCCGTCCCTTGAAACCTTACTTTTCCATCCTCCAACAATATTACCTCATTACATATTCTAGATACCATGGGCATACTATGACTTACAAATACAATGGCTGTTTTTGGCAAAATGGTATCAATTCGCTTAAAGCACTTAAGAACAAACCCCAAATCACCCACAGCTAACACCTCATCTATGATCAAAACATCCGGTTCCATTTGGGCGGCTACGGCAAAGCCCAAACGCACCTTCATACCACTACTGTAATGCTGCACAGGCATATCAATAAATTCCTCCAACTCGGCAAAAGCAATAATATCTTCCAGTCTATCATCAATTTCTTGTCTGCTAAAGCCTAAAACAGCCCCATTGTTATAAATATTTTCACGCCCGCTTAAAATGGGGTTAAATCCCGCTCCCAATTCAATCAACGCACCCACGCGCCCCGTAATGTCTATTTGGCCGCCATCAGGGTAAATCAAGCCATTCAATAGTTTTAAAAGGGTACTTTTACCGGCCCCGTTATGGCCAATAAGTCCTAAACACTCCCCTCGGCGCAACTCAAAACTCACATCCTTCACCGCCCAAAACTCTTTAGGCCGCAAACCCGTTTCATACCCACGCCCCAACATACCGTTGGCCAAATCCTTGACCCCATACCACAAACTGGTCTTAAAGTCTTTGCAAAACTTTTTACTTAGCCCCTGCACCCGCACCAAGACCTCATTCTTACTTTCTGTATCCTTTGGTATGTTTGTTTTGTTATTCATTTATATTTTTAATTAGTGAATCGATAATCGTGATTCGTGAATAGCAAAACCACTCCCATTCACTTTTCCCCATTCACTATTCACTATTCTCTACTCACCACTCCCTATTCACTACTCTCCATTCACCATCCTCTCACTTCTTCCCCCTCAAATAATTTCTATATCCTAAAATAAGTTTTTTCACGCTCACAAATAGGGCTTCGATAATCTCATTTTCTTTTAACAATTGCAATCTTAAAACAACTAAATATTGAGTTTCAAGTTCAGAAACCGAACCCAACGCGATGTTGAGAAACTGCATAAGTTCCTTATCACCCTTTCGGGCACTTCCTTCGGCAATATTAGAAGGAATAGATACAGCAGCTCGTCTCATTTGCGACATCAATCCAAACTTCTCAGAATCTGGCAACCCAGATGTCCATGCATAAACCTCAACCACCAAGTCCATACTCTTTTTCCAAACATCTAAATCTTTATGATCCATAACTTCTTTTTTTTGTGAATCGGAAATCGTGAATCGGAAATGGATAACTCAACTCACCTCTCTCTATTCACCAATCACTACTAACCATTCACCACTCACCATTCACCAATCACCATTCACCAATCACCAATCACCACTCACCATTCACTACTAACTACTCACCATTCACTACTCACCACTCACTACTCTCCATTCTATGAACTCAACCGCTCCACCACAATAGGAATGGAAAACCTATAAAACACCAATCCAAAAAACAACAGCGGCAAACAGGTGAAAAGTATAATGCCGTAATATCCTAAAAACTCAGGGAGCATTCCAGTCAAAAGATCACGAGGTACCGTCACTAAAGGGGTAAAAGGGTTATAGGTCATAAACGATCGCATAAACCCACTCGTAGGTATACTGTAAACCACGGGGGTAGCATACATTAAAAACCGCATTCCAAAACCTATAAGCTTGCTAATATCCTTATAAAGAAGCCCCAGAGGGGTTACCAACAACCCCAAGGTCGTCCCCACAAAAATAGCACCTAACATACCCAATGGAAACAACAACATACTCCAGTGCCATCCCATCCCGTAAAAGAGTATAAATAACACCAACAAAACCACCTTCACCAGACTGTTAAACAACAGTTTAAAAATCCCCGATACCAACAAGGCTTCCTTAGGGAAATTGATTTTGGTTAAAATAGATTTGGCACTGTTGGTACTACTAATGGGCGAATTGATAGCCTCAATAATAATAGACCAAATCAAGGTACCCGAAAACACATAAACAGGATAAGGAATACCCGTATCAGACAAGGCCACGGTACCCGATTGCTTCAAAGCCATCCAAACCAAAGCAGTCATTAAAGGCGTAATAAAGGCCCAAAAAACACCCAAAAAAGATTGACGATATTGCGCTTTAATGTCCCTAACAGCCAATTGGGTGGCCAAAAAACGGGAAGCATAGATATCCTTCAAACTGCTTCCCAGCAAAAAGCTCAATTTAAGTTGCTGATCTTTGCGGTAGGTACGGGTTTTCAAAAAATAATTGATTTAATAGCTTTCTTGGCAACTAAGATAAGAATTGCAGAACCTTATAAAAATGTTTTGGTGAAAAATGCAGAGGGTTGTTAATAAAAAGGAGGGTTTTGAAAAAGTATAAAGTTGAAGGTAGAAATCAGCTGATGCTTAAGTAAACGAGATAACTACAACTCAACCTCACATGGCTTGATTCCGGATACACCTCCCTACAGTCGGCACTCGAACTGACAACGTCTTTTTAACCTCCCCATCTCACTTCGAGTGATTTTATGGAGCGCAGCGGAATAAAATTGTATCGAGAAGCTTGTCACTTCGAGCTTTGTCACGGCATTCATCGTCGGGATCGTTCGAAGAGCAACGGAGAACGATTGTATCGAGAAGCCACCAAACACCAACAACTAAAAACCAAACACTAAAACAATTAAACTACTCAACATTCACTATTCACTATTCAATTTTCTATGCTCTACATTCTTTTCTCTTAATACACGTCTTGCCTCTTGGTTCTTGGTTCTAGCCTCTCGACTAAACATTAATCAGAAATCAGGAATTAAAACCACATTACTAATCGTTAATTGATAATTGTTAATTGCTTAAGCTATTTCCTGAGCTTGATCATCCTCCAAATCTTGCGACCTATTCTTTAAAGACTTCGGACTACAAAAAATATCAAAATCGGGATGGTGTAAATAAGAATCCACATCAATTTTTCCTTCCTTCATCATATAACCTTGACGCAATTCCTCTTGGGTCATCGAAGGTAAATTTTCAAATCGCGTGGAATTAATATATTCAAAAACCACATTCAAGGGCACCGAAAAACAATAACAAAAATCATAAATACTAACGAGCGATCGGGCAGACAATCCTCGCTCATCACGCACATACTGTAACATCCTTCTAGCAGTCCGAATACAAAGCCCAGTCATATGGGACACATCGGTAGAATCAATAAATAACTTCTTTTTTTTAGGGGACATACTCATAACATAAGACTTTAAAATTCAATAAATTAACTAATGAATCTCAAGCTAATAAGTAATACGTTTAAAAAATATAGAAAGCAAAAACTTTCGACAAACAACATCATTTAAACATGTCTATTCCTACATATTTTTCTATTTGTAAGAATTTTTACGTATTAACCTACTTTTTATAACAATTCACCGATAAGGATATACAAACATCGATAAAAATAAATTTATCCTACAATTTCGATTTCATATTTAAATGCAGTATAGCTTAAGTATGGCTCAAGTACGGATAGTGTACGGTGAGTGTATGAAACCTCAAGGCAATTTGAGCCTTTCAATAAGGTCCTTGAGCTATCAAAAAAATAAGTTTTCCAATTTTTTAAGACCTGTTTCGGACAAGAAAACCCAAAAAGATCATATTCGGACATCTGGAAAAATCCACTGCCCTTTAATTCCCAACTTGCTTCTCGAAACAGAACAGCTCCATAGTCCCAAAGGCGCCAGGGTAAGAAAGCGAGCAGTTCCTTTCAAAAATAGTTTATTAATGTTTTAAATTTTTGCGATATGGCAAAGTTGAAAAGCTTAATCAAGATCGAGGGAACCCTGGACGATCTTACCTTTTACAAGGGCAAAGAAGGGTATTTGGTGAAAACCAAAAGTGGAGTAAGTGCAAACAGAATCAAAAACGATCCTGCTTTTGCCAGAACTCGTGAGAACGGATCCGAATTTGGAAAATCGGCTTCTAGTGGTAAAATACTTAGAAGAGCCATTTTACCATTGATGGAAGATGCCAAAGACAGTCAGGTCACCGCACGGTTAACCAAAGTGATGACCCAGATTAAAAATTTGGATACCACCAGTCCTCGTGGACAACGTGTTGTGGAAGTGGGAATTACAACTCCTTCAGGTCAACAAACCCTAAAAGGGTTCAATTTTAACGACCGGGCCATTCTTAGCACGGTACTGCTGAGTGATATAGGTTTAGATACAGCCACAGGAGAAATCACTTTAACCGATTTCATCCCAGCTCAAAACCTATCCGTTCCAGTGGGAGCAACCCATGTAAGCTTAACAAGTGGTTTTTTAAATTTGAATTTCGCAACGGGAGATAAGGACTTACAACTTAGTCCAGTTTCCAACTTACCTATTGATAATACAATCACCACGGTGACCCTAACCCCTGCCGCTGTCCCCACAGGAACCGGCACCCAAGGGTATTTCCTAAAAGTGGCCTTTTATCAAGAAGTAAACGGAATCCAATACCCGTTAAACAATGGGGCATATAATGCCCTTGAAATTCTGGAAGTCTTATAACCAAAAAGACGCTCCATCCAAAAGACCGTCCCTAATCAAGGCGGTCTTTTTTTTTTAAAAAGGTTCCCCTCTTTAGACAAAGAGGGGTGGACAGCACCAAGCATACTTGGAGCTGGACGGGGTGTTTGAACCCTAAGCCAAAAAAATAATGATTCACGGTGTCTCCCCGAGCGCAGTCGAGGGGTTACTTTAAAATCAATTTCCTTCTAAGAGGTCTCGACTGCGCTCGACCTGACAACTAACTTTTAATTATTAAAACGCCTGTCGTCCAGAACTGTCACACTGAGCATGTCGAAGTGTTGTTTCAGGATCTCCTTAAACCCCTTTCCGGCAAAGCCGAATAACCACCGACCTAGTTTTTAAACTGTAGTAAAATCAAAAAGCTGCTTTGCTTGGGTAAAAGAGCGCCGGACAAGCGTAGTGATTGTGGCGCGCATGATTAAGCAGGTTTGTAAGATTTTCAAGGTGTAAAAAGTAAGTCTAGCATTTTTTGTTACTTTTTTGAGCGATGTATAAAAGTAAATACAAATAAAAATGAACAAATATGCTTCGACAAGCTCAGCATGACAAGAAATGTTTGAAGTAATATTGAAGAATCATTTCGGCAACGCCGAATAACCACCGACCTAGTTTTTAAACCGTAGTAAAATCAAAAACCTGCTTTGCTTGGGTAAAGGAGCGCCGGACAAGCGTAGCGATTGTGGCGCACAGGAAAAAGCAGATTTGTCAGATTTTCAAGGTGTAAAAAGTAAGTCTAGCATTTTTTGTTACTTTTTTGAGCGATGTATAAAAGTAAATACAAATAAAAATGAACAAATATGCTTCGACAAGCTCAGCATGACAAAGAAAGTTTAAAGAAAACAGGTCGCCCTTTTTGGTTCTCGATACACCTCCTTACAGTCGGCACTCGAACTGACAACGTCTTTTTAACCTCCCCATGTCACTTCGAGTGATTTTATGGAGCGCAGCGGAATAAAATTGTATCGAGAAGCTTGTCACTTCGAGTTTTGTCCCGACAACATCGTCGGAATAATTCGAAGAGCAACGGAGAACGATTGTATCGAGAAGCCACCAAACACCAACAACTAAAAACCAAACAATAAAACAATTAAACTATTCCCTATTCAATTTTCTATGCTCTATATTCCTTTCTCTTAAACACTAGCTATCATGACTCCTAGCTCTAGCCTCCTGTATCTCCAATTGATAATTGTTAATTGCTAATCGGTCATTGTTCATTGAAAACCTTCCAGGTCAAACCTAACCCTTCCTTCACAGTTACCTCGGGTTCATAGCCCAACAAGCGCTGACCTTTGGAAATATCTGCCAACGAATCACGCACATCCCCCATACGTGGCGGACCATAAATGGCTTCAAGTTCTGATTCTGCGGCTTCCTTTAAAGTATGCCACAAAGTATTGACCGAAATTCGCTCCCCACAAGCTACATTAAACACCTCATTGGCAGCTTCCTTACTAGCAAAAAAACCTTTCACATTGGCTTGTACCGCATTAGCCACATAGGTAAAGTCCCGGGTCTGCTCGCCATCGCCATTAATCTTAGGCGGTTGCTTTGTCTTCAGTGCTTGCATAAACAAAGGAATAACAGCGGCATAGGCACCATTTGGACTCTGCTTGGGACCGAAAACATTAAAGTAGCGCAATCCAATGACATCAGTACCATAGGTTTTACCAAACACATCGGCATACAATTCATTCACATATTTGGTTACCGCATAGGGCGATAAAGGCTTTCCAATAACAGCTTCCACTTTGGGCAAACTGGCACTATCGCCGTAAGTGGAACTAGACGCCGCATAGACCATTCGTTTCACCGACGGACTATCTTTCAAGGCAATCAACATATTTAAAAAACCAGAAATGTTCACCGCATTGGTAGTCGCTGGATCATCAATCGATCGAGGCACCGATCCCAAAGCTGCTTGGTGAGAGACATAATCCATCCCTACCATGGCTTTATGACACATATCCAAATCACGAATATCCCCTTCCCAAAGTTCAAATTGAGGGTGCTCCATAAACTCGGTAAGATTCTCCCGGTATCCATTGGAAAAATTATCCAACACGCGCACCTTCTTGGCTCCATGAGCCAATAAATAGGCCACCAAGTTACTTCCAATAAAGCCTGCGCCTCCAGTCACTAAAAATGAATATTCCTTTATTTCATCTGTTACCATACCTTGTCTTTAAGTAACGTAAAGATAGCGCTTTATATAGGCTTTAAAAATCATCTAGCCAGATTTTAACCGAAATTATGGAATGAAGAAAGTTCCCTCACCATTTATTTTCACTCATTATCTTCACTAAACCTGAAAGCTCCCCTCTTTAGTTAAAGGGAGGAGCCATATCTGATATCCTTAAGACCACAATGAAAACCCACTGCCCTAATTTTTATCTGTATCAAAAGTCAAAACCATATTTCGGCAAAGCAGAAAAACCGATGTTTTTGAATCGTTTTGGATTAAGGTAATTACGAAGCATATCATGATTCCATAAAAAATAATGATTCACAATGTCTCCCCGAGCGCAGTGAAGGGGTTACTTTAAAACCGCTATTCTTCCAAGAGGTCTCGACTGCGCTCGACCTGACAACTAACTTTTAAATATAAAAACGCCTGTCATCCTGAACTTGTTTCAGGATCTCCTTGAACTCCCCTTTCAGGCAAAGCCGAAAAACCGATGGTCTGCGACATAATGAGCAGTTTTAATCTGAACTAGAAAAATACTAGGAGCTTACGGCTAAAACTCAATGAAAAAGAAACAAGGCTTAATGCCCAAAGCTCATGGTAGCTATCGACAGATAGCTAATGTCATCAGAGCATCTTGATGTTTTGGTTCGTTTTACATCAAGGTAAAATGAACACAATGTAAGGTGCTTCGACAAGCTCAGCATGACAAGGAATGTTTGAAGTAATATTGGAGAATCATTTCGGCAATGCCGAATAACCACCGACCTAGTTTTTAAACCGCAGTAAAATCAAAAACCTGCTTTGCTTGGGTAAAGGAGCGCCGGACAAGCGTAGCGATTGTGGCGCGCATGATTAAGCAGGTTTGTAAGATTTTCAAGGTGTAAAAAGTAAGTCTAGCATTTTTTGTTACTTTTTTGGGCGATACAAAAAAGTAAATCCAAATAAAAATGAACAAATATGCTTTGACAAGCTCAGCATGACAAAGAAAGTTTATAGAAAACAGGTAGCCCTTTTTGGTTCTCGATACACCTCCTTACAGTCGGCACTCGAACTGACAACGCCTTGTTATTCTCCCTATGTCACTTCGAGTGGTTTTGCGACAGTAGAGAGCAAAATTGTATCGAGAAGTCTATATTCTATTTTCTTTGTTCTATTATCTTATAAACGAATCTGTCTTGGCTCTTGACTCTTGGTTCTTGCTACTTAAATCTGAAACATTAGGCTGGCTAATGCCCACTAAGCAACACATTGCTCATAGTTAATTGTTCATTGAAACTGTCACAACCTAGCATCCACCAACTCCCTAGGAAGTAAAGACTTCACATCAAAAACAACCGTTTTATCAGCTTTCATCCCAGCAATATCCAAATCTAAAAACTCTTTATGCGATACCGCCAAAATAATCGCATCATAGGTGGCTGCCAATTGGGAAGCGTCACTTATCAAGGGAAGCCCGTACTCCTCAAGCACCTCATCCTCAGAAGCCCAAGGATCATAAACATCCACTTCGATATCATAGGTTTGAAGCTCTTCAATAATATCAATAACCCGAGAATTACGAATATCAGGGCAATTCTCTTTAAAGGTGATACCGAGTACCAAGACCTTAGCTCCTTTAATGGTTGCTCCCTTCTTGATCATCATTTTCACGGTTTCAGTCGCTACATAGCCGCCCATACTGTCATTCATTTTACGACCAGCTAAAATAATCTCAGGATCATAACCCGCTTCAATGGCTTTTTGTGCTAGATAATAAGGATCTACCCCGATACAATGTCCTCCTACCAATCCTGGGGTAAATTTGATAAAATTCCACTTGGTTCCAGCTGCTTCCAAGACCGCTTGAGTATCAATATCCAAAAGCCGGAAGATTTTAGAAAGCTCATTGACAAAGGCAATATTGATATCCCTCTGGGAATTCTCGATCACCTTAGCCGCTTCTGCCACTTTAATGGAGGGCGCTAAATGCGTACCAGCAGTAATAATGGAACGATACAAAGCATCGACTTCTTGGGCTACCTCAGGTGTACTTCCAGAAGTAACTTTTAAAATCTTGGTAACCGTATGCGTTTTATCTCCAGGGTTGATACGCTCAGGAGAATAGCCAGCAAAAAAGTCCTGATTGAAAGTCAAACCAGACATCTGTTCCAAAATAGGGACACAAAACTCTTCGGTAACTCCAGGATACACGGTCGATTCATAAATAACAATGTCGCCTTTTTTAAGTACTTGCCCAACAGTTTCACTCGCCTTTTGCAAGGGAGTAAGTACAGGTCGCTTCAGAGCATCAGTGGGTGTGGGAACCGTAACAATATAAATTTGGGAGGCAGCCAGATCCTGTACCTCTTTAGTAATTTTCAGACCAATATCTTGGGAACTTTCCGACAAAACAGCTTTTAAGTCTTCAGAAGACACCTCAAGAGTATGATCCTCTCCTTGTTGCAATTCTCGAACCCGTTTGCTATTGATATCAAAACCAATAGTGGCATAGGCTTTTCCAAACTCAACGGCCAAAGGGAGTCCCACATACCCCAAACCAATTACTGCAATCTTTTTATTACTCATTTTATTGTATATCGTTATTAAATTCTTTTTAAAAACTGCTTAACCTTTTCCCATCTCGAAACGCGTCCATTTTGATGATAGGCATTTCCGTAAACACCATAGCCATAGCCGTAACCGTAACCATAGCCATATCCGTATCCATAATTATGATTGGATTTATGCTTATAAAAGTTAAGCACAAAATGAACATTATTCATCTCTCCGTTGCGATACTTAGCATTGACCAATTGCAACATCCCTTTTTTGGTGTAATCCAACCGCACCATAAATAAGGTCGTATCGGCATATTTAACTAATTCCAAAGCATCGGTCACCAATCCCAATGGTGGGGTATCCAACACAATGATATCATAAGTCTGTTTGAGTTCTGCCATCAAGGAGGCCATTTTCGGACTCATCAGCAATTCCGAGGGATTGGGCGGAATAGGACCCGATGTAACCACATCCAAATTTTCGATATGGGTAGCACTCTTTACATCTTCAAAGCTTCTTTCCCCAATAAAATAATTAACCAAACCATGTTCGTTTGTCAAATCAAAATCATCAAAGATTTTAGGTTTCCTTAAATCCAGACCTAACAAAATGGTTTTTTTTCCAGAAAGTGCATACACCGTGGCTAAGTTGATCGAGCAAAAGGTCTTTCCTTCCCCACTAACCGAAGAGGTAACCATAACTGTTTTTCCTCCAGTGGATTCCTCTTTATTCAGAATAAATTGCAAACTAGAGCGAATGGCCCTAAAGGATTCCGCGACCGCCGATTTCGGTTTCTCAAACACCACCAAATTATTGTGGTATCGGTACTTCCCTAACAAACCAATAATCGGAATTCTGGATAGGATCTCCACCTCATCAGACCCATGAATGGTATTATCCAATAAAAAGAGAACAAAAATAAAAGCCAAAGGTATAAAGGTTCCCATCATCAAGGCCATCATATAGTTCAAATTGTGATTGGGACCTATACGTCCACCACCAATATCCTTGGCTTCATCAATCACCGTAATATCCGATACATTGGCTGCTTTGATAATGGCTGCCTCACTGCGCTTCTTCAAATAAATATCATAAGCTTCTTGGCTCAAATCCAATTCCCTTTGGATTTTCAAAAAGGTCTGCTGTTCCTCAGGCAGGTTAGAAAGTTTGCCATTTAAACGCCCCATTTCCTTTGAAATACTATTTAAATTAAGTTGAATGGTATTCCTAGTAGCATCAATGGTTTCCAAAAGCACGTTCTTCTCAGAATCAATCCGTCGATCCAACTCATCAAACAATTCTGAATCCTCACGGGTCGTATATTCCAAATTTTGTCGCTCAATGGCCAGTCCCGTAATTTTACTAACGCTGCTCAGTATGTTCCCTTCATTGATTCCTACCGAAGTGGGGGCCGCTATATTGACATAGTTGTCTTTGGTTCTCAAATAATTTTCTAAATTGTCTAGATACAAAATCTTGGCTTCCTCTTCCCTCTTTTGCTGCTCAAAGACCTTTAGGCGCTCCGAAGTTTCCATCATTTCATCCTGTATCGTAATCACCTGGTTCTTTTTCCGGAACTCATTCATCTGGTCATTGACCTGAACCAAATCGGTATTGACCTTATTGAGGGTACTGTCTATAAATCGAATGGTATTGGTGGCATAAAGATTTTTTCGTGCCAACTCCTCCCTACTTAAAATAGCAGCCGTGGTATTCAAATAATCGACAATCTTCGCCTTATTAGTCCCAGATAAGAACAGTCTTATAACTGATGATGCATTTTTCTCAAATGGGGTAACTTTAACAAAGGTCTTATATTGATTGACGATGCCATCAAAATTTAAAAACCTTACAAAAAACTCACTTCCGGGTTTGACCGGCTTCACCAATTTAATGGTTCCATTGAAAAATGGTAAATGAATGGGTTGGTTTAATGGAAAGGTTTCTTTGTATTCACCTACGGGCAAAGTGACTCCTTTTTTTTCCTTTGTTGTATAATTTTGAACAGTTCCTCCTGAGTTTTCAAAAGTAGCAAACAGTTCAACTTTGTTACCTTCCAAAAAGCGCAATCCCAAAGGAGGACCCAGTAACTGTCCTCCGGTAGTATCCAAACTCACCCGAAATGGAGCTTGATGATAAATATCCTCTTTGCGATATTTCCCCTCCTTAAGGTATTCCATATAAAACTGTAAGGAGTCAACCACCTTTTCGTTATGATTCCTGGTTCCCAGGGTGGTCATGGTTTTCCCCATTTTACCCGAGACACCACCCCAATTAAAGGAAATACTGGTAGTCGTAGTAAAAAACGGGCTTTGGTCGTTTTCCACAGATATTAAGGAGGTCAAGGCATAAACATTGGGCTTTCTTACGTTTACCATATAGGCCACTAACATGGCTAAACCAATACATACCAAAATCAACTTCCAATTGTTTAGGATTTTAAACAGATACCCCCGAAAATCAAAAGTAATTCGAGATTCTTGGGTTTCTATGTCTTGTATATCAAATTGGGACATATTATAAACGATCGATTAAAAGAAGAGTCGTTGAAAGAACCGTAATCACAGTAAACACAGTTAAAAAGGTATCTTTAGCCGTTGTTCCAAATCCCATACTAACTTGCTTCAAAGGTTTCACATAAATAATATCATTGGGCTGAATATAGTAATATGGAGACTCCATCACCTTAATATCGGTCAAATCGATATGATGTATTTGCTGTCCCTGAGGGTACTGGCGAATAATCAAAACATCTTTTTTATTACCCGTAATAGGAATTTCACCACAATTGGCAATAGCTTGAAAAATATTTACCCGCTCCTGAAACAAGGTCTTAGTACCAGGGCTTCCTATTTCTCCGTTAGCCGTATATCGTAAACCTGTTAATTTTACCGTGACAAAAATTTGGGCTGTCTCCTTAAAATGTTCGGTCAATAACTTCTCCTTAACCATACCTTCAATCTCCTCTAAGGTATATCCCAACACATTCATTTTACCTAATAAAGGAATACGGATTTCCCCGTGCAAGTCCACCGTAAACCCATCAAAATAGGCTCTTTGATCACTATCGGCATTCAGGT
Organism: Mangrovimonas sp. CR14; assembly: GCF_011764015.1. NCBI lineage: Bacteria > Pseudomonadati > Bacteroidota > Flavobacteriia > Flavobacteriales > Flavobacteriaceae > Mangrovimonas > Mangrovimonas sp. CR14. The sequence goes on along the minus strand of NZ_JAAFZY010000004.1, from coordinate 308,031 downwards.
TTTCTTCACCCACCGGATTGAAGATGGTCAGTTTCTCTTGATCCAATCCCCGTACACGAATGTTCAACACATCATTGATTTGAACCCGATAGGGTTTCTGGGTTTCTGTAATACGAGGAATCGTATCGGCTCCATAAGCCTGTTCCTTATTTTGTAAATACACCAAATCCTTATGGGGAATGCAGGAAGTAAAAAAAAGGGTGATCACCACCCCTACAAGCATACACACGTTCTTCATTTGAAAGCGCCTAGTTTAGTAACAAATATAAGTTTTAGATACTAATATCAAAACTAAAGGAGCTAAATTTGGGTTTTATACGTTTATTTGCAAAAAAATAGCACCCTTGAATTATTTAACGGTTGAAAATATAGCCAAATCCTATGGAGAAGTCACCTTGTTTCAAGACCTCTCCTTTAGTGTCCATAAAGATCAAAAAATTGCTTTCGTTGCCAAAAACGGAACAGGTAAAACCTCTATCCTTAACATGTTGGCCGGAAAGGATGTCCCCGACTCTGGGAACATCATTTATCGCAACAATCTGAAGGTAGCCTTTCTACCACAGGAACCAGAGCTAGATGATACACTTACAGTAGAGGCTTCCATTTTTGATGGAGACAATCCCATTTTGGACGTCATCAACCGTTATGAAAAGGCGCTTTTAAATCCGGAAGATACCGAAGCCTACCAAAAGGCTTTTGAAGCCATGGACCGCCACCAAGCTTGGGATTTTGAGACCCAATACAAACAAATCCTGTTTCAATTGAAATTAGAACAATTGGATCAAAAAGTTGGGATGCTTTCCGGAGGACAAAAAAAACGGTTGGCCTTGGCCATGGCACTATTGAAAAAGCCAGACCTTTTGATTTTGGATGAGCCTACCAACCACCTAGACTTGGAAATGATTGAATGGTTGGAGTCCTTTTTCGCTAAAGAGCAACTCACCCTTTTTATGGTCACTCACGATCGCTATTTCCTGGAGCGCGTGTGTAATGAAATTATAGAATTAGACCATGGGCAACTCTTTAGCTATAAAGGAAACTATTCTTATTACCTCGAGAAAAGAGAAGAACGTATAGATCGTGAAACGGTGGAAACGGGAAAGGCAAAACAACTTTATAAAAAAGAATTGGACTGGATGCGACGCCAACCTAAGGCCCGTACCACCAAATCAAAATCCCGGATAGACGATTTTCACGATATCAAACAAAAAGCGCACCAACGTAGAAAAGACCATGTAGTACAATTGGAACTGAATATGGAGCGCTTGGGAAACAAGGTGGTCGAATTCCATAAGGTTTCCAAGAGTTTCAAAGACAAGACCATCCTCAACCAATTTGAATACAATTTTCAACCTGGCGAACGGGTGGGTATCATCGGAAAAAATGGAACTGGTAAATCTACCTTCCTCAACCTTTTAACAAAATCCATTGCTCCAGATGCCGGAAAAATTGTGCATGGAGAAACGGTCAAATTGGGATACTATACCCAAAAAGGGATTAACATAAAACCCCAGCAGAAAGTAATTGAAGTCATCAAGGAGTTTGGGGAGTTTATTCCTTTGAAAAAAGGAAAACAAATCAGCGCGCAACAACTCTTAGAGCGCTTTCTATTTGACCGAAAGAAACAATATGATTTTGTAGAGAAGTTGAGCGGTGGAGAGCGGAAGCGCCTGTACCTTTGTACAGTCTTAATCCAAAATCCCAACTTTTTGATTCTGGATGAGCCAACCAACGATTTGGATATTGTAACCTTAAATGTCTTAGAAGATTTCCTTTTAGATTTTCCAGGTTGCCTTATAGTGGTTTCTCACGACCGGTATTTTATGGATAAAATTGTGGATCATTTACTGGTATTTAAGGGAGAGGGAGAAATTGACGACTTTCCAGGTAACTATACCGATTACCGAGTGTATGAGGATAGCCGACCACAAGAAACGGAAAGTGATAAAAAGGAGAAAAAGGAGTGGAAAAAAGACAGCAATAGCAAACTGTCTTACAATGAGCAAAAGGAGTTCAACAATCTGGAAAGCAAAATAAAGGCTTTGGAAAAAGACAAGTTGAAATTAGAAAGTCAGTTTCATGATACCAGCCTAACCAATGACCAGATCCAAGAGCTCTCCCAAAAACTCCAATCCCTATTGGATGATATTGAAGAAAAGGAACTGAGATGGCTAGAACTCTCCGAAAAAATGGAAGACTAGTATAGTGTATCGTTGTTGGTTGTTGGTTCTTGATCCTAAATACTAATGAATCATTGCTAATTGCTAATTGTTTATTGTTTATTGTTAATTGTAAATGGTCTACCAAATTATTTCTTATTTAAAATTTCTGAAGCGCTCCACCAACCAGCATGGGGTGCATTCGCCATTTGTCTATGATTTGGTCACCAAGTGCTTTTACCTAAAACAACCATTTTACGATTATAAAAGACTGAAAGCCTATCGCAAAACCTTGCTCAAAGACAAACAACCTCTAGAAATGCTGGATTTGGGAAAGGGCTCCCGAAAAACCCAATCGCAATTTCGTACCCCATCAGAATTGGCCAAAACAGCTGGAACCCCATTAATAAGAGCCAAACTCCTCTTAAGATTAACCAATTACTTTCATTTTGAGACTATTTTGGAATTGGGAACCTCCCTAGGAATGGCAACCCATGCCATGACCTTAGGAAATCCTAAAGCTCAAATAACCTCTGTGGATGGAAACACAGAAGTGGCAGCTTATGCGGCAAATAAATTGGCTAAATGGAAGAACATCCATATTCTTAAAGGAAGTTTTGAGGAACACCTCCCAAATTTAAAAGAACAAAAGTGGGATGCCATTTTCTTTGATGGGAATCATACCAAAAAAGCCACTCTGGAATATTTTGAAACCCTTCTCCCTTCTGCACACAACGACTCCGTTTTCATCTTTGATGATATTTATTGGTCTCCAGAAATGACCGAAGCTTGGGAAATCATTAAAAGCCATCCGCAAGTGACCGTTACAATCGATACATATTACTGGGGGTTGGTATTCTTTAGAAAAGAACAACAAAAAGAACATTTCACCATCCGAGTTTAATTTATCCTGCTTACTGTCTAGTTTCTACTGTCTACTGTCCCCTACTTACTGCCCAATAACTTCTTTGAATTACCTACCATAAAACGTACCTTTGGATCCACGAACATTCGAAACTAATTTTATGAAAATATATACCAAAACTGGAGATCAAGGCACCACCGCATTATTTGGGGGTACACGGGTATCCAAAAATCACATCCGCATTGAAAGCTATGGCACCGTTGATGAGCTAAATTCATACATCGGTCTAGTTAGAGATCAAGACATCCCCTCCCAAGACAAAGAGCTTCTAATACATATTCAGGATCGCTTGTTTACCGTTGGAGCCATTTTGGCCACAGACCCTGAAAAAGCGACCTTAAAAAATGGTAAAGACCGTTTAAACATCCCCAAAATTTCAGAGGAAGATATCCTGCGGTTGGAACATGAAATGGACCTAATGAACGAGTCCTTGCCTCCTATGACACATTTTGTGTTACCCGGCGGACACCAAACGGTGTCATTCTGTCACATAACACGATGTATTTGCAGAAGGGCTGAGCGATTAGCCGTGTCATTAAACGAGGTAGAACCTGTTGATCCAAACACTTTAAAGTATTTAAATAGGCTTTCAGATTATCTATTTGTGTTGGCACGGAAATTGTCTCATCATGTGCATGCCGAAGAAGTAAAATGGATACCCGAAAAATATTAATCCATTAATGCCCGGGGTATAAAACCGTTAAAAACGAATGCATTACCCTTGTTTTACGGCACCTTTCAAACGTTCTTAATAATAATGTATAAATAATTCATTTTTTTCTTGACTTTTTGAAGTAAAAATTTATTTTTGCAGAAATTAAAAAAACTAATGAATCATGTATTGGACTTTAGAATTAGCTTCCTATTTAAGTGATGCACCATGGCCAGCAACTAAGGATGAATTGATTGATTACTCCATTAGAACTGGAGCACCGCTTGAAGTTGTTGAGAACCTTCAGTCTATTGAAGATGAAGGAGACCAATATGAATCCATCCAAGAGATTTGGTCAGATTATCCAACAGACGAAGATTACCTCTGGAACGAGGATGAATATTAATAACATCACTGTTTAAAAAGTCTCTTCAAGAGACTTTTTTTTTATTGTTAACTATTCCTAAAAACCATACAGTAACTTATAAATCGCCGTATTTTTACAGCGGTAAGATCTTATTATCATGGTTGGAGACAACCATAAACATAAAAACATCAATAATATGAGTATTTTAGATTCCGTACTTAAAATCTTTGTCGGAGACAAATCAAAACAAGACGTCAAGGCTATTATGCCTATCGTCAACAAAATAAAATCCTTTGAGGGAGACTTGGAAAAGTTATCCCATGACGAACTGAGAGCCAAAACCACCTATTTCAAAGACCAAATTGCCGAAGCACGAAAACCCTTCATGGATCACATTGCTGAACTGGAATCTAAAGCGGAAGCCACTGAAGATATCGATGAACGCGATGAAATCTACCAAGAAATAGACCGAATTCAAGATGATATTTTTGAAGCTACTGAAAAGGTGTTAAACGACATCCTTCCAGAAGCTTTTGGAGTGGTTAAGGAAACGGCCAAACGTTTTGTTAACAATACCGAAATTACGGTAACAGCTAGTGCTTTTGACCGTGAGATTTCAGGAACCAAAGCCTATGTAACCCTAGATGATGACAAAGCCATTTGGGCCAATTCTTGGGATGCCGCTGGAAAAGAGGTGACTTGGGATATGGTGCATTATGATGTGCAGTTAATTGGAGGTATCGCTCTTCACCAAGGTAAAATTGCCGAAATGCAAACAGGGGAAGGTAAAACTTTGGTTGCGACCTTACCTGTTTATTTAAATGCCCTATCAGGAAAAGGGGTTCACCTTGTAACGGTGAATGACTACTTGGCAAAAAGGGATAGTGCTTGGATGGCGCCTATTTTTGAATTCCATGGTTTGAGTGTTGATTGTATAGATTACCACCAACCGAATTCCGCAGCCAGAAAGAAAGCCTACAATGCTGATATTACTTATGGAACCAACAACGAGTTTGGTTTTGATTACCTAAGGGATAACATGGCCCATTCACCAAATGATTTGGTACAACGTCCCCATCACTATGCCATCGTCGATGAGGTGGATTCGGTATTAGTGGATGACGCTAGAACGCCATTGATTATTTCGGGTCCCATTCCGCAAGGAGATAGACATGAATTTAATGAACTTAAACCCAAAGTAGATAGTATTGTTGGGGTTCAAAGAAAATATTTAACAGGTGTCTTAGCCGAAGCTAAAAAACTGATTGCTTCTGGAGATACTAAGGAAGGTGGATTCCAATTGTTACGCGTGTACAGGGGGATGCCTAAAAACAAGGCTCTGATCAAATTCTTGAGTGAAGAAGGTGTGAAACAGTTGCTTCAAAAGACCGAGAATTTCTACATGCAGGACAACAACCGTGAGATGCCTAAGATTGATGCCGAGTTGTACTACGTAATAGACGAGAAAAACAACCAAATCGAATTAACCGATAAAGGGGTTGAATTCTTATCTGGTGCAGACGATCCAAACTTTTTCGTCATGCCTGAAATCGGAACGGAAATCGCCAAAATAGAGAACAAAAATTTAAGCAAAGAAGACGAAGCCGCAGAAAAAGAAGAGTTATTCCGTGACTTTGGAATCAAATCAGAACGCATCCATACTTTAAACCAATTACTGAAAGCTTATGCCTTATTTGAAAAGGACGTACAGTATGTGGTTATGGATAACAAGGTAATGATTGTAGATGAGCAAACCGGACGTATTATGGACGGTCGTCGTTATAGCGATGGATTGCATCAAGCCATTGAAGCCAAGGAAAATGTAAAAATTGAGGCTGCCACACAAACCTTTGCTACCATTACGCTTCAAAACTACTTTAGAATGTACCGCAAACTATCTGGTATGACCGGTACAGCGGTAACAGAAGCAGGAGAGTTCTGGGAAATCTATGAATTGGATGTAGTGGAAATTCCGACAAACAGACCCATAGCAAGGGATGATAAAGACGATTTGGTTTATAAAACCAAACGTGAAAAATACAATGCCATTATTGATGAAGTTACCAAGATTTCTCAATCGGGTCGCCCTGTTTTGATTGGTACCACATCAGTAGACATTAGTGAATTGCTATCAAAGATGCTTCACATCCGTAAGGTGCCACATAACGTATTGAACGCCAAATTACATAAAAAGGAAGCCGATATTGTTGCTGAAGCTGGTCAAGCTGGTCAGGTTACCATAGCCACCAACATGGCGGGTCGTGGTACCGACATTAAACTGCAAGGTGCAGTTAAAGATGCTGGAGGTTTAGCTATTATTGGTACTGAGCGCCACGATTCTAGACGTGTTGACCGTCAGTTAAGAGGTCGTTCAGGACGTCAAGGAGATCCGGGAAGTTCTCAATTCTATGTCTCATTGGAAGATAACTTGATGCGCTTGTTTGGTAGTGAACGTATTGCCAAAATGATGGACCGTATGGGACTTCAGGAAGGTGAAGTAATTCAACACTCCATGATTTCAAAATCCATTGAAAGAGCCCAGAAAAAAGTAGAAGAAAACAACTTCGGTATCCGTAAACGTCTATTGGAATATGATGACGTCATGAACTCCCAAAGAGAGGTGGTTTACAAACGTAGACACCACGCGTTATTTGGTGAACGCCTACGTGTGGATCTAGCCAATATGATTTATGACACTTCTGAAGGTATTGCTGAATCTAATAAAGCGGCAAATGATTTTAAGAACTTCGAATTTGAATTAATTCGTTTCTTCTCCATGAGCTCGCCTATTTCTGAAGAAGAATTCGGAAAAATGACTGCTATGGAAATGGCAGGTAAAGTTTACAAAGCAGCTTTCCAACATTACCGCGAAAAAATGGAACGCAATGCAGAAATAGCATTTCCAGTAATCAAAAATGTTTACGAAACCCAACGCGATAAATTCAAACGTATTGTAGTTCCATTTACAGATGGGGTTAAGACCTTACAAGTAGTCACAGACTTGGAGAAAGCCTATGAAACTCAAGGAAAACAACTTATCACCGATTTTGAAAAGAACATCACTTTAGCCATAATTGATGATTCTTGGAAAACCCATCTACGTAAAATGGATGAATTAAAACAATCGGTTCAGTTGGCTGTTCACGAACAGAAAGATCCTTTATTGATTTATAAATTTGAGGCATTTGAATTGTTCAAATCCATGATTGATCAAGTTAATAAGGATGTTATTTCTTTCCTTTTCAAAGGAGAATTACCATCGGAAGACTCAACTGCAATTAGTGAGGCTAGACAGTCTAAACCGAAGGAGAAATTAGAAACTTCCAAAGAGGAGATTCCAAATATGGACGAAAGAGCTGCTCAAAATAGAGCCGTTGGAAACACTCAAAAACAGGAGGTTGTCGAAACCATTGTTAGACAACAGCCCAAGATTGGAAGAAATGAAAAAGTGACGATTAAACATGTCATGAGCGGTGAAAATAAAACCCTAAAATTCAAACAAGCAGAACCTTTAATTACCAATGGTGACTGGGTGATTGTAGAAGATTAATACACACTTCATTTTAAAGGAAAAGCCAAGAATTTTATTCTTGGCTTTTCTGTTTATGGGCATGATGTCCGAAAAATAATCGTTTTAACGAAAAGCTAACATTTCACTCTTAAAATTCCTCAATTATTTACTAAATTCACATTCCAATCCTCCCTGATAATTTTTTTCGATTAATAGCGCCAGTACAACAAATCTTGAAAAAAATTGTAAAATGTCTTTTAATTGTTTTAAAACAAACTATTTAGCTAGATGGGCATTCCTAGCCATACTAAGTATTTTTTGGTCCCAACACACCCATTCACAAACCATTAGTTTTGGTTCTACCGGTCTCATTGGTGAAGGAGTATTAAATCCTACCTCTTTAGAATTTGGCCCTGATGACCGCTTGTATGTTTCCCAACAAAATGGAACTATTTGGGCTTATACCATTGAGCGCGATAATGCACCTGCGGGAAATGGCACCTACACCGTTACAGATGTTGAGGAAATCACCATGATTCGTGACTACACGAAAAACCACACAGATTTGGGTGAATTAACACCCGTCATCACTAGACAAATCACTGGAATTAAACTTTCCGGAACAGCTGAAAACCCAATTATCTATGCCTCTTCATCAGACAACCTCATCGGTGGTGGTGGTGCTGGAGAAGATACCAATTTAGATACCAACTCTGGAGTACTTTCCAGATTAACTTGGGACGGCTCCAACTGGATAAAAGTAGATTTAATAAGAGGATTACCAAGATGTGAAGAAAACCACTCTACCAATGGTATGACCCTTTTCGAACGTGAGGGCACCGAATTTATGTTACTCTGCCAAGGAGGAAATACCAATAAAGGGGCTCCTTCAAACAATTTTGCTGCAACCCCTGAATATCTTTATTCAGGTAATGTTTTGATTATTGACATGGACCAATTGGAATCTATGCCCATTTATAATGACCCAAGAACAGGAACTGATTTTGTTTATGATTTGCCCACTTTAAACGACCCAACAAGAGCTGACATCGATAATACAAGCCCTTATTTTCCTTATCCTTCTGGTCACCCTCTTTATAACGCTACCATCGATTTAAACGATCCCTTTGGTGGACATAATAGTTTAAATCAAGCTATTTTTGAGGCAGGTTCCCCGATTGAAGTCTTTGCTCCCGGTTTTAGAAACACCTATGACATCGTGGTCACAGAGAGCGGAAGAATCTATCTATCTGATAATGGTCCAAACAACACCTGGGGTGGAACTCCTAAAATTTACGATATCAATACCGATGAATTTCTAGGTTACCAAAACACCGTAGACTATGATCCTGCTAACCATTATATCACTAACGAGTTAAGCGAAGAAAACAGTTCTTTATATGGAGATCCGCTTCATTTTGTAGGGACCATAAACGATGCCAATTTCACCTATTATGGCGGGCATCCAAACCCTATTTTAGCATTCCCTAATAAAGCAGGAATCATTGGATACCTCAATTCTGGAGGCACCTGGATAGAAGAATACAATGGATCATTGGAATCTCTTTTAGGAGGTGTTACCGGATACTTTCAATCCTCTTTCATTATAGAGGATTTCCCCGTAAGACCAGAACTAGGTGAATACCAATGTGATTTACCTGTTTCCAGTCCTGAAAATAATATTTTGGATGTGATCAACTTTTCAACAAATGGAATTGCTGAATATACAGCGACCAATTTTGAAGGGGCTATGCAAGGAAGTATCCTTACAGCTTCTTTTGGAGGTGATATCAATAGGTATGTTTTTAATGAAACAGGAGACCAAGTCATTGAATATGAAGCCATTTTCTCAGGTTTTGGTAGTATCCCATTGGATGTCATTGCTCAAGGCGATGCCGATATTTTTCCAGGAACTGTTTGGGCGGCTACCTATGGCTCAAACAGCATCACTATTTTTGAACCTCAGGATATTGATTGTATAGATCCTCTGGATCCAGCATTTGACCCCATAGCCGACTATGATGGTGATGGTTTTACCAATCAAGATGAAATCGATAATAACACCAATTATTGTTCACAAGGAAGTAAGCCAAACGATAATGATGGCGATTTTATTTCAGATTTGAATGATGACGATGATGACAACGATGGCATCTTGGATGTGAATGATGCTTTTGCTATAGATGCTGATAACGGAACAACCACCAACCTTCCTATTCTTTATCCATTTTGGAATAATGATCCCGGAACTGGAATGTTTGGTTTAGGTTTTACAGGATTGATGCTTGACCCAACCGGATCTACAGATTATTTAACGCAATATGACCCAAATGATTTATCTTTTGGCGGTGCTGCCGGAAAGGCAACGGTTGATTACATCTCTCCAGGTGATTCCTTTGAATCCTTTAATGATCAGCAATACGGTTTTCAATTTGGAGCCAATGTAGACACCAATTCCAATCCTTTTACGATACATACCCGAATAGAATCCCCCTATTTTGGAATTAATGGTTCTCAAACCAATCCTCAAGATTTTCAATCCTATGGATTACAAATTGGAAATGGCGATCAAGACAATTATTTGAAAATAGTTATCATGAACGGAACTTCTAATGCTGATAATATTAACGGACTACAAGTGGTCCTTGAGGAAGATGGCATTGTAACAACGAACTATACAGAGGATGTAACAGACCTTTTAACAGCTAATGCCATTGACTTATACTTTGCTATTGATCCAGCTACCAATTCAGCACAACCCTATTATTCGTTGGATAAAGGGCAAAACTTATTTTTATTTGGATCGCCAATAACCCTACCTACTTCCTTTTTAGACCCTTCAGATAATCAAGGATTGGCCGTAGGAATGATAGGGACTTCAAGAGGTTCTGATTATTTTGCCGCTACTTGGGATTTTATAAATATAGAAGAAAACGAAAGCGGTATCCTATCCACAACCCCTAGTTCCATTGATTTTGGGCATACCCCTAACAATATCAATTATCGTATTAAGTATTTTGAATTACAGAATAATGGAGGTCCGACAGATGATCCCATCACTATTACAGATATGTCTATCACTGGAACAGATGCAGCCTTATTCAGTATTGATGCAACCACCCCTATTGTTCTGAATCCGGCAGCTTCCATGCAAATCCCCGTACTATTCCATGCGGATGGAACAGTTGGTACAAAAGAAGCCCAGTTGACCATTACCCATGATGGAAACAACAACCCTATTTTATTTAATTTGGCTGGAGAACTTACAGAAAATTACTCACCCGTTGTTCGTATAAATTCTGGAGGACCAGGATTTGATGCCACAGATGGCGGCCCTAATTGGGAAGCCAACCCTACGGGAGACGGTGGAATTGGAGAATCATTTGTAGTTGATGGCGGTGGCGGAACATATACCAACGGACCTTTAGATTACAGTATAAAAGACCCTTCTATCCCTGATTATATTGATCAAGCAACCTATGAGGCCATTATGCATACTCATAGAAATTCATTGGATATTACGGTTCCAATGACCTATCACATTTCTGTGCCAAATGGAAAATACATTGTAAACCTTTATGAAGCATCCCTTTATGGTGGTTCTTCGCAACCTGGTGAAGTAGTTTTCAGCATCAATATGGAAGGTCAGCGTGTGTTTTCACATTTTGACCCTAATGCGATGTTTGGACATTCGGTTGCTGGAATGCTTCAATTTAATGTAACGGTTACAGATAATGATTTAACCATTGAATTTATTGAGGAGATTGAACGCTCTAGAGTGGTTGCCATTGAAGTACTAGGTCTCACCTTCCCTCCTTTGGAAATTGATCCTCTTGAAAATATAACCAGTTGTGAAAATGCCATTGCAGATATCACTGCTTCGGCTACGGGCGGAAATCCAGCAGACAATTTTACCTATGCCATAAGTGGGCAACCAGATGGTATTGGAATAGAACCAACAAATGGTATCATTTTTGGTCAAATTGCATCTTCTTCTTTGACAGGTGGACCTAATGGTGACGGCGTGTTTAATGTAACCGTAACCGTTTCAAAAGACAACAGTTTTGATGCAACCGAAACCTTTACCTGGACCGTATTTGAAGACATTGAAAATCCAACTATCACCTGTCCAGAAAACATTACAGAATTCATTGATGAAGGTGAAATAGAAGGCTTAGTTACTATTGAAGAACCAGCAGGATCGGATGACTGCTCCTTAGGGTCACAGCTTGAATATTTAGGAACTCGAGCTGATGGCCTAGAGTTAACTGATCCGTTTCCATTAGGAGATACCATTATTACATGGACCGTGACAGATGCCAGTGGAAACACTTCTGACGCATGTGAACAAACCGTGACCGTGGAGGTGGGACAATATACCTTGGACCTATCTGTAACACTTCAAGGAAGAATAGACTACTCTGAAGATTATGATATTATTCTTTACCGTACCAACGATTTAGTAACACCTGCCTACATTTTTAGTGAAACAGCAGATAGTGCTGGAAATATTTCTATTGGAAGTACTATTGGGCAAGGATCATATAAAGTGCTAGTGAAAACGTCCTTGTATTTGCAACGGATGATTGAAGTAAATTTAACAGAAAATAGTTCCGAAACAATTCCTGTCCTATTAGCAGGAGATGCTAATAACGACAATATCATTAACATAGCCGATCTTGGTATCTTCTCAGGTGCTTATGGAAGCACTTTTGGTGACGCCAATTACTCGGAATCGGCTGATTTCAATAATGATTCTGTCATTAACATTGCAGATCTTGGCCTGTTTTCGGGTAATTATTTCGCAATTGGAGAAGACCAAAACAATTAAACAAAAATATATCTATGAAAACTTTAACCAAATCAATTTTATTAGGCACCTTCCTGATGCTTTGTTTTTCTTTAAAAGCTCAGGTAAATATGGTGGCGTCTGTTAATGTAACTCCGCCGTTGAGTATTGGCCAAACCTTTGATTACACCTTGGAAGCTCAGTCTGATGGCACCCCATACACAGCAGCCCAAGTGAAAATCACTTATGACCCTACATTATTGCAGGTAAATAGTTTGACCAATGGCGATCTTTTTGCCAATACAATTATCACTAATACTGGAACACCTGGCGTTATTCAATATGTAGCAGGATCAGCTGGAATTACACATACAGGCAATGGAACTATCTTTACTGTGGAATTTGAAGTTTTAAACGGAGATGAATCGATTACCATCGTCAATGATACCAATCCAGTGGATGGTGCTTATATTTCTAATCCAGATGGTATTAATGTCCTTGGAACTACTAATGATGTGGTTCTAGAAACTTTATCACTAAATGCTAAATGGAAAGCGCAATTAAAAGTCTTTCCAAACCCTGCAGACAAAGATCTCTTTATTCAACTATCTGAACCTTCAAAAGTATCCCAAATCAATCTTTATTCCTTAGAAGGAAAATTGGTAAAAACTTTTGATCAATTGGATGTAGAGGATAATCAAATTCATTTAAAACTACAGAACATCCCAAGTACCTTCTACTTGGTAAAAGTCATTTCCCATTCAGATGAACAGGCCACCTTTAAAATATCGGTGTCCCATTAAAAACTTTTAATAGCAAATTTGGATCTGGGCATAATTCTTTGAATTTGTCCAGATTTTTTTTGCTACAAACACCAGGAAAATCACCATAATATGCCTGCATATCCCTAATAATTTGAAAATGTAAATGAGGCGCATAATCACCATTTACTTCCGGGGCTCCCAAAGCAGCAATAATTTGTCCTTTTGAAAATGATTGACCCACTTCCAAATTGGTAATAGATTCCCTAGTCAAATGTCCATAAAGAGTAAAGAAGCGAATTCCTTGAATATGATGTTCCAAAATAATTGTTGGGCCGTAATCCCCAAATTGAATATTATCCCTAAAGCTATGTATTTTCCCATCTAAAGGTGCGAAAATAGCGGTTTCTTCAGCTGCCCATAAATCCATACCTAGATGAATGTTTCGTTCTGTCTCTTTATCAGATTTATTAAAATGCTTGCTACGCTTGTATATATCTCTCGTTTCCAAATAGCCTCCGTAAGCTACCTGTGCCTCATGCTTTTTTAAATAATCATTGATAAAGACTTCCCAATCCTTTGAAGAGGTGACATCAAATTGATGCAATTGTGCTTGGTTTTCAGAAATATCTATGGAAACATAGGATGACAAAGGAATCGTGTCATCAATAACCCTAAGGGGTTCTGGAGAAATCTGGGATAAAAAGGAGTTGAATGTGTTTGGGTCCATAGCCCAAAGGTAGGAAACTATTTCATAACCACTTGGCTAAACTTGGCGTTTACCACAATGGTTTTGCCACTGCCCAAATCTCCAGTAGAAAAAGAAGACACCATGGCTTCATTGGTTGACTTTGGGTGCTTAAAACTAGAGTTTTTCCCTTTGAATTGTAGGTTATAATTTGTTTGAGGCAGTGAAATTAAAGCATCACTGTTTTCTAAAACAATATTTAAATTCTGAAACCCAGAATCAATGTCACCTATAACCAAATCTCCAAAGCTCCCATCAATAATAGCGCTACCTGAAAGTTTGTCTAAAATAATGTTTGAAGAATTAGCACTTAAAACCAATTGTTTAACTTGATTAATTTGGGCATCATCCACATATTTAAGCTTTAGTTCCCCAGCCAACCATTGGTTTATTTTTACAGGGGAATAGGAGGCATTGATGGAAGTTTTACTTCCATCAATGCTATTGGCTACTAAAGCCGTATAAGTTAGATCTGCTTTTAAATCCTGAATATTGGAAGCAAATTTCAATTCACCATGCCTTACATTCATATTTAATTTGGCCTTTTTAGGTATCTTAATTCGTATCGTCTTAATTACACCTTGGGAATCTGGACCAACATGTCTTAATTTATAATTCCTAGACTTTTCTCTCATTTTTTGCCTTTCCTCCTGCATTTTTTCACGCTCCACTTGCATTTTTTCACGTTCATGAATTCGCTGTTGTCTTATAGCTTCTCTTTGTTCCAGTCTATGAGCTTGTTGTTCCATTTGACGACCAAATTGTTCTCCCCATCGTTCCATGTCCTTCCCAAATTGCTCACCCCATTTCTCCATGTCTTTCCCAAACTTTTCACCAAATTCTTTACCAAATTGTTCACCCCACGCTTCCATTTGTTTTTCAAACTCACGCATTTCTGGACTCTCTTCCCATTTCTTAGCCCATTCTTCCATTTTTTTGGCATATTCATCACCATACTTTTCTCCATATTCCTTGCTCCATTGTTCCATATAGGCCTCTCCTTCCCTTTGATATTTGTCATAATCAAATTGATATTCACTCACTCCTTTTGGTAATTTTGGAAGCTTAGGCATTGCAGGAAGAGGTGGCATATCAGACAACCCTTCTAAGGTAGGTGCTACGACCAATTCAGGTAACCTAGCCAGTTCTAATTCCAAAATCCTTAAGGCATCTGAAGATTCGTCATCAAAGTACACAAGCCTGTTGTTCCAAGAGCCATACATGCCTTCAGTAGTGATTGATACTTGATCTTTGGATCCATCTACAGAGATTTTCCAATCTTTTAAAACCTCATTCAATTCCTCTTTTGAAAGTTTATCGCTTTCAATATAGGCTTCCACCTCAATAATGTCTTTATTCCAGGTATCTATAACCAAATTGGTATAACTAGTATTGAGGTCGATGACCACCTCATCATTAACATTTATAGACTGCGATATCTTTTCAAGCTTTTGCTGTGCTGACATACTCAAGCACATACAAAAGATGCATAGGTTCAATAGTGTTTTCATGATATATTAACTCGTTTTTTGATTGTATTGATTTTCGTTTAATAATTTTAATTGTTCTCTAAGGCGGTGCAACAAATTCAAACGTAACTTTAAATTATTGATAAGTGCTGTCACGGTAAACTCGTTTGGTCCTTTTTCAGTCAGTTCAACCGAAAGTTTTTGATATTCACTATTCAACTCTTCCAATCTTTTAACATAGCCGTCAAACAATTCTTTGTTTTCAGGAGTAACCTTCACTTTTGACAATTCAAAATTGATGCTCGCCAAATAATAGTCCTCCACTTGCTTTAATTCTGGAGACACATCTCCCAAAGATTTTGTTTCCTCTTCATTAGTTTTTGACGGTGTATCCACAACTTGTGGATTGGTATCCAATGGTTCATTATCCATCCACTTAAATCCAGAATACACCAACCCAACAAGCACCACGATACTTGCTGCCACATACATCCAAGATCGATTTTTAACCGGTTTTTCCTTTGGAAATTCCTGATCCAAACGATCCATGAATCGGTTTCTATGACCTTCTGGCATTTGCACCTCCTCTTTGCCTTGGTTTTCTTCAAAGAGTTTTCTAATATCTTGAGCCATGTCTTAAGGGATTTAAAAGTTCTTGTAATTTTGCACGTCCGCGAGATAACTGGGTTCGGGAAGCGACTTCCGTGATGTCCAAAATCTCTGAAATTTCTTGATGATCATATCCTTCCAAAATGTAAAGTGAAACGACATACCGGTACTTGTCTGGCAATTGGTCTATTGCCTTCTGAACATTCTCTTTGGTAATCTCATCTTCTACCAACCATTTGTCTTCATAGGTTGTATCGACCACTTTTAAATGGTTTTGCTGTAACTCAATAAGCTGTTGCTTTCTAGATTTCAGCACATCAATACATCTGTTGATGACAATACGTTTTAACCAAGCCCCAAAAGTCACCTCGGCATTGAATTGATGCAGTTTTCTGAAAGCCTTTATAAAAGCTTCTTGAACCACATCTTCAGCTTCTGCTTCATTTTTCATAAATCGATAAGCCACAATGTACATCCCATGACAATATTGGTCATATAACTGCATTTGAGCTAAACGATTATTCTCCTTGCATTGTTCAATAATGCTATCTAGAAGCATAAAATCACTTTTGGTTTATGATTAGTTCACTTGAAAGACGATAGAAAAAAACGGATGTTGCAAAAAATTAAAAGTTTTTTTAAGTTACGTAAAATCTGTTAAAGATTATTGAATGCCAATACAACTTGGTCGTGTAATTAAGTATCTTTATCAATCAAAAAATTTTTCTAAAATGAATAGATTTTTAAAGTGGGTCTTGTATTTCTTGGTTTTTGTAGCCGTTGGAACCTTTATATATGCCTATTTTGTGGATGATAGCTTGTTTCAAAAACGTCTAAGTCCTAAGGACACTGTTTCTTTGGTGAAAAACGATTTGAAAATGGAAGTGTTTTACAACAGACCTTCCAAAAGAGGTCGTGAAATTTTTGGGGGCTTAGTACCGTACGAAAAGGTATGGCGTACAGGGGCGAATGAAGCAACCACTTTTAAAACAAACAAAGCTTTAAAAATCAAAAATGATTCCCTTCCCGCAGGAAAATATACCCTTTGGACCATCCCTAATGATTCAACTTGGCATGTCATGTTTAACTCTAAAGATTATCCTTGGGGTGTTGATATGGAAATGAATCCAATGAGAGAACCTCAATTTGATGTAGTAAATGTGGAAGTTCCTGTTGAAATGATTAATACCACTGTTGAGGAATTTACTATTGGTTTTGATAATTCTTTAGATGATTTATCGCTAACCATGGTTTGGGATGACATCAAGGTGGCAGTCCCTATTGAAACCTACAACTAATTCCTTAAGAAAAATATTTTTTATACCAGGCAACCTGCTGTTCAACAGCTTCTAAAAGTGTTGTTTGCGGATTGTAATCTAACAATTTTCTTGCTTTATCAATATTAGCTTTAGTTCGTAATTGGTCTCCTGGACGCTTTGGAATAACATTAATTTCAATTTGCTTACCAAGCACCTTTTCTACGGCTTCAATACCTTCTTGTGTAGTATGTTCAACCTCAGTACCTAGATTAATAACCTCACCATCTACTTGAGATTCTTTACCAATAACGCTAACCACGCCATCAACAATGTCACCGACATAGGTAAAGCTTCTTAAATGCTTATCACTACCTTCAAAAAGAGGGAAAGCCTCGTCATTTAAACCGTTGGCAATTAATTTAGTATACATCTTCTCAGGACGCTCCCTTGGACCAATCACTGAATACAATCTCAAGGAACATGCTTTCATTTGTTTTTCCCTGGACTTCTGAAGCACTAATTGTTCGGCAGCCAATTTAGTGACACCATAATGGGAAGCTGGCTTAGGAGCACGCTCTTCCGGATAGGTTGCCTCCAAACCATAAATGGAAGAAGTTCCAATATTTACAAACATTTTCAAATTGGGCAATTGCAACGCATAATCAATCAGATTTTTTGTTGCAATAATATTGTTTGAAAAATAATCTTCGAAGGTAGATGTTGACGAAATTCCTGGTTGAGCTGCATAATGAAATATATATTCCACATCCGTAGGTAACTTCTCAATTAAATTAGCTTCTCTTAAATCTAATTGTAATACTGAAATTCCTAAATCATTAAGAGCTTTTTCATTCAGTTTTTTTAATTCCTCGCTATAATAAGGAGAGAAATTATCAACCCCAATAACTTGATGCCCCAATTTTTGAAGCCTTTCCGAAGTATGTGAGCCTATAAACCCAACAGCCCCTGTAACAAGAATTTTCATAATGATTGATTGTCTAACAAAGAAACATTTTTTTTTCTAAAGAATATAATTATTCAAAAAAGAATACTTTTGTAACGTAACTAATATTTCATGACATACGAGTTCACCATTATTGTTCCTGTTTATAATGAAGAAGCCAATTTGAACCGAGTTGAAAAGGAACTTTCTGATTATTCAAAAATAGCCTCAAAACCCACAAAAATACTTTTTGTTAACGATGGATCTAAAGACCGAAGTCAAGATATTATTGAGGATATTTGTTCAAGACAACCTAATTTTCATTACATTTCTTTTGCTGAAAACAGAGGCCTAAGTGCTGCAATTAAGGCTGGATTTGATCATGTAGACACGCCTCTATTGGGATATATTGATTCGGATTTACAGACAGCTCCAGAGGATTTCAACCTATTGTTGGAACATATCGGGTCTTATGACCTGGTGACAGGTGTTCGCTCTGATAGAAAAGATTCCTTTGTAAAAAATATGTCCTCCAAAATTGCCAACGGCATTAGAAGATCTTTCACTCATGATGGCATGGACGACACCGGATGTCCGCTTAAAGTGATTAAAACAGAATATGCTAAACGCATCCCAATGTTTCGAGGGTTACACCGCTTTCTACCGGCGATGATTTTGTTGCAACATGGGACAATCAAGCAAATTCCGGTGCGACATTTCCCAAGGATAGCGGGTACAGCTAATTTTGGACTTTGGAACAGATTATTGGGTCCTTTAATGGATTGTTTTGCCTATTTATGGATGAAGAAAAAATACATTAATTATACGGTAGCCAAAAAAGGATAATGGAAAATCATTGGTTGGTATATAGCGTTGGATTTTTGGCTCAAATATTATTTTCCTCCCGATTGATCATCCAATGGATCACTTCTGAAAAGCAAAAACGAGTCATAACACCTAGTTTGTTTTGGGTGCTGAGTTTGATCGCTTCTTTTCTGTTATTTGTTTATGGGTATCTCAGAAATGATTTTGCCATTATGTTGGGCCAAGCCCTCACCTATTACATCTACATAAGAAATTTACAATTACAGGGGCATTGGAATAAATTACCTAGACTAGGGAGATGGATTTTATGGATTTTCCCAGGATTGATTGTTATTTATTATTATAACAATAACATCATTGATATTGAACGGTTATTTCAAAATGAAAGCATCCCATTATGGTTGTTAACACTTGGTATAATTTCGCAAACTGTTTTCACTTTTCGATTTATTTATCAATGGCTATATTCCGAAAAAAATAAGGAATCTTCCCTGCCTTTAGGATTTTGGATTTTGAGCATCACAGGATCTTTGTTAATTTTAAGTTATGCCATCTTTAGAAAAGACCCTGTTTTATTTGTTGGGCATTTGTTGGGAGCCATTATTTACACCAGAAATTTGATTATTCTTCATAAACAACATGACTGATTTTCTTAAAAAACATCCCGTTTTAACCATTTGTCTTTTCACGGCAGTGATGCTTCTACCCAACCTACATGTCATGGATGTGACAATCATGGAGGCTAGAAATTTTATTTCCGCCAGAGAAATGATTCAGGATGGCCATTGGCTATTAACGACCATGAACGGTGAAGCTAGATATCAAAAACCTCCAATGCCCACATGGATAACAGCGGTTTCAGGTTCCCTATTCGGAATCAGCAGTGTTTACGCTTTACGACTCCCTACTGTATTTTTTGTCATGCTCATTGGTATATTTATTTATAAATTATCTCTTTTACTCGTAAAAAATAAATCACATAGTTTAAGGAACGGCCTTATAGGGGTTACTTCCTTTTACGTTATTGGAATCACCATGGAGGCACCTTGGGACATTTACACCCATGGTTTTATGATAGCTGGGATATATTTTTTAATTAAAATTTTCAGCTTCAATGATTTAAAAATAAAATGGATTGCTTTAGCCACCCTATTCCTAGGACTATCATTTTTATGCAAAGGTCCTGTTTCCTATTACGCTTTAATGTTGCCATTTCTAATCGCCTATGGATTTACCTATAAATATCAATGGTCTGGTAAATTAGTTTTTACCTTCATTGGAATTTTAATCCTCTCTTTAGTCATTGGAGGTTGGTGGTTTATTTATGTAAGACAAGCAGACCCAGCTACTTTTGAATCGATTGCTACTAAAGAAACCTCCAATTGGGGAAGTTATAACGTGAGACCCTTTTACTATTATTGGAGCTTTTTTGTACAAAGTGGACTATGGACCATTCCAGCCTTTATTAGTCTTTTATACCCTTATTTAAAATCACGCGTCTCTCATTTAAAAGCCTATCAATTTAGTTTACTTTGGACATTATTTGCCGTTGTATTACTTTCCATAATTCCAGAAAAAAAATCCAGATATTTAATGCCTGTTTTAATTCCATTGGCCATCAACATTGGGTTTTACATTCAGTATCTAATCACGCATTTTAAGGAACTTAATAACAAAAAAGAAACAGTTCCCGTTTATTTCAATTTTGGACTTATTGGGTTAATCGGACTCGCATTTCCCATTTTAGGATATATCCTTTTAAAGGGACATTTTCATTCCTATTGGATTTCTTACCTTTTGGCATCCTTAGTTCTTTTTGGACTGGGGCTCATGATTTATGTCTTTCTGATTAAGAAAAATATGAAAATGGTTTTTTATTTGACGGTTACGTTTTTTGCCGGTATTCTGGTTACGGCATTACCTTTAAGTAAAGCAACCACTACGGAAAATTTTAAGCCCATTTGGAATCTAAAAAATCAATTAGAAGCGCAAAACCTCAAACTTTATGGCAACAATGTCTCACCCGAAGTTTTTTGGCATTACGGCACAACAATCCCATTTGCCGATTTGAATAACATGCCTAATGAAGAGGAATTTGGATTTATCACAGGAACCTTGAGTGCGTCTTCAATGAAAAAGTTACTAGAACAATATACTATTGAAGAAAAAATGGTTTTTGATATGAACCGTGTGGAAGTTTCTTCAAGTCGTCACAATGACCGTTTGCAAAATGAATATTACTTGCTAAAAAGAAAACCTTAAAGTTGGTATTTCTTTCTAACAAACTCATTGAGCTTATAAAACATCCATCCGGCAAGTCCTCCAAAAATAAGTCCGCTAACCACATCCAACGGGTAATGAACTCCTATGTAAACTCTACTGTAGGCCATAAGTATTGCCCATAAAATCATAAGAGGCATAAGATATTTAAACCTGCCTTTAAGGAGTAGGCCACTAAAAATAGCCACTCCCATGGCATTAGACGCATGCCCCGAAAAATATCCATAAGCACCACCGCAATACGGTTTCACCAATCTCATTAAGTCTATAAGCCCTTCTTCATGACAAGGTCTAGGTCGCATAACATTATGCTTAAAAAAATTGGACACTTGGTCTGTAAAAGTGACTAAAGCAGCAATAATAACCAAAGTCACCAAAAACATTTTCCAATGCTCTTTTTTGAATATGAAAAACACCAAAAGCGCATACAGCGGAATCCAATAGAATTTGGTGGTGTAAGCCATCCAAAATCCATCCCATCGCTCGGTACCAATTCCGTTTAAAAATAAAAATAGCTGTTTATCTAATTCAATGATTTGATCTAACATATCTATTCTTCATAACGTTCTACTTCCCTATCATAAAAATCCATGGCCTGCTGAATTAAGTTTTCAGCCTCCATTTCTAGCTCCTCCTGATCATGTTGATCAAAATCCTCCAACCATTCAACATCATCATTTTCAAGATTAATAATGAATCTTGGAAAATCTGTATGAATCACAAAAATAGCATCAGGAAAATCGGTGTTATCACCAAGTAAAAATTTAGGAAGTTCCATGTTTTGTTTCGATTAATTTATTAGTTAAAAAGTGAAATCTAATATACAATAAAATTGCCGCCGATGTCAATCCGGCCAATAATCCAATCCAAATCCCTACACTTCCCAATCGGTCTTCTTTTCCCAAAAGTATCGACACAGGAAAACCGATAACCCAATAGGCCACAAAAGTGATAATGGTTGGAATTTTAACATCCTGCAAGCCTCTAAGCGCACCCAAAACAATTACTTGTATGCTATCACTTATTTGAAAAACAGCTGCTACCAATAATAAGGTTGCTCCTATTTTTACCACTTCCAAATTGTCTTGCAGATTATTTAAATCACCAAGGTCTACATACAGTCTTGGCAGGAATTGGTGCATGACCGTAAAAAATAGCCCAAAGAGAATGGCAAACAAGGTTCCCATAATAAAAATAGAAAATGCAATTCTTTTGAGTTCGATATAATTACCTAATCCTTTCTGGTTTCCAACGCGAATCATGGCAGCCACACTCAAACCTGTAGCCACCATAAAGGTCATGGATGATAAATTTAAGGCTATTTGGTTGGCAGCCTGTGGGTTCTTGCCCAATAAACCACTTAACCAGATAGCTGCTGTAAAAATCGCCACCTCAAAAAACATCTGCATGGAACTGGGAGCGCCCAAATGAATTATTTTTTTCAACATCAAACGATCCAATTGAAAAAACTTGATTTGGGTGACATAATTAACTGATTTACTGTTTTTAGTTAATAACCACCAAAGCAATACAACCAATACAAACCGTGAAATAAGGGTGCCATAGGCAGCACCTACAATTCCCATCGCTGGAAAACCAAATTTTCCAAAAATAAGAATGTAATTAAAAAATACATTGACCACATTGGCGAGCAACGTGGCATACATGGGATACTTCGTTAATGAAAGTCCATCACTGAATTGTTTAAAGGCTTGAAAGACCACCAGTGGAATTAAGGAAAAAGCCACCAAATCCAAATAAGGAATTGCATAAGCCACAACCTCTTCTGGCTGGTTCATTAAATACATAATGGGTTTGGCAAAAAATACCATTAAAAACAGACTAATACCCAAAACGGTACACAAAAACAAGCCATGTTTAAATGAGGATTTTCCCTGCGCAAAATTTTTAGCTGTATCCGCCTCGGCAACCAATGGGGTAATAGCAGTAGAGAAACCTATACCCAAAGACATGGCAATAAACATAAAACTATTACCCAAAGAAACGGCAGCTAATTCTGCGGTTCCTAATTGCCCTACCATGATGTTGTCTATAAAGCTCACAAAAGTGTGACCTAGCATACCCAACATTACAGGAGCCGCCAATTTCCAGTTGTATTTAAATTCTTTGGTGTAGTTTTCTAAAACCATTGTGCAAAAGTAAGAGATAGTATTTGTTTTCCCTCTCTTTCCTCGTTATTAATTAGAATTTCCCAATTACTACATTTTTTAATTATGTACCTTCGCTTGAAACTCCAAAAAATGCCAAAAAAAGCCATCCTATTCATGATTATAAGTGCCTTGGCATTTACACTTATGAATATCACGGCTAAAAAAATGGCCCATTATTCTCCATTTCAAATGGTATTTTTTAGATCATTAGGAACCTTAGTATTCACTTCGTCCTACCTCGTCTATAATAAAATCAATTACTTCGGAACCCATAAAAAATTATTGTTTTTTAGGTCTATCGCGGGTATGACGTCCATGTTATTGTTCTTTACATCCTTATCCTACCTTCCCGTAGGAACAGCAGTTACCCTAAGGTATCTTTCCCCTATTTTTGCCGCTATTTTTTCAGTTTTTCTGATAAAGGAAAAAATTGTTCCCATTCGCTGGCTATTTTTCATTCTTGCCTTTGTGGGAGTACTCATTTTAAAGCTTACCGATCTTCAATTTAACATAATTGGTTTGGTAGTCATTATAGGATCAGCAGTTTGTGGTGGCTTAGTTTATAATTCCATTAAGTTAATTGGTGACAAGGAACATCCTTATACCATTGTCAATCATTTCATGCTGCTTTGTGCCCTTGTTGGCGGTGTGGCTTCCATATTCCACTGGAAGCCTATACAGAGTGAAGATTATATACCATTGTTGAGCTTAGGCCTCTATGGATATGTTGGACAATTAAACATGACCAAAGCATTTCAATTGGGAGAAATAAATAAGGTGGCCCCAATAAAGTACACCGAAGCCATTTTTACCTTGCTCATTGGAATTTCATTTTTTGGAGACAGTTACTCCCTTTGGAGTCTAATGGGCATGGGGTTAATCATAACCGCTTTACTATTGAACCTGCTTTTTAAACCTAAAGGTTCTTAACTTCATTTTTGGCACGTTCAAATTCAGAAATCATATCATCTACAATTTCTGATACAGGTTTGATATCGTGAATCAATCCTGCAATCTGTCCGATTTCGAGTTCGCCATCTTCTAAATCGCCTTCAAACATACCTCTTTTTGATCTAGCTCTTCCCAAAAGTTCCTTGAGCTGTTCTACAGTTGGTGCTTGTTTATAAAGTTCTTGAACGTCGTTAAAGAATTTATTTTTGATCAACCTGACAGGAGCTAATTCCTTCAAAGTTAACATGGTATCCCCTTCCTTGGTGTTTACGACCACTTCTTTGAAAGCTGGATGCGCCGAACTTTCTTCACTCGCCACAAATCTGCTTCCTACCTGTACACCATCTGCTCCCAATACCATAGCTGCCAACATAGCTTTACCGGTGGCAATACCACCAGCGGCAATCAAAGGAATTTCCAACTGCTCTTTTACCATAGGAATCAAGGTTAAAGTAGTGGTTTCATCACGACCATTATGTCCACCAGCTTCAAAACCTTCAGCAACGATAGCATTCACCCCAGCTTCTTGAGCCTTGAGGGCAAACTTCACACTACTTACCACATGAACCACCGTAATTCCCTTTTCTTGAAGCCATGAGGTCCAGGTCCTAGGGTTACCAGCTGATGTAAAAACGATTTTCACACCTTCCTCCACGATAATGTTCATGATTTCTTCTATGTTGGGGTATAGCATAGGCACATTCACCCCAAAAGGTTTATCCGTTGCTTGTTTGCATTTTTGAATGTGTTCTCTTAAAACATCGGGATACATACTCCCCGCCCCAATTAAACCTAAGATACCAGAATTGCTTGCAGCAGATGCTAACCTCCAACCGCTATTCCAGATCATTCCAGCCTGTATAATGGGGTATTGAATTCCAAAAAGTTGTGTGATTCTATTTTGAGACATTAATCTTTAACGAGTTTGATGGTTTTATGATAATTTCCAGACTCTAACTGTAATAGATAAATACCACGATCCAAATGCTTCACATTAATGCTATTATTGGTGTTGGTAAGTTTTTGTTGTATCACCATTTTACCCAAGACATTATAAAGTTTTATTGTTGCCGAAGCCCACTCATCGGGTAAGTAAATATTCAAATTAGCCTTTACTGGATTGGGATATACCTTAACTTCCGGAAGGTTTATAGTATTATTTTCAGTGGATAAGGCTAAATTTAAGGCTAGTGATAAATCAGGAATACCATAACCCAATAAATAATCTGGGGAGTCAAATTGTGAGGCCGATTCCCTAACTAATTGCATAATCTCACCATTATCTAAATCTGGTAAGGCTTGCCATAAACAAGCGATTCCCCCCGCTAAAATAGGAGAACTAAATGAGGTACCGCTAGCAGTTACAATTTGATCATTAGAATTTATTACAGTAGAGCTTTGACCCTGAGCAGCTACATCGGGTTTGATGACCGGTTGAAAATCACTTCCTTGACTACTAAAGAGCGCATAAACACCACTGGAATTAACAGCTCCAATTGAAAACACAAATTCAGAATCTGCGGGTGCATTAACTCCATTTTCACCAGCGTTACCCGCCGAATTCACAATAAGAAGTCCTTTTTCATACCCTATGTTGGCTCCTTGTGTAATAAAAGCTGTCTCGCCATCCATCTCTTCAGAGCTATAATTATAGGCTGCATTATCATAATAATCTTTGTACCCCAAAGAGGAATTTACTAAATCAACTCCTAAACTGTCGGCACGCTCTAAAGCTTCTACCCACAAACTTTCTTCTACTGGGTTTTCATTTGGGGCATTTTCAGTTCGAAATAAATAATACTCAGCATCAGGCGCTGTACCTACAAATTGATCTTCAACATAACCTGCCATATCGCTTAGAACCAAAGTACCATGTGAACTGGAGGTATTGGCATAAACATCTTCATTTCTATCATAAAAATCATACCCTCCTAAAATGCCATTATTGGTTCTTAACCTATCAAAACCATCCATGGTATCGACATTGGGAAAGCCTGCATCTATAACGGCGATAACCATTCCCGCTCCCGTGAAATCCATTTCATGAAGCACATCTCCATTAAACATTTCAATTTGATTTCCTGAATTGCCATAAACAAAATCAACCATCACTTCCTCAGTTTCAAATTTGTTAGATATTTCACCTGGGCGTGCATTCAAACTACCATCGGCATAAACGATTTCATCTACAATTTCTAAACTCAGAAGCTCTGATATGGCCTCAAACTCTCCTCTTACATGAACACAGTTCATCCATTTGGATTTGGCTAAAACCGTAATACCGTCTTGATTTTTGATTTCGGATATGTAAGATTCAGTGACTGGAACATCACGGGTATCAATAAGCACGCCATGAGCAGCCTTTCTATCGATGGCTCTTTGAGTTAAAATGCTAATAGGATTTGCTAAAGACTCAGTAACATTTTCTTTATCCACAAAATAAACCCAAGCATCTTGTTGGGCAAAATTAGATATACTGAAAATACAAAAAATGAATAGTGTAATTTTTCTCATCATAAGCGTTTAATTCAATTTAGGATATCACTCCAGATCCAATCAACTCATCACCAAGATACCATGCAGCAAACTGTCCCTCTGTTATAGAAGATTGTGGCTCAACGAACTCTATATATAATCCTGAATCCACTTGATATAATTTGGCTTCCTGAAGTTTTTGTCGATATCTTATCCTAGCCATAACTTCCATAGTACCATCAATAGGTAGCTTTAAATCTTCCCGTACCCAATGCACTTCATCATTTTTAATAAAAAGTGCTCTTTTAAACAGGCCAGGATGCGATTTCCCTTGCCCAGTAAAAATGATATTCTCTTTGACATCGGTATCTATAACGAAAAGTGGTTCAGTTGTACCACCAACGGCTAATCCTTTTCTTTGGCCTTTAGTAAAAAAGTGAGCCCCTTGATGTTTGCCAACAACCTTGCCATCGGTTAAAGCAAAATGATGCTTTCTAGATAAATAAGCCAACTTTTCTTCTTCTGAATTGAAATCTACAGACTCCTGAAGAAACTTCTCATCATTCTCCGGAATTTCAACAATAACGCCTTCTTTTGGTTTTAACTGTTGTTGGAGAAAATCGGGCAATCTAACCTTTCCTATGAAACATAACCCTTGAGAGTCCTTTTTATCTGCTGTAATGAGATCTAAACGTGATGCTATTTCCCTAACCTCTGGTTTTGTTAATTCTCCTATAGGGAATAAAGAACGTGATAGTTGCTCTTGACTCAATTGACAAAGAAAATAGGATTGATCTTTATTAGAGTCTACTCCTGCCAATAGTTGATAGATTTCTTTTCCATCTTGTACCAAAGTTCCTTTTCTACAATAGTGACCAGTTGCAACGTAGTCTGCTCCAAGTTCTAAGGCAATCTTCAAGAACACATCAAACTTAATTTCTCTATTACAAAGAACGTCCGGATTTGGCGTTCTTCCTTGTTCATACTCATTGAACATATAATCAACAATCCGTTCCTTATACTGTTCACTTAAATCCACAGTTTGAAATGGGATCCCCAATTTATCAGCCACCAACATGGCATCATTACTATCATCTAACCATGGGCATTCATTTGAAATAGTTACAGATTCATCATGCCAATTCTTCATAAATAAGCCGATAACCTCGTAACCCTGCTCTTTTAACAAGTATGCCGCTACACTGGAGTCAACACCTCCAGACAATCCAACTATGACTCTTTTTCCTTCCATATTTAAGTGCAAAGATACATTTTTTAAACATCAAATTTGGACTCCTCTAGAAATCCAAAATTTAAAATTGTTTAAGTTTTTTTATAATTTATTAAACATTTAACATCTTTTTGTTTAATCTTTTCTTAAGTTTGTTTAACAACAATTTAAAATCACTGATTATGAAAACATTAAAACTATTAGCAATCTTATTTATTGCTCCTTTTCTCGTAACTAATTGTAGTGACGATGATGACATGACTCCAATTAACACTCCTACTCCTACGGCAACCACTATTGTTGATTTAGCTATAGATACACCTGAACTAAGTTCTCTTGTGGCAGCTTTGCAACAAGCTGATGGTGATTTGACCACCGTATTGAGTGGTGATGGACCCTTTACTGTCCTTGCACCAACTAATGCAGCCTTTGCAACCTTTTTAAGTGCAAACGGTTTTGCTTCCTTAGACGAGGTTCCTACTGATATCCTTTCAAAAATATTATTGAATCACGTTATTTCTGGAAATGTTATGTCCACCGATTTAGTAGCCTTGGGCGAAGGATATACCTCCACAAGTACCAATGGTGCAGGAGGAATGCCCATGAGTCTTTATTTTAATACAAGCAATGGTGTTATGTTCAATGGTATATCTTCAGTAGAACAAGCGGATATAGAAGCTTCAAACGGCACCATTCATATTGTGGATGCTGTGATAGGCTTACCAAATTTAGTTGACCATGCCTTGGCCAATCCTAACTTCACCAATTTGGTAGGAGCCCTATCAGCTGCAGATGGAGATCTTGTGGATGTCGTTGGCAACAATGGTCCGTTTACCATACTCGCTCCAGGTAATAATGCCTTCGGAACATTTTTAACTAATAACGGTTTTGCTTCATTAGATGAAGTACCTACGGACATTTTGGCACAAGTGTTACTAAACCATGTCTTATCCGGAAGTATATCATCTTCCAATTTAGTAGAAGCAGGGGCAGGTTACACGACCACAAGTGCTACCGCAGCACCAGATGGAAATGCCTTAAGCCTTTACTTTAATACAAGCGATGGTGTTAGTTTTAACGGTGTTTCTAACGTTGCTACACCTGATATTGTGGCGACCAATGGTATTATCCATGCTGTTGATGGCGTTATAGGATTACCAACTGTTGTTGATTTTGCTTTGGCAGATCCAAACTTTACCACTTTAGTAAGCGCTTTAACTCGCGATGATTTGACTTTTGATTATGTAGGAGCTTTATCTACACCTAATGGAACTGCACCCGCACCTTTCACAGTATTCGCCCCTACAAATGATGCATTCGCTTCTTTATTAGACGAACTGGGAATCTCAGGCTTAAATGATATTTCTGAACCAGTTTTAAAAGCAACTTTAGATCACCATGCCGTAGCTCAAGCCAATGTATTATCCTCAGATTTAATGGATGGAATGACTATATCTACCTTAGGTGGAAATATCACCGCACAATTAGAAGGTGGTGCTGCCTTGGTGGATGCCAACGGAAGAATTTGCCATATAATAGCTGTGGATGTTCAAGCTTCTAATGGTGTAATACATGTTCTAGATAAGGTTGTTTTACCACCTTTATAAAAAATAACAGAATAAAAAACGCTGTTAATTAGATCGTTATAATATTTTCGATTAAAAGCCTGATTAAAAATTTGGGTGTGATGTAACAATTACATATCTTCGGAATCGTTATTTTTAGGTAACTTCCCACAAATAGATTGATTAATAGCTTATTCAAAAATGTGATAATTGATACCTAAAAAAGAAAAGCTCCTTTTTCAAGGAGCTTTTTCTTTTAATAAATTTAATATACCTACTTTTTCTTATATGGATTTTTACTAACTCTAGTGAAGTCTTTTTCCTCCTTCAATTCACCATTTTCATAATATTTCCATATACCATCCTTTCTATCATTTTTATATCTTCCTTCTTGTACTAACTTCCCAGAGCCATCATAAAATTTTGCCTCTCCATGCAATAATCCATCTTTGTAATGGTAGATCTTAGTCACCACCCCTTGGTCTGAATACCATGTAGCCTTCCCGTCTACGTTTCCATTTTTAAACATGCGCTTTTCAGCAATGTTTCCGTTAGTGAAATAAACAATGCTTTCTCCTTCTAATACACCCTGTTCATTATAATTCTCTCGGTTCATGACGGCATTTTTATCCTTATGATAATAAATCCATTCACCAGTATGTAGCTTTCCTTTCATTTTGCCCTCACTTATCTTTTTACCTTTCGATGAGTAAAAAGTCACCTTAGCCTTACCATCTGGCAAAAATTCACGAGTAGCAGCCAACACAGCCTTTCCGTTGATATTTTTATAATATTTAAAGGTTCCTACTTCTTTGCCATGGTTAAATTCACCTTCATACCTTAGCACATCAGAGTCTTCAAACTTTTTCTTCCAAACACCATGTCGTTGCCCTTTATCATCCATTTGGTTTATATCTTGGGCATTCAACACAGAAGTTCCCGTGAAGAAACATATTAATACCACAACAATTATTGATTTCATTCCTGTCATATTGTTCTCTTTTATATCTTTAAATAACAAAAAAGCTGCCAATTTATTTGACAGCTCCTTTAATTATTTTTTGCGATTCTGATTTCGTTGCTGTTGTTCCGCCTGTTCCATCATTTCTTTCATCTTCCTCTGGAACTTGCTTTCCTTTTTAGGCTGAGCCTTTTTAACTTGAATTTGTGCATGAATTTTATCTTCATCCAAAATGTAGTTTTTGATGACTATCATAATTCCAATACTAATCAAATTCGATATGAAGTAATACAAACTCAATCCCGAAGCATAGTTGTTAAAGAACACCAACATTAATAAAGGAGAGAAATAAATCATCACCTTCATCATTTTCTGCATATCAGGCATCCCTTCTTGCTGTGGTTGTGACATGGCAGTCTGTTGGCCTGTTGTCATTTTCATGTAGAAGAAAATTGCAATAGCCGCCAAAATAGGGAACAAACTTACGTGCTCTCCGTAAAAAGGAATTTTAACAGGCAATTGAGCTACCACATCATAAGAAGATAAATCTTCTGCCCATAAGAAACTTTTCTGTCTCAAATCAAATGCAGATGGGAAAAACTGAAACAGTGCATAAAAAACCGGTAGCTGTATCAGAGCTGGCAAACATCCACTTAGCGGACTAGCACCAACCTGAGTTTGTAAAGCCATAGTTTCTTGTTGGATTTTCATCTTATTATCCTTGTGCTTTTCTCTAATTTGATCTAATTCTGGTTTGATCACCTTTAATTTAGCTTGAGACAAGAACTGTTTGTACTGAACGAAAGACATCAAAAGTTTGATCAAAATGGTCATGACAATGATAGCTCCCCCATAAGGCAAAATAGTAATCAAGAAGTTAAATAGAGGGATAAATAAGTATCTATTGATCCAACCAAAAATTCCCCAACCTAGTGGAATGGAATCTTCTAGGTCATAATCATAATTCTTTAGAACCTTGTGATCTGTAGGTCCAAAGTACAATTTCAAATTTTCATTCAATTCTCCGGCGTTTAAAGCCATAGGTATTTTAGAATCGAATGTTTTGGTAAATAGAGTATCAACATCCTCATCTTCCACCATATTTTCTGAAGTCAATTTTACAGACTTAAATGGTGTTTCAGAAATTAAAATAGAACTAAAGAAGTGCTGTCTGTAAGATAACCAAGTTAAATCTTCTACACTTTCATCATCAGATCCTGTAGGTGATAATTTGCTAATTTTACCATCATCATGTTGATAGGTTAATCTCGTATATCGATTTTCATAACTGATACTCTTATCATTCCTGAAACCTTTAAGACTCCAATCCAAATTTACTTCTTGGGAGCCATTGATTACTTGGCTAAGACCTTGCGATTGGATTGAAAAATCCATCATATAGTCATTGGGCTTCAAAACATAACGGTACTCCAAATACTTAGTTGCAGAAACCTTCAATTTCATTGAAACCACTGTATTCTCTCCATTTTTGGTTACAGATGGCTCAAAATATAAATCCTTAGTGTTTAAAATTCTGCTATCAGTCGTTCCAAAATTAACATTAAAGGAACTATTATTTTCTTTGATCAAGTAGATAGGAATGGAATCATAATCTACAAAAGGCTTTAATCGGACTTCCTTTAAAAACCCACCCTTATTGCTAAATTTCAAATCCAATAACTCGGTTTCTACCTGCGTAAATTCATCCTTAGCTGATGGTAAAGTAGCTGAGTATGCAAATGCTCCCAGTTTATTTTGTAATTCCAAAAACTTTAGTGAATCTTGTGCACTAGCGGCCGAGAAATCTTCTGAAGTTGCAACTTTAGGCTCTTGTTCCTGTTGCTTTTTTTGTTGTTCTACCTGTTCTTGCTTTTGTTTAGCCTCCAACTCCTCTTGGGTTGGTGTTTGCATGTAGAACATGTACAATAAAATTCCGAAAATAAGTACAAACCCTATTATCGAATTAATGTCTAATTTCTTTTCTTCCATTTAAGTATAATTAGTCCTATTCTCCTTGAAGAGAATTAATAACAGCATTGTGCAACTCAAAAAGTTGTCCAATTTTATTTTTGTGCCATACTGACACTTTTATTTTTCTTATGCTTGAATGCAGCTTTAACGAAAGCTACAAATAAAGGGTGTGGGTTGGCCACCGTACTTTTATATTCTGGGTGGTACTGAACACCTACAAACCATGGGTGTTCTGGTACCTCAACGATCTCAACCAATCCAGTATCTGGATTCAATCCCGTAGCAATCATACCGGCTTCTTCGATACGTTGCTTGTAATCGTTATTAAATTCATAACGGTGTCTGTGACGCTCTTGAATCAGGTCTTTCTTATAAATTTGTTTAGCTAAAGACCCATCTTTAATTTCGCAATCCCAAGCTCCTAACCTCATGGTACCTCCCTTATCGGTGATATGCTTTTGTTCTTCCATGATATCTATAACCGGGTCAGGGGTATCTGCTCTCATTTCGGTAGAACTGGCCTCAGATAATCCCAAAACATTTCTAGAATATTCAATAACTGCCATTTGCATTCCTAAACAAATTCCGAAGAAAGGAATATTGTTTTCACGAACATATCTTACGGCATCAATTTTACCTTCAATACCTCGTTCTCCAAATCCAGGAGCTACCAACACACCATTCAAATGAGAAAGTTTGATTTTTACATTATCCTCATTTAAATATTCTGAGTGAATAGGCTCCACTTTAACCTTTACTTCATTGGCAGCACCTGCATGTATAAAGGCCTCTAATATAGATTTATAAGAATCTTGAAGTTCTACATATTTACCAATAAGACCAATGGTAATTTCGGTAATTGGATTTTTATGTCTTTGAAGAAATTTATTCCATTGTGTTAAGTCTGGATCAGAAGCTTCCAATCCAAGTTTCTTTAAAACTACCTTATCCAAACCTTGCTTCAACATTAAGTTTGGTACATCATAAATGGTAGACGCATCGATAGATTGAATTACAGCTTCTTCCCTTACATTACAGAATAAAGCCAATTTGGTGCGAAGCTCGATTGGTAAATCATGT
The DNA here is from genome assembly GCF_011764015.1 of Mangrovimonas sp. CR14. Lineage (NCBI taxonomy): Bacteria > Pseudomonadati > Bacteroidota > Flavobacteriia > Flavobacteriales > Flavobacteriaceae > Mangrovimonas > Mangrovimonas sp. CR14. The sequence continues at coordinate 274,329 of NZ_JAAFZY010000004.1, read as the reverse complement.
TCGGTTCTACAAACCAAAACATCTGCCTGAACCCCACTTTCCATAAGGGTTTTCACACTATGTTGGGTAGGTTTAGTTTTTAATTCTCCTGCAGCAGATAAAAATGGTACTAAAGTTAAGTGAATCACAATACCATTGTTTTCTCCCAAATCCCATTTTAACTGACGAACTGCTTCAATGTATGGCAAAGATTCAATATCCCCTACAGTTCCTCCAATCTCTGTGATAACGATATCCCACTCTCCAGATTTACCCAGTAATTGAATGCGTTCCTTGATTTCATCTGTAATATGAGGAATGACCTGAACAGTTTTCCCTAAGAATTCACCTCTTCGTTCTTTCTCAATAACACTTTGGTAGATTCTACCTGTAGTCACATTGTTAGCCTGACTGGTAGGTACATTTAAAAAACGCTCATAATGACCTAAATCCAAATCAGTTTCGGCTCCATCATCGGTTACATAACACTCCCCATGCTCATAAGGATTCAAGGTACCTGGATCAACATTAATATAGGGATCCAACTTTTGAATGGTTGTTCTATATCCTTGGGCTTGAAGTAATTTGGCTAGAGAGGCAGCTATGATTCCTTTTCCTAACGAGGAAGTCACACCACCGGTTACAAAGATGTACTTGGTATTCGTATTTGTTGTCATGTTGCGCTTTTAAACGCAGGCAAATTTACAAAATTAAAACCGTTAATAAAGGAATGTAGCAGCAGAAAAATAAGATTTATTAACACTGGTCATTTTGAAACCATCCAATTAAATATCAATTGCTTAGAAACTTACTTGGGATAATTCTCACGAATGTTTCTCACCAAAATTTCCAAGCCGTTTACTTTAAGTTCGTAAACCGTTTGAAGCATCTCCCCTAACTGACCTTTTGGGAATCCTTTATTATGATACCAGACCACATAGTACTCGGGTAAATCTATTAGGTATCTATCCTTATATTTACCAAAGGGCATTTTTGTATGAGCCAACTTAATTAAAAACTCTTTGCTTGGTCCTAAATTCATTTATACGATTCCAATTGTTTTAATTGGGTTGAAATATACGCTTGCCATTTTAATTGATTGGCTAAATCTCGAGAAAAATTGGTTTCACGATCATAGTTTTCTTGCATTTTTGCCCAATCCCTATTAATCTGTAGGTGCAATCTATCTATGTCTTGAACTAGTTGCCGAGAAATTTTAACAGCACCCAATTCCATTCTAAAACGGCGGGCATGTAATTCCGTAATATCGAAATGCAACTGTTCATGATTCAAAATAACCGAGGTAGTATCAGCTAGTTTTACCCAAGATTTCTCAGGATAAAAAAAGGCATTCACCTTGGGTTCAAATCCTATTATGTTATCATCTGATGTTTTTAGAGCGTATTCAAACACAATACCTGATGCGGTAAGTGCCACTGCCTTGGTATTGTTATTGGGTTTCCCCTTAAAATCGTCCCATTGCAACTTTTGAGCTCCACTCCATTTTATGGAAGGCTCTGAACTTTTATCTGATATGAAAAAGGGAGACAAGCAAAGCAATATCCAAAAAACTAGTTTCATAGGTAAACCATTTACTAGTTAAAAACGAATAATCAACAAACTTTATTACTTGACTACAACAATCTTAAGATTATCATATTTGACTAAATAAGACGTATCGTTATAGTACCCCCCAAACAATTTTTTCTTGTATGCGAATTTATTTTCCACATACTCTGTCATAGGAGCATCTATAACCGACTGATATAGATCTGGCGAAGTCACCAATCTTAAAACAACATCCATAGTTAAATCAAAACCTCTTGTCGCCACCTTGTTAGGTGTAATATCAAAACGCTTTTCATAAGCCTTAACAAATGGATTTTGATCATCTTCACTATATGATTTGGCTATAGATGGAAAATGGAATTGCAAATTAGACAAATGGTAATTTGAAACCTCATCATCTCTAAAAGCATCATTCATATTAGTGGTTGCAAGAATAATGGATTTATCTTCCAAATTAGTCATGGAATTCAATTTACTGGTCACGTTTGAAATGAATCCTGGATTATCCGACTCAAGGAAAACCAAATTGACACCCTCCTTTAATCTACTCAATATATCATCATCCAAAACATAGAAAGCATCCTTCCCTTCCTTGTCCTTTCTTGAGAATACCTGTGATGCATACATAAACTGACGTTTCAACTCATCTGCTGCCTTTATATGTTTTTGGTCTGAAATTATAATGGTATTCTGAATGAGACTATCTGCTTTAAAATAGTCTAATACGGTATTGTATAACAAATCTTCAGATGGTCTTGATTGAAATACATTATCAAACAACTGAACATTTTTTGTTACCGGCGAAATAACCGGAACGTTAAATGCTTTTAATTCAGATGCTACCCTTTCAATATTAGAAGGCATCAATGGACCAATGACAGCATCAACATTTTCAAAAGAATGATCTCTAAAAATCTCATTGATGGTGCTAATTTGATTTTTGGTATCATAGGTGTCCACTTTTAAATTAACACCTAATTTTTGAAGCGAATCAAACGCTACGACAACCCCCGAATAAAAGTCTAACGACATATTTAAAAAAGGATCAGTATGCATCTGCTCTTTGGTATCCTGAATAGAATCCATTTCAAGTTTATTCAACTTAAATGGCAGCATCACAGCAATATGCTTAAACTCTCTTGATAATGGTTTTTCATCCAAACTAACCTCAGGTATATCAATAGCAACACCATTTGCTTCCAACGTTGGATCGTAAGGCACCTTTAAAATCATACCTTCTTTCAATCCATCTATTTTCAAATCTGGATTTAATGCTTCCAATTGACTTTGATCCAATTCCAATTTAATTTTTAACCTATAAAAACCTTCTTTTGGATTTACCTTATAATAAGAGTATTGATTGTCTATTGGTTTTTCAATTTCTGCAGAGATATTTGGCACATTAATCACTTGCCCCACATCCAAGGTATCTGCTATACCAGGATTAAGTTCATCTAACTCTTGAACAGAAATACCATATTTATATGCGATTCGCCATTTACCTTCTTTAGGAAGAACGGTGTATTTTTTTGTTTTTGAATTATCTACCACCTCAACAACTTCCTCCACCGTTTTATAGACTGGGATTTTTATTTTATCACCCTTTTTTAGGTTACTGGCATATAAATCTGGATTGTGTTTTTTAATTTCTGAAACCTCAACCTGATATTCCTTAGAAAGACTAAACAAAGTCTCTTTTTTCTTGACCCGGTGCTCTTTAAAACCAACCAATTCCTTGGTTATTTTTGGTTCTGCTTTAATCTCTGCTCCTGATTTTGGGACAATAAGAACGGTGTTTGGCTTCAACTCTTTTTTAGCATCTGGATTCAGTGCATAAAGCGTTGAAGTTGAAACATTGTAGGTCTTTGCAATACTTTGAATAGTCTCTCCTTGCTTGACCTTATGGGTTCCGTAGTTTTGAGCCTGTACAGACGTCAAAACCCCCAATCCAAGCATGAAAATAGTTACTAAAAATATTTTTTTCATGAATGAGGTTTTACACTTCTTGATAAAGTTAATGGAATATCCGGTAATTCAAAATTTAATGAATATACGTTCTATTCCCACTCTATGGTTGCCGGTGGTTTAGAACTAATATCATATACTACTCTATTCACACCTTTAACTTTATTAATGATTTCATTTGAAGTCTTTTGCAAAAACTCATAGGGTAAGTTAACCCAATCGGCTGTCATTCCATCTGTACTTTCTACAGCTCTTAAGGCCACACACTTCTCATAAGTTCTTTCATCTCCCATCACACCCACACTATTTACAGGAAGTAACATGGCTCCAGCTTGCCACACAGAATCATAAAGACCCCATGATTTCAAGTTACTAATAAAAATGGCATCTACCTCTTGAAGGATTCTCACTTTCTCGGCAGTGATATCCCCCAATATTCTGATTCCAAGTCCTGGACCTGGAAATGGATGTCTTCCCAATAAATTTGGACTCATTCCCATAGAAGCACCAACGCGTCTTACTTCATCTTTAAACAACAGTTTAAGAGGTTCTACAACCTTCAATTTCATGAAATCTGGCAATCCCCCAACATTGTGGTGACTTTTTATGGTAGCACTTGGACCTCCAGTGGCCGAAACACTCTCGATCACATCTGGATAAATAGTTCCTTGAGCCAACCATTTTACATCACTTATAGCATGAGCTTCATCATCAAAAACTTCAATGAACACGCGACCAATAATTTTTCTTTTTCCTTCTGGGTCACTTTCACCTTTAAGAGCATCCAAAAAACGTGCCGAAGCATCAACTCCCTTTACATTTAACCCCATTCCTTTGTATTGTTCCAAAACATCTTGGAACTCATTCTTCCTTAGCAACCCGTTATTAACGAAGATACAGTATAGGTTTTCACCTATTGCCTTATTCAATAACATAGCAGCCACAGAAGAATCTACACCTCCAGACAAACCAAGGACCACTTTATCGTCTCCTAATTTCTCCTTCAGCTCTTCTACGGTCTCTTCAACAAAGGATTGTGGTGTCCAGTCTTGATTCACACCAGCTATTTGAACTAAAAAGTTTTCTAAGATTCTTTTACCATCCATGGAGTGATATACCTCTGGATGGAATTGAATAGCATACGTTGTTTCCCCTTCAATTTTATATGCAGCATTTTCCACATCGTGAGTACTGGCAAGAAGAACGCCATTAGTTGGCAAATGTTTAATAGTATCACTATGGCTCATCCATACCTGACTTCCTTCTGATACACCTTCAAAAAATGCATCTTCTTTAATGAATGACAAGTTTGCTCTACCATACTCCCGTGTATTTGAAGGAGCTACTTCTCCACCAGAAAAGTGTGCTAGATATTGTGCTCCATAACAAACTCCTAATAAAGGTTTTTTTGCTCTAATGTTTGAAAGATCTGGGTGTGGAGCTTCTTCTGACCTTACTGATGAAGGACTTCCTGAAAGGATTACAGCTTTATAACCATCAATATCTTCTGGAACTTTATTGAACGGGTGGATTTCACAATAAATGTTGAGTTCTCTAACTCTTCGGGCAATCAACTGCGTGTATTGGGACCCGAAATCTAAAATAAGTACCTTGTTGTGTTGCATGCGCAAAATTAAAATTTATAGCTGAAATAGCCAGCTACTTTTTAAAATTATATCATAGACTCCAATATCAACTGGATATCTTGTTCGGTTGTATCAGGATTAATAAAACAAAAACGGGAAACAGTTTCAAATCCACTTTTTGATTTCCACTTAGTTGGTGTCACCAATGCAAACCCAGATTTATGGTTTTTATAGGTCCATTCCCTATAATCTTGAGGCTCCCAGTCTTTTCTTCTGAATAATACACAGGATAAGCTAGGTTCCCTAACCAGCTCCACATGATCCATTTCTTCAATCATTTTCCCAGCTATTTGAGCTAGCTCCAATCCACGTTCAATAGCTTCTTTGTAAGTATTTGTTCCATGCATTGCCAAAGAAAACCACAAAGGCAATCCTCTCACACGGCGTGTTAACTGAATTTGATATTCTGTAGGGTTAAAACCTATAGCACCTTCATCATTAAATATTTCCAAATAGGATCCTTCTTGATGATGCGCTAATTTAGCCAGTTCTGGTTGCTTGTAAATGACAGCTCCACAATCATAAGGAGAAAACATCCATTTATGAGGGTCAATAGTAATACTATCAGATTTCTCAATTCCTTTAAACAAATGTCTTACGGAATCAGCCGCCAGTGCTCCACCTCCGTAGGCAGCATCAACATGAAACCATAAATTTTCACGCTCACAGACATCTGCGATTTCATCAAGTTCATCAATAATTCCTGCATTGGTTGTTCCGCCCGTTGCTACTACGGCAAACAACCTTCTCCTTTCAGCCTCCGAAAGTGAATCAATCATTTCAGTTAATTCCTTACCTGAAAGCTTTTCTTCAGAATCAACCAACATGATATCAACATCTGCAACCTTGGCCATAGCTTTAATAGATGAATGCGCTCCTATAGAGGTAATGATCAATCCTTTTTCGCCTTTAAATTCTTCCTTCTGCCTCCAACTTTCTCTTGCTGTTACTATTGCCGATAAATTAGCAGCTGTACCACCACTGGTAAAAACTCCAAAGGCACCTTCAGGCAAACCTGTTAAAGAAACTATCCACCTCATGGCTTCATTTTCACAATAAATACCACCAGCTCCTTCCATCCAATAGGCTCCATGAATACAAGAGGCCGAAGTCACCAAATCAAACATAACCGCTGCTCTCGAGGGCGATGCTGGAACGAAGGCCAAATGCCTAGGATGATCGACAGGTACATTGGCTTTAGATAAATGTTCTTTCCATAGATTAAAGGCATTTTCTCCCCCAATCCCTTTTTCGGTAATGGTTTCACCCACTAAAGATTTTAGTTCTTTTTCTGATTTGGGATGACCTATGGGTTGGTCGGCGACGGTAATTCTATCAATAGCGTATTTCATGACGTCTAAGGTCATGGCTACCAAATTAAAATCTATTTTGTGCATGCTTAATCTAAGTTTAGTATTAAAAACTCACCTGACAGAGGTTGCAAATTTAACACTAACTGTTGGATTAATTGGTCTCCATACTCCAAATAAAACTCTGAAAAATTGGCTTGACGTTCTTGAAGACTTTGGCTAGGAAAAAGTTCATTTTGCAGGTTAGAAGCCCTATCCAAAACATCATGCCATTTTCTTTTCTGGGCTTTTAAAAGTCTTTTCTCCAAATGCTCCAGACCTTTTATTTGTTTTCGTTCTTGTGCTCCTACCGCTCCAATAAACGAAGGGTCTGTTTTCTGAGCTACTTTATAAAGCTCTTCAAATTGCTTTTGAAGAAACTGCTTTTGCTCAGAAAAGTCGATATCAACCTCGGAAAGCTGCTTGGTTAATTTTGTTTTTAATTCAGACTGTTTTAAAAATAAATCCTGAATCTTGAGATTAAGTTTATCCAACTTAAGGCGCTGCTTTTTGTTGGTGATTAAAACAGAGTTCCTAAGTAAAAGAACAGGAAATACCACTTGATTTTTATCAAAATTAGACTTCAACTGAAACCAATAAGCTAGTTCACCACCACCTCCAATATAACATAAATTAGGAAGGATTACTTCTTGGTACAATGGTCTTAAAATAACATTAGGACTAAATCTTTCAGGATAGTTTTCAAGTTCATTTAAAATACCATCTTTATCCCACGACATATTGGTTTCCAAAACAGAATAAGTACCTTCCTGCTCTACAATACGTTCGCGTATTCCTCCATGAATATAGAATAAATTGATTTCACGTGGATTTACCTGAATCTTATAATTTTTGGGTAATTGATTGATGGATTCATTTGTTTTTGAAACTTCTTGAAAAGAGGACTGCTCCAATAGCTCCTTTTTCATGTAAGGAACAAACAAGTTTTTTAACTCATGACTATTGGCATCGATAATCACCAAACCGTATTCAGAAAACAACTCATTAGCCAAGTATCTAGTAGCATCTGCCAAACTGCTGCTTTCCAAATAGGCATTTTGAAACAGCTTTTTTAGATACGTTGCATTTTTACTAGAGTTCAATTGATTTGAGAATACCTCAAAAACTTGGTCTACACCATCCAAACGCAATTCACCCACAGCGCCACTAGATGCTCTATCCCACTTTATTTTTTTACCATCAAAATTGAAGTAATTGATTTCTTCAAAATCATGATCTTCTGAAGCCATCCAATAAATAGGAACAAAATTATAATTTGGGTAGGTCTCTATTAATTCTTTACACAGATTAATCGTTGAAATGATTTTATATAAAAAATATAAGGGTCCTGTGAATAAATTTAATTGATGCCCTGTTGTAATTGTAAAAGTATTTTCATTTCCTAAGGCAGTTATATTTTGCTGGGTCTGTTCTGATATGTTCAAACCCTTATATTGCCTATTTAATGATTCAAGTAAAATCCGTCTGCTTTCAATTGGGTAGTTTAATTGCTTTTCTTCAATTTGTTTTGAAAAATTCTCTTTACTTGGGAAATGATTGTAAAAGTGTTTTAATTCTTCCTTTTGGTCTAGATAATCGTTTATTAAATCAGAAAAATAATTGCTCTCTTTAAAGGAAATACAGTCGGTTGGCATATAATAATTCAAAATTTCTGTAAATATACGGCTATTCCAATTTGAGAATTCTAAAAAATAAGTTAAGAGAATACCTTTATCTATTTGACAGGATTACATCTTTATATTATTGAATTGCAAACGAAAACCTAAAAACATTATCAAATTCAGAAAAATTCCGTATCTTATCAAAAGAAAATTAGGTAGACAAAACTAATAATCTATGAAGTCTCATGAAAACTTTACGCGTAACTTCACATTTCCCCAAATCGTTGCTCCTTCTAGCTGCCTTTTTACTTTCGGCATGTTATTTTAATGTTTCTGCTTTTTCAACTGAAAACACAACCTTAATTCAACAAAATTATGACGAATACAAAGGAAGTGTTTATGATGCCAAAACTAAAGATCCGCTCACTTTTGCAGATATCACTTTGAAAGGAACCAATATAAGCACCATCACCAATACTGAAGGTGAGTTTATGTTAAAAGTTCCAAAGGACCAAAGCAATGGTATCATTGAAATTTCATTCTTGGGCTATACCAAGAAAGAATTAAGCTTAACTGAATTTAAAAACAATTCTAAAATCTATTTAGAACCTTCCGTTTCAGAACTAAGTGAAGTGGTCATCAACAGACCAGAAACAGCATTAGCTTTGGTTGAGGCTACTTTGAAAAAGAAAGGTGAAAACTACATCAACCAACAAAATATTATGACAGGTTTTTATAGGGAAACCATTAAAAAACGTCGCAAAAATGCCTCCCTATCAGAGGCCGTTGTAGAAATATACAAACAACCCTACAATTCCAATAAAAAGGACAAAGTAAAAGTCATTAAGTCCAGAAAAGATGTAGATTACTCGAGGTTAGACACCTTGGCTCTTAAACTTCAAGGTGGCCCTTTTAGCACCCTGTATGTTGATATGATTAAATACAACGAGTTTATTTTTGATTTTGACACGATGAAATACTATGATTTCAGTTTTGATAATTCTACTCAAATCAATGATCAAAATGTTTTCGTGGTCAACTTCAAGCAAAAACCTGAGGTCGATTCTCCTCTTTATTATGGTAAGCTCTTTATAGACACTGAAAATTATGCCTTAGTAAGTGCCGTCTATAATTTAAATGTGGAAGATGAGAAAGAAGCGAGTAAGCTCTTTGTCAAGAAAAAGCCAGCAAGGGTTGACGTTTATCCTAAGGAAGCCGCCTATCGTGTAGACTACAGAACACATAATGGAAAGTGGCATTACAGATATAGTAATGTGCAACTCATGTTTGTGGTCGATTGGAAAGGAAAATTATTTAATAGTAGGTATTCGCTTAATAGTGAAATGGCCATTACCGATTGGAAAGAAGATGCTTCTAAAAGATTGTCTTCTGGCGAAAGCTTTAAACCTAGCATGATTTTAATGGAAGAAGCCTCTGGATTTTCTGATCCCGAGTTTTGGGGAGAGTACAATATTATCGAACCTGAAAAGTCTATAGAATCAGCCATTGAAAAAATCAGTAAAAAAATGGCTAAAAACTAATTTCAATACTTACCAAAAACTGAAAAGAGGCCGTCAAAATTCATGACAGCCTCTTTTTTATTTTATTAAACTAGTTTTCAATTAATACCTTCCTAAGTCAGTGACTTTCGCCCATGCTTCTACAAAATCATTTACAAATTTGTCTTTGGCATCTGCACTGGCATAAACTTCGGTCAATGCCCGCAATTCAGAATTAGATCCAAAAATTAAATCAGCTCTGGTTCCAGTCCATTTCTTTTCTCCTGTGGCTCTATCTTTTCCTTCAAACAACTCATTGTCCTCAGAAATAGCGCTCCATTTGGTACCCATATCCAAGATATTCACAAAATAGTCATTGGTTAAAGTTCCTGGACTATTTGTTAATACACCATGGCTGGATCCGTCATAATTAATATTAATGACCTTTAATCCTCCCATCAAAGCAGTAAGCTCAGGAGCTGTTAAAGTTAGAAGTTGCGCTTTATCAATCAACAATTCCTCTGAACTAACAGGAAACTTGGTCCCTCTGTAACTTCTAAATCCATCTGCAAATGGCTCTAGATAATCAAAAGCCTCAACATCAGTCTGTTCTTGAGACGCATCCATTCTACCCGGGGTAAATGGCACTGACACATTTTTACCTGCATTCTTAGCAGCTTTTTCCACCCCTGCATTACCAGCAAGAATAATCAAATCGGCCAGTGACACCTTTTTATTACCAACTTGGGAATCGTTAAACTCTTTTTGAACACCTTCTAAAACACCCAACACTTTAGATAATTGTGCCGGATTATTTACTGTCCAATCTTTCTGAGGTGCCAGTCGAACTCTAGCGCCATTAGACCCCCCACGTTTATCTGAACCTCTAAATGTTGAAGCAGAAGCCCAAGCAGAACCAACCAATTCCGAAACGGACAAACCGCTTTCTAAAATTTTTGATTTAAGTGATTCTGCATCATCACTTGTGATCAAATCGTGATTAACTTCAGGCACGGGATCTTGCCAAATTAATTCTTCTTGTGGCACTTCTGGACCTAAATATCGTTCTACAGGGCCCATATCTCTATGAGTTAATTTAAACCATGCTCTAGCAAAGGCATCGGCAAACTCATCTGGGTTTTCATAGAATCTTCTAGATATTTTTTCATATTCTGGGTCAAACCTTAAGGACAAATCTGTAGTCAACATGGTTGGACGGTGCTTTTTATTTGGATCAAAAGCATCTGGTATACTTTCCTCTGTACTTTTAGCTACCCATTGTTTAGCACCAGCTGGACTTTTGGTCAGCTCCCATTCATTTTCAAATAAATTCTTGAAGAAAAAATTACTCCATTGTGTAGGCGTTTGAGTCCAGGTCACTTCTGGTCCGCCGGTAATAGCATCTTTTCCACTTCCTGTTTGAAAGCTACTTTTCCATCCAAATCCCATTTCTTCTATAGCAGCGGCTTCTGGTTCAGCTCCCACATATTTACTTGGATCAGCCATTCCATGTGTTTTCCCAAAGGAATGTCCGCCTGCAATTAAAGCAACGGTTTCTTCATCATTCATGGCCATTCTTTTAAATGTTTCCCTAATATCAATTGCTGCTGAAAGCGGATCACCATTTCCATTAGGCCCTTCAGGATCTACATAAATCAATCCCATAACCACAGCTGCTAATGGGTCTTCCAAATCTCTCTCACCAGAATAACGTTTATCACCTAGCCACTCCTTTTCAGAACCCCAATACACATCTTCTTCTGGTTCCCACACATCTTCACGACCGCCACCAAATCCAAAGGTTTTGAAGCCCATGCTCTCTAACGCCACATTCCCAGCTAAAATCATTAGATCTGCCCAAGAAATCTTATTACCATACTTTTGTTTGATGGGCCACAACAATCTTCGTGCTTTATCTAGATTAGCATTGTCTGGCCAACTGTTCAGAGGTGCATAACGTTGCTGTCCAGCTCCTGCTCCACCTCTACCATCACCAATTCTATAGGTTCCGGCACTGTGCCAAGCCATTCTAATAAAAAGTCCTCCATAATGTCCAAAATCTGCAGGCCACCAATCTTGTGAATCGGTCATCAAATCATTCAAATCTTTCTTTAATGCATCATAATCCAAACTTTCAAAAGCTTCTTTATAATTAAAATCTTTATCCATTGGATTGGACAGTTCAGAAAACTGACGTAGAATATTCACTCGCAATTGGTTAGGCCACCAATCTCGGTTTCGAGTTCCTCCACCAGCGGCTTTTTGAGGCGCTGCCCCAGAAAATGGGCATTTGGCACTTGACTCATTAACTTCCCAGGCATTTCCTTGATCATGCCCATTTGAATGCATATGATTTCCCATATTTAATATGTTTTAGTTTATGTTTCTTAAAATTATAATAATCAATTCTTATGAAATCTAATTTTCAATCAATAAAATTTATATCGATATAAACCTCATAAAACACCTTTAATTTACGGAATTTCAAAGAGGTAGAAAAGACCTAAACGTTAATAAGCTATTAATTAAATACCGTTCTAAATAAACCTACATATTATACTTCTAATACTTATTTTTATCTGATATGATTATAAATTACCAACAAACTTATTTTTAATGTAATACATGTTACACAAGTTACGTTTGATATGTATTAATTTCATCCTCATGAAACACATATGGATTGGTTGCTTTTTCTTTTTAGCAACCCAAATGACAATCGGTCAAAACTGGATGACCAATTTTACCCAAGCAAAGAGTTTAGCAGCTAAAGAACATAAACCAATTGTTCTTGTATTTCAAGGATCAGATTGGTGTGCTCCTTGTATCAAATTAGATAAAGAAATTTGGAGTACCGAAGAATTTAAATCGTATTCCAAAGATCATTTTGTCATGCTCAAGGCAGACTTTCCACGGAAAAAAAAGAATACCCTTTCTCCAGAATTGCAAAAACAAAATGGTGAATTGGCTGAAAGGTACAATCCCAATGGATTTTTCCCTTATGTTTTAGTATTAGATGAAAAAGGTCTGGTCAAAGGAAGTACGGGCTACCAAAAAACAACACCCAAAGAATTTATAAAACTTTTAGAATCATATCATTGAGAAAACTTGTTCTCATCGGGTTCGTAATTTTATTGGCTACCTCCCTGCAAGCCCAGACACCTTTCAAAAGGGTTTTGAAATTGATGGGAAGCCGCTTTGAAATTACTGTAGTGGCCAACTCTCAAAACGAGGCAGACCAATATATAGATCTGGCTGTTGATGAAATGAGTCGGATTGAAAAACTGATTTCCTCATGGGACCCAAAATCCCAAACATCCAAAATCAATGCCATGGCAGGGATAGAACCTGTTCAGGTGGACAAAGAGTTATTTGACTTGATCAAACGGGCTATTGGGATATCAAAAATTACTGATGGCGCCTTTGATATCACCTATGCTTCCATGGATAAAATCTGGAAGTTTGATGGTAGCATGACCGAGATGCCTTCCCCGGAAGCCATTAAAAATTCGGTTTCAAAAGTGGGTTATCAGCACATCGTTTTGAATGAAAAGGAGCTTTCGGTTTACCTGGATCAAGAGGGGATGAAAATTGGCTTTGGCGCTATAGGAAAAGGCTATGCCGCAGATGTAGCCAAAAATTTATTAATGAGTAAAGGCGTTGCGTCTGGAATCATCAATGCCTCTGGCGATATGAATACTTGGGGAAAACAACCCAATGGAGAGCCATGGCAAGTGGCTATCACCAACCCCATGGACAAAGATAAAGCGTTTGGACTATTGCCAATCGAGCATGGAGCTGTCGTAACTTCTGGGAATTATGAAAAATATGTCACCTTCAATGGTATCAGATATACCCATATTATTGACCCCAGAACTGGGTACCCTGCCACAGGTATTATAAGTGCTACCGTATTTGCACCCAAAGCCGAACTGGCTGATGCCTTAGCAACTTCCATTTTTGTTATGGGAAAAGAAGTTGGATTAAATCGAATCAATCAATTACCACAAATTGAATGTATTATCGTGGACGAAAACGGCCATGTTTTTACCTCAAATAACATTAAAATTAATTAGTAGCTATGAAAAAATTAGGTCTTGCTATTGTTATTCTTTCAACTGTCACTTCTTGCATGACCGTTAAGGAATATGAAAAAATCAACATCAACGATCCAGATATGGCCCTTTCGGACAAACCTGCAGATCGTAACGTGACCACCTTCCACTCCTACAGGGAAGCCGCTTCTGGAGCCAACGGAGGAAAAACAGGAGGCGGTTGCGGATGTAATTAACCTTAATTCAAAAAAAGATGACAATTAAATCTCTCATATTTACCTCTGTAATCAGTCTGGGATTTGGAAGAGTTGTACAAGCACAAAACTCGCCCGTTTCAGATTCTACAAGAGTTTACAAAAAAAGGGTTCTTGAAAGTACTGAAGTGGATATCTTAAGCAGCTACTACAGTCAAGACGGAGACAATGCCGCCGTTTCAGGAGGTATCGGAACCGAAGAACTTACCGATGCAACAGGAACCATCATTGTGTCAATTCCACTTAATGATGATGATGTACTGACTATTGATGCCGGAATTTCAGCATATACTTCTGCTTCGTCAAGTAATATCAATCCATTTGACAGTAACGATCCGGCAGATCCCTTCACCGCAAGTTCTGGAGCATCCTCTGGCGACATTTGGGTTAACGGAAATATTGGTTACAGTCATTCTTCAGATGATAGAAATACCATTTATTCAGGAAAAGTATCGGTAGCCTCAGAATTTGATTATTTCTCTTTGGGATTTGGTGGAAGCATCACCAAATTATTTAACGAGAAAAATACCGAACTGAGTTTACATGCTAGTGTCTATCTAGATACTTGGAAAATCCTATACCCTTATGAATTAAGGCCATTTGCTGATAACGGACCAGGTTTGAATGATGAATTTTATCAGGGTCGCATCATTACAGGTAATCCAGATTATGCCCCCTCTTTACATGAAATAGATAGCAAGGGACGAAACTCCTATTCCGGTGGATTGAACTTTTCACAGATATTGTCAAAAAATATGCAAGGATCCATCGCTTTGGATGTGGTAAAACAACAAGGCCAATTAGGAACGCCTTTCCAAAGGGTTTACTTTGCCGATGTAGCCAATTCCTATATTGAGAATTTTCAATTAGCCGACGATATCGAACAATTACCGGATTCGCGATTCAAAATAGCCGTTGGTGGCCGTTTGCACTACTTCATCAATGAATTCCTGGTACTGCGTACCTATTACCGCTATTATTCTGATGATTGGGGAATCAGTTCACATACCGCCAGTTTGGAAGTGCCAGTTAAGATATCAGATAAATTTACGCTTTACCCTTCATATCGCTATTACAATCAAACCGCCGCTGATTATTTTGCACCATACGAAACCCATTTATCCACTCAAAACTATTATACCTCAGATTATGACCTTTCCAAATATTCGGCCAACCAATACGGTTTTGGAGTCTCATACACCGATATTTTCACCAAGGCACATATTTGGAAGTTTGGTTTAAAAAGCATCGACTTAAAATACTATCATTACGACAGAAACACATCCTTTAATTCTAACATCATTACGGTGGGTATAAAGTTTGTTCAGTAGATATTCAAATTAGGTTGTATGGGTGTAATTTCTTATTATTATGAGAAATTAACATCACATGAAAAACAAATATATGGGGCTAGGTGTCGCTCTAGGCGTTGGATTAGGCACCCTTATTGGCTCTCTCTTTGATCAAACAAGTGTTGGACTAGCCATTGGAATTGCCATAGGCATTTCATTTGGTTTGATGATGGATAGGAGAAAGAAGAAATAAAGTCTAGCATTTCAGTAAATGCCTATGCAATTTAAAATAATTTTCATTTTTCTTTTAATATCAACAAATCTTTGCGCTCATAAAGATAAAGTTATTGCCAAAAACTATGGCAATATCAAAATTTATATGAAAACTGGTTTTAACTATTCTGAAATAGATAAAATTCAAATAATAGGTCAATTGTCTGAAAAATTAGCTTCGAGGTTGCAATATCAGGACACCTTACTTATTGAATACATTCATGATTACACTGATAATTTCAAGGATAATTTATATTTATTGGAACCCAATAATTCTAACTATAAACTGGCATATGGCCTTAAT
This sequence comes from Mangrovimonas sp. CR14, assembly GCF_011764015.1. Lineage (NCBI taxonomy): Bacteria > Pseudomonadati > Bacteroidota > Flavobacteriia > Flavobacteriales > Flavobacteriaceae > Mangrovimonas > Mangrovimonas sp. CR14. The sequence goes on along the minus strand of NZ_JAAFZY010000004.1, from coordinate 258,522 downwards.
TTAGAGGATCCTATTCCTTCTAATCACCAAGGACTTTCTGTTAGGATTTATGCAGATAGTGTTGACATAGTCAAAATTTTACATCTAGTGGAATACAGTATTCTTAACCACCAGAACCTTAGCAAACAAATCATAAAAACAACTATGGGTTATAATGTTTATGAGGATAAAGTTCTTCTAGAACCACTGGTTGTAATAGCCACAAACGAAAAATTAATTGAGGTAATCTTTAATGCTGAAAGCTCAAAAAGTATTAAAGATATTATCTCAGAAAGAATTCCTATTATCTTAAGAAAGCATTATGGAATGGAAATATATTGGAGTAACAATACTTTCTTTTTTGAGTATAAAAATTATGAGAAGCGGACACCAGTTTATGAAATTAAGGATTACTACTATCATTTATTTCCCAATCAAAACTTTGCTTTATTATTTATAGATGAACAGTCCTTTTATTACCTAGACGACTCCAACAATTCCCCAAAAAAGCTAATGACCTGTACTGTGGGAAGCAACGCTCCTATAAGAACAATGAATTTTGGGGACAAGGTATTATTACAGCACTGGAGAGATCTAAGTAGAATTAATATGCTACTCACCAAAAAAAATAAAGTCATTACTAAATTTGAGTAACCCTACTACAACTTTATTTCTCAATTAGATTTCGATTTTTTACCAGCTATTGAAAAACCTTTTTCTAAAAATATTTACTATTCCAAAAATTTATCCCTTATTTTTAGAGAGTAACTTATCACTTTTATGAATATCTATATCATCGCGGCCATTCTGGTTTCCCTGTCAGCCGTATTCGGTTATATCAATACTCGATTTATTAAATTACCCAATACCATTGGTCTCATGCTTGTGACCATCATCTTTACCTTTTTTGCCTTTTTGGTAGGCTATTTTGATGATACCATACTAGATGCGGAAACAAATTTTGTGAAACAAATTGATTTTGAAACAGTTCTAATGGACGTCATGTTGAGCTTTCTGTTGTTTGCCGGAGCTTTACATACCAATTTCGAACAACTAAAAGTACAACGCTGGCCGATATTATTATTCTCTACGTTAGGCGTTGTTACTTCCACATTTTTGATAGGTGGTTTGACCTATGGCTTACTGGCATTATTGGATTTTAATATCCCATTTATATACTGCTTACTTTTTGGCGCCCTAATTTCCCCCACCGATCCCATTGCTGTTTTGGGTATATTAAAACAAGCAGGTGCTCCAAAAAAATTGGAAACCAAAATCGTAGGTGAATCGCTGTTCAATGATGGTGTGGGTGTTGTTGTATTTCTAACCATTTTCAAAATTGCTTCTGGAGGAACCGATATTGAAGTTGGCGAAGTGTTGCTCCTATTTGTTGAAGAAGTATTTGGTGGTATTTTATTAGGTGGTGTTTTAGGGTTTATAAGTTACCGACTCATGAAGTCTATTGATAATTATGATATAGAAGTGATTATAACGTTAGCTGCAGTGATGTTGGGTACGGTTATCGCACAACAATTACATGTATCTGCCCCTTTGGCTATGGTCACAGCTGGCTTAATTGTAGGTAATGACACCGTTAGAAAACATACCATGTCTGAAATCACCGAAACCTATGTGGATAAGTTTTGGGAGCTTATTGACGTTCTTTTAAACAATATCTTATTCGTATTAATAGGATTGGAAATCTTAATTCTATCTGTTGAAAAAAACTACGTTCTTGCGGGCATATTAATGATTCCTATAGTGTTGGCTTCAAGGTTTCTATCTCTATTGATTCCGGTAAATGCTTTAAAGAAAAAACTTGATTTTGTTCCTAACACCAATTTGGTGATGACTTGGGGCGGATTACGGGGAGGAATATCCATCGCCTTGGCTTTGTCGCTTTCTCAAGATATGCACCGTGATTTGTTTTTAGTGATTACCTATGCCGTGGTGGTATTTTCAATCGTTGTACAAGGCTTGAGTGTAGGAACCTTGATTAAAAAATTAGGAATTAATGTGGAGCCTACTGAGGGTGGACATTAAAAAAATTCAGAACTAGTAAACGAATTGGTTTAAAATAAAGAAGTCCATCCTGAGGATGGACTTCTTTCATATAATATCATTAGAATTTAAGCCACTACCTCTGCATACAAATCAAAATCAGCGGCATCCGTAATTTTCACCTTGGTAAATTCTCCTGTTTTCAAATAAGTTGTTGAAGCATCGATTAACACTTCGTTATCGACATCTGGCGAATCAAATTCGGTTCTTCCTACAAAATAATTCCCCTCTTTTCTGTCTATTACCACCTTAAATTCTTGACCAATTTTTTCCTGATTCAATTCCCAAGAAATTTGTGATTGAATCTCCATAATCTCATTGGCGCGATCTTGCTTAACTTCTTCTGGCACATCATCTTCTAAATTAAAAGCATGTGTGTTTTCCTCATGAGAATAGGTAAAACAACCCAAACGCTCAAAACGCATATCTTGAACCCATTGTTTCAATTCTTGAAAATCCTCTTCAGTTTCCCCCGGGTATCCAACAATTAAAGTCGTTCTTATGGTCATTCCTATAACTGCCTTTCTAAATTCTTGAAGCAGTTTGGTAGTCTTCTCTTTGGTGGTACCACGTCTCATACTTTTTAAGATGTGATCAGAAATATGTTGTAGAGGAATATCAATATAATTACACACTTTCTCCTCACGGTTCATGACTTCCAATACATCCATTGGAAATCCCGTAGGGAAGGCATAATGCAAGCGAATCCATTCAATTCCTTCCACTTTTACCAAAGCTTCCAATAACTCAGCTAAATTGCGCTTTTTATAAAGATCCAGGCCATAATATGTTAAATCCTGTGCAATCAGTATCAACTCCTTAACGCCACTTGCTGCCAATTTTTCTGCTTCAATGACCAAATCTTCAATAGGTGTGCTTTTGTGCTTTCCTCTCATAAGCGGAATCGCACAGAAACTACACGGACGGTCACAACCCTCGGCAATTTTCAAATAGGCATAGTTTTTTGGAGTGGTTGTCAAGCGCTCCCCAATCAACTCATGTTTGTAATCTGCTCCAAGTGCCTTTAATAATTGAGGAAGTTCGGTGGTACCAAAATATTGGTCCACATTTGGAATTTCCTTTTGTAAGTCTGGCTTATAGCGTTCACTTAAACAACCGGTCACAAAAACCTTATCCACCTCACCTGCTTCCTTTTTCTGCATAAACTCCAAAATGGTGTTGACGCTCTCTTCCTTGGCATTATTAATAAAACCACAGGTATTTATAACGACGACATTTCCCTCTTCCTCATGAACAACTTCCTTCCCACTTGCCTTTAATTGTCCCATCAAAACCTCACTGTCGTAAACATTTTTACTACAGCCTAAGGTTACCACATTGATTTTATTCTTTTTAAGTGACTTGGTTCTCATAATAAATTTTAAGGATGCAAAGATACAACCTTAATTAAACCTTTTATATTTTTATACATCTAAATGTAAAACATTGTTATGAAGCGCCTTATCTACCTATCTTTAATCTTATCTCTGTATGTATTTGGTTGTCAATCGTCTGACGACGCGCCCAATACAGACCCAGAAAACAATCTTCCCGATACTCAAGATCTTTATTTCCCTCCTTTGAATTCTGAAGAATGGGAATCTATACCTCCAACTTCATTGGGATATGATGACAGTCAAATTCAACCCTTGTTAGATTTTTTAGAAGAAAAAAACACCAAAAGCTTTATCATGCTCCACCATGGTAAAATAGTGCTGGAAGCTTACATGAATGGTCACCAAGCAGCAACACCTTGGTATTGGGCAAGTGCCGGTAAAACCCTATCTGCAACGGTTGCCGGCATCGCACAAGATCAAGGTTTTTTAAATATTGAAACACCTGTTTCCAATTACTTGGGAACTGGTTGGACTAGTGCCCCTTTGGAAAAAGAAAATTTAATAACCAACAAGCACCTACTTACCATGACCTCGGGTCTAGATGACAGTTTGGGTGATGACGTCTCTTCAGAAAACTTGCAATACCTGGCAGACGCTGGTAGCCGATGGGCCTACCACAATGTTTATGTGAAAATTCAAGATGTGGTTGCAGCTGCCACAAACCAAAATTGGGACACCTATTTTGAAAATCAATTGAAAAATAAAATTGGCATGACGGGAAGTTGGATTGATCTAGACAATTTAAATGTCTATTTCAGCAATACTCGAAGTATGGCTAGGTTTGGACTAATGATTTATGCCAATGGAAAATGGGAGGATGAACAAATCGTTTCAGAATCCTATTTACAACAAGCGACCAACACCTCACAAGACATTAATTTAGCTTACGGGTATTTATGGTGGTTAAATGGTAAGTCTAGTTTTCATCTGCCTCAATCGCAATTAGAATTTCCAGGAGAGCTTATTCCTAATGCACCAGCCGATATGTATGCTGGTCTAGGGAAAAATGACCAAAAGATATATGTTGTTCCCAGTGAGCAATTGGTCATTATAAGAATGGGAGAATCTGCCGATGACAGTAATTTTGCCTTATCTAATTTTGACAATGACTTATGGGAAAAGATAAATGCGGTGATTCAGTAGTTAGTTTCTATTTTCAAAAGGAATTACGGTGCCTTTTTCAAGATAGTCTTTAAGTCCGTTGAGTAACATGCCCCAACAAAACGAAGAAAATTTTAGGTGATCATTCATCTCGGGCCAATTGACATGACTAAACCTGACATAGGTTCCTTGGTCGTGTTCTTGTAAATCAAATCCAAAAGTAGTAGGATCCCAATCCTTGTCACTCTTGGTCATTTTAATATGGAAAGAATTATTTGGTTCACAAACCACTACTTCACCATACCAATCATACGCATCAGTAAAATTCAAATTGTAGGTTGTCCCCAGTTTTGGTTCGCCAGAACTTTTTAGAGGCCACCAATTATCCAAATGTTGTGGTTGTGACACAGCGTCAAACACCTCTTTTTGGGGAGCTTTAATAATGAAGTTATGATATATGGAATGAGATGACATAAGCAACTATTCCTTTAAAGATACAAAATTCTTTACTTGAAAAATGAATCTACAAATTCAAACTTATTGAAAACTTGAAGATCTTCAATTCCTTCACCCACACCAATATATTTAACTGGGATTTTAAATTGATCAGAAATTCCTATCACCACACCACCTTTAGCAGTTCCATCCAACTTGGTGACAGCTAATGAGGTAACCTCTGTTGCTGCGGTGAATTGTTTGGCCTGTTCAAAGGCATTTTGACCTGTAGAACCATCCAAAACAAGTAGAACATCATGAGGTGCATCACCCACCACTTTTTGCATCACGCGCTTCACTTTGGTGAGCTCGTTCATCAAATTCACTTTGTTGTGCAAACGACCTGCCGTATCTATTATAACGACATCAGCATTTTGGTTGACCGCGCTTTGTAAGGTATCAAAAGCAACCGATGCCGGATCACTTCCCATGGCTTGCTTTACAATTGGTACATCTACCCTATCTGCCCATACCTGAAGTTGATCAATAGCGGCTGCCCTAAACGTATCTGCGGCACCTAAGACAACCTTCAATCCTTTCTTCTTAAATTGGTAAGCCAATTTACCAATGGTTGTGGTTTTTCCAACACCATTGACACCTACCACCATCATAACATAAGGTTTCTTATTTTCAGGAACAACAAATTCGGTGGCTTCTCCATAGTTGGTTTCACTCAACAAGGCCGCAATTTCTTCTCTAAGGATTTGATTAAGCTCATCGGTACCAAGATATTTATCTTTAGATACTCGTTCTTCAATACGTTCAATGACCTTAAGCGTCGTATTTACACCCACGTCACTTGTTACCAATACTTCTTCAAGATTATCCAAAACATCATCATCTACTTTGGACTTTCCGGCTACAGCTTTGCTTAATTTATTTAAAAATGAAGTTTTGGACTTTTCAAGGCCCTTATCTAAAGTTTCCTTTTTTTCTGAAGAAAATATTTTTTTAAAAAAACTCATGGTCTGTTGATTATTGGCAATAAGCAAGTCAAAATGCTTGCCTAATTTTCAAAAGTGAAAATTTGTCATTAGTTGAAGAGCAAATATAAAACAAAAGCAGCTTTCAAAATATTGAAAGCTGCTTGTATATCTTAAAAAACTTACTGCTTGGTTTAGTTTTGTTTGCTTAACCAATCGTTAACTTCTTCAGGAGTCATAATTGATTCTACAAATGTATATGCCCCACTCTTAGGAGATTTAACCATTTTGATAGCTTTAGTTAATCTCTTAGATCCTGTTTGTAATGATGCTACTGATTTCTTTGCCATGATTCAAATGTTCTTTGAAATTTTTACAAAATGTAAAAAATCCTAATTATTTAATTTCTTTATGAATTGTCATACGCTTAAGAATTGGATTAAATTTCTTAATCTCCATTCTATCTGGCGTATTCTTTTTGTTCTTAGTAGTAATGTAACGAGAAGTACCTGGCATTCCAGACTCTTTATGCTCTGTACACTCTAATATAACCTGTATTCTATTCCCTTTCTTTGCCATTGTAGGTGTTTTTTCGCGTTATCTATTATTTTAAATATCCTTTAGCTTTCGCTTGTTTGATAGCGGCAGAAATACCAATTCTGTTGATCGTTTTCAAAGCGGCTGTAGAAACCTTTAAGGTTACCCACTTATCTTCTTCAGGAATATAAAAACGTTTTTTGATCAAATTTGCATCAAATTTACGTTTTGTTTTATTCATCGCGTGAGAAACATTGTTCCCAACCATTGCTTTCTTACCAGTAAGTTCACAAACTCTAGACATCTTTTTCTGACTTTAAATTGTTCTTATTTCAAAACAGGGTGCAAATTTAGTAAAACTTATCTATATCAACAAACTAATATTATTACTTTTTTAAAATTTCTTTATGTAATAATTCCAAAGCTTTATTTGCAGCCTTATTTATAACCCGTTCCCGATGGCTCCCAAAATGAAATTCATGCGTCAAAACCCCTTGTTTAGAGGCAATAGCAATAAATACCGTCCCCACTTCTGCTTCTGAGTCTCCTTTATCTGGACCTGCATTACCTGTTGTTGCTATAGCGTAATCCGAATTAAAAAGTAGTCGAGCTCTTGCTGCCATTGCTTGAGCTACCTCGGCACTCACTACCGAATATTTTTCAATCAATTCTTCCGAAAGACCCAAAACCTTCACCTTGGTTTCCGTCGCGTAAGTCACCACACTTCCCTTAAAATAGTGGGAAGCTCCTGGGTGTGCTGTAAACATTTCAGCAATTTTTCCACCTGTACAGCTTTCGGCAGTTGCAATGGTTTGATGGTTTGCCTCTAAAGCGCTACCTATTAGTTCCTCAATACTTCCATCGTTCTCAAATCCTACAAACACATCTTCTATTTGGGGCATCAACAAATCGATTTGTTGCTTGATCTCATTTTGGATTACGGCTTTATCCATTCCCTTGGCGGAAAGACGTAATCGAACCCTTCCCAAATTTGGCAAATAGGCCAACTTGACAAACTTAGGTAAATGGTCTTCCCATGTTTCAATTCGTTCTGCTAAAGCACTCTCCCCTATACCATGGGTTAGAACTGTTTGATGTTCTATATATGGAAACTTAAATTTCCTTCGGAGTCTTGGCAAAACCTCATCAGTCATTAAAGCCTTCATCTCAAATGGCACTCCAGGCATGGAAACAAATACTTTCCCATTCCTTTCCAACCACATACCGGGAGCACTCCCGTTTACATTCATTAAAGCGGTTGCTTTTGAAGGCACAAGAGCTTGATCGATATTAACCTGAATCAGCGGTTTTTTTATATAGGTATCCCAGATGCGACGAATGTTTTCAAGAACAGCTTCATCCCTAATTAAGGTATCATCAAAATACTCTGCAATAGTTTTTTTGGTAATATCGTCTTTGGTGGGTCCCAGTCCACCAGTAATCAAAATAATATCGGCATTCTCCTCAGCTTCAGCTAAAGCCTTTAGAATATGTTCCCGATCATCTTGAACAGAGGTGATTTGATATACCGAAACCCCTATCTGATTAAGGGCTTTACTAATAAATGCGGAATTGGTATCAACGATTTGGCCGATTAAAATCTCATCGCCAATGGTAATAATTTCTGCTTGCATGGGTTACAATCCAAAATCGGACTTGATTTCCTCAACAGCTTGGTCAACGGCAGTCAAAACAATGTCCAACTCATCCGATATATCCAAACCCGTTTTTTCAAACTTTCCCCAATCCTGAACTTCAATCAAGTTTGACAAAACACCCAATTCAAACAAATCTACGGTTGGTTTCATTTTATGGGCAGCCTGATAAGCCGTATAATAATCTTTTTCTGCTACTGCTTTTTTCAATCGTTCAGCATCTTCTGGAACTTCCTCCAAAAAAGCTGCAGCCAATGCAGCAACAAAATCCTCATCGCCATCGGCCATTTCCCTTACTCTATATAATTTATAATGCGCTTCCATAGTTATTTTACAGTTACGGTAAACATAGGTTGATTACCAATGTAACCTATTAATTCATCATTCGCTTCTACTTTACTCACACCGGCAGGTGTTCCTGTAAAGATAATATCTCCAATTTTTAAAGTGAAATATTTGGACACATATTCTATTATCTCATCAATTTTCCAGAGCATAAGACTCGTATTGCCCTCTTGCACCTTATTTCCGTTTTTGGTTAATGAAAACGAGACATCATTCAAGTTTTCAAATTGCTCTTTTGGCAACCAGTCTCCTATAACGGCAGCGCCATCAAACCCCTTAGCCTTTTCCCACGGCAATCCTTTGGATTTTAATTGTGCCTGCAAATCTCTAGCCGTAAAATCAATTCCCAAACCTATTTGGTCATAATATTTATGAGCAAATTTTTTATCGATATGTTTTCCTACTTTACTGATTTTTACAAGAATTTCAACTTCATGATGTACGTCATCAGAAAAATCAGGAATAAAAAAGGGGTGTTTAGCAGGCAAAATAGATGTATCTGGCTTCATAAAGATGACCGGATCTGTGGGTCTTTCATTTGCCAACTCTGCAATATGATCGGTGTAATTTCTACCAATACAAATGAGCTTCATTCTAACTCAATTTATTATTAAAGTTTCTCAATTTAATAGCTGTCAGCACTTTTTTGGTATACAACGGAAAATCGGCATTTAACAACCAACCAAAATAGCCTGGTTCTTCTGTAAGTACGTCCTCGACTCTTTTACCCTTATGTTTCCCAAAGGAAAAGCACTCCTCTCCTTTTTTGTTAAAGGCAATAAAACCAGCAAAATCGGCATATTGTTTTCTGGAGCTAAACTCGGCCAAAAACTTCATGTCATTTTCCAAGGCTTCATAACGCTCTACTTGAGCTTTTAAAACCTCATAAGTTGCTTTGGTATCTGCCTCGGCACTGTGGGCATCCTCTAAGTTTTTATCACAATAGAATTTATAGGCTGCACTAAGTGTGCGTTGTTCCATTTTATGAAATATAGCCTGAACATCCACGGCCAATCTGTTTTTCATATCAAAATCTACTTCAGCCCTAAGCATCTCTTCGGCCAACAATGGAATATCAAACCTATTGGAATTAAAACCTCCCAAATCGGCATCTTTAATCATTTGACTCACCTCCTTGGCAATTTCTTTAAAGGTAGGCTTATCTGCTACATCAGCATCTGAAATACCATGTACTTTAGTTGTTTCTGCAGGAATAGGAATGGTTGGATTGACCAACTGTGTATAAATATCCTCCTTGCCGTTTGGATGGACTTTTAGAATGGAAATCTCAACAATTCGGTCTTTTGAAATATTGATTCCTGTTGTTTCTAAATCAAAAAAGCAAATAGGTTTGTTTAATTTAAGAGACATGCTACAATTTTTGGTAAAGATAAATAAATAAAAAGGCCTTAATCAACATTAAGGCCCTATATATTCTAAATTTAAATCTCTCGATTAGGATCCCAAGCTTCCAAATAATTTTTTACGGCTTGAACAAATTGTCCTCCCAGAGCTCCATTCACCACTCGGTGATCATAAGAGTGTGATAAGAACATGCGGTATCTAATACCAATAAAATCACCTTCTGGTGTTTCTACCACAGCTGGCACTTTTCTAATAGCTCCCAAAGCCAATATCCCTACTTGAGGTTGATTGATAATGGGCGTTCCCATGACACTACCAAAGGTTCCTACATTAGTAACTGTATAAGTTCCCCCTTGAATTTCGTCTGGCTTTAATTGATTCAATCGAGATCTATTAGCCAAGTCATTGACTTTTTTAGTCATTCCTACCAAGTTCAATTGGTCAGCATCCTTGATCACTGGAACAATTAAGTTGCCATCAGGTAAAGCTGCCGCCATCCCTAGGTTGATATGTTTCTTTTTAATTATTTTATCATCTTGAACAGAAATGTTCATCATTGGGAAATCTCTAAGAGCCTTTGCAATAGCTTCCATAAAGATTGGTGTAAACGTCAAGTTTTCGCCTTCACGCTTAGCAAAACTGTCTTTAACCTTTTTACGCCAGTTCCAAATTTTGGTTACGTCGGCTTCAATAAAACTTTGAACATGGGCAGAGGTTTGCACCGACTGAACCATATGATGTGAAATGAGTTTCCCCATTCTTGTCATTTCAATAATTTCATCATCTCCTGAAGGAATTGGAGCTGGTTTAGGAGTTTCCTTAACAGGTTCTGATTTTTGAGAAGCAGAAACAGCTTGCTGTTTTACTGGCGTAGCATCAGTTCTATTTTCCAAATAACCTAAAATATCATTTTTGGTAACGCGACCGTCTTTTCCTGTTCCTGGTAAGGCATCCAGTTCCTCTTGCGAAATATTTTCTTTTTGAGCTATATTTTTCACCAAAGGTGAGTAAAAACGATCTCCAGATGAAATTACTGGTGCTGCCGTATCTTTTGCCACCTCAACGGTTTGATTAATTTCAGACACTACATCAGCATCAACACCTTCCTCGGCTTCAACTTGGGTCTCTTCCTTTTTTGGTGCACTTGCTTCCCCTTCGGTTTCAATAATGGCGATAGTCTGCCCTACTTGGACAACCTCATCGGTTTCAAATAATTTTTCCACCAAAACTCCATCCACCTCACTAGGGACTTCACTATCTACTTTATCAGTTGCAATTTCCAATACTGCCTCATCGGCTTCAATGGTATCACCAACTTCTTTTAACCAAGATGTGATGGTTGCTTCTGCAACACTTTCACCCATTTTAGGGAGCTTTAATTCGAATTTTGCCATATCCTCAATAAAATGATGTTTTTTTATTTTTCGACTGCAAAATTACTGAAAAAATATCCAATTCACTGAAATTTTGCTAATCATTATTTTTTAAATAGATTAATTCGCCTCGATTTTTGGAGCTATTACTACCTACTAAGTAGTGTGATTTTTGCATTAAAAACTTAAAGGTAAGACTTTTACTTTCCCGCCACTCCAAAAGAAATCCTATAATTTCCTTAAATGTCAAAAAGTCTGTATCAAACACTACTTCATCCTCTTCCTGCAAATTCCCTACATCTCCCAACAACTTGACCGGTTTATTCAATTTCTGCCTTAAGTCTGAAGGAATTTTATCAGAAAACAGTACATAACGCTCCACTTGTTTCTTCTCTTCTTTGGGTTCTCGCCTCATTAAAAAGGCCAATTTGATGCCCAACCAAACAACGGCGTTAAACAACGGGTTCTTTTTAAAATGCTTTTGATAAAAAATCTGCATTGCTCCATAGAACCTTTTGGCATAATGTACATTCTTCAAAGTACTTTCTCCCTTAAAATGAATGACAGTAGTATCTCCAAAATAAAAGTTTTGATACCCTTTCTTTATCGCCTTATAAGAAATATCCACATCTTCTCCATACATAAAATAATCTTCATCAAATCCGCCTATATCTTGATACACCTCACGCTTTAAAAACATAAATGCCCCCACCAAAATAGGCACCATTCCTTGCTGGGTTTCCTCCAATTGATTGGCGTAATAGGCATTGGATTTTCCAATCATTTTTTTCAAAGCAACAAAAGGTTTCGGAGTATTTCTTTTGCTTTCTGGCAGAAATTTACCTTTCCCATCTATTAATCTGCAGCCTACAATACCGAGATTTTCTTTAGAATCAGAAAAGGATAATAGCTTCTCAAAAGTATCTTCTGCAATAACCGTATCTGGATTAAGAATACAGATAAACTCTCCCTGAGCCCGCTCTACTCCAATGTTATTCCCTTTTGAAAACCCTACATTTTCTTTATTTTCAATAAGCTTTACATTAGGAAATAGTTTTTTAACCATCTCGCAACTCTCATCTGAAGACTGATTGTCCACCACAATAATTTCGGCATCCATATGCCTAATAGCGTACTCCACACTTTTTAGACATAATTCTAAAAAATAGCGAACATTATAGTTTAATATGACAACTGAAAGTTTCAAAAATGTGGTGTTACGATTTTATAGACACCTCAAAAGGAATACGGTTTATGATACTTCTTCCCAAAGTAATTTCATCTGTGTATTCCAATTCATTCCCTACTGAAATTCCTCTAGCTATTGTAGTTGTTTGAACTTCGTAGTCCTGAATTTGCTTATAGATGTAGAAATTTGTGGTATCGCCTTCCATAGTAGATCCCAAAGCAAAAATAAGCTCTTTCACCTCACCCTGCTTTACCTTATCTACCAAAGGTTGAATATTAAGATCATTGGGGCCAATACCATCCATAGGAGAAATTTTACCTCCCAATACGTGATAAAGCCCTTTAAAGGAGCTGGTATTCTCAATGGCCATGACGTCGCGTATATCTTCCACCACACAAATAATCTCTGGATTTCTGCGGGGATTGGAACATATATCGCACAATTCCGTATCACTGATGTTATTGCAACTTTTACATAGTTTAATTTGCTGTCTCAGCAACTTTAGGGCATCTGCCAATTGTATTGTTTGCCCCTCTGGCTGTCTCAATAAATGCAAGACCAACCTAAGTGCTGTTCGCTTCCCTATGCCCGGTAATTGTGACATTTCGTCAACAGCTTTAGCCAACAATTTTGATGAAAATTCCATAAGTGCGAAGTTACAACTTTACATTAAAGAAATACTTATACATTTGTAATTTGTAACCAGGAATTCTTAGCTTCATGTCGCCCATTGTTATTGCCAGTCTTATATTAGGTTATTTTATTGTTTTAATCGCCATTTCCTATTTTACAGGAAAAGAAGACACCAACGAAGCCTTTTTTAAAGCCAACAAATCAGCCCCTTGGTATTTGGTTGCTTTTGGTATGATTGGAGCTTCCCTTTCTGGAGTCACCTTTATTTCGGTCCCTGGTGCCGTAGAAGACAAACAATTTGGTTACATGCAAGTAGTTTTTGGCTATTTGTTTGGTTACATAGCCATAGCTTATGTACTCTTACCCATTTATTACAAACTCAATCTGACTTCCATTTACACCTATTTAAGGGACCGTTTTGGAAACGTTTCTTATAAAACAGGTGCCATTGCTTTTTTGGTTTCTAGGATTGTAGGAGCTGCTTTCAGGCTCTTTTTGGTAGCCAATGTCATGCAACTATTGATTTTTGATCAGTTCAACATTCCTTTTGTGGTAACCGTATTGATTACCATAGGTCTTATTTGGCTTTATACTTTTAGAGGAGGAATAAAGACCATTATTTTCACCGATACCCTACAGACCCTATTCATGCTGGTCTCAGTTGTTGTTACCATCATTTTTGTGGCTAGTAAAATGAACCTAAATGGCATTGGAGATATTTACCAAACGGTGGTTGCTAGCCCTATGAGCAAAATGTTTTTCTTTGATGACATTAACGATGCACAATATTTTGTAAAAAGCTTTTTATCTGGAATGTTTATCACCATTACCATGACTGGTTTGGATCAGGACATGATGCAGAAAAATTTGACCTGTAAAAATCTAAAAGAAGCACAAAAGAACATGATATCATTTAGTGTGATCTTGATTTTTGTGAACCTTCTTTTTTTAACCTTGGGACTATTATTGACCCAATATGCCAGACAAAATGGCTTTGATGTCAACAAAGATGATTTATTCCCTACCATTGCTATGTTACCAGATATCGGACTGGCCATTTCCGCCTTTTTTATTCTTGGTTTGATTGCCTCGGCATACTCCAGTGCCGACTCTGCTTTAACTTCCTTGACAACCTCCTTTTGTATTGATATTATAGAATTGGATAAAAAACCACAATCCAAACAAAAGGATATCAGAAAGATTGTTCATGTGTGCATGAGTCTTGTTTTAGTACTGGTCATTCTTATTTACGACCTCATTTTTAAAGATGTATCTGTTATCTGGGAACTTTTTAAAGCCGCTGGTTATACCTATGGGCCACTATTAGGGTTATTCGCTTTTGGTATTTTCACCAAGCAACAAATTAAAGATCACTGGGTATGGATCATAGCCATAGTAGCCCCGATTCTTTCCTATTTTATCAACCAATATTCCACCGTCATGTTTAATGGTTACCAAATAGGGTTTGAAATTTTGATCATCAACGGGCTGTTGATGTTTTTGGGCTTAGTACTGATTCGTAGAAAGGAGCACTAAAGTACAAGACGCCTCAAAAGGAATCTTTGCCTCTCTTAATATTTGATATAGCTCTGGATTTTCGGTTCCTGGATTGAAAATAACCCGCTTCGGATTTAAGGAAACAATATAATCATAGTATGCCGTTTGATTTTTAGGACCAAGATATAATGTTATTGTATGGACATCTTCATAAGGAACTAGCTCTGTGTCGATAGATATCCCAGACACTTGCCCTTCTCTTTTACCAAAAGCCATCACATCATATCCACTATCTATTAGACGTTCCAAAGCATAATTGGAATATCTGTTAGGTTTTGTCGATGCCCCCATCACTAAAGTTTTTTTGCTCATATGTTAAAGTGTTGTTAAGGATTTTTAAAGATAGTAACATCCATCCACAACAGACGTCTATACTTTAAACAATCAATCAAAAAATCGATCATCAAAGAATGAAATCATTTATTTTATTTCTTGGCTTGTTCATGTGTTTTACATTTACCTATAGCCAAACTTCAGTAAACTTATTGGATAAACAAGGACTCATTACCGGAAAAGTATTAGACTCCAAACTCCAACAACCCCTTCCCTATGTAACCATTGTAGTAAAAAACAAATCAGGTATAACCATAACCGGAGGCATCACAGATGACAATGGCGACTTTAAAATCACATCCGTTCCTGATGGCGATTTGGTAGTAAGTGTACAGTATATAGGATATAAAACCGTTTCAAGGAACATTACCATTGATAAAAACAATAAAAACATTGAGCTAGGTAATATTCTCCTAGAGGAAGAAGCAACGAGTCTCAATGAAGTGACTATCGTGGCCGAAACTTCTACAATCGAACAAAAAGTAGACAGAAAAGTGATCAATGTGGGAAAAGATTTAACTACTTCTGGGGTATCGGCTTCTGATATCATGAACAACATCCCATCGGTGAGTGTGGATCAACAAACTGGAAACATTAGTTTAAGAGGGAATGAAAATGTAAGGGTGATGGTAGATGGAAAACTTTCTAATGTGCCCGTGGCCCAACTTTTGAAACAAATCCCTTCCACATCCATTAAAAGCATTGAATTGATTACGAACCCTTCGGCTAAATACAATCCAGAGGGAATGAGTGGGATCATCAATATCATCCTTCATAAAAACACCAAACTTGGATTTAATGGAAATTTGAATTTTGGATTGACCAAAGAAATCAATGCGCGATTCAACAGCTCCATCGATATGAATTACCGAAATGGGAAATTTAATTTATATGGTAATTATGGAAACAATATTGGAAGCAACACCAATTACGGGACTATTTATAGAGCATTTAACGAGTCAGAACAGAATGTAAACTTCCTTAACAATAATAAATCCCATTTATATAAAGTTGGTTTGGATTTTTACATGAACGATAAAAACACGCTTTCGTTTTTTACCAATCAAAACCTTTATGACGGCAAAGGCAATGGAGTTACAACTATCTATTATGACAATGCCCCTACAGAAATCCAAGATTCCAATGACGAAACAGATAATAATACCTCACAATATAACCTAGCCTATAAAAGGGAATTTAAAAAGGAAGGTGAGCAACTGGACATCGAAGTTGACTACAATGTTTTTGATCAAAACCAAACGGCCAACTTTGATTTCACCAATATTCCAACTACGGATTATACGGATCATGTGGATACCAATAGAGACCAAACAACTATTAACGTAGATTATGTCAATCCATTAAATGACAACACCAAATTGGAATTGGGAGGTGAAGTGCGTTTGTTTAATAGTGAAATTTATTATGACTCCTCTGGGTTTACTTTTAATTCTGAAGGCAATATAGCCCCAACTCCAAGTACCGATTTTGATTATGGCAGAAACATCTATTCGGCCTATGCTACCTTTGGAAAGAACTACGAAAAATGGACCTATCAAGTTGGTGCTCGTTTTGAAAGTGTCACGGTTGATGCCGAGGCATTACGCTATACAGAATCAGGCACAGAAGTAATCCCTTTTGAGAATGATTACATCCAAGTGTATCCTTCCGCCTTTTTAACTTATAATCCTAGCGATAAAAATACTTATCAGTTAAGCTTTAGTAGACGTGTAGATAGACCTGGCTTACAACAAGTCAATCCCATTAGGGAATGGAGTACGCCTTTAATTTCATCTTATGGGAATACAGAATTACAACCACAGTTTACGAACTCCATAGAAAGTAACTACACCCGAAAGCTTAAAAATGGATCTTTGACCGCAGGTGTTTTTTACAGAATTATTGAAGACGAAATCAACCGTGCAGTTTTTATTGACCGATTAGATTTGGAAAAAGTCATCCTGTCTTATGATAACTTTAGCAACACCTCGGCTTATGGTCTAGAACTATCCAGTAATTACAGACCAACCAAATGGTGGAGCTTTAATGCCAGTTTTGATTTGTACTCCAGAAAACAAAAAGGAGTAACCGAAATCCTTTCAACAACGGTAGATAATGCAACCATTGATGATATTTCTACCCAAACAGTTACTGCAGACAATGTGGTATGGAATTTTAGAGTTTTCAATAATTTTAAAGTCACCAAACAACTTGCCTTATCGTTGTTTGCCATGTATCGTGGACGTGAAGAAGGCATCCAGCTTAACAGAAAACCCATGTATTTTGTTAATAGTGGGTTAAGGTATTCGTTTTTACAAGATCAACGTGCTACCTTTAGCTTTAATTACAATGACATATTCAACACCATGCAGTTTAGGTTTGACGGGGACACGCCCTATCCATCTACTGGTGAGTTCAACTGGGAAAGTAATACCTGGAATGTCAGTTTAGCCTATAGATTTGGTGGTGGAAAATATAGAGCCTTAAGCAGAAAGCAACGTGACAATAACGTTAAATCTGGTGAAGGTGGATTTATGTAAGATATTTAATAGCCAATACATAATAGTTGATGGTTAGTGTTAATGTCAGGCTATTAAATAAGAAAACCCAAAGTGTCACTGCTTTGGGTTTTCGATTTGTATAAGGTTTGTTAAAACCTAGTTAAATGTGTTAATGTTTGAAATAATTTCAAGGTTTTACCGTCTATATAAATGAGTGATAAGTTTTAAGTAATTAAGGATTTATAGAACATTCTAATAAAACAGTTTCGTTTTATAAATTTAGTGTTAGTTAAGTTGGTTAATAGTGAAAAACCCGAGGTAATTTTAAAATGCCCCGGGTTTTTCTATTTATTTTAATTTTATTTTGAAATTTACCATTTTATAATGGCACTTCCCCAAGTGAAACCACTTCCAAAGGCTGCCAACACAACCGTATCTCCTTCCTTAATCTTCCCTTTTTCCCATGCCTCTGTCAAGGCAATTGGAATGGAAGCTGCAGTGGTATTTCCATATTTTTGAATGTTATTGTAAACCTGATCGTCAGACAATTTAAACTTCTTTTGAATGAATTGTGCAATTCTCAAATTGGCTTGATGCGGAATCAACATGTCAATATCCTGAGGCGTCAATTCATTTTTATTCAATCCTTCCATGATCACTTCACTAAAGCGAACCACTGCATTTTTAAAAACAAACTGTCCATTCATATACGGATAGTAGCTTTCATCCTGCTCACTGTTATCAGCCAATATATCGGTCACCCATCTTTTCCCCATTCCGGGAGCGATAAGACTTAATTCTTCAGCATGTTCCCCTTCAGAATGCAAGTGGGTGGATAATATTCCTTTTTTTGTATCCTCCGTTCTCGATAAAACGGCTGCTCCAGCCCCATCTCCAAATATCACCGAAACGCCTCGTCCTCGTGTGGTTTTATCCAAACCATGAGAATGAAGTTCGCTACCGATAACCAAAACATGTTTATACATCCCGGTTTTAATAAATTGGTCTGCCACAGATAGTCCATAAACAAATCCAGAACATTGATTTCTCACATCAAGTGCTCCCACCGTTTTGATACCCAATTCCTTTTGAACAGTAACACCTGGACCTGGAAAGTAGTAATCAGGGCTTAAGGTCGCAAAGACAATAAAATCAATGTCATTTTTATCTATACCAGCGCGTTCAATCGCAATTTTAGCTGCTTTAACGCCCATAGAAGAAGTTGTTTCCCCTGAACCGGGTTTCACCCAACGACGTTCTTGAATTCCAGTTCTTTCTTGAATCCATTCATCACTGGTATCCATCAATTGGGTCAAATCATCATTACTGACTACGTGGTCTGGCACATAATAACCTAACCCACTAATTTTTGAATTGTACATAAAATTTAGAACATATTTGCTTGTGCAATTTAATTAATTCACCCCTATTTTATCAATAAAACAAAAGCTATCGTTATGCATGCATAACATATACAAAATGTCACTTTGTCATCTTTTTTCGGTTGGTATTTTTTTTGACTACTACATTTCGAAAATTATTAAAAAACAGAAATTAAATTTTAGATACTATGGCAAAAGGAAATATTAATGTTTCGGTTGAAAATATCTTTCCATTAATTAAGAAATTCCTGTACAGTGATCACGAAATCTTTTTGCGTGAGCTAATCAGTAACGCAACGGATGCGACTTTAAAACTAAAGCATCTTACAGGTATAGGAGAAGCCAAGGTTGAATATGGCAATCCTCTTATTGAAATAAAAGTAGATAAAGATCAAAAAACGCTTCACATCATTGACCAAGGTATTGGTATGACGGCTGAAGAGGTAGAAAAATATATAAACGAGGTTGCTTTTTCGGGTGCCGAAGAGTTTTTAAACAAGTATAAAGACTCTGCCAAAGATAGTGGCATCATAGGGCACTTCGGATTAGGTTTTTACTCAGCATTTATGGTGGCCAGTAAAGTTGAAATCATTACTAAATCTTATTTAGAAAATGAGGAAGCTGTACACTGGACTTGTGATGGGTCTCCAGAATTTACCCTTGAACCGCATGATAAAACCGAAAGAGGTACTGAGATCATTCTTCACATCAATGATGAAGACAAAGAATTTTTAGAAGATTCAAGAATTAGGGAGTTGTTGGTGAAATACAACAAGTTTATGCCTATTCCAATTAAGTTTGGAACAAAAACGGAAACCCTACCAAAACCAGAGGATGCTAAAGAAAATGAGCCAGCTCCAACCCAAGAGGTTGATGATATCATCAACAACCCAACTCCGGCTTGGACCAAACAGCCAACCGATTTAGAAGATGAAGACTATAAAAACTTCTATCGTGAGCTTTACCCAATGCAATTTGAGGAGCCTTTGTTCCATATTCATTTGAACGTAGATTATCCTTTCAATTTAACGGGAATCCTTTATTTCCCTAAAATGACCAATGACCTAAACGTTCAAAAGGATCGCATTCAATTGTACCAAAACCAAGTGTTTGTTACCGATAATGTAGAAGGAATTGTTCCTGAATTTTTAACCATGTTGCGAGGGGTTATTGACTCTCCAGACATTCCTTTGAATGTTTCGCGTTCTTATTTACAAGCTGATGGGGCGGTTAAGAAAATTTCTTCTTACATCACCAGAAAAGTAGCCGATAAATTAAAATCTCTTTTCAATAACAATCGTGAAGATTTTGAAAAGAAATGGAATGACATCAAAATTGTTATTGAATATGGAATGCTTTCTGAAGAAAAATTCTTTGAAAAAGCTGAAGCATTTGCACTTTATCCAACAGTTGATGGCAAATATTATACATATGAAGAATTGTATAACGCCATTAAGGCCAAACAAACTGACAAGGACGATAAATTAGTCATCCTTTATGCCTCTGATAAAGATGCCCAACACAGTTATATTGAAGCAGCTCAAGCCAAAGGCTATGAAGTATTGTTCCTTGACTCACCTATTGTTTCTCACTTAATGCAGAAATTGGAAGGATCTAAGGAAAATATCACCTTTACTCGTGTGGATGCCGATCACGTTGACAATTTGATCAAAAAGGATGAAAATAAAATCTCTAAATTAACAGAAGACCAACAAAAGGAATTGGATGAGTTATTAAAAGAGGTGATTCCGGCGGAGAAGTTTACCGTGAAATTGGAGAACATGGATAGCGATGCTGCACCATTTATGATTACCCAACCAGAATTTATGCGTCGAATGAAAGAAATGCAAATGACTGGTGGTGGTATGTTTGGAATGGGTAACATGCCAGACATGTACAACCTAATTGTCAACACAAATTCAGAATTAGTTGGAGAAATCATTAGCACCAAAACCCGTAAGAAACAAGAACGTTTAATCAACCAAAGTTTGGATTTAGCGCGCTTGTCCCAAGGTTTACTTAAGGGTGAAGAATTGACTAACTTCATTAAAAGAAGTTATGAAATGATCAAGTAAATGGTCTTTACATAAATGAAAAATAAAAGCCACTTCCCAACGAAGTGGCTTTTTTATTGGCGACAGCCTCATTAAATAGCACCCTTAACTCAACCAAAGGGAGCTTTTGCTAAGTATGGATTTTATCATGGGTAATTCTTGAATAGGTTTGAGAAACTTTAAATTTCTAAATCATGAAAAATCAAATTAACTTAAACATCAAAACACCTTGCCAAGAGGATTTCAATTCATTTAGCAAAACCCCTAATGGTAAATTTTGTCAATCCTGCAAGCACGAAGTAGTCGATTTTACGACTATGGACCATAAAGAAATCTCTCTTTACTTCAGTTCAAAAGAGAATAATAATACCTGTGGTAGATTTAAGCAATCACAATTAGCCGCTTTTACAATTCCGGTAAGCAAGACTAAGATTAATTTCTTTAAAGGCATTGGATTGGCTTGTATTTCCTTTTTCTCTCTACACAATTTACAAGCCCAAGATGTAATCAAACAAACAGACCCCATGAACAATAGCACCAACATTCAAAACCAAGTTGCAAATAGTCCTGTAAAAGTTTCAGGTATGGTTACAGAAGATTCAATACCATTACCTGGTGTAAACATTCTTTTACAGGAAACGAATATTGGAACAACCTCAAATTTTGATGGGTATTTTGAGTTTCCTAAAAAATTAAAAAAAGGCGATGTGCTTTTGTTTAGCTTTATAGGCATGGAATCCCAAAAGGTAGTTATAGAAGATGAATCTTCACCTCAATTAGAACTAAAAGTCAACATGAATTCCGATTCCTATATCTTAATGGGAAAAGTTGCTGTAAAAGAAGTTTATAAATCCAAGTAAATAATGAAGTATTCCTTTTTGATAGGCTTGTTCTTCATTTGGAAGTTAAGCTTTGGGCAAATTTTAGATTTCAAAACGGTAGATTTTTCAAAGGCCGATTACATGGCCAAATTAAATCACGGCAGGAGCCTTGACAATTTACCATTACTTGCTCAGCGCTTAACTTCCAATCTCACCACTGATGTTGAAAAATTCAGAGCTATTTATACGTGGGTTTGTTATAATATTCGAGGGGATGCTGCTCAGGATTCTAAGGTTAGTAGGAAACGGAAAAAATTTAAAAATGATAGTATTTCATATTTAGACTGGAATGACTCCTTCAAAAAAAAGGCGTTTAAACAGCTTCTCAAAAATAAAAAAACCATGTGCACGGGTTATGCTTATTTAATAAAGGAGTTATGCTTTTTAGCGAATATTGAATGTCAGATTATTAATGGATATGCACGAACAGCCGAGGCCAATATTGAAGAACTTGATATCGCAAATCATTCTTGGAATGCAGTGAAACTAAATAATAAGTGGTATTTATGTGACGCTACTTGGTCCAGTGGATATTTTATAAGGGATGTATTCATTAAAGATTTTAATGAAGGTTACTTTTTAGCAGATCCTGTGCTTTTTTCCCTTAGCCATCGCCCGTTGGACAACCAATGGTTACTCAATAATGATCTGGCTAAAAATCCATTTACTCCCGCCCCTATCGTTTATGGAGAAACCTTTAAAAACCAAATAGTCCCAGTTTATCCAAGGGAATTCCATATTTCAACCAAGAAGGGTCAGGAAGTTACGTTTAGCTTACATCCTCTAAATCCTAAATTTGAAGATTCCATCTCCCTGGTACATTTTGTAGGTGTTGAACAACGACCCTTTTCTATTTATGATATAAAATATGAAGGCGAAAAGATTTCCTTTAAATATACTTTTAAACATAAGGGCACTTATGATGTCCATTTAAAAGTTGGCGATGACATTGTGGCCACACACACAGTGCGGGTTGGTAACAAATAAAAAAGTCCTGAACCTGTTTAATTAATGAAAGGGTAGCGTTTAAAATAAATGAGAATGGAATCCCAAAACCACAACCCTCTATTTTTAAACCACTTGAAGTAAATTGTCCCTAATTTTTGTATTTTTAATTAAACAATTTTCTCATGACCATTTCAAAAATCCCTCAACCATTTCTACTGTTCCTTTTTCTGTCAACAATTTTAAATGCCAGTCTTTTCGCCCAATCCATTGAAGATGACATAAGCCACTTAGCTAGTAAAGAATATCCCGAAGGAGGACCAGGGGTATCTATTTTAGTAGCCAAAAATGGGAAACCCATTTATAAAGAAGCATTTGGAATGGCCAGTATCGAATTGAACGTTCCTATGAAACCTGACAATGTATTTGAAATTGGCTCTATTACCAAACAGTTTACTGCAATTGCTGTTCTTATGTTAAAAGAACAAGGAAAGCTGAAGCTTGAAGATGACATTACAAAGTTCCTTCCAGATTACCCAACACATGGAAAGTCAATCACGATTCACCATCTTCTTAATCATACCTCGGGCATCAAAAGCTATACAGATATGCCCAGTTTTATTCAAGAAGCACGAACCGACTTTACGCCGCAGGAATTGATCGACACCTTTAAAAACGAACCCATGGATTTTGAGCCGGGAGAAAAGTTTAGATACAATAATTCTGGATATATCCTTTTAGGTTATATCATTGAAAAAGCAAGCGGTGAAACCTATGAAGATTTTATTGACAACCATATTTTTAAACCATTGGGCATGTCTAGTTCCTATTATGGCTCCAACTTAGAAATAATAATGAATAGGGCCTCTGGATACCAACAAGTGGAACAAGGGTTTGCCAACTCAAATTATATTAGCATGACCATTCCTTATGCAGCCGGTTCTTTGATGTCTACCACCTCAGACCTATTGAAATGGCAGAATGCCCTTAACTCTTACAAACTGATCACCAAGGCCTCCTATGAATTGGCCATTCACGGTTCTACCCTTAACAATGGTGAGCATATTGATTATGGGTATGGCTTAAGTGAAATGACTATTCAAGGTTCCCAAGCCATTACACATGGAGGGGGTATTTTTGGTTATACAACCATGGGAATTTATTTTCCAAAAGAAGACATATTTGTTTCTGCTTTAAGTAATTGTTCCTGTAAAAATGTAACTGGTTTAGCCAATAAAATTGCAGCCATCGCGATTGGAAAACCGTTTCCTAATGTGGACGACGCTATTATTTTAAATGAGACCCAATTAAATAAATGGTTAGGTGCTTATCAATTTGAAAATGATATTGTAAGACATATCACTTTAGACGAAGGCAAACTATACAGTCAAAGAGAAGGAAGCACCAAGCTTCCTATTTTTCCATTATCAGAGAATCAATATCTATTTGAAGATGTTATTTATACGTATGATTTTTTTGAGGAAGACGGTGTCAAAAAGGTTACATTCAAATCACCATCCAATACCCAAATAGGCATCTTCACAAACAAACTTCCTCCTGCGGAAAGAAAAACTATCACCTTGACCGAAAAAGAAATAGAGCCCTATGTTGGTAAATATGAATTGATGCCTGGATTCATACTTACCTTTACCAAAAATGGAAACAAACTTTTCACCCAAGCTACAGGACAGCCGCAATTTGAGGTTTTCCCTGAAAGTAAAGACACCTTTTTTCTAAAAGTAGTTGAAGCGAAAATCATATTTAAAAAAGACTCTCAAGGTAAAATTACCAGTCTTGATTTACACCAAAATGGCGTCATTCAGAATGCCAAAAAAATTGAATAAAGCCTGATGACCATTCAAGACAAAGAATTTATGCAAAGAGCTATTGACTTAGCTAAGGAGGGCATGGATAAAAATGCAGGAGGCCCATTTGGTTGTGTGATTGTGAAAAATGGAAACATCATAGCCGAGGCACATAACTGTGTTACATCCTCCAATGACCCTACAGCCCATGCAGAAGTAACAGCCATAAGGAATGCATGTCAACATTTAAACGATTTTCAACTTGAAGATTGTGTTATTTATACCTCATGTGAACCCTGCCCCATGTGTTTAGGTGCCATTTATTGGGCACGTCCCAAAAAAGTTTTTTACGCATGCAATAAAGATGATGCTCGTGAAATTGGCTTTGATGACCATTTTATTTATGAGGAAATAGATAAAAAGACAACTGAAAGATTGATACCATTTCAACAAATATTGCAAGAAAATGGCATAAAAATCTTTGAAAATTGGAAGGAAAAAATTGACAAAACTCCCTATTAATTTTTTATCTTTAGTACTCGCAATTACCTGACCAGCAATATTATGAAAAGACATCTAATTCAATCTCCGTTTCTTTACTTTCTATTATTTATGCTTTGTAATCTTCAATTAATGGGACAAAATGATACCATTGTTCTTAAAAACAAGGACAAATTGGTTGGAGAAATAAAACAAATGGAAAAGGGCGTCCTGACTGTCGAAACCGATTATAGTGAAGATGATTTTACTATTACATGGGTTGAGGTTGGAGAAATTCTTAGTTCGCAATCTTATTTAATTACCCTTTCGGATGGTAGAAGAATTAGTGGCACCATTCATACAATAGATGATCATTTTGGTAAAGTTTTAATTAAAGGAGACGGTGAGGAATTTGAAGCCGACATTTCCGATATTGTATTTCTGAAAGCTGTAAAAAGTAGTTTTAAATCCAGATTGACCGCATCTCTTTCTGTAGGTTTCAACTACACTAAAAGTAATAATCTGTCACAATTTACTGTTAGGAGTACCATTAGTTACACCACTTTTAGATGGTTACTTACAGGAAGCTACAATTCGGTGAGAAGCAATCAAGACAATGTGAGCGAAACACATCGTACAGATGCCAATGTTACCTACAAGTATTTCATGAATAAAAATAGGTATTATGAATTAACCTCTGCTTGGTTATCTAATGATGAACAATTGTTAAAATTACGTACCACTATCAGAAGTGGTTTGGGACAATATTTTATAAGAAATAATAAACTTTATTTAGGTGCTGGTGTAGGTTTAGCTTGGAACAACGAACAGTTTATTCCAGAAGCCAATCAAAGTGTTCAAAATTCAATGGAAGCCTATGGTGCAGTAGTTTTCAACATGTTTGATGTTAAAGATTTTAGTTTGAATACCAGTTTGGCAGTCTATCCTAGCTTAACGGAAGGTAGTCGTATAAGATGTGATTACACACTAGACCTCAAATATGATCTCCCTCTAGACTTTTTTATAAAATTGGGTCTGACCTATAACTATGATAGCAAACCAGTAGCTGGAGCTTCTACGAGTGATTATATTTTTCAAACAACTTTCGGCTGGGAATTCAACTAAACTATGTTGATAAAAAAACAGGTGTTTCTTTCACCTTTTATTCACACAAATTTAAAAGAGGTGTGCTTTTGAGTTCTTTATTAAAAACCAAGTCGTTTGTTATAAAAATGTTTCATCCAACTTACTTGAACCAACAACATCAAACCTAGAACCAATAAGGCGTACATGACTACTTGAGGCCAGTTTGTAGAAAAAGAAATTGCTGGAAGATTAAAGAATTGATCAAAGTCTATTTGACTAAACCATGAACTATTAACCAGGGTTGTTTTAGAAACCAAATATCCCATAAACGCCAGAAACAAACCACCTATTACAAACCAAACAGGCTTTGAAATTAAAGGTTTGTACTGAATTAACTCTTTCTCCCTCTTATTAGGAAGATTATCCATAACATGTGATAAAAAATCATTAGAGGGACTGTCCAACTCTGTTGATGACATGATTCTTTTAACAAATGCATCCAATTCTTTATTTTCTCGCTCTTCCATAACTTTCAATAATTTCTGGTTCCAGTTGGCTCTTTAGAATTGACGCCAGCTTTTTCCTAATTCGAAATAACTTAACCTTGACATGATTTGATTCGAGCGAAACAATCTTTGAAATTTCGTCCATACTCAAATCTTCAAAATAATATAATGTAATCAAAAACGCATCCTCACTAGTCAACTGTTCTAAACAAAATTGTATTTTCTGCTTTTGTTCCTGTTCCACCAACTGATTAAATGCATTTTCCATTACTTCCACCTGTATAGGCCTGTCTCCATCCATAGATACATCTAAATAATGTCTTTTGTTCTTTTTCAATCTATCTAAACAAGCATGATAAGCTATCCTATAAATCCAAGTTGATAATTTAGAGTCTCCTTTAAAATTTGACAAAGACTTATATACTTTAATGAACGTATCTTGAGACACCTCTTCAGCTTCTTCACGATGTTTCATCATTCTTAAAGCTAAAGTAAAAACCAAATCCTTATAGCGATCTACCAGTATAGCAAATTGCTTACTGTCACCGGCATTAATTTGATTGATGATTATTTCGTCGCTGGTTGGTGTCATGTTTTCTTTGGACGACACCACTACTCAAACGGTTACAAATGAAATAAAAATATTTTTTGAAAAAACTGTAACCACAAGAAAAGTTATATCGTCATAGGCTATAAACAATTAAAATTAATCAATTAAAAACAAACAGTATGGGATCAGAATTTATCATCATGCCTCTTTTAATAGCGGCCGTTTTTGGAGTATTTTATCTTTTTTATTCTACCAGAAATAAAGAGCGTATGGCTCTTATAGAAAAAGGAGCCGATGCTAGTATATTTATCCAAGGAAAAAAACGAACAGCTCCCATTTGGAAGGTTGTTATTCTAAATTTAGCCCTACTACTTATGGGTATTGGTATAGGTATTTTTCTAGCGTCCTTATTAGACACTTATTCATCATTAGCTTCTGATGCCATTTACCCAGCTACCATTTTTACAATGGCAGGAGTAGGTCTCTTCATTGGCTTTCATATGACTAAAAAATTAGATCAGGAATAAATCAAGTTACGTAAACTCTTAATAAGCAACCATCTTTTATCAAAGATGGTTTTTTTACTTAGAACTTTTTGAAAAAATAAGTATAACCTAGTAATAAACCAATAGAGCTGTATTTAGCCTCGGTAATGGCAGTAGCTCCTTTAAGAAGACTTCCTTCCGTAGGATTATTTAAATTTCCTTTTTGTTCATAATCATCCTTAGTTCCAGTACTATAAAGTAAACCAAGGCTCAAGCTACTATTCTCTCTTTTAAAAATAGCCCCAGCAGTAAAATGTAATAAGTCCCAAGAGCTTACTGTTGTTTTAATACCACCGTTATCTGTTCCCGTCTTATCCTTATCGTAATATGACATATCATTACGAACACTGGCCAATAACGATAAATGATCCTTTAACCGATATTCATAACCCAAGGCCACATTTACAACAGAACGCGCTCCACCCCTCACACTCAAAAATTGATCACTACTCAACTCAGGAGCTAAATCTGCCGGACGAACAAATGTCCTAGCTACAACATCCATGATTTCATAAGAATCCAATCCCGAATAATAATTAACCGATAACCCTAAAAAAGATTTTCCTTGATCGTAATTAACGCCTACCCCTATTTGAAGTGGCGACTTAAACTTCGTTTTTAATTCTGCCTGCCTGTCTGTTGCCACACCGCTTTGCCTATCAACACCATTAAATTTAACATTCCTAGCTGCAATATTAGAAGCCACTGTTCCCTGACCTCCAATATTTAGGGAAGGCGTAGTAAAGGTTGCTCCAAAGCTCCAAGATTCCATTTTATAAATAGCTCCTAATTTTAAAGCCATCCTTATGTTATAATAATCCACATTTTGAGAAAGATTCCCCCCCACGAGAGATTCTTCTACATCATTTAAGAAAATATAGGCCGAATAGTTTCTATTATAGGTTTGAGAACGCACCGTAAATAAAGCGCTTGCTCCCACAGAAAAATTTTCACTGATGACCCTACCTGCTCCAAAGGCAAATAAAACTTCACTTAACTTGGAAGTTAAGCTACTCTCACCTACTAACTCTTCCAGTCCCGGACTCTCAGCTTCTTCTATAACATCATAATCCCCATCAACACGAGCTATCCCTTTAAAACTAAAATCTGTAGGAGCCATAAAACCATATCCTAATTTCCATTTAGGATCCTTCAATTTTATCATTCCTCCTGCCAATAATGGTACTGTTCCTAAATTGCTGCTTTTAAAATCAGCTCTATCACCAAGGGCATTAAAGATTTTTATATTCTCAATACGATAAGCATTTGCATTTACTGACAAGGAAGTATTTTCTAACAGGCCCAATCCTCCAGGATTATAAAACACCATAGAATTGTCATCTATCCCCCCTAAAATGGCTCCTGAAAGTAAAGCGGTTCTTGTTCCAAATTGTTGAGAAGCATAATGGGTGTCTTGAGCATTAAGTTTAGAAAAAAAAGCAAAGGACATTGAAAAAATGACCAAGCGACGAAATGAAATTTTCATAGATAAGAATTTAAGGTTTGATCTTCCAACTTCAATTTTTTATTAGACAACCTCAATCTTACAAGCAACGTGGAAGAAAATAAAAATAACACAAGGAACTTTAATGTTTAGTAAATATCATGTAACTTACTACTAAAAATAAACAATTAAATATCAATTCTTTATAAAAATATAATTTAATTCCATGTCCTTTTAACAGGTACTCTATCATCCTATGAAAAAATCACTTTATTCTAGTTTTTTAATACTGTTTTTTACAGTTTGTAGTTTCGCTCAAGAGGGCGAAATGGAGTTAGAAAATGAATCATTTGAAAGACATCAAATAGGTTTGTTGATTTCCCATGTCCATACTCCAAACACTTATAGTGGCGATAAAAAACAATGGCGGGCACTCCCCGGTTTTTCCCTTTATTACAACTTTTGGTTCAATAAGCATTGGGCTATTGGTTTACATACAGACCTCATTAATGAAACCTTTCAAGTTGAGAAATATTTAAGCTCAGAGGAAGAGTCACTTTTAGAAAGAGAACGACCTATAGCACCGGCTTTAATGGGCGTCTATAAACCGGGAGAGCATTTTGCTTTTTTACTGGGCACTGGAGGTGAATTTGCCAAAGGGGACAATTTATTTTTAATAAGGGCCGAGGTTGCATACACATTAGAAATCCATAATGGACTGGAGTTTGAAGTAACTTTTGGAGATGATTTCAGAATTGATGCTTACAACACCCTTACACTGGGTGTAGGTTTATCTAAATCGTTCTAATAAAATGAATCATCACGTGGAATAAAACCTTAATTATGATCCTAAACACCTTAACCATAGGACTTTTAATTATAGCTTCATTTTTTTGTCTTGCTAGTAATGCCCAAGAGCAACCTAAAGATTCTGTGCTTCTCGATTTTCACCCCTACGGAAGCTTTAGAGCCCATATGGCATACTACGACGATGAGTTGGAACTTCAAGAAAATGTCTCTAGAATTGGTTTTCAAATTGGCGTCACAAATAAAAAAGGGCTTCGTTTTTTTGTTGGTGCTGAATTAGCGATGAATTTATTTAAGGGTCCTGTTCAGTTTAATACTGATGGAAATACCAATAGTGGTTTTTTGGCTATTCAAAATTCCCAAAACCGTCAGGTATTTTCCACTAGACTGGGTTACGTGGGTATTGATTTTAAAAAATATGGAACAATCCAGATGGGAAAGCAATGGAGTGTATATTACGACATTACTCAATTTACCGATAAATTTAATGTGTTTGGTGGACAAGGAAGCGCCACTTATGTAGGCAATTCAGATGGGGGTGGTTCAGGAACAGGAAGGGCTAACCAATCCGTTACCTATCGA
Organism: Mangrovimonas sp. CR14; assembly: GCF_011764015.1. Taxonomy (NCBI): domain Bacteria; kingdom Pseudomonadati; phylum Bacteroidota; class Flavobacteriia; order Flavobacteriales; family Flavobacteriaceae; genus Mangrovimonas; species Mangrovimonas sp. CR14. Next base: position 228,011 of record NZ_JAAFZY010000004.1, on the reverse strand, counting down.
TTGCATTGGCACAACTGGTTTTTGGGTCTTCAAGGGCAATTTGACAGCACCTCTAACAACTATTTAGTAGATGGATATGGAATAAGTTTGCAATACGAGCTATTAGATGGATTAAAAATAGGTTCTGCCATTAATAAAAAACACCTTTCACGAAGTATTAGAGAAAATACCCTAGGACTCGATGGCAACCCTCTTTATTGGAGTCTTGGGGCTTCCTTTGAGAATTCCCATTGGAATCTTGGATTTGTTTATGCCTATCAAGAAAATGGTGATTATGCAGATACTGTAATTGAAAATGAATTGATTATTGGCATTTATGATGCTATTGGTCTGGAACTTTTTACCAAATTTAAACAACCACGCTATTCATTAATAGCCGGTTTTAATACGTATCAACCCAAAATTTCAAATGTTAAATTTCAATCAGACTTAAAACATAATTATATCATTCTGGGAGGGGAATACAAACCTTTTCGATTTGGATTTGTTTACTTAGAATATCGAATTTCTAATGCCACAGATGAATTTGGAGTTAGTGATTTTAATGTGTTAACGGCTGGATTAAGATTGGATTTAGAAACCAAGGGTTCCAAATTCTTAAAATTCCCAAAACTCTCACAAGAGCTATAAAAAAGTAATGCCCACAGTATCAAATACTGAAGGCATTACATAAAACAAAACATAAATGAAATTTATTTTTCTTCTTTGACTTCTACGATTTCATACATATTCTTGCCATCCACCTGAATAGGTTGATAATAAGTTTCTCCAAACTGCACATACGTTTGTTCTCCAATTTTAACTTCTTCTCCTCCTTCAGGCAAATGAGGAACAATAGTTCCGGCGGTTGCAAGAACAACAATATACCCTTGATCATTTTCTTCGTAAAAAGCGCCTCCATAATAGTAATTATTTGTAGTCTCATTTACCGTCACCTTTTCCTTTTCTTCAGGCAATGAAGGCACTTGCGCTCCTACTGGCGGCTGCACAGCGACAAACCCATCTTCTGTTTTAAGATAGTAGGTTCCATTATCATAGTGGTACTCAGCTTTTTCATCTTCCTCATTCTCATGGATAATACTTACTATGATTGCCGTAGTTGCCAAAGAGGTTACAAAATACCCCCAAGGATGGTAATAAGGTCCCCAATAGAAAGGCACATAAGGATGATAAAAATAAGGTCTATGACAATAATACCCAAAGCCACCAAAGATGTAAGGCGGTCTCACATAACGAACGGAGCTACTTCTTACTCTGGTATTTCGCACGTTGTAATGCCGGCTGTTATTGATATTGATGTTTACATCACCTCTATTTCTACTTCGGTCCATGTTTACCTTATTTCTATCTTTGGTTTTAATATTTGAGGTTGGACGATTTCTAGTAGTTGCATTCCCCCGGTTAACCGTTTTCTCTCGTGTCTTAATTTTGGAATTAGCCCTATTATTATTGCTCGTTCTTGAAGGGGTTCTATTCTGAGTAGCTCTGTTGTTTGACGGTTTTGTAAAATTTCTAGAACTAGTTCTTTGGTGTCCGCCATTAATGGAACCTCCCCTATTGGTAGGTCTTGCCGCGGGTCGTTGCATACTTCTACTTGGAGAATGGGACATGGTTCTAGCCCCTCCTCTTGAAGCTCCATGTCGCATTCTTTGAGCCTCCATATTTAAAGGCAGAATGAAAACTAGTAGGGTAGCAAACAATAATACTTTATAATTGAATGTGAATTTTAATTTAGATACCATTTGAAAGAGTTTAAATTAGGATTTAGCTAGGATACTGATCAACTTCGCATTGGGAGGCGGTGTGAAAGAAAAAATCGATTCCGGAATATCAGGATTTAAAATCCATTTTTCAAACGTAGCTTCATATTGCAAGGAATGGTCGTTTTTATAAACAATCAATAATTTTTTAGGTAGCATTTGACTATCATTGGTTACCCACAATTGGACTTGCATTTCTGAATTAGCTGCTGTTATATAAAAGCAAGGTGTATCATCTATTAAGCGCTTACCCATATATCTCACTATATCATATCCTTCTATGATATCATCCGTAAAGTTTGGATAGAAAAAATCGGCAGCTGGAAATTTAAAATCATAGGCAACGTGCATACTGTCGATCATGGTTAAAATGGTATCTGGGGCTTCCAACGTCACATAATTATTCTCGTTATATGAATAATAGGACAAATAATCTCCGTCATACCAATAACCATATTCCCCTTTATCTCCTTGAACAATGGCCGTAAATTTATTCGGTCCCACCATTGAAACCTCACTATGCGCAAAATAGGTGGATAGTTCTCCATGAGCATTTAATTCATCTACTGATGTTTCCATTGAGAATTGAACAGCTTGCAGATCTCCTATGACATCTGCCATTTTATCCAAAATGTAAATAGCAGTGGAATCTTTGTGTTTTTCGTTTTGTGCTAAAAGAAAACTGGGACAAAGGCAAACTACCAGAATAAAGAGTTTGACCTTAAAATTACAATACTTCATAAATGGGTTAGTTTAAAGTTTAAGATAATACGTCGTGGTGCACTAAGTCTTTAAAAGGGATATTAAAATTAGGCAAATAATCATTTGAAAACAAACAAATTAAGTTAACATCTAGCAATAATTTCTGATTTATAAATAGTCTTTAAAAACTCAGAAATACCATTCGAAGATTTTAAGTCTTCCCTAAACCAATTCAGACATCAATTAGAATATTCGAAGAAAGAAAGTAAACAAGCATCTTAAAAAGTTCTCAATATCCTGAAACGAACCACCAAATCATTAGTTCTTATCAATTTATTGTCGTCTGCTCCCTGTTTTGTATAATGGTAGGCCAAACTGAATAGGAATTTAAAATCTGGATTAACTTGATACCCGATACCAGGGGAAATTCTTATCACATCATTAAACTGGGACACTTTTACTAAATTAAAGAAAGCCTCTATGGAAACTGGAATGTAAAACCCACGGCCCTTTTGAAAAAGCAATCCTTTTAAATCTATAGTTCCGGTTACTTGGTACCTCAATCGTAATCCGAAGAACTTATGATTTTCATTGTTGGTAAACAAAAAACGTTCTTCCGTTCTTAAAAGCTGTCCCAAATTAAAACGCGGACTAATATTAAATCCTAGACTATAACCTTGAAATGGTCTAATTTCAAAACTATTTGGCTGATAATCACTCATAAAGAAAAAAGACCCAACCCCATACTGAAGCCCCTCACTATGTTTAAAGCCTTTAAATAAAATGCTGTCTTTACTGGTGCGTTTGGATGCCCGAAAAATCAATCTATGCCAGCTTTTGGGTTCAACTGTTCTATAGCTCACTTCTCCAACTAATTTACTTTGCTCACTTAAATGCCAAGATGGCTCCAAGTCAAACCATAATTGCCGAGTAAAATCATGATCCTCTATGGGGTCATCATTTTCTACTTGAGTCCAACCATTTGAGTATACAAGAAGGAGAACCGAAAAAATAAGGATCGTATATTTTTTCAAGACCAGATCTTTGTTTAGAATTGTTAATAATTGCTGCTTACAAAATAAAAAAGTCTAAGTTTAGAACTTAGACTTTTCTATTACTTGAATATTAAGGTTACTGATGTCCCTTTTTAACAACGGCATCCATCACACTAGACATATCAAAACTTTTACCGCCTTGTACTGGTGGGTAATCCAAAAGTGTTTTAATATGTTTATTCATTTGCTCTCCCATTGGGGCCATTAACCAAGATACCTTTTGCATAAGATGCCCATAAGCATCTTCAGAGTCGTAGCTTTCAAAAGGATCCATTCTTAAATTAAATATTAATGGCGCCGTTCTGGCCTCAGCTGTTCCATAATAAGTTTCCTTATATATAAAGTGGAATTTCCATGGTCCCATTCTTACGGCATTCAGCTTACTCTCATAATAATAATAAAACATATCTCTTTCCGATCTATTGGTTTCCCCCTTCCAATACGGCAGATTGTTAACGCCATCAATGTATTGTTTCTTTTGCTTCATCAACAAATCGGCCGCATCTGGCACACCTGCAGCAGCAGCTAAAGAAGTGAACATATCCATATGTGCCTGAATTCCATTTTTGACTTGTCCGGGTTCAATAACTCCTGGCCATTTTATCATACTTGGTACTCTAACACCTCCTTCTGTAGTCCCCATTTTTTCCCCTCTAAAAGGAGTAGTTCCACCGTGAGGCCAAGAATTGTGTTCAGGACCATTATCTGTCGAATACCAAATAATGGTATTTTCATCAAGACCATTGGCTTTTAAAAATTCCAACACCAATCCCACATCATGATCATGTTGCATCATCCCGCTACCATAATAATCAGCTTCTGAAGTATATTTCTCAGCAGCGTAACGCCACTCCTCATTTAAGCGCGTATATAAGTGCATTCTTGAAGTATTTAACCAAACAAAGAAGGGTTTACCATCAGCTTTAGCGCGTTTCATAAAATCTTCGGCAACAGGAATAACCTCACCTGCATCAAAATTTTTCATGCGCTCTTGAGTAAGAGGCCCCGTGTCTTCTATTCGTTGTTTCCCAACAACGCCAAATCTGGGATCATCGGTATTATCCATTTTATTGGTAGCCCACGAGTGAATAACACCTCGGGTTCCAAATTTCTTTTCGTAACTTTCTAAATCTCCAGAATACTCTTTAGCAAAATTTTGATAATCACGTTGCTCAGACTCTTCCTGAGTATTTAAATGATATAAATTACCATAGAATTCATCAAAACCATGCGCCGTAGGCAAATGTTCATTACGGTCTCCTAAGTGATTTTTACCAAAATGCCCTGTAGCATACCCCTCTGCCTTCAACACCTCAGCCAAACATGGAGATGCAGCTTGCAAGCCTAAGGCATCACCTGGTTGCCCCACTGTGGTCATCCCACTTCTTATGGGATACTGCCCAGTAATAAAGGCTGCTCTTCCCGCTGTACAGCTGGGTTGCGCATAGTGATCGGTAAATTTAATTCCATCATTCCCAATTTTGTCAATGTTGGGTGTTGTATACCCCATAGTCCCCATTCCATAGGCACTTACATTTTGCCAGCCAATGTCATCACCCCAAATCACTAAGATATTGGGTTTTTGCTGGCTCCATCCCAATAGTGGCAATAATACCACTATTGGGATGAAAATTCGTTTACGTAAAAAAGTACTCATAAATTTAACTTTAGAATTAATAACTTGATTTATTAGCTTTGAGTTTATGATAATGATCATTATCAAAAAACATTATTTTAATTCAAATACTGCTTCACCTTCTTTAATCGTTTTAAATACCTTTATGTCTTTAATTTTCATAGGGTCAACTTTTAATGGATTTTTATCTAAAATTACCAGGTCAGCCATTTTTCCCGGTGTAAGGGTTCCTTTTCTATCTTCTTCAAAATGTTGGTAGGCTCCCCAAATGGTAATGGACTTTAACGCCTCATAGGGCGTCAATTTTTCAGTCTCTCCAATTACTTTACCGCTTCTAGAAACCCTGTTTACAGTAGTCCAAAGAATCATCATTAAATTAGGCAGTGCCACCGGAGCATCTGTATGGCTCGTCACGACTCCACATTTTTCCAAGGCTGTTTTGATAGGGCTGATTTTATCACCTAGTTCTTCTCCAATTATTTGTTTGTGCCAATCTCCCCAATAATAGGTATGCATTGGAAAAAGCGATGGTATGATATCATATTTCGCCAAGCTGTCAATTTGATCATACCTAAGATACTGACCATGAATTAAAACATTTCTCCTGTCCGTATTTCCATATTTTTCAGCAGCTTTTGATATGGCGTTTATCATTTGATCAATGGCGGCATCTCCATTGGCATGAGTTAATAACTGCCAATTATTTGCAAAGCAGGTATCAACTATTTTCTGAACCTTTGCCTCATCTGGAAGTGCTGGGTACCCTTTATAATTATTATCTGCCCCAGGAGGAGGCATTAAATAAGGTTGCGTTCTCCAAGCTGTCCTTCCTTGTGGTGATCCATCCAAGGTAAGTTTATATCCAGCGATACGATAGTGATTTTTATAGGTTTTACTGAACCATTCGGTAGCCATGAGTTCTGGCCTAGAGTAATCAATATAAGCAGGTACATCAATTTTAAGTTTGCCACTTTGTGCAAAACTTGTTAAAGCTTCATGGCTCGAGGTAGTTCTACCTTCCTGAGCTGTTGTATAACCATAACTAAAAGCCAACTTTTGAGCGGCATCCGTAAATTTATCAATCTTATCAGGCTCGGTTGGAGAAAGTATCTTCAACATATGAGGAATTGCAGCTAGCTCATCTAAGGTGCCGTTTGGTTCCATTGTACCATTGACCCTTCTTATTTGGCCCCCTTCTGGATCTTTTGTTTCAGATGTTATACCTAGTACCTCGAGACCCTTACTGTTCACAGTCATGAAATGACCAGAAATATGGGTTGCCATAACTGGAATATCGATTGAAACTTTATTAAGGTCGTTTTTATTGGGGTGCCTTCCTAGGATGGCATCATCATAACCAATACCAACAATCCAGCCCCCAAATAAAGACGTATCATTATTTTCAGACCAATCTATAAGCTCAGCAACCAAATTATCAACCGTTTCTACTTTTCCATCGGGTTCAGCTAGTAAATTACCAGCCAATGCTTGGGATCCTAACGCTGAAAAATGAATGTGCCCATCAACAAAGCCAGGAACCATGGTTTTACCTTCCAGATCGACTTGTTTGGCATTTTCATAATTGGTTAAAGCCAAATCTTTTGCTCCCACAAAAATAATTTTACCATCTTCTTCTACCAAAGCTTCGGCATAGTCAGGAGCATCTCCTTCCATGGTAATGATATCCCCATTGAAATACATGGTTTGGTTTGAAGAAATAGCTTCTGGTTCCTTTTCCTTTTTTTGATTACACGAAAACAGCGTTAAAAGGGCAATGAAAATAAAACCTGATTTTCTTGTCATGGTTCATGGATTATTAATTCTTACTCGATATGCGAGATTTAAATCCTCTGCAATCCAGATATAAAATCTCGTATGCAGTTACCTTCTGTATTTCAGGGATAAAAGGAACTGGAATATTTTGGCTTTTCCAGTTCCTTTTTGTTTTCTTTTAAATTATTTAGTTTTATCTAGTCAATATAAATTTCCTATTGTTTACCTTCTCCTAGTTGTTTTACAAGTTCAGAGAAATCTAACGTGGCTGCTTTTTGTACAGGCGGATATTCTTGAAGTGATTTAATATGTTCACCAAGAATTTCTTGAACAGGTTCATTTAAGAATTGTTTCTTTTGTACGATATCTGAACGATCTGTTAGGTTATCAAAACTTTCATAAGGATCGAAATGGATGTTATACATAATAGGAAACTTTTGTTTTTCATATGGCGCGTAATAGTTTTCGCTTGTTTCAAAGTGTAGCTTCCATTGATTAATTCTAATAGCTCTTATCGTAGATTCGTGATAATATATAAAGTTATTACGATTACTATTTTCACTTTTACCTAACCAATAATCCAGGTTATTAACCCCATCGATATATTGTTTTTTCTCTTTCATCATTTTATCGGCTACATCAGGAACACCTGCCGCGGCTGCTAAGGTTGAAAAAATGTCCATGTGTGATTGAATGCCACTAAGTGTTTTACCAGCAGGAATATGATCTTTCCACATCACCATCATAGGGACACGAACACCTCCTTCATAAGTGGTCATCTTTTCACCTCTAAATGGTGTGGTCCCCCCATGTAAACGTGCACTGTGTTCTGGCCCATTATCAGTAGAATAGACCACAATGGTATTTTCTAAAGCACCCATTTTTTCTAGTTTATCCAGCATTTCGCCTATCATCATATCATGTTCCATCATACCACTACCATAAAAGTCATGTTCTGTAGTATAAGGCTGTGCTAAATAGCGGTTTTCTGGTTTTAAATGGGTATACATGTGCATTCTACTTGGATTAAACCAAACAAAGTAAGGTTTACCATCTTTTTGAGCTCTTTTAATAAAATCGATAGACGCTGCCATAAACTCTTCGTCAACAGTTTCCATACGTTCTCTTGAAAGTTGCCCAGTGTCTTCAATCTTTTGTTTACCGACCTTACCAAAACGTGGATCTACAGTAGTATCGTCGCCATCAGTAGCCCAGGTATGTAATACCCCACGAGTCCCATATTTTTTAAAAAACTCTGGATCTTGCGGATAGTCCTTTTGCTGATATTCTTCTTGTGTATTTAGATGATATAGGTTTCCAAAGAATTCATCAAACCCATGAACCGTTGGCAAATGGGAATTAAGATCACCTAAATGGTTTTTCCCAAATTGTCCAGTGGCATAGCCTTGTTCTTTAAGTACTTCGGCAAGGGTTGGAGACTCCTTTTTAAGTCCAAGTGGGCCACCTGGTCTACCTACGGTAGTCATACCACTTCTAATAGGGTATTGACCGGTAATTAAAGCGGCACGTCCTGCTGTACAACTTGGTTGTGCATAATGTTCGGTAAACATCGCACCTTCTTTAGCTATGCGGTCTATGTTTGGTGTTGTGTATCCCATAACGCCATTGCCATAAGCACTTACATTACTCCAACCAACATCATCTGGAAAAATGATTAAAATGTTGGGTTTCTTGTCTTGAGCAAATGATAAAATGGAAAATAAAAGAAGATTGAGAATAACCAATCTTTTAATAGCAACTTGTTTTTTCATGAGAGTTAAGTTTATATAAGTTTTATAATTAAATGAACTCGTTTGATTGCTATTAAATTAAAAGGAGGATGAAGTTAATAAAAATCAAACAAATACTACCTTAAAAATAGAAACAAAAATGATATTAACAGTCATTTATTGTAAGTATATTCAACAAAATCATCTATATGGAATGAATAAAAAAAGGGCCATAAATTATGCCCCTTTTTATTAAATGAGATGGATTTTTATCGACCTCCCATGGTTGATTTAAGTTTTTCTTCGATGGAACTCAAATTAAAAGAACCAGGTGTTTGACTAGGAGGATACTCTTTCATAGTCATTAAAAATTGAGCTGCCAATTGTTGAATAGGCACTAAAACATAAGCGCGATCTAATAACCAATCATAATACACATTGGCATTATGTTGTGCTTTTTCAAACGGATCTCTTCTTAAATTTTCAATCACAGGAACACGTAATTCTGTAAAGGGCTCCATCCATACACCAAACTGCACCCCTCTATTTTCAAGAAACACAACCTTCCAATCATCATATCGGGCTGCTACAATTTGACCATCATCATTAACATACCAAAATTCATGTCGGGGTGATTCTTCGGTTTTTCCAGATAAATAATCGTTCATGTCATAGCCATCAATGTAGTTTTTATAGCTGCGTCCATTTAAACTCACTCCCGCTTTGATTTTCTCCTTAATTCCAGGTGCTCCTGCAGCAGCGGCAAAGGTTGGCAACCAGTCTTCATGAGCTACAATACCATTTAGAGTAACATCCTTTTGCCAATGACCAGGCCATTTTACAAAAGCAGGTACGCGATAGGCTCCCTCCCAGTTGGAATTTTTCTCACCTCTAAAAGGCGTCGTTCCAGCATCTGGCCATGTGTTGTAGTGTGGTCCATTATCAGTGGAATACATTACGATAGTATTATCAGTAATTCCTAATTCGTCTAATAAAGTCAAAAATTTACCCACATGCATATCGTGTTCAATCATACCGTCCGTGTATTCGTCATGACCTTTGTGTCTGCGCTCTTCTTTCACGTGGGTTCTAAAGTGCATTCTTGTTCCATTCCACCAAACAAAAAAGGGCTTACCTGCCTTCACTTGCTTTTTGATAAATTCTATTGCTGCATCTGATGTTTCATCATCTATGGTTTCCATTCTCTTTTTGGTTAATGGTCCCGTATCTTCTATGCGTTGGCCTCCCTTACCATCTGCCCAGGTATGAAGTACACCTCTAGGGCCAAACTTTTCTCTAAAAGTTTGGCCATCCTTCATGACCATATCTCCAGGATAATCATAATTCTCTGGTTCTTCCTCTGCATTTAGATGGTAAAGATTCCCCAAGAATTCATCAAAACCATGATTAGTAGGTAAATGCGTATCCAAATCGCCTTGATGGTTTTTACCAAATTGTCCCGTAGCATATCCTTGACTTTTTAAGACAGTCGCCATAGTCACATCTGTTTCTTGCCAACCCTGTTCGGCTCCAGGTAAACCAACTTTGGTCATTCCGGTTCTAACGGGTACATTACCACCTATAAAAGCCGCACGACCAGCAGTACAAGATTGTTGTGCGTAGTAATCTGTAAATGCGACTCCTTCTTTAGCTATTTTGTCAATATTTGGCGTTTTGTACCCCATCATACCCCGATTATTGTGGCTGATGTTCCAAGTACCGATATCGTCTCCCCAAAGCACCAAAATATTTGGCTTTTTTTGGGCAATCGATAAACAAGGAATAAGCATTAAAGTCAAAACAAGTGTTTTGAAGTAATTTAATTTTCTCATAATAGATTGTTTAAAATTAAAGATGTTTGATAGCTTAAAAATTAAATGGCTTAACCAATACAATTTCTAAGTTACTGAAAAAAAGAAAACTACAATAGAAACTATTTAAAATTACTGTTAAGAAACTACTTATATTCTCACCATAAATAGTAGAAAGTTTGAAACTCCTGAGTATAACTAGGAATTTTAAGGAATCAGGCATAATAAAATTCCTCTTTTGACTTTTTAAATCTTATGACATTTATTATTTAACTCACTATTCACCAAATGATTTGTACTAGAAACCTCATGAAATTTATGTATCTTTTCAATAGAATAATTACAAGAATTAATCATTAAGATATTACAGTTTCATGAAAGCAAAGGGTCTATTCATTTATTTATTCATCTTTCTATTGCCTTTCATGGTTTTAGCTCAAGACAAAGAGCAAAAGAAGGATAGTACCTATACGCCTTACGATTTAATTTCCACCTATTATAATTCCAAATTCAAACCCTTTAAGAAGCGTAACGTTTATGTAGGTTTTGCCATGTCTCTTGAAGACAGAAAATTGGAAAACACAGACCTTCTTTTGCGTCAGGTAATTGATGGTAACCAAAATAAATATGACCTTAATTTAAAGGGCGGATATTTTATTGGGAATTATGCCATGTTGGGGGTAAATCTAAATTACAATCAAGATAAATTTAGTGGATTAGTTCTTAAAGACAGTGACACCATTAATTCCAATACGATCTCTCGAGGATTTGCCATCACGCCATTTTTGAGAACAGCAGTTCCATTAACAGCCAATGAGCGTTTAAGCTTTTTTACAGAAATTGGGATTACCTACGGTAGAAGCACGAGCCTTACCAGGGATATTTCAAACATGGATGAAATCAATAAGACGTATACTACCAATAATAGGTTTCGTTTAGGTTTGAGTCCAGGAGTCACCTTTTTTGCGATGGAAAACTTTGCTCTTGAAATTGGATTGAATGTCCTTGGATATGAGATAAATACACGAGAACGAACCGTCAATAACACGGAAGCATCTAAAAGAACCACTCAAAATGTTGATTTTGAAATTAATATTTTATCCCTTCAACTAGGTCTTGCCTATTATTTTGGAGCTGGAAAATAACAATGGGAATCATGAAAAAGATCATATTTATTTTTTTAATTACGTTAGCTAGCTCATTCTTGAATTCATGTGTTGAAGAAGATTATTTTGGAGCATCTTCCTACGGTAATATCAAAGAGATTTTGGTTAGCAACCAAGCTGGAAATGCCATTATATTAACCGACAGTCTTCTAGTTAAAGTAGAAATTCCAGGCGGTGTGGATTTAACCCAAATTACTCTTGAAACATTAGAAATATCATCTTTTGCTAATGCCGATAAATCTGTAGGGGATGTTTTGAATCTTCAGGAAAATCAAATGATAATGGTTACTGCAGAGGATGGTTCTGTCCATCCTTGGACCATTGAAGCTATTGTCGCTTCAGAAACGCCCCAATTAAGCAATGGAGATTTAAATCAATGGTATCTCACTTCATCAAATTATTATGAACCTGGCTCTGATGCCAACACAACCATATGGGGTACTGGAAACCAAGGCACTCAAATTCTAGGTGATTTAGCCACTTTCCCAGAAGATCTGGGCAACGGTAATTTGGCGGCCAAATTAATCACCTTAGACTTAGGACCATTGGCAGGAACCTTTGGAACCCCCATTGCAGCTGGGTCTCTTTTTACAGGTTATTTCAATCCGGATAATATAGAGATAAGTGATCCAGAAGCAGCTATTGAATTCGGAACCCCTTTTGCAGCTAGACCCACCAAACTTCGGTTTAAATACCAATACACACCTGGGCCGGAAAACGAAGATCAAGATGGCAATCCTTTAAATTATGGAGATGCATGCGACATTTATGCCCTTTTGGAAATAAGACAGTCTGGAAATATTCAGAGGTTGGCCACTGCCTGGTTTAGAAGTGATGCAGAACAGGGAAGTCTTACTACACAAGAAGTGGACTTTATTTATGGCGAATTAGATACCAGTTACCCAGACTATATGTTCCCAGAGAATGGCATTTTTGTAAGTGATGATTTAGCTCAATTTGGTTTGTCTACACACATCACCTTTGTGGCTTCATCAAGCTTTGATGGCGCTCATTTTGCTGGAGCGGTTGATAGTGTTTTAATAATAGATGACATTGAATTGGTATATGAGTAAATTTGAACTAAAAAGCTTCTCCAATTCTAAAATAAATACCCCAATCGTCTTTACCCAACGCAGCATCTAAACCGATGTTAAACTTGGTTTGTTTAAAGGCCTGATATCTATAACCTATTCCTCCGCCAGGAAGAAACTCTCCATTGAAATCCTCATTGTCGGAGTCAAATAAGGTTGCAACCCCCACAAATCCAACAAAGCCCATTCGATTTATGTTGTAACGGTACTCGCCTTGAAGTGCCATAACGATATTGCCTCGGTACTTTCCTTCCGAATATCCTCTTATATCCTTCCCTCCCACTATTGTTTGTTGCTCAAAAGGCACACTGCCCAAACCAAAGTCCCCTGAAAATCGAGCTGCCAAAACATCTTTTTCATGTCTCATTGGGAAATAGGTGTTATAAGCTGTTTTAATTCGATTGGTTACCTCATCATTTCCAAACCAAGTTGGGTATGTAATCCATTTGGCATTCACCTTTACACCTGAATGCGGGTAATACACATTATCTCTCGTATCATACAATAAGTTGAAGTCTAAACCGTGAGTAATGGTAGTAGTTGCCTCCAAGATTTGGTCTTCATAGTCTGTATCATATTTAGCATAGTTATAGCTAAGTCCCCCATAAAAACCCTTAATAATCCTCTTTTGGAGACCAACACTTAACATGGTGGCATTTGTTGTATAATTGTAAAAACCAGCATTATCAAAACCATCCATAAAAAATTGGGAGTTAACATCTCCGTTAAAAAGATAAAAAGTTCCTCTCCAATTGTCTTCTTTAAAATAAAATCTATTAAAGAGACCCACTACATATGACTTATTAGTCGTATAAACTGCTGAAACACCAGATAAGGATTTAGGAGAAATGGTGTCATTTTCTTGAAGACGATACATGACCATAGGAATGACTCCAATCATGAAATCTAAATTTCTATTGTAGCTTATAAATGGCATAACTGTGAAATCGGCCTTTTTATCCTTTTCCTTGGTATTCATAAGGCTGTCATTCTCCTTTTGCTGACCTAAAATAGGCATAGACACAAGAAGAAGGGAAAAGATGAATAGTGCTTTTTTCATTAATGTTGAATTGTTTGTTATTAGAAGTGAAATAATTCTAAATCCGAGGTCATGTTTAAACTTAATAAATCAAGATGAAAAATCTATTTTAAACAAAAAAGGCCCAGAATCCATTAAGGACTAAAGGCCTCTTCCTATTTTTCTATTGTATTCTGATATAAAATTATTTTTTGAAGCCCATTTTTCTATAAACAGAGTGCACAAAGGTTTCGACACTTTCCAAATGTATCTGGTACTGTTCTTCATTTAATAGGCCCTTGGCTTCTGTATTTAATTTTTTTATTTCATCATCGAACTTTTCTTTCATTTCTGGAAGGCTTAAGTTTTGATCTAAATCGTTCAACCTACTTACTTTGTAATAATGATAGCCTATGATGGAATTATAATCATCTCGCAAATTATCGTTCATATTCATTTTCTCAACTTGATCGTTGAACCAAACTTGCCTATTCCAACGCTCTTCTTGAGTTATTAAGGTATCAATCTTATATTCCTCTCGAGCTAATTGTTTAGCCGATTTTTTTTGAGAAAAACCATGTTGAGCAATCAACACAAAGAATAGCAGTAAAAAGAATTTGAAGATTTTCATTATTTAAAAGACTTAAGATTAGACAACCCCAATTTAATAAATATGACCATACCAAATATGAATTTCGCTTATAATATTTTAGCAGTGAATAGCTTACCAATTTGAATAACACTTAAATTAAAAGAAGTTTAAATTTAGGTGTAAAACCACCCAAATGTTTTCATTCGTTATAAAAATTTCTTTTTTTATTTTTCAAAAGGATAGATTATAGACCAATCTTTGGCCATATCAACAATAGTCCACCCCTTATTAACTGCTTCATCCCAACCTTTGTCAAAACCACCAATATGGGAACCTCTGTCATAAGACCATTCCCTAACAGAATCGGTATGATGAATATACAATTCGAAGTTTTTATAATCGGAAGACGCTGTCCATTGTAACATTTGAAGATCTCCGTCAGAGTTTCCAGCAGCAAAAACAGGTTTTTTCCCAATAAAGTGCTGTATTCCCACCGGTTTCCCTTCTTTATCATCAATAAAATCCAATTCCGGCAAACGCACCAAACGAGGGCCTTCATCGGTCATTTCAAATTGAGTTTTTATTACACTTCCTACTATTTGATCTTCTGGAATGCCATAAGCGTCAACGGCCCAAGCCCTCATAAAGTCTATGCCACCACCCGAAACAATATAGGTTTTAAAACCATTAGCTCTTAAAAATTCTAAAAGTTCCAACATGGGTTGAAAAATCATTTGATTGTAGGATTGCTCTGTTTTGGGATGTTTTGCGATAGCCATCCAGTTGACAACTTCTTCTTCAAAATCATCTGTGCTCATACCAGCATGGGTTGTCATTATCAAAGTCACAATAGCCTTCATGCCTTGTTTTGATAGAGAAGTCATATCTCCATCAATAACGGCTTGGTATGGTTGCTTCCCTTCCCACTCTGGATGGTCTTTGGCCATTTTTTTTACCTGATCTATAGCAAACAATAGTTGAAAATAAGCGGGTTGCTCACTCCACAAGGTACCATCATTGTCAAAAACCGCAACTCGATCTTTTATTGGAATAAATTCAGCTCCTCCTTCTTTAGTAACCGCATTCACATAATCTATAATAGCTTGTTTATTTTTCGTATCGTTCCAAGAGGGTAAGACATCCGTTATTTGTTCTTGTTGACCAACTGTTTCCTCTTGAATCGATTTTGGTTCCTCATTTGGTGATTTACAGGAGCTCAAAAAGAATAGGACAGCGATTGCTGAGAATATTGGCTTTAAAAATGATTTTTTCATGATTTAAGAGGATTTAAGTTTACAGTATTAAGCATATAGGATTAAAAAATAGCTCATCTAAGGTAACAAAAATCACATCAACCTCAAACACAAAAACAACTGTAAATCAAAGTTTTAAAATAAAAAAAACCACTAACGCAAATGTTAGTGGTCTTCTGAGTTCTAATTTTTATAAGAAAATCTCTATTCTGATTTTAATACACCATCTTCAATCATCTGATGTATGATAGCTTCCGAATAACTTTTGATGAAATCTTCCATATCTGCCGGATCATAGGTCTTTGACTGTGCAGACCAAAGCAACTCTTCAGTTTCTACATCATAAAGATTGGTTTCCAAATAAAAAGTTTTGGTTGTATCATAATATCCTGGCGTATATGTAATGGGAAAGGAATAATTATAATAGCCATAAAAGCTGTTATAATAGCCATACATATAAGGTGAATAACCAGACACATACATTTCATTTCCAGGATGGTATCTTGTTGTGGTTTCCTTGTCTTGTAGGTTGACCGTAAAAATAGTCTTTGCACCAGTAGCCTTAATTTCCCTTAAAAGATATTCTTTGGAAGGCATATCCTCTTTGGTGAATTTTTGTATAAAGATGTCCTTACTCTTGGTTGCTTTAATACCTCGTTGACCAGCTTGAAAGGCAATTTCTTCTTCCATAACATTTTTGGCCTGAGTATTATTGGTCATTGCCAAAATAAAAACAGAACCTTTAGTCCTAGTGGCCAATTTATCTTTATTGGTCCAAGCACCTACAATTTTTGTTGATGACCCGCAGGAAACTAGTAACACACTAATACACAAAATAAGTAATTTTTTCATTGAATGATTTTATAGATTGATTATTGATTAACATTTATTATTTGGATGGCTAATGAAAGTTATTGCTTTTTAGGATAAAGCAATACCAGTCCAAACCGAACACCAAAATCGGCAGCATTACCATTGCCATAATGAATTCTAGGTCCCAATAAAAGCTGTGCCATTTGGCTTCCCATAGTGATTACTTTAGATCCAACAATATTTATAGAGCCCGATGTCGATTTATAATCCCAATTTTGGGTCAATTCTGTATTAAGTGCCAAAGCATAACCTCCCGCAAAATTTTTAGCAAGAAACGGTTGTAAAAACGTAGCATTGACATCTTGTCGATTACTATCTCCAGCCACTGACCAAATATGGTTTACCAAAGCACCGGCAGTTAAAGTACCTAACTGCTTCAGGACAACTGCCGTGGGTCCCACACCAAATTTTTTAGTTCCTAAATAATCATCGGTTGCTGTAGGCACCAACAATACGGGTCCAGCACCCCAAATTAATCCACCTGATGTCGGCTCCTTAGGCGAAAAGAACGCACTTACTACGGCATCACTTAACCCTGTTTGATTTCCGCTGTTACCATAAATGTCGGTTTGAGAAACAACAGGCAAAATAACTCTACCTATTAAATTCCAATTTTCGCTAATACTTATAGGAATGACTGGTTGGATGTTTAAGGTAAATTTGGTTCCGTTTTCTGGGTCATAACCGAAATCCAAATTCCCTTGAAACGGAACACTTATCAAACTAGCAACAGGATTTTGAAGTTGCTTAGCTAAGGCATCTGCAGAGCTTGTCTCGTCTTGGGCATAAATAGAATATCCAAATAGTAGTGCTACAACAAGCAAGCATTTTGAAAATAAAGACTTCATATAATAATTTTTCATAAAAAACTTGTTTCCAAATTATCCCCAATGGACCTCATATAATTTCGAATTTAGAGCCTAATACTTTAAATTTCGTAAGGCTCCTAAACGTTTCTCTTTGAGCGTCAATCAAATGTACTATTTATTTGACAGATGTTAACTTTTTGGATTCATTTTTTGAAACACACTTTGAAATTTTAAATCTCCCAAATGTGTTTTTTAAAACTTACACAATAAAAGAATCGACATCAGATTTGACTTTGACCATATTTTATTAATATCTTTTGACTATGAAAAAATGCATCCTTTTAATAGTCCTTTTAAGCTTTGGATTGAACTTTGCACAAACCAAAATAATTGACAAAAAAACCAATGATCCTGTTTCATTTGCGACCATATCATTTGGAGATGGATTTGGAGTCTTTGCCAATGATCAAGGTCGCTTTACTTTCACAAAAAAACTTTATCCCGATATTGACACTTTATACATTTCTGCTTTGGGTTACAAAGACCTTAGTCTTCCTGCTGAACCACTCCCAGAGACCATCTTTATGGAGGAAGAAATAGATCACTTAGACGAGGTGGTAATTTATGCTAATTTAGAAGATCGCAAATACAAGGTAGAAAAACTAAAACCCTATTTAGATGATGACTATTACAGTTGCTGGCTTCCAACTTTGGAATCAGAAATTGCCGTGTTTTTCAAGAATGAGGGGTCCGAATTAAAGCAATTAACTTCTGTACAGTTTCCCATTGCCTTGGAATCTGAAGATTGGAACAAACGGAAACGGTCCAATGCTGATAAAAAAGAATTTTCGACCTTATTTAAGGCCCAATTTTATAAAAACGAAGGTGGTTATCCGGGAGACCCGTTAACCTACCAACAAGTCACTTTTAGAGTTACCGAGGAAGATGGCGACCAATATGACTTGGATGTCACATCTAACCAAATCTTTATTCCAGAGAACGGTTTGTTTATTTCCATTCAGGTGATGGGTTATACCGATGAACAGGGAAATCTACTTCCTAACAAGCAATATAAAGAAATCAAATCAAGAAGCGGCATGGTTAAAATACCTACCAACTTTAGACCTTTGTTGCCTTTTACAGATGAAATTCGAGAAACAAGAACCTTTATAAAAAGGGTGTTTCAATATACCAATGAATGGTCACCATTCCAAAAAGGAAGCTTTCAAGGATCTACGCTTTTAAAGGCTGGTAAAAACAATTACGGCATGGGAATAAGTTACAGGAAGTATAAAGATGAATAGTAACCCTTGGCATTTGTACCTCATGGGAGGTCTCTACATCCTAGCAGGGTTGATGCATTTTATCAAACCCAAGATGTATATGAGGATTATTCCTCTTTATTTACCTAACCATAAACTTCTGGTCTATTTGAGTGGTATCATGGAAATCCTCCTAGGCATTACTGTTTGTATCAAGGCCACCAGACCTTTTGCTGTTTTAGGAATTATTTGCATGCTACTGGTATTTTTAACGGTTCATTTCTATATGTTGAATGATGAAAAAATCAGTGCGAAAATCCCAAAATGGATTTTAATCTTAAGGATACCTTTACAGCTTGTTTTAATGTATTGGGCTTTTTATTACTTTTAATTAAAAGAACTCTCGGTATTGCATCACCCTAAAATCAAAGGTTGTAAAACTTGGGTTTCGCTGTTTTATTTGTTTGTATAATGGCATACTACCTACTGCCCTATTAGCACTACCGGAAGGCGCCGTCAACGAAACTGTTCTTATAGTTCGAGTCATATTTTTATCCTTGACATAAAAGACATGTATTCTTGGAACCTCTTGATTTATCGGTGTAAGTTTCAATCCATTCAATTTTAAATGTTTTCTGAAAAAATATTCCGGGCCATTTTTACTGTTGCCTCCTGTAAACAATAAGGTATCTATTTTAGGATGAACTTTAATTTGTCCCAGAAGATCTCTTAACACCACATCTTGCATGCCTATGTCGGAGGCATCTACTTTATCTCGAAGCGCACTTTCAACCATATCACAAATACCAATACCTTGAGATTTCAAAAAATTTTTACGCTGATCAATGGCATATTTGGTGTTTTCATAGACTAGATTTAAATCAAACAATTGGTCTAAAATTCGCCACAATTGCCCATCTCTACTTCCATAACAAAAGTCCACGTCGTCTGGTTTTAGATTGCCTGTTGAGAATCTGGGAGGTGGCAGTGTACCTACTATTAGTTTTGTAGCCTGCTTTGGAATGAATGGTTTATATGGATGTTTATGAATGAACATGAAATTCAGCTCTCATTTTTTCAACCTCCACAATAGTAGAGCGATAAAGCCTTCTATTCATTTTATTCATATATTTTGACTCCTGAAAAATTTCTTCAATTATTTCTTCACCATCTTCAACCTTGTTATTCCTCAACAAAAACTTGGCTAAAAGTAGTCTTTCCTCATAATTTGAATATCTTACATCTATAGGACGTAAGTTTGTTTCAGCCTCGTCTATTTTATTCAGTTTTTCTAAAGCCTGTCCAAATATGAATTGGGTTTTTGAACCTTGAAAACTCGAATCCTTTTTCAGCCTTTCACCATACAATAAAACTTCGTTATAATTTGAATTGAAAAACAAGGCCAGAATGAGGTTTTCTATGACATAAACATCATTTTCATTATGGTCTTCTAAGGTCCTTTTAAAATGAAAAATAGCATTTTCAAAATCTCCTATTTCCATATAAGCATCAGCAAGATCCACCCTGTTCTTATAAGTATCAGAAAACTCCAAACGTTTTCCTAAATCCTTTACCTTTTTAGTGGGATTAATAATAGAAGTTACATTGCTATTTATTTTACTCACATCTCTCCTGTTCAAAACTTGAGTAAGCAAATAAATAATACCTCCTACAAGAGGTAAAAACATAATAATTAAGTACCAGTAGTATTCTTTATGATTTTTTATGGCATGAAATATACAAAAGCCCTGAACAGCAATGACTAAATAATAATAACTCACTTCTAACGATAATTACAACAGTGAAAATAAAAAAATTATTATCTTGAGGACACACAATGCTAAAAAAATAAAATGGGCAAAGGAGACAAAAAAACCAAACGCGGTAAAATTAATAGAGGTTCACACGGGGTAAGGAGACCCCGAATCAAAAAGAAACCAAAACCTGAAGATAAGATAAACGTTAACAAAAAAGCACAGTAAGAATCCTAGGTACTTATCTCACTATCTTATCTAGTGAAAACCAATTCAGTTTTAGAAGATAGTTCTTCGCTGAAACCATAGCCTTCATAATTAAATCCTTTAAGGTCTTCAACGGTTTGAGCATTTGTTTCAATAATATATCTTGCCATCAACCCACGGGCTAGTTTCGCAAAAATAGCTATGTTTTTATATTCACCTCCTTTGAATTCTTTAAAGGTTGCTGTAATCACAGGTACTTTTAACGCTTTAGCATCAACGGCTTTGTAATACTCATTACTTGCCAAATTCAGGAACAATTCGTCATCTTCTAATTCCTCATTAAGCGCTTGGGTTACTTTCTTCTTCCAAAACTCGTAAAGGTTTTTATTCTTCCCAACGGGCATTTTGGTTCCCATTTCCAAACGATATGGTTGAATTAAATCTAAAGGCTTAAGGACCCCATACAAACCTGATAAAATCCTCACTGTATTTTGTACCCGATCCAATTTATCTAAAGAAATCTCATAAGCATCCAATCCACGATACACATCACCATTGAAGGCATATACAGCCGGTCTTGAATTTTCTGGTGTAAACGGCAATTCCCATTCTTGATTTCTCTCATAATTCAATTGCCCTAAACTATCGGATATATGCATCAATTTTGAAAGACTTTTGGCCGACTTCTTTTTTAATAATTTATTCAGTCTATCTGCCTCTTTTAAAAAACAGGCTTCCGTGTGTTTGTTTGTAGGTAATTGACTTTCGTAATCTAAAGATTTAGCGGGTGATAATACCAGTTTCATAAATTGATTTATTTATTCCAAAAATACAAATGGAAAGGCTATTCAGCAACCACAATCTTAAGAGTTTTATAATAAAGGAATAAGGAAAAATTATAATAGTTCCTGATGTTTTGCATAATTGCGCCATTTCTCTATACACAGCTGCATATCTTCAGGCAACTGTGTATCAAAACGTAATGTTTCTCCAGTTTTAGGATGAACAAAACCAAGTGTTTTTGCATGAAGCGCTTGTCTAGGCAAAGTCTTAAAACAATTTTCTACAAATTGCTTATATTTTGTGAAAGTGGTCCCTTTTAAAATAAGGTGTCCTCCATAACGTTCGTCATTAAACAAAGTATGTCCGATATGTTTCATATGCACACGGATTTGATGGGTTCTTCCCGTTTCCAACTTACAGGATACCAACGTTACATATCCTAATCGCTCCAATACCTTGAAATGGGTAATAGCTGGTTTTCCTTTATCAGCTTCATCTCCTTCAAAAACTGTATTTTGTAATCTATTCTTTGGGTGACGCCCGATATGGCCTTCTATGGTTCCTGCATCTTCCTCCACATTTCCCCAGACCAAGGCTACATATTCCCGTTCACTGGTTTTATCAAAAAACTGTTTGGAAAGATGCGTCATGGACTCTTCAGTTTTGGCAATGACCAATAAACCACTCGTATCCTTATCAATTCTATGAACCAAGCCTGGTCTATTACTAGAATTATTGGGCAAATTTTCAAAATGATATATCAAGGCATTGATTAAGGTTCCGGAGTAATTACCATGGCCTGGATGCACAACCAATCCAGCTGGTTTATTAATGACCAATACCTCATCATCCTCATAGACAATATCCAACGGTATATCTTCGGGCGTCAATAAATATTCATAAGGTGGATGTTCAAACATCACCCTTATTTTATCAAAAGGTTTGACCTTGTAATTTTGTTTTACAGGAATATCGTTAACATAGATATTTCCACTCTTTGCGGCTGCTTGAATTTTATTTCTGGTTGCATTCTCAATAAAATTCATAAGGTATTTATCTATGCGTAAAGGTTGTTGCCCTTTCTCTGCAGTAAAAGCATAGTGTTCATAGAGCTCATCATCTTGCTCATCGATATCATTGATTACCTCAGCCATAACCTATTCTGGTCTATTTCCGTTTCCTAATACTAAATCTATTTTGGATTTTTTGGGCAGCATTTCACCAGCCTCCAAAGGTTTTCCATCATAAATCACTCCTAAAACCACATCTTTCGCAATGTTGTCTTTATACGTTAATTCCCCCAATTCAAAACCCAAAGCCTCCAAGGTTGGTTTGGCCTGTCTTAAGGTTCTCTCCCTTAACTCTGGAACCATAACTTTTCTGTAACCGGATGGATTCAACGTTAAATAGATTTTTCGGTCCTCCTTAACTTGTTTCCCAGCTGGTGGATCTTGTTCTATAACCGAATACTTTGGATAATCGGGATTAAAATTTGAAGAATCCAATACTTCCATTTGCAAGTGGTTATCATCCAAGGCTATTTTGGCAACTTCTATGGATTTCCCCGTTAAATCTGGAACGGTCTCAAATTCACCATGATTGGTGGTACTATTCAACCATCTCAACAACAAAAAGCTGATAACAAAAATGGCTACTACAGCCAAGACAATTTGTTTTAAAAAAGCTTTACTTCTCAGGAAATTAATCAGACTCATTTATAATTTTTTACCCAACAAATATATAAAAACCGAACTGTTTTTACTTTTGATTTATTAGTGATATTTTAGCTTAACGATATTTTACCATCGTTTCTTATCTCTATGAAAAAAAACATAGCCATCATAATGGGAGGATATTCGAGTGAATATGAAATATCCTTAAAAAGCGGTAACGTAGTATACGAAACCTTAAACTCCAATAAATATACCCCTTATAGAATTCACATTTTCAAAAACAAATGGGTTTATGTGAATGACAATGGCATTGAATTTCCAGTTGATAAAAATGATTTTTCAATTATCCATGATGGAGAAAAAATCACTTTTGACTGTGTTTTCAATGCTATACATGGTAGCCCTGGTGAAGATGGTTTTATGCAAGCCTACTTTAATTTATTAGGAATTCCCCAAACCAGCTGTGGGATGTATCAAGCAGCCTTAACATTTAATAAGAGAGACTGTCTTAGTGTTTTAAAACCATATGGCATCGCAACAGCAGAATCCTTCTATTTGAATTTTGGGGATGATATTGATGAAGAAGCTATAATCAAAAAAGTTGGGTTACCTTGTTTTGTAAAAGCTAATAAAGCCGGAAGCAGTTTTGGAGTCACCAAAGTTTATGAAAAGGAAAAATTGAAAGACGCTATTAATATTGCTTTTAAGGAAGATGATGAAATCATTATTGAATCATTTTTGGATGGGACCGAAGTTTCAGTGGGAGTCATCTCCTACCAGGGAGAAATCAAAGTATTGCCGATTACTGAAATTGTAAGCGACAATGATTTTTTTGATTACCAAGCTAAATACTTGGGACAATCTCAAGAAATCACCCCAGCCAGAATAAGTGATGAGTGGACCTACAAGGTTTCGGAAAAAGCCAAAAAGATTTATCAAGTTTTAAAAATGACTGGCTTTTCTAGAAGTGAATTTATTTTTAAGGATGGAGAGCCGCATTTGTTGGAAGTCAATACCGTTCCTGGCTTAACAAAAGAGAGTATTTTACCTCAACAAGCCAAAGCAGCTGGAATATCCTTGTCTGAACTCTTTGAAAATGCCATTGAAGAAGCTTTGAAATAAAATCTGTAATTTTATAACCTCGAAGTTTTATAACTATCAATCAAAATCTGCTACAAAATATTAATCGATGAAACGAGCTATATTTCCTGGATCTTTTGACCCAATCACCTTAGGCCATTATGATATTATTCAAAGAGGCGTCAAGCTGTTTGATGAAATTATTGTTGCCATAGGAATAAACTCCGATAAGAAATATATGTTTTCATTGGAAGAGCGAAAAAAGTTTATTGAAGATGCCTTTAAAGATGAACCCAAGGTGAAAGTGGTAACCTATACGGGTCTTACTATTGATTTTTGTAATGAAATAGAAGTTCCCTTTATCTTGCGAGGTCTGAGAAATCCAGCTGATTTTGAGTTTGAAAAGGCCATTGCACACACCAACAGACATCTTTCTGGAGGTATTG
The DNA here is from genome assembly GCF_011764015.1 of Mangrovimonas sp. CR14. Taxonomy (NCBI): domain Bacteria; kingdom Pseudomonadati; phylum Bacteroidota; class Flavobacteriia; order Flavobacteriales; family Flavobacteriaceae; genus Mangrovimonas; species Mangrovimonas sp. CR14. Next base: position 203,537 of record NZ_JAAFZY010000004.1, on the reverse strand, counting down.
AGACTGTGTTCCTTTTAACGGCAGCCAAGACCTCCTACATCAGCTCTAGCATTGTTAGGGATGTTATCAAAAACAATGGAAACTACACTCAATTGGTTCCCGATAGCGTAGTCATTAAATAAACCTTTTAGAAGTCGTATTCAGATAAAGATTTGGTGAATTTTTCAGGATTGGCAGCCAAATGATATCTGGGGTCATCAATATCTTCTACTACCACTTCCCTAAATTTAGGACTGGATTTATAAAGCAATTCTTTACAATCTTCACTTAAGTGTTTCAGTTTGATTGACTTTCCTGCTTCTTCATATTTGTTAACCAAATTGTAAACTGCTTCCAAGGCAGAATGGTCACTAATTCTAGATTCCACAAAATCAATTTCTACCTTTTCTGGATCATTTTTGACGTCAAACTTTTCATTAAATGCCTTAATAGACCCAAAGAAAAGCGGTCCCCAAATTTCATAAATTTTAGTACCATCGGCACGCATTCTTTTTCTAGCTCTAATGCGTTTGGCGTTTTCCCAAGCAAAAACCAAAGCACTGACTATCACTCCTGAAAAAACCGCTATGGCCAAATCAAAAATTACAGTTAACCCAGAAACAAGAATTAAAACAAAAAGATCACTTCGAGGAATTTTATTGAAGATTCTAAAACTACTCCATGCAAAGGTCCCTATGACTACCATGAACATTACACCTACTAAAGCTGCAATTGGCACTTGTTCAATAAGCGAAGAACCAAAAAGAATAAACATGAGTAATCCTATAGCGGCCACAATTCCTGATAATCGTGTTCTTCCTCCTCCTTTTATATTGATAATGGATTGTCCAATCATGGCACATCCACCCATTCCGCCAAATAAGCCAGTTACAATATTTGCCCCTCCTTGAGCTAAACATTCCCTGTTGGCATTTCCTCTTGTTTCGGTTAATTCATCAATAAGATTTAAAGTCATTAAAGATTCTATTAACCCAACGGCTGCTAAAATCAGTGCATATGGCGCAATGAATTTTAAGGTTTGTAAATTAAGAGGTACTTTATTAAAAATATCCCATTGGAAAGAAGGAAGTCCACCTTCGAGACCACTACCTCCACCTTCACGAATAAAACTTCCTACGGTAGCAACATCCAAACCGCCAAAAATAACAATGGCCGATACCACTAATATAGCTATTAGGGCCTCTGGAAGTTTTTTGGTCAATTTAGGCAACCCAAACATAATTCCCATGGTAAGAGCTACCAGCCCAATCATTACCCATAATTCTTTTCCATGCATCCAAACTGCCGTTCCATTTTCTATGGATGTAAACATCCCAAGTTGGGCAATAAAAATAACGATGGCCAAACCATTGACAAATCCCATCATTACGGGGTGTGGAATCAGTCTTACAAATTTTCCAAGTTTAAAAACACCAGCCAACATTTGAATGATCCCCATTAAAATAACGGTTGCAAACAGGTAATATAATCCTAAGTTCTCCCCTTCTGCCCCCATCGCATTTCCTTCGGCAACCAAATGAACCATCACTACAGCCAGTGCCCCAGTGGCACCACTTATCATTCCAGGACGGCCTCCAAAAATTGATGTGATCAAACCAATCATAAAGGCTGCATATAAACCAACTAAAGGATCAACTCCGGCTACAAAAGCAAAAGCAACCGCTTCTGGCACTAAAGCCAGAGCTACCGTAATTCCACTTAAAATATCATTTTTGGCATTTGCCGCTCTCTTTCTGATGAATTCCGTCATGATAAGTTGGTTTAAGCTGCAAAAATAAGGTTAATATCCAAGTTTACAAGTTTTAGAAGCAAACATAGTAGTCTGCTCCTCTATTCTAGAATGCCTTTCATGAAAATTCAAAATTGCCTATCTGAAATAAAATTTTCAATTTTAGTCCCTAATTATTTTCTTCAAAAAGGAATTCCATGAAAAAAAGATTTTTTTACATCATTACAGGAATCTTATGCCTTTGGTTTAAGTATGGTTTTTGCCAAGAAAATTTCGTTACACAATTTGAAAAATCCAATGGATTGGAAACAGCGGCCTACTATGACGTCATTGCCTATTACCAGAACTTGGCAACGGCCTATCCAACAATTACTGTGGACAGTATGGGCATTACCGATTCAGGGGAGCGACTTCACCTAGTCACCTTTGATCCTGAAAGGAATTTTGATTTTGATTCAAACAGAAAAAACAAGCGTATCCTCTTAATCAATAATGGTATTCACCCAGGAGAACCAGATGGTATTGATGCTACCATGATGCTTTTTAGAGATTACGCCAGTGGCCAGCTTAAAGCTCCTAAAAATACGATTATAGCAACCATTCCTATTTATAATATTGGCGGTAGCTTGAATAGAAATTCAGGAACCAGAGCCAATCAAAATGGACCTAAGGAATATGGTTTTAGAGGTAATAGCCGAAATTATGACCTGAATAGGGATTTTATAAAATGTGATACCGAGAATGCTAAATCCTTTGCAGAAATATACCACTTGGTAAATCCAGATGTGTTTATAGACAATCACGTGAGTAACGGTGCCGATTATCAATATGTTCTCACACATTTATTTACACAACACAATAAAATGGGAGGCCCCATGGGTGCCTTTATCCATGAAACATTCAGACCTCAACTGGAGCAAGAACTTTCATCAAAATCATGGGACATAACGCCTTATGTCAATGTATTTAACGCAGTCCCCGAAAAAGGATTCAGTCAATTTATGGACTATCCACGCTATTCCACAGGCTATACAACTTTATGGGGCACACTGGGAATGATGCTTGAAACCCACATGCTCAAACCCTACAAGCAACGTGTTGAAGGTACCTATTTATTCATGCAGACCGTTGTGAACTTGACCGAGACACATGGAGAAAAAATTCGAGTTTTTAAAGAACAACAAACTACTAAATACAAGCCTAACGAAAGCTACCCTTTAGATTACAAAATCGATACTACCAGATTTTCGACACTTGAATTTAAAGGTTATGAAGGAGAAATTATTACCAGTGAAGTCACGGGGTTAAGTCGTTTAAAATACCATCGCGACCAACCTTTTTCAAAACAGGTCAATTATCAAAATTATTTTGTTCCTTCGGTTGAAGTGGATATCCCAAAAGCTTATATCATTCCTCAAGGTTGGCATCATGTGATTGAGCTTTTAAAACTGAATCAAATAGAAATGACCCAGATTCAAAAGGATACCACCATTTCTGTAGAAAGTTATAGAATCCAATCTTTCGAAACACGAAATTCTCCTTATGAAGGTCATTACCTTCATTACAACACTCAAATTCTTTCGTCAAAAGTTGAAAAAACATTTAGAGCAGGAGATTTCATCATCAATACACAACAGAAAGGAATCAGATATTTGTTGGAAACTTTTGAGCCTCAAGCACCAGATTCCTTTTTCAACTGGAATTTCTTTGATACTATTCTGCAGCAAAAAGAAGGCTTCTCACCTTATGTTTGGGAAGACAAAGCTTCCGAAATGCTGAAGCAGAACCCCGATTTGAAACGGGAATTTGAAAACAAAAAGTATACCGATGGTAACTTTGCAAAAAATTGGTATGCCCAATTGGAATGGTTATTTCAAAAAAGCGATAATTACGAGGCTGCCCACATGAATTACCCGATTTATCGTATTAATTAATAGAAAAGTTAAAATAAGTATCGGGGAAAGGTTCGTTTCTCAAAGTGAAATGCCACCATTCCTTGGAATAGCTTCTAAATCCATGTTTCTGCATGACTCTTTGTAGACGTAAACGGTTCTCCTTTTGTTTTGCCGAAATACTTTGATAAGATACCCAAGATTGAACACCAAAAAAATCATACGGACTTCCCATGTCAAGGGGTTCTAAAGTCTCTGCATCAATAATGGTCAAATCTACAGTGCTCCCTCTGCTATGTCCAGATTTGGAAGCTATATAACCTTCTTTAAAAAGGTTACCTTTTTTGACCTCTGGATAGAATTCCTGTTTATTTATAGTATCATTTAATTCCCTTGCCCAATGCACAAAGTGATTAACTGCCTGTTGTGGTCTATAACCATCATACACTTTTAGACATAAATTTTCATTTTCTAAATCTTCTTGAACCATTTTTAAAGCCTCTGCCGTCTCCAAGGTGAGAATCAATCTATTGGCATGATATCCGGCAATGGTATCGCCTACAAAATTATGGGTGGAATAATAACGTAATTCAACTTCTAAATCAGGGATGATTTCATCAACATAAACAAAGCCTTCAGGAAGTGGTTCCTTTTGGGTGGAAAAAAAACCGAAAATCACAAAGATTAAAACACTTATTGTATATTTCATAGAAAGCTAATTTAAATAAAATGTATGACTCTTTTTCCTAAGGATTTACAGACATTCCAATTGCCAGATGCTGAGCTAATATATAACCCTTGTTTCTATGATAACACCTCAGCTCTTCAAATTTTCAATTCACTAAAAGAAGAGATTCTTTGGCAGCAAGACGAGATCGCACTTTTTGGTAAAATTCATAAACAACCTCGGTTAACATCGTTATATGCCACCAATAGCATTCCTTACTCCTATTCAAATATTACTATGAGGCCCCATAAAATGACTCAACTTTTGTTGAAGCTTTTAAAGGATGTAGAATCGGCAACCAATGAAAAATTCACTACCATCCTTTTAAACTTTTACAGACATGGTAAGGATAGTAATGGATGGCATGCCGATAATGAGAAAGAATTGGGCTCTTCACCTACGATTGCATCCTTAAGTTTTGGAGAAACAAGAAAATTTCAATTTAAGCACAGAAATTTAAAAACAGAAAAACATCAATTGGATTTAACTTCGGGAAGTTTATTAATCATGAAACCACCCATGCAACAATTTTGGTTGCATCAAATTCCAAAAACGCAAAAAGAAGTAGGAGAAAGAATTAATTTGACCTTTAGGAAAATTGAATAAAAAAACCGAGGCCCCTCAACCTCGGTTTAGTTTTATTTGCATCTTTTATAATGTAGTTAGATTTAGGGTCTCTAGTATCAACAACATAATGCAAATATTAATTAATTAATCCATTGAACTAAAAAGTATGTCTTTTAGTACATTTCAAATGTATTATTTAATTTGATTTTAAACGTTTAAATACATCTTTTTTCGATGAAATACATATTTTTTTAACATATGCAGGTGAAATAACGCTTTTAATCGACGAATTACATAAAAAATAGAATGATAATTTATCATAAAATTCCATGGTAAATAAATTATTTGGTAGGATATTTACGTTATAGAAGTAGTTGCTAAGTCTATCCTTATTATTGTTTTATGAATATTAAATATTTTGTCATTGTCCTTTTCTTTTTGTCCGCCACTATAAAGGCACAGGAAAATGTGGATCTAGTGGAAGAAAACATTGCTATCAATGCCATGATTGACGGTAGTTTGTTATCCCCAAAAGAAACCACCCAGACGCTGGCAATCATTATTGCTGATTCTGGCCCTACCGATAGAGATGGCAATCAAAATTTCCAAAAGAACAACTCCTTAAAAAAATTGGCTATAGGCTTAGCACAAAATGGTATCGCCACTTTTAGATATGATAAGAGAACCGTTAAACAAATAAGAAGAGGCAATCTAGATTCTGATATTGTATTTAATGATTTTGTTACAGATGCAAAAGCTATAGTGCATTACTTTAAAAGTGAACGTCCCTTTGATAAAATTTTCATAATAGGTCACGGACAAGGAAGTTTGGTTGGAATGCTATCCAGCGAACAGCATGTAGATGGTTTTATCTCACTGGCTGGATCGGGAAAATCTTTTGATGACGTTCTTATAAAGGAAATTGAAAAAACAGCTCCCATGTATAAGGCAGATTCAGAAAGAGTCATTGCCCTTTTAAAGGAAGGAAAAACAACCAGCGACTACCCGCAACAGCTTTCTTCTATATTCAATGAAAGTATTCAGCCTTTTATGAGCAGTTGGTTTCAATTCAAACCTATAGAAGTTTTGTCTCAACTGTCTATACCTGTTTTGATTGTTAATGGCTCCAAAGACTTACAGGTGCCCATTGAAGAATCAGAATCCTTGCACAAAGCATCAAAAAATTCAAAATTGGTGATTATTGACAATATGAACCATGTTTTCTTTACCATAGAAGGTGATGATTTGGAAAATTCCAAATCTTATGCAGAAACCTTTAGAAAAGTAAATCCCGAATTGCTTACTACCCTGACAAAGTTTATAAAAAACCCTTCCAAGTAAATCGAAAAAAGCACCCCGAAAGGTGCTTTTTTACTTAACTAACCAACCAAAAAATATGAAAAAGTACTACACGCTTTTCAAGTAACCACACTGTCCAAGCACAATGTGTAGTAACATCTTGTATAAGGCAATTCCCGTGCCAAAGTTACCAAGTACAAGATTTTAAGAAATTATTAGCACCTATTAATTAATTTTAATATATTTATGATATCATTTTAATATCATAATCATGAAAGAAGAAAAAACTATTGTTCCTGCCAACGGTTATCTCATGTTGTTTGTTTTCCTTATTCTATTTTTTGGAGGTATTGCAAGCACCATTATTACTCAAAATCCGTTATTTCTTTTAATCATTGTACTTTCCTTACTCGTAGCTCCAGGTTTTATTATGGTACAGCCTAACGGTTCCAGAGTATTATTGCTATTTGGAAAATATGTAGGTAGTGTGAAACAAAATGGATTTTATTGGGTTAATCCGTTATATACTAAAAAGAAGATTTCTTTACGAGCTAGCAATTTTGATAGTGAACGATTAAAGGTAAATGACAAATTGGGAAATCCAGTTATGATAAGTACCATTTTGGTATGGAGAGTTCAAGACACCTACAAAGCAGCTTTTGATGTAGATAATTATGAGAACTTCGTAAAGGTTCAGACCGATGCTGCCGTGAGAAAACTGGCAAGTATGTATCCCTATGATAATTTTGCTGATGACGGCCATGAAGAAGACATTACCCTTCGGTCAAGCGTTAACGAGGTGAGTGAAGCTCTAGAAAAAGAAGTAGACGAACGCCTTTCAATAGCAGGGATAGAAGTTTTGGAGGCCAGAATTGGCTACCTTGCATATGCTCAGGAAATAGCCAACGCCATGTTGAAACGCCAACAAGCAACAGCCATTGTAGCAGCCAGACATAAAATTGTTGAAGGCGCCGTAAGCATGGTAGAAATGGCTTTAAACGAACTTGGAAAGAAAGAAATAGTGGAACTTGATGACGAGCGTAAAGCTGCTATGGTGAGTAACCTCATGGTGATACTTTGTGGAGATAAAGATGCCTCTCCTGTAGTAAATGCGGGCACATTAAACCATTAGAAATGAAAGAATATAAAGTAGTCAATACAAAAGCTGGATTGATCAAGCGTAATGAAAAGCTGGAAACTCTCCTAAATCAATACTCTCGAGAAGGTTGGGAATTAAAATTTATGCATCAAACTTTTTCAGTGGCCATCTTTGAACGCGATAAAAACAGATAGTAGCAACATGATTAAAGAATTTAACGAAACCCAACGCGTCGGGAATTGGATTTACATATTATTAAGCACCGATTTACTTGTCGTTTCACTTATTCTTTACAATGATGTCAAAAAAGGTAATATGAGTATGAATGAATTTATGTTTAGCCTAGGAATGATTTTATTGCTAAATGTTTTCATTGCTCTTTTTATAAGATTTTCCGCTTTGTACACCAAAGTGGATGCCCAGGGAGTTTCTTATAAGTATCCCCCTTTTTGTAGAAATTGGAAGTTAATTCCATTTGAAAATATCAATGATTTTCAAATTCAAAATTATTCCAGCATGAATCATGGCTATGGTGTAGGTAAGTGGAATTTTTTTTCTAAAACGGATAGTATCACTTCCATTGGCACAGATAAAGCAATCAAAATAAATTATAATTCAAAAAAACCCATTTTAATAGGAACTCAGAAAGCTTCAGAATTTTACAATGCCATAAGAAAATTCAAGTCGAAAGAGTACGAAATTTAAAACCAGTACTATGAGCAAAAAGAAAGCCTTTGCGTTAAGAATCAACGAAGACATGCTGAAAGCCATAGAAAAATGGGCTTCGGATGAATTTCGAAGTACCAATGGTCAAATAGAATGGATGCTCATGCAAAGTCTGAAAGAAGCCAAAAGAGAACCCAAAAAAGATAAAAACGACCGGTAGGTCGTTTTTTGTTTTATAAAGTATTCGGTAATTTGCCACTTTAACTTTTTATTTATGATAAAGGAAACTGTTTTTACCAATGATGCCATCGTTTTTGGTTTATTAATGTTGGCCTTAGGCTTTGTATTTTATACTGAATCTAGAAAAACAGGTTTTTGGCCTAAGTTCTACAAATACATTCCAGGACTCTTAATGTGCTATTTTATTCCGGCCATCTTTAGTTCTTTAAATTTAATTTCTGATGAGATTTCCAAAACCTATTTCATCGCCAGTAGATATCTTCTACCGGCATCTCTGGTTTTACTCACTCTAAGCATCGATTTAAAAGCGGTCTTTAATCTGGGTTGGAAAGCACTAGTTATGTTCTTTACTGGCACTATAGGAATTATCATTGGTGGACCCATCGCCATTTTAATCATTTCCATATTTTCTCCCGAAACGGTTGGTGGTGCCGGATTTGATGCCGTTTGGAGGGGATTGGCTACTTTGGCAGGAAGTTGGATAGGTGGTGGAGCCAACCAAGCAGCCATGTTGGAAATATATGAATTCAACCAAGAACTTTATGGCGGTATGGTTTTAGTTGACATTGTAGTGGCCAATATTTGGATGGCAGTTATCCTTTTGGGAATCGGAAAACGAAAAAAAATCGATTCCTGGTTACAAGCTGATAACACCGCTATAGACGAACTTCAAAACAAAGTTCAAAACTTTAGTGAAAAAATAAAAAGAGTACCCACGGTAACCGATTACATGCTTATACTAATGTGTGCCTTTGTAGCGGTAGGATTAGCGCATTTTGGCTCAGAAAAAATCTCCACTTTTTTAAGTAGTCATTTCGAAATTATTAGTGACCCCAAAAGCGCTCTATCATCCTTTGGAAGCGGGTTCTTTTGGCTAATTTCTATTGCTACTTTGATTGGTATCCTCCTTTCTTTCACAAAGGCCAAAAATCTCGAAGGCGCCGGAGCCAGTAAAATTGGAAGCGTTTTTATTTACATATTGGTTGCCACCATAGGAATGAAAATGGATCTCACCAAATTGTTTGAAAACCCGGGACTTATTTTAATTGGACTGGTTTGGATGCTAATTCATGTTATTCTTTTGATTGTAGTAGCTAAAATGATAAAAGCACCTTATTTTTTCTTGGCCGTTGGTAGTCAAGCTAATGTTGGTGGTGCAGCCTCGGCCCCAGTGGTTGCAGCCGCTTTTCATCCCTCATTGGCGACAGTTGGTGCTCTTTTGGCCGTCTTTGGATATGTGGTGGGAACCTATGGTGCCATTGCTTGTGCTGAATTAATGAAAATAGCCTCGGGAGGTTAGTAAAAAACCAATAATTATAAGATATTTGCTTCCATTAAAATTTGAATTAAATCAATGAAACATCTAGCAGCCCTTATCTGTTTATTAGCCATTCTCTCCTGTAGTAAAGAACGCGATCTTACTGTAAAAGGACATATTGAAGGACTAAAAAAAGGAACCATTTATTTAGAAAAACAACAAGATTCTACCATTGTAACTGTGGACTCTGTTGCCTTGAATGGCTCCTCAGATTTTATACTTTATAGTGATATAGAAACTCCAGAAGCTTTCTATCTAAGCTTAGATAAGAACAACCAAAGCAAACCAGATGAAAAAATTGTCTTTTTTGCAGACAAGGGAATTACCGAAATAAACTCTACCCTAAAAAACTTTATGGTAGATGCCAAAGTTAATGGGTCTGAACAACAAAAATTGTATGAAGATTACCTAAAGGTTATTACAAGATACAAGGATAAAAATCTGGAATTGATCAAGGAAGAATTTGAAGCCAAAAAAGCTGGAGATAGTGCCTTGATTGAAAAAAATATTCAAGATTGGGAGAAGTTGCTAAAAAGCAAGTATTTATTTACCGTAAACTTTGCGATCAATAATAAAGACAGTGAAGTAGCTCCCTATGTTACCTTAACCGAGATTTACGATGCCCAAACCAAATGGCTGGATACCATTTACCAATCACTCACTCCAAAAGTGCAGGCCTCTAAATATGGGAAGATGCTTGAAAAGCATATAGCAGACAATAAAGAATAAAAAAATTCCACCTAATAGGTGGAATTTTTTTTGAGCCTCCAGAGGGACTCGAACCCACGACCTGCTGATTACAAATCAGCTGCTCTAGCCAACTGAGCTATGGAGGCAAAACGGCTGCAAATATCAATCATGGATTTGACATCTGCAAACATTTTTTTTAAATCTTAGCTCAGTTTATTTACTTTTTCTATCAGTTCTTTTCCTTTGCTTTCCAATTCTTGGTTAATAGATTTAAAGTGTGCTTTTTTATCTTCAACACTTCTATCACTAACCTTTGCCATTAATGAATCAAAAGTTTCAATTGCTTCATCAATAATTGCCTCACTTTTTTTAGTGTCTTTTTCTGGATTGGAATATTCCCAAACGTAAACAGCTTCAATAATATCACCTAAAACATAATTGATGTCTTTCTTAAGGTCTCTTTTACTTGCCATAATTTATAATTTTAATGTATCTGCAAAATTATACATAAACTTCCAATAGCTTTGCATTCTTAGCCAATATTTTAAAATGCTCTACAGCTGCTGGAAGAAGCACGGTTTCTCCTTGCTTAACAGTTTCTTTGTAATCTTGGGTTTGAATTTCTGCTTCCCCTTCCACACACATATAAATCAAGAAAGAATCCTTACTATTATGCTTAATTAGGGTATCTGTCAAATGGATGAAGTTGGTTTTAAAATAGGGGCATTCTACCATCTCATTTGGTTGGTTAACTGTCTTCTCATATGATATTTTGAAATTATCAGGCATATCATAGTTAATGGCATCTATAGCCAAATCATTATGTAGCTCCCTAGAATTTCCATGGTCATCTACGCGATCCCAATCATAAACCCTATAGGTAATATCAGATGTTTGTTGGATCTCAGCTACCATAACTCCCGCACCTATAGCATGTATTCTACCTACTTCAATAAAAAAGGTATCACCTGCTTTCACTTTCTCAGTATTCAGAATAGCCGGTAAGGTTTTATTTTCCAAATTTTCCAAGTAAACTCCTGGAGTCACCTTCTGATTAAATCCCACAATCAAATTGGCATTTTCATCGGCCTGTACCACATACCACATTTCGGTCTTTCCAAAAGAATTATGACGCTCCATTGCCAATTGGTCATTTGGGTGCAATTGAATTGACAAATCTTCCTTAGCATCAATAAACTTGATTAGTAAAGGAAACTGGTCATTAAAGATTTTATAATTCTGAAGTCCGATAAGCCCCCCTTTATATTTAGTGAGTAATTCCTTCAATGTTGTTCCTTGTAAAGGTCCATTGGATACCACAGAGGTATCCCCTTTTACATCACTTATTTCCCAGCTCTCTCCTACTTTTTCCAATTTACTGGATTTTCCAAAATACGTTTTAAGCTTGGTACCTCCCCAAATTCGTTCCTTAAGTATAGGTTCAAATTTAATGGGGTATAATAATTCATTCATATAATTAACTACCTGTATAGGTTACAAAATTTCTTGGGGTTTCATAAAGGGTAACTTCCAAATCTACTTGTTCTCGTAATTTGGGACGTAATTTTTTATAAATAACGACAGCTATATTCTCGGCGGTTGGGTTTAAATCTTTAAATTCTTCAACTTCTAGATTGAGATTCTTATGATCAAAAGCCTCCTCTATTTCTTCTCTAATCAATTCCTTAAGAAACTTCATATCTATTACAAATCCAGTCTCAGGATTGATTCGCCCAGTGACACTTACAATTAACTCGTAATTATGACCATGGAAATGGGGATTACTACATTTACCAAACACCTCAAAGTTTTTTTCATCACTCCAATCCTTTCTGAATAATCTATGAGCTGCATTAAAATGTGCTTTTCTACTAACCGTTAATCTCATGCCTTTGAAATATTGATATGTTCGTAAAATTTATCAAAGATTATTTTAAACCACGCTGTATATTTTTCAGGATGTGAAGCTATGTCAGCATGAACTTCTTCCAACGTCATCCATTTCCAATCCATAACTTCATCCGGGTTGAGTTGTGGAGCTTCATTATAGTGCCCTATTAGAATGTGGTCAAATTCGTGTTCTGTCAATCCGTTGTCAAAAGGAGCCTTATAAATAAAGGATATTGTATCCTCTAAATCACAAGAAAACCCCATTTCTTCCATCAACCTTCTCTTTCCAGCTTCTATATTGCTCTCCCCTTCTCTTTGATGGCTACAACAGGTATTGGTCCATAAAAATGGGGAATGGTATTTATGGGCAGCTCTTTGCTGCAACATAAGTTCATTTCTATCATTAAAAACAAATACTGAAAAAGCCCTGTGAAGCAAACCCTTTTCATGTGCTTCCATTTTTTCCATCAACCCAATGGGTTCATCCTTTTCGTTAACTAAAATAACTTTCTCCTCTTTCATAGTGTAAAAATACCAATCCTGATTTAAAAATTTAATCAAACTTATATTAAAATTAAATCATAGACATACTCACTATCGATATGACATTAATAATAGTATCTTTGCAACCCATTTGAGTGAAAATATGAGTTTTATAAAAGAAATCAACAGAAGAAGAACCTTTGGAATTATTTCGCATCCAGATGCAGGTAAAACAACCTTAACAGAGAAGCTACTTTTATTTGGAGGTGCTATTCAAGAAGCAGGTGCTGTAAAAAGCAACAAAATAAAGAAAGGAGCAACTAGTGACTTTATGGAAATTGAACGTCAACGTGGAATTTCCGTTGCAACCTCTGTTCTAGCTTTTGAATATGATGGTTTTAAAATTAACATTTTGGACACTCCCGGGCACAAGGATTTTGCCGAAGACACCTTTAGAACCTTAACGGCTGTAGATAGTGTGATTGTAGTAATTGATGTGGCTAAAGGGGTTGAGGAACAAACTGAAAAGTTGGTTGAAGTTTGTAGGATGAGAAACATTCCTATGATTGTTTTCATCAATAAATTAGACCGAGAAGGAAAGGATGCTTTTGACCTATTGGATGAAATCGAACAAAAATTAGGGCTTCACGTAGTGCCATTAAGTTTTCCAATAGGTATGGGATATGAATTTAAAGGTATCTATAATATCTGGGAGAAAAATATCAATCTATTTACAGGTGATAGTAGAAAGGATATAGAGGAAACTATAGAAATCAATGATCTTAGTGCTCCCGAACTAGATAAATTAGTAGGCGAAAAAGCAGCCAATACTTTAAGGGAAGAGGTAGAATTGGTTGAAGGTATCTACCCTACCTTTGATAAAGAGGCTTACTTAAATGGAGAACAGCAACCCGTATTTTTTGGCTCTGCTCTTAATAACTTCGGAGTGCGTGAACTTTTAGATTGCTTTGTGGAGATTGCACCGAAACCCAGACCTAAACAAAGTGAAGAACGCATGGTACAACCTGATGAAACAAGTTTTTCCGGATTTGTATTTAAAATCCATGCCAACATGGATCCCAATCACAGAGACCGATTGGCCTTTATAAAAATTGTTTCTGGAGAATTTAAGCGCAATACACCTTACCTACACGTACGCCATGGTAAAAAATTAAAATTCTCAAGTCCGAATGCCTTTTTTGCTGAGAAAAAAGAAATTGTAGATATCTCCTTTCCAGGAGATATAGTGGGACTTCACGATACAGGAAACTTTAAAATTGGAGATACCTTGACGGAAGGAGAAGAAATCCATTACAAAGGAATTCCTAGTTTCTCTCCAGAGCACTTTAGATACATCAATAACGCTGACCCGCTAAAATCAAAACAGCTAAATAAAGGTATTGATCAATTAATGGATGAAGGTGTTGCCCAGTTATTTACATTGGAACTCAACGGTCGTAAAGTCATTGGAACGGTAGGAGCACTTCAATATGAAGTCATACAATATCGATTGGAGCATGAATATGGGGCTAAATGTACTTATGAAAGTGTTGCGGTACACAAAGCATGCTGGGTAGATCCTGATGATCCAAAAAATGAGGAATACAAGGAATTCTTAAGAGTAAAACAACGCTATTTGGCTAAAGATAAAAGAGGCCAACTCGTATTTTTGGCAGACTCGATGTTTTCATTACAAATGACACAACAAAAATATCCTAGTATTAAGTTTCATTTAACATCAGAATTTAATTAACAATTTAAACAACGATATCAATTCCGTAAGAATTATTATACGAAATTGAGAATATTTAAAAATAAAGATGCTGATTGTCGATTTTTTTATGAAAATATTAAAAACAATCTGTAAATTCATACTTGATTATAAACCCCAAAAATAATCTACTTATGGAAACACATGCCAATGTGTACAGTAATGAAGACATTACTGTAACCTACGAACCTAGGTTGTGTATTCATGCCGAAAGATGTGCTAAAGAACTTTCGGATGTTTTTAGAACATCAGTCATTCCATGGGTTAAACTCGATGGTGCTGAGTCTGAAAGAATTATCAACCAAATCAAGAAATGCCCTTCAAAGGCTTTGAAGTATTGTAGAAATACAAAGAAACGAGCAAGCTAACTAACTTTTAAAAAACAAAAAACCCTTTGAATATTCAAAGGGTTTTTAATTTTAATTAGGCTTCACCTGTTGGACCAAAATTCAATGGAATCGGTGGTTGCTCATAATCTTTGATTTCACCATGATTATTTTCAAATCTTTGCACATTATCGGCTAAGGCTTTCAACAAACGTTTGGCATGTTGTGGTGTCAAAATAATACGAGATTTCACCTTACTCTTAGGTGTTCCTGGCATAATACTTATAAAATCCACTACAAATTCTGAAACCGAATGATTTATTATAGCCAGATTGGAATAAGTTCCTTCTGCTACTTTTTCATCCAATTCAATATTAATTTGTCCTGGCTTTTTATTTTTTTGATCTTCTGCCATAATACTTTGATATGAATTAAAAAAAGAATCCCGCTTAACGCGGGAATTCTTTTTAGTTATAATTTACTTCTTGTTTGGCTTGCATCATTTCTTCAAACTCCTCTTTAGAACCAACTATTATATTGTCGTAGGTTCTCATACCAGTACCAGCTGGAATTCTGTGACCTACAATAACATTTTCTTTTAGTCCTTCAAGATAGTCTACTTTACCATTTACAGCTGCTTCGTTAAGAACTTTAGTAGTTTCCTGGAAGGAAGCTGCAGAGATAAATGACTTCGTTTGTAGTGACGCTCTTGTAATACCTTGTAAAATCGGAGAAGCTGTAGCTGGTCTAGCGTCTCTAGCTACAACCAGATTCTTATCTTCTCTACGTAAAATAGAGTTCTCATCTCTCAATTCTCTTGGAGTAAGAATTTGACCTGGCTTCAAGTTATCAGAATCACCAGCATCTTCAACAACCTTCATTCCGAAAATCTTGTCATTTTCGTTAATGAAATCAGATTTATGAGCTAATTGATCTTCTAAGAACGTGGTATCACCAGAATCAATGATTTGTACCTTACGCATCATTTGTCTTACAATAACCTCAAAGTGCTTATCATTAATCTTCACCCCTTGTAAACGGTATACTTCTTGAACTTCATTCACTAAATACTGTTGTACAGCAGATGGTCCTTTAATATTTAAGATATCATCTGGAGTAATTGATCCATCAGACAATGGCATACCAGCTTTCACAAAGTCATTCTCTTGTACCAAGATTTGATTTGATAGTTTAACTAAGTACTTCTTAATTTCTCCTAATTTGGACTCAACGATAATTTCACGGTTACCTCTCTTGATTTTTCCGAAGGAAACAACACCATCTATTTCACTTACCACTGCTGGGTTAGAAGGATTACGTGCTTCAAACAATTCTGTTACACGTGGTAAACCTCCCGTAATATCCCCTGCCTTAGCAGATTTACGAGGTATCTTAACCAAGATTTTACCTACTTTAATCTTCTCACCATCATTAATCATCAAGTGAGCGCCAACCGGTAGGTTGTAAGATCTAATAGTTTCTCCCTTAGAATCTTCGATATGAAGTGTAGGGATTAATTTTTTATTTCTAGATTCAGAAATTACTTTTTCTTGGAATCCTGTTTGCTCATCGATTTCAACTTGATATGTCACACCTTGTTCGATGTTTTCATATTTTACCTTACCAGCAAACTCAGAGATAATTACCCCGTTATATGGATCCCATTGACATACTACATCACCTTTCTTAAGATCTTGACCATCTTTAATAAAGATGCTAGAACCATAAGGAATGTTGTTTGTACTTAAAACAATTCCTGTTTTCTTATCAACAAGTTTAAGTTCTGATGTTCTAGAGATAACGATATCTACTTCATTACCTTCATTATCTTCTCCCTTAACAGTTTTAAGGTCATCGATTTCAGCAACACCATCAAACTTAACGATCAATTTATTTTCTTCTGAAATGTTACCTGCAATACCTCCTACGTGGAACGTACGAAGTGTTAACTGAGTACCAGGCTCACCAATGGACTGTGCTGCAACAACACCAACAGCCTCACCTCTTTGAACCATCTTACCAGTAGCTAAATTGCTACCATAACATTTAGAACAGATACCTTGTTGTGCCTCACATGTTAATGGAGAACGTGCTTCAATCGACTCTAATGGAGAGTTTTCAATAGCCTTGGCAATTTTCTCATCAATTAGGTCACCTGAAGAAACCAATAACTCATCAGTTAACGGATCGTATACATCATTCAATGAAATACGTCCAATTAATCTGTCAGATAATGACTCAACAATCTCATCATTTTTCTTAAGTGCAGAAACCTCTACTCCTCTTAACGTACCACAATCCTCAGTGTTGATAATAACATCCTGAGACACATCCACCAAACGACGGGTTAAGTAACCAGCATCTGCCGTTTTAAGAGCCGTATCCGCAAGACCTTTACGAGCACCGTGGGTAGAGATAAAGTATTCAAGAATTGAAAGACCTTCCTTAAAGTTAGAAAGAATCGGGTTTTCAATAATTTCACCACCACCAGCAGTTGATTTTTTAGGCTTAGCCATCAAACCACGCATACCAGTTAACTGACGAATCTGTTCTTTAGATCCCCTTGCACCAGAGTCAAGCATCATATATACCGAGTTGAAACCTTGTTGATCTTCTCTAATACGCTTCATTGACAATTCAGTCAATTCAGCATTGGTAGAAGTCCAAATATCAATCACCTGGTTATAACGCTCATTATTGGTAATCAATCCCATGTTATAGTTCATCATGATACCGTCAACTTGTGTATTGGCACGGTCAATCATGCTTTGCTTCTCAGCAGGGATGATAATATCTCCTAAACTAAATGATAATCCACCTTGGAAAGCGAAACGATATCCTAATTCTTTGATTTCATCCAAGAAATCGGCTGTTTCAGGAACACTAGTAACTTTCAAGATTCTACCGATGATATTTCTTAAAGATTTTTTAGTTAAAACCTCATTGATATATCCTGCAGAATGTGGAACTGTTTGATTAAACAATACACGTCCTACGGTAGTTTCTATAATTTGAAGTGCAATTTTTCCTTCTTCATTGAAATCAAAGGTTCTTACTTTAATTGCAGCATTCAAGTTAACACGCTTCTCATTATAAGCAATTACTACTTCTTCAGGAGAATAGAAGGTCAATCCTTCACCTTTGATTTTAACTTCATCAGTAGAACGACGCTCTTTGGTCATATAATAAAGACCAAGTACCATATCCTGAGAAGGAACCGCTACAGGAGATCCGTTTGCTGGATTCAAGATATTGTGAGAAGCCAACATTAATAATTGGGCTTCCAAAATAGCTTCTGGTCCTAATGGTAAGTGAACTGCCATTTGATCCCCATCAAAGTCGGCGTTAAATGCCGTAGTTACCAATGGGTGCAACTGGATTGCCTTACCTTCAATTAATTTAGGCTGAAACGCTTGAATACCTAAACGGTGTAATGTAGGAGCACGGTTTAGTAAAACTGGATGTCCTTTAATGACATTATCCAAAATATCCCAAACCACAGGCTCTCTTCTATCTATAATTTTCTTAGCAGACTTAACGGTTTTTACAATACCTCTTTCAATCAATTTACGGATTACAAAAGGTTTGTAAAGTTCAGCCGCCATATCTTTTGGTAAACCACACTCATACAATTTCAATTCTGGTCCTACAACAATTACAGAACGAGCAGAATAGTCAACACGCTTACCTAATAAGTTTTGACGGAAACGTCCTTGCTTACCTTTAAGCGAGTCTGATAATGATTTAAGTGGTCTATTTGAATCTGTTTTAACAGCAGAAGACTTACGAGTGTTATCAAATAATGAATCTACAGACTCTTGTAACATACGCTTCTCATTACGCAAAATCACTTCTGGAGCCTTGATTTCTACCAAACGCTTCAAACGATTGTTACGGATAATTACACGACGGTATAAGTCATTTAAATCTGAAGTTGCAAAACGACCACCATCCAATGGCACTAACGGACGTAATTCTGGTGGAATAACTGGAATCACCTTCATAATCATCCATTCTGGACGGTTTTCCCTGTTTTCGTTAGATTCACGTAACGCTTCAACGACTTGCAAACGCTTTAAAGCTTCTGTTTTACGTTGCTTAGAAGTTTCATTATTAGCCTTATGTCTTAACTCATATGATAAGCCATCAAGGTCAATTCTTTCTAACAATTCAATCAAACATTCAGCCCCCATTTTGGCGATGAACTTGTTTGGATCTGTATCTTCTAAGTATTGATTTTCTTGTGGAATCGATTCTAAAATATTTAGATATTCTTCCTCCGTTAAGAAATCCATTTTTTGTAAAGGTTCCCCTTCTGCATTTTTAGCAATACCAGGTTGGATAACTACGTATCTTTCGTAGTAAATAATCATATCCAACTTTTTGGAAGGCAATCCTAATAAATAACCAATTTTGTTTGGTAAAGAACGGAAATACCAAATATGTGCTACAGGAACAACTAGGTTAATATGTCCAACGCGATCACGACGAACCTTCTTCTCAGTCACTTCAACACCACATCTGTCGCAAATAATTCCTTTATATCTGATACGCTTATATTTTCCACAAGCACATTCGTAATCCTTAACAGGACCAAAAATACGCTCACAGAACAAACCATCACGCTCTGGTTTGTGAGTTCGATAATTAATAGTTTCTGGCTTTAGAACTTCACCTCTAGATTCTGCTAAAATAGATTCAGGAGAAGCCAAACCAATAGAGATTTTATTAAATCTCTGTACTGTATTCTTATCTTGTTTTCTTGCCATAATATATGGTACTATCGAATTAATTGTAAACTAATGTTCACCACCAAAAAATTGGTGGTGAACGATATATTATTCCTCTAATCTAATGTCTAGTCCAAGACCTTTCAATTCATGCATCAATACGTTGAAAGACTCTGGTAATCCAGGTTCTGGCATAGGCTCACCTTTAACAATACTTTCGTATGTTTTAGCTCTTCCTATAACGTCATCAGATTTAACGGTCAAGATTTCTCTTAGAGTACTTGATGCACCATAAGCTTCAAGAGCCCAAACCTCCATCTCACCAAAACGCTGACCTCCAAATTGTGCTTTACCACCTAAAGGTTGTTGCGTAATCAATGAGTATGGACCAATAGAACGGGCGTGCATCTTATCATCAACCATGTGACCTAATTTCAACATGTAGATAACACCAACAGTTGCAGGTTGGTCAAAACGATCACCTGTTCCACCGTCATATAAGTAAGTATGCCCAAATCTTGGGATTCCAGCTTCATCAGTAAACTCATTGATCTGGTCTAGAGTAGCACCGTCAAAAATAGGAGTAGCAAATTTCTTTCCTAACTTTTGACCAGCCCATCCAAGAACCGTTTCATAAATCTGACCAATGTTCATACGAGATGGTACCCCTAGTGGGTTTAACACGATATCAACTGGTGTTCCATCTTCAAGGAATGGCATATCTTCTTCTCTTACGATACGGGCAACAATACCTTTGTTACCGTGACGACCTGCCATCTTATCCCCTACTTTCAGTTTACGTTTTTTAGCAATATAAACTTTAGCTAGTTTGATGATCCCTGCTGGCAATTCATCTCCTACAGAAATGGTAAACTTCTCACGTCTTAAAGAACCTTGTAAGTCGTTCTCCTTGATTTTGTAGTTGTGAATTAAATCAGCAACCAATTTGTTTGTATAATCATCAGTAGTCCAAGAACCTGAAGTTAAATGCGTGTAATCATCAACAGCATGTAACATTTTCAAGGTATATTTCTTACCTTTTGGCAATACTTCTTCCCCTAGATCATTAAAGATACCTTGAGCAGTTTTTCCATTCACAATAGCGAATAATTTATCTACCAAGTTATCCTTTAACTCATCAAATTTACTAGTGTAAGCTGCTTCAAGTTGGGCGATATCCTCCTTATCTTTTGCACGTTTGCGCTTATCTTTGATAGCACGAGCAAATAATTTTTTATCGATAACAACACCATTCAATGAAGGAGATGCTTTTAAAGAGGCATCTTTAACATCACCAGCCTTATCACCGAAGATAGCTCTCAATAATTTTTCTTCTGGAGTTGGGTCAGATTCTCCTTTAGGTGTAATCTTACCTATCAAAATATCTCCAGGTTTTACTTCAGCACCTACTCTAATCATACCGTTTTCATCAAGGTCTTTAGTAGCCTCTTCTGAAACGTTAGGAATATCA
This sequence comes from Mangrovimonas sp. CR14, assembly GCF_011764015.1. NCBI lineage: Bacteria > Pseudomonadati > Bacteroidota > Flavobacteriia > Flavobacteriales > Flavobacteriaceae > Mangrovimonas > Mangrovimonas sp. CR14. The sequence goes on along the minus strand of NZ_JAAFZY010000004.1, from coordinate 182,639 downwards.
TTTGTCAATTCTTCATTACCTAATTTGGTATCACGAACTTCCAATGAGTATTCATCAATATGAATAGAAGTAAAAATGTCTTCTCTTACTACTTTCTCAGAAATCACAATCGCATCCTCAAAGTTATACCCTTTCCAAGGCATGAAGGCTACTTTCATGTTTCTACCTAACGCTAATTCTCCAGTTTGAGTTGCATAACCTTCACAAAGTACTTGTCCTTTAGAAACTTTATCACCTTTTCTAACAATCGGTTTCAAGTTAATAGAAGTACCTTGGTTGGTTTTTCTGAATTTAACTAACGGATAGGTTTTGGTTTCAGCATCAAAACTAACTTTGGCTTCATCCTCAGTTCTATCGTAACGAATAGTAATTTCCCTAGCATCAACATATTCAACAACCCCTTCTCCTTCAGCATTAATCAATACTCTTGAATCTTTCGCTACTTGTCTTTCAAGACCAGTACCAACAATTGGAGAATCAGGACGTAACAATGGTACAGCCTGACGCATCATGTTAGATCCCATCAAAGCACGGTTCGCATCATCATGTTCCAAGAAAGGAATTAATGAAGCTGAAATAGAAGCTACTTGGTTTGGCGCAACGTCTGTGTAATGAACTTTATCTGGTTCAACAACAGGGAAGTCACCTTCCATTCTAGCAATAACCTTATCATTCAATACCTTTCCAGCGTCATCAACTTTTACGGTTGCCTGAGCGATCAATTTTTCTTCTTCCTCTTCGGCACTTAGATAGATTGGTTCTCCCTTGATATCAACAACACCATCTACAACAGGACGATAAGGCGTTTCAATGAATCCCATCGAGTTTACTTTTGCGTAAACTGAAAGAGAAGAAATCAAACCAATATTCGGTCCTTCTGGTGTTTCAATTGGACATAAACGTCCGTAGTGTGTATAGTGAACGTCACGAACCTCAAATCCAGCTCTTTCTCTAGATAAACCTCCAGGTCCTAAAGCTGATAGACGACGTTTGTGAGTGATCTCAGCCAATGGGTTCGTTTGATCCATGAACTGAGATAACTGATTGGTACCAAAGAATGAGTTGATTACAGATGATAATGTCTTAGCATTGATCAAATCGATAGGAGTAAACACCTCATTATCACGAACGTTCATACGCTCACGAATGGTACGAGCCATACGAGCTAAACCAACACCAAACTGAGATGATAATTGCTCACCTACGGTACGTACACGACGGTTTGATAAGTGATCGATATCATCGATTTCAGCTTTTGAGTTGATTAATTCAATTAAATATTTAATAATGGTAATGATGTCTTCTTTGGTAAGCACTTGCTTATCCATTCCGATATCAAGACCTAATTTTTTATTCATTCTATAACGCCCTACTTCACCTAATGAATAACGTTGATCACTGAAGAATAATTTATCAATGATACCACGAGCCGTTTCCTCATCTGGCGGTTCTGCATTACGCAATTGACGGTAGATGTGCTCTACTGCCTCTTTCTCAGAGTTTGTAGGGTCTTTTTGCAAGGTGTTATGGATAATAGCATAATCACCTTGTTGTGCATTTTCCTTGTGCAATAAGATCGTTTTTACACTAGTCTCAAGGATTTCTTCAATATTATCCTTGTCCAATACGGTATCACGATCTAAAATGATTTCGTTTCTTTCAATAGAAACTACTTCTCCTGTATCCTCATCAACGAAATCCTCATGCCATGTATTAAGTACACGAGCAGCCAATTTACGGCCAATAACTTTTTTCAATCCTGCTTTTGAAACCTTAACTTCTTCAGCAAGGTCAAAAATTTCAAGAATGTCTTTATCTCTTTCAAATCCAATAGCTCTGAAAAGAGTGGTAACAGGTAACTTTTTCTTACGGTCAATGTAAGCATACATTACACTGTTGATATCTGTAGCGAATTCTATCCAAGAACCCTTGAATGGAATAACTCTAGCAGAATATAATTTGGTTCCATTTGCATGGAAAGATTGTCCAAAGAAAACTCCTGGTGAACGGTGCAATTGGGATACAACAACACGTTCAGCACCATTGATAACAAACGTACCGCTTGGAGTCATGTATGGTATGGTTCCTAAATATACATCCTGAACGATGGTTTCGAAGTCCTCATGTTCTGGGTCTGTACAATAAAGCTTAAGTCTAGCTTTTAAAGGAACACTATAGGTAAGTCCTCTTTCAATACATTCCTCGATGGTATATCTAGGAGGGTCAATAAAGTAATCTAAAAATTCTAAAACAAATTGATTACGTGTGTCAGTTATAGGGAAATTTTCCATGAAGGTGTTATAAAGACCTTCTTTCCCTCTCTCTTCTGATTTAGTTTCCAACTGGAAGAAATCCTGGAAGGATTGAATCTGAATGTCCAAGAAATCGGGGTACTCAGTTCTATTGATAATAGAAGAGAAGTTTGTTCTTTCAGCTTGTTTTGCTAACATCAATGGACGGAATTTTGATTAAAAAATAAAAAGGTGTGCGTACGGTGCATTTATATACGCAAAATGGTCTAGGCCTAAAAGTGTATAAACTTTAGGCCTAAACCTTTATAAGTTTGAGCGTTTAAGCTTATTTAAGCTCAACTTCTGCTCCAGCTTCTTCTAAAGAAGATTTTAAGCCTTCAGCTTCGTCTTTAGCAATACCCTCTTTGATTGGGCTAGGTGCGTTATCAACTAATTCTTTAGCTTCTTTTAATCCTAAACCAGTTAATTCTTTAACTAATTTAACTACTGCTAATTTAGAAGCACCAGCTGCTTTAAGAATAACATCAAATTCAGTTTTTTCTTCAGCAGCAGCATCTCCACCACCAGCGGCTGGACCAGCTACAGCCACAGCAGCAGCTGCAGGCTCGATACCATATTCTTCTTTTAAGATATCAGCTAACTCGTTTACTTCTTTTACTGTTAAGTTAACTAATTGTTCTGCGAAATCTTTTAAATCTGCCATTTTTTCTATCGTTTTAAAATGTAATTAATTTATTTGTTGTAAAAAGTGCGTACTTATCAAATATTATCCTTCTTTCTCGGATAACGTTTTCAAAATACCTGCTAATTTTCCTCCTCCAGATTGAAGCGCTGAAACAACGTTCTTCGCAGGAGATTGTAACAATGCAATGATGTCTGCAATAACTTCTTCTTTAGACTTGATATTAACTAAAGCGTCAAGTTGTTCATCACCAATGTAAATTGCTTCCTCAATAAACGCTCCTTTTAATAAAGGTTTGTCTGATTTTTTACGGAAGTTTTTGATTACTTTGGCTGGACCATTACCAGTTTCAGAATACATAACAGAAGTGTTTCCTTTCAAAATAGAAGGAAGGTCACCAAAGTCTTTTTCTGAAGCTTCCATTGCCTTGGATAACAAGGTATTTTTAACAACTGCAAGCTTGATGTTAGCTTTAAAGCAAGCACGACGTAAATTAGAAGTGCTATCTGCATCCAAACCAGAAATATCTGCTAAATAGATATTAGGGTTATCGGCTAACTGTGCAGTTAATTCTTCAATTACTTGTGATTTTTCTTCTCTTGTCATAATGAATTTATTTAACTACTTAACCGACTTTTGGATCTACAGCTACACTAGGACTCATAGTGCTAGACATGTGAATGCTTTTCACATAAGTTCCTTTTGCTGCAGTTGGTTTAAGTTTGATTAATGTATGTATTAATTCGTTTGCGTTTCCTGCAATCTTATCTGGGCTAAATGATGCCTTTCCGATAGATGCATGAACGATACCAGTTTTATCAACTTTGAAGTCAATTTTACCTGCCTTTACATCGCTTACTGCTTTAGCAACATCCATGGTTACTGTACCAGTCTTAGGGTTTGGCATTAAACCACGAGGTCCTAATATACGACCTAATGGACCTAATTTACCCATTACAGCTGGCATAGTGATGATAACGTCAACGTCTGTCCATCCACCTTTGATTTTATCAAGGTATTCGTCCAATCCAACGTAATCTGCTCCAGCTTCTTTAGCTTCTGCTTCTTTGTCTGGAGTTACCAAAGCTAAAACTTTCACGTCTTTACCAGTACCATGTGGAAGGGTTACAACCCCCCTAACCATTTGATTTGCTTTTCTAGGATCTACTCCCAAACGTACAGCAATATCCACAGAGGCATCAAATTTGGTATTGGTAATTTCTTTTACTAATGCTGATGCTTCAGCAACAGAATAAAGTCTTCCTTTTTCTATTTTCGCTAAAGCCTCTTTTTGCTTTCTAGTTAATCTTCCCATTTAATAAATTTTTAGATTACTTAGGGGCTTCGCCTCCTTTTACAGATATTCCCATTGATCTAGCTGTACCGGCTACCATTCTCATAGCAGAATCGATAGTAAATGCATTTAAATCTTGCATTTTGTCTTCAGCAATGGTTCTTATCTGATCCCAAGAAACTTTAGCTACTTTTTTAATATGAGGTTCTCCTGAACCCTTCTTCACCTTGGCCGCTTCTAATAATTGTACAGCTGCCGGAGGGGTTTTAACAACAAAGTCAAAAGACTTGTCCTTATAAACCGAGATAACAACAGGCAATACTTTACCTGGTTTGTCTTGGGTTCTGGCATTAAATTGCTTACAGAACTCCATGATGTTAACTCCAGCGGCACCTAAAGCGGGTCCAACCGGTGGCGACGGATTCGCAGCACCTCCCCTAACTTGTAGTTTAACTACTTTACTTAACTCTTTTGCCATTTTTAAAATAAAATTTAAAAGCGATGCATTTCTTTAAGTTGGAAGCAAAAGAACTGCACCTATCTATAATGTAACAACTATTATACTTTTTCTACCTGCATATAACTTAATTCCAATGGTGTCTTTCTTCCAAAGATCTTCACCATTACTTCAAGCTTACGCTTTTCCTCGTTAATTTTCTCAATAGTACCATCAAATCCATTGAATGGTCCATCAATTACTTTTACAGTCTCACCAACTTTGTAAGGAATCATCACATTAGAATCTGCTTCTACTGATAATTCATCAACCTTACCTAACATTCTATTCACCTCAGACTGCCTTAACGGCACTGGATCACCTCCCTTGGTTTCACCTAAAAATCCGATAACATTGGTTACAGATTTGATGATATGTGGAATTTCACCAGTTAAATTGGCTTGAATCATTATGTAACCCGGAAAATAAACCTTCTCTTTGTTTATTTTCTTACCGTTACGTATCTGAACCACCTTTTCCGTAGGAACCAAAACCTGATCAACATAATCATCTAAACCTAATCGAGCTATTTCATTCTCGATATAGTTTTTAATCTTATTCTCTTGACCACTAACGGCTCTGACTACGTACCATTTTTTCTCGCTCACTTCAGACATAATCGTATATTAACCGTTAATCAATTTAAAGTAGTAACCCACAACTTTACCAAAAACAGTATCTACTCCCCAAGTTGCCAAGGCAAAAATTACAGAGAACACTGCTACTAGTATAGTTAAACTTTGTGCCTCAGGCCAAGCTGGCCAAGTCACGTGGTTTTTCAATTCTTCAAATGATTCTTTTATATAGTTTACAATTCCAGCCATTATAATATCTATTTGCACGGGTTGAGAGACTCGAACTCCCGACACCTGGTTTTGGAGACCAGTGCTCTACCAACTGAGCTAAACCCGTAAATACAAGTCAAGGCATTCCGATATTTCGGAATACCTTAACTCTATATTTATTAACTAAATTAGTCTAAAATTTCAGTTACCTGACCAGCTCCAACTGTTCTACCTCCTTCACGGATAGCAAAACGTAAACCTTGGTTTAATGCAATTGGTTGAATCAAGTCAACAGTAATAGTTAAGTTATCACCTGGCATTACCATTTCAACACCTTCTGGTAAAACAATGTTACCTGTTACGTCAGTTGTACGTACGTAGAACTGAGGACGGTAGTTGTTGTGGAATGGTGTGTGACGTCCACCTTCTTCTTTTTTAAGGATATAAACCTCTGCTTTAAATTTAGCGTGAGGAGTAATAGAACCTGGCTTACAGATAACCATACCACGACGGATATCAGTTTTCTCGATACCTCTTAATAAGATACCAACGTTATCACCAGCTTCACCTCTATCTAAGATTTTACGGAACATCTCAACCCCTGTGATAGTAGAAGTCAATTTTTCAGCTCCCATACCGATGATCTCAACTGGATCTCCAGTGTTAGCAACACCAGTCTCGATACGACCAGTAGCAACAGTACCACGACCAGTAATAGAGAATACATCTTCGATAGGCATCAAAAATGGCTTGTCAACTTCACGCATTGGCTCTTCGATCCAGTTATCAACTGCATCCATCAATTCCATTACAGTGTCAACCCATTTTTGCTCACCATTAAGAGCACCTAAAGCAGAACCAGAAATTACAGGTCCGTTATCTCCATCATACTCATAGAAGTTCAATAAATCTCTAACTTCCATTTCAACAAGCTCTAATAATTCTTCGTCATCAACCATGTCCACTTTGTTCAAGAAAACAACGATACGAGGAATACCTACCTGACGTCCTAATAGGATGTGCTCACGAGTTTGTGGCATAGGACCATCTGTAGCAGCTACCACTAAGATAGCACCATCCATTTGAGCCGCACCAGTTACCATGTTCTTTACGTAATCCGCGTGACCTGGACAGTCAACGTGAGCATAGTGACGGTTAGCTGTTTGATATTCTACGTGAGATGTATTAATAGTAATACCTCTTTCTTTTTCTTCTGGAGCGTTATCGATTGAATCGAAGCTTCTCAGTTCAGATAAACCAGCGTTAGCTAATACAGTAGTAATAGCAGCTGTCAAAGTTGTTTTACCGTGATCAACGTGTCCAATTGTACCAATATTTAAGTGGGGTTTGGAACGATCAAAAGTTTCCTTTGCCATTTTTAATAAATTTAATCTTAGTTATATAATAATATTAGTGTCCTTTTTCCTGTTAAAACAGATAGAGCCAATGACGGGATTTGAACCCGTGACCTCTTCCTTACCAAGGAAACGCTCTACCCCTGAGCTACACCGGCTTTAAAAAAGAGCGGGAGACCGGGTTCGAACCGGCGACATTCAGCTTGGAAGGCTGACGCTCTACCAACTGAGCTACTCCCGCCTGATTTTAGAATAAAAAACCTCAGTTTTTCATTCAGCTCGGGGTAAACCCGAATTCAGTTTTTTTCAATCTGTGCTTTACAGGAAAACAAACGTTTCAAAAGCCAATTGAAATTTAAAATGTGGGGAGAGCAGGATTCGAACCTGCGAAGTTAAAAAACAACAGATTTACAGTCTGTCCTCGTTGGCCGCTTGAGTATCTCCCCATTACCTTATTTTCTATATTTTTTAAAGAACTTATGAGCCTCCAGAGGGACTCGAACCCACGACCTGCTGATTACAAATCAGCTGCTCTAGCCAGCTGAGCTATGGAGGCTTTTCACTGCTTTTTTATCTAAAAAAAAGCCCGCTATTTCTAACGGACTGCAAATGTATATATTTATTTTCTTATTCAAAACATTTTTTGAAAAATTTTCTCATAAATGTGGTCTTAATTTTTCTTTTCTTCTTTTTAACTGTCTTTCTAAAGAGGCTACAGCCATATCTGCTCCCTCTTCAAAGGTCTTACATTGTTTTTTAACTACCAGACTATCACCGGGTACACTTATTTTTGCCTCAAATATTTTGTTGGCTTTGTCACTAGTGTTAGCGACCTTTAGAAAAACATCGGATTGAATCACCCGATCATAAAACAAATCTAACTTGTTCATACGCTTTTGGATAAAGTCTATCAATTTTCTGTCGGCAGAAAAGTTGACTGATTGCGTGTTTACTTTCATACTACATTGTTTTTAGTTAGACAAAAAGGCTATTTGATTTAATTTTGGTTTCTAGGGTGAGCATCTAGATAAACTTTTTTAAGTTCGGCAATACTATTATGGGTGTACACTTGAGTAGCTGCCAAACTAGAATGCCCTAATAATTCTTTTACTGAATTCAAATCGGCACCCTGGTTCAATAAGTGCGTCGCAAACGAATGCCTCAAAATATGCGGACTCTTTTTCACCTTAGAGGATGCTAAACTAAAATACTCATTTATGATTCGGTAAACAAGATTTTCATATACTTTAACGCCCTTTTTGGTTAAAAATAACATCTCTTTATCGATGATCTGCACCAAGCTATTTCTTTCCTCCAAATAATTTTTTAAGCTAGTTAAAACTGAAGGTAACAATGGTACAAAGCGCTCTTTATTTCTTTTCCCTAAAACCTTAAGAAGTTGATTGGAGGTATCTATGTCACGCAATTTAATATTGATCAGTTCAATTCTTCTTATTCCAGTAGAATAAAACAGCTCAATCATCAATTTATCCCTCAAACTTTCAAAATCATCCCCAAACTCAAAATCATCTAGCACAACTCCCACCTCCTTTTCTGAAAAAGGGACTTGAATTTTTTTACTTGTTTTTAAAGCTTTGTGTTTGGCCAATGGATTCACTTCTAAATCCCCAACCTTCATTAAAAACTTATAATAGGTATTTAATGCAGAAATTTTGCGGTTGACACTCCTATTCGAAATACCACTTTCAACCATAAAAACAATCCAACTCCTAATTTGAGAATAATGAATACCTGAAATATCTGTTGTTTGGAATTCTTTTTCAATAAATTCTAAGAAACTATTTAAATCCCTATGATAAGCATCAACGGTGTGTTTGGAATAATTCTTTTCCAGAAGTAGGTAGTCCAAAAAGAATTTAAAAGACATTTAGTTGGGTTTTAGGTAACATTAAATATACTAAATTCTTTCCAACTATCTTTAAAGAAATAAAAAATCCCGCAAGTAACTTACGGGATTTTTAAATATTATTTCACTCAAATTAGATATTCTCTTGATCTCTCAATCTTTGAATATACTGAGCTTTTTGTACTTGAGATCTTTTCTCTACAGAAGGTTTAGTAAACTGCTTACGTTCTTGCAACGCACGTTTAACTCCAGTTCTATCAAACTTTCGTTTGTAACGCTTTAAAGCTCTATCGATATTTTCTCCTTCTTTTACTGGTATAATTAACATAGAAACATCACCTCCTCTCTTTTAGTCATTTCGGTGCGCAAATATACTAACTAAATCTAGTTGCACAACAAAAAAAATATTTTTTTTAGCGTTGACCTTTAACTAGTTACAATGAAAGGTCTTTTTAATATTCCTATTCCTTATATAAGGAGTACTTTTGAGTTAAATCTTCTATAAGTTTTTCCTCCTCTTCGCTTTCTAATAAGGTGTTGTAACTTTTCCAAAATGACTTATCATAAGGTTTCGGGGAAAACATATCGGCATCCCAAGATTTACCCACAATTTGTTCTTGCACCTCTTCAGGATCTACAACTATCTCGGTAAACAAGACCTCCTGAACCGTATAATAATAGCGTTCATCATTATTAGCGTTGTCTTGATTTGACTTATCACCTACATTAACCAATTTTGGTGTTTCATAATATATGTAATTGAGATACATCCTTTCGTCATACTCCATATAGGATAATTCCAACTTGTGATTTAAATAAGTATCAAAAAGTGTTTTACTTCTACTTTTTTGTGCATCTGAGGCAGCAACCAATTCATACTCTATTTTTTTTATAGCATAGTTGTCCCAGTAAACATAGATCCAACCTTGAGCTTGAAACCCGTTATTAAAAATACCTTTGGTATGGAGGTCTACAAAATCATTCCCTTCCTCTATTTTAATCTTATAGATCTTTCTTTCATTATCTACCAAAATAGTATCTAATTCAAACTGGTGGCTTTCCAACATATTTTCACCGAACAATGCCTTGGGATCATGCGAGTTTCGAACCAAATTCAATTTACCTTTAAACAGGTTTTCCAATCCATTCACGCGACCGTCATTCCAGCGAATGGCTTTTACCAATGACGATGTCCTGATGGTGTCTCTTTTTAGGTTCCTTGATTTCATTTTGAAATTCCTAACATGATTTTTTAGATATGATGTATACACCAATAGACTGTCAACATCTCTTAAATCATAGCTCTTTCTTACTTGATCTACATTTATTTTGATATTCTCATTTGCCCCAGATGGAAAACTGGAATCATACAACGTAATGGCACTTTCAATGAGCCATTTAAATTCCCTCTTATTTCTCTCCTTGTGTCTAATAAACCCCTTTTGAAGATATGGAGATTCTGGCAAATTACGTGGAAGGCGCTCTAGCGCTCTTTCAATAATTTCGTTTGCTGTTTCTGGTCTCGTATCGGCAACCAGCAAGACCTCATTCAAGGAAGCAATATCCTCCTCCAAAATAATTTCCATGGAGTCATCGAATTCGTTTACAGGAATTTTATAACTTTTATAACCGATATTGGAGACAATCAACGTATCAGTCTGATGCTTTTCTGGTATCAATAAAACAAACTTACCATCCTCATTAGTCACAGTTCCTATGGTCGTATTCTTCACATATACACTACAGTTTTCCAATGGAAGGAAGGACTGGAAATCCACCACTTTATTTTTAATTTCAATTTGGGAATGACCAATAAACCCTATCATTCCTATTACCAAAAAGAGAATCAGTCTTTTCATATTATTTTGGGGCGTGTTCTAAAGCAGGTTTATATTCTACCTTATCGATAATCATTTTTGACAAAACTTCTTTTAGAATTTCGGCAGTTCCTCCGCCAATAGGTCCCAACCTACTATCTCTAAACAAGCGAGCCATAGGGTACTCTTCCATATAGCCATATCCACCTAAAAATTGAATACATTCGTAAGCCACTTCATCAGCCATTTTGGTGGATTTTAATTTAGCCATAGTCGCTTCTTTAACCACATACTCTCCTTGATTCATTCTGTAAGCAATACCATAATTAAACTCTTTACAGAAGGTCATGTCAGTATATAGGTCAACAAACTTATGTCTCAACGCCTGAAACTCAGTAAGGGATTTACCGAAAGCCCTTCTGTTATTCATATAATCAAGAGCATATTCCAGAGCAAATTCAGCCCTTGCATGTGCATTGATCCCCATAATTAGACGTTCCAATGCAAAATGTTGCATGATATAAGAAAAGCCCTTGCCTTCCTCACCCATTAGATGGGATACGGGCACCTTCACATTATCAAATGCAATTTCTGCTGTATCTGATGCACGCCAACCTAATTTATCCAATTTGGTTGCTGAAATACCTGAAGTATCTCTATCGATTAAGATGATACTAATACCTTTGTGACCCAAATCGGGGTTCGTTTTTGCTGCAACTACCAAATAATCACTATAAACACCGTTGGTAATAAACGTTTTGGAGCCATTAATGATATAATGATCACCGTCACGAACAGCCGTCGTTCTCATTCCAGCCACATCACTACCTCCAAAAGGTTCTGAAATACAAAGACATCCAATCAAATCTCCATGAATACTACCCGACAAGTATTTTGCCTTTAACTCCGGACTCGCTTCTGCATTTACGTGTGTCATCGCTAAATAGGCATGTGCCCAAATATTGGCTGCAAATCCTCCAGAATTTATTTTCTGCAATTCTTCCAGTAAAATAACAGTATAGAAAAAGTCTAAATTCAATCCGCCGTATTCCTCTGGGGATGCTAACCCCAAATATCCCATATCACCAAATTTCTTCCAGATAAACCTCTCAACGGTTCCTGACTTTTCCCATTTATCTATATGAGGAACCACTTCTTTTTTAAGAAAATCCTTCAGGCTTTCTCTAAATAAATGATGTTCCTCTCCAAAATATAAATTGTTCATTAATTTCTAAGTCTTATTTTTTGTGTTTTTCTAATCTAAAGTCAAATACAATTTAATTATTTCCAATTTCACAATCGGGAAATCTTTAATTTTTAACAATTCATTAAAATTTTTAAATCCATCTCGCAAGGTTCTTTCTTCTATTATTTCATGAGCAATTTCATAATCAATATACTTGATTTGCACCAACTCATTTACAGAGGCCGAATTTAAGGCTATTTTGTCAATATGCCTTGGGGTTTTTATGGTAAAGTGCTTCCCTATTTCTTCAATAACCTCTGAAGATAGACCATAAACCTCAAACAGTTCAACCTGATCGGCAAAGCCATTTATCTTTGTACGGAATTTTATAATTCTTTCTGAAAGCGTTGGCCCAATACCGCGCACCTTTTGTAAATCACCTGCAGTGGCTAGATTCAAATCCTTTTTTTCTGAAGGGTAATTACTATTGTTCGAAAACGAATTGGTCTTTTGGTTATTGTTATAGCTTTTTGTCCATTCAGGAAACTTGAAATAGGGCGATATTTCTTTTAACAGGGAATCTGAAACTAAGGTTACTTTTTGAAATTCGCTAACAGAATTCACCCATTTATTTTGCTCTCGATACTTTAACAACCGATCTATTTCTTCATTGGTCATCCCTAACACATAGCCTTTGTAATCTGTGATATAATTGGGATTGAAAGGATAAATTTTAGGCTTGCTGTTTTCCTCATAAACCTTAACCAAAGAATCCCTTTCTTTCAAAAAAGCATCAATCTCCTCTTGATTTCCATAATCAATAGGCTTTGTAAAATCTGACACATAATAAATTGCCTGAACAGCCAACACCACAAGGATCAATAAAAAAATCCCATTTCGTTGTCTTCTTGTAAACAGGAAATGGGATTTCATCATATCTTATTTTTAAAAATATTACATGTGCTTAGTCAAATCTTCAGCCCCTTCATCCAAGGCCTCATGTTTCACATTAATAGCCTTCATATACTTCCTTAATTCTTTGCTAATGATTGGAGATAAAATGACAACCCCAATAATATTAGGTACTACCATGGCAAAAATCATAGCATCTGAAAAGTCAATAACCGCTCCTAAACTAATTGAGGAACCTAATACCACGAATATCAAGAATAGTATTTTATAAACTAGATCACTTACTTTTCCTTTTCCGAATAAATATACCCATCCTTGCATTCCATAATAAGACCATGAAATCATAGTTGAAAAGGCAAATAAAATAACTGCAATGGTCAAAATAATAGAGAAATGCGGGATAACAGAATCAAACGCAGTTGCTGTTAGCTCTACCCCTTCCTTAATAGGAACGCCATATTCCATAAATCCGCCTTCATAATTGGTGATAATGATTACCAATGCTGTCATAGTACAAATCACTACAGTATCAACAAAAGGCTCTAATAACGCTACTATTCCTTCAGATGCTGGGTATTTGGTACGAACAGCAGAGTGAGCAATTGCAGCAGAACCAACGCCTGCTTCATTAGAGAATGCTCCTCTTCTAATACCTTGAATCATAACTCCTACTAAACCTCCCGCAATTCCTAATCCTGAAAAAGCACCTTCAAAAATCAATCCGAAAGCATCACCAATATGATTGTAGTTAGCTCCTAAAATAATTAGTGAAGCCAAAACGTAAATTCCAGCCATAAAAGGAACTATTTTCTCAGTAACCGAAGCAATCCTTTTAATACCACCTATTATTACCACGGCTACGATAACCGCCATAACCATACCGAAATACATTCCAGCATTATCACTTTGAAAATCAAATAACTTGGTAAACTGCGCTGCCGCTTGATTGGCTTGGAACATATTACCTCCTCCAAAAGAGCCTCCAATCACAAAAATGGCAAAAACAACGGCCAACACTTTTCCTATTCCCCCCATTCCTTTCTCTCTGAACCCTTTTGTTAGGTAGTACATTGGTCCTCCATAGACTGTACCGTCTTCACCTACATCTCTATACTTGACACCAAGGGTACATTCAGCAAACTTAGAAGCCATACCTAAAAGTCCGGCAACAATCATCCAAAAAGTAGCCCCAGGACCACCAATGGATAACGCTACGGCAACACCAGCAATATTACCCAATCCAACGGTTGCGGAAAGAGCAGCTGTTAACGCTTGAAAGTGAGAAACCTCACCATGGGCACTATCATCGCGTAAGGTCTCAATGATATTATGATCTTCATTTGGTGTTTGATCACCATATAGTGTATCGGCACCATGCTTTTCAATATCCTCATATTTCCCTTGCACCACACGTAAAGCCGTTCTAAACCCAGTAATGTTGATGAACTTAAAATAAATAGTAAAGAAGATGGCACCACCTATCAAAACAATTAAAACCCATGGAATTTGGTAATTTTCAGAAAAGGGAATTTCATAAAAAATACCTTCAACAAACCAGCCAGTATACTCCTTGAAAATTCTATCAAATTTTTCAGAGGCCGATTCTTGGGCAAAGGTGATAAGGGGTAAAATCAAAGTAAAAATTGTAAGAAGATATCTTCTCATGCTATTTTAAGTTTTAGTTAGATTTATATTTCTTTTTTGTAAAGGGCGACAAGATGCAAAAAAAAATGCAGTTATTAAAACATTGGTTGTTAAAAACCCTTAGCTCAAGTTGAATTCAGAATTGAGTTTTTGGATCTGCTCTGGCCTTCCCAAAACGATAATTTTTGAGTTGGGAACTAGATTAATATCAGCATCTGGATTAACTATATATTCTCCTTCTGGACTTTTAAAACCTATCACATTACATCCTGTCTTTTTCCTTAGGTCTAAATCTCGAATGGTTTTTACAGCACTGGTATCATAAAGTTTTTCAACCTCTACTTCCTCGATATTGATATTGGACTTTCCTACAATAGAAAGGTTATCTATAAATTCTATTAAATCTGGAATAACTACTAAAGAAGCCATATGGTCGCCACCAATTCGATCTGGTAAAATAACGTTATTAGCTCCCGCAAATTTTAACTTTTCATAGGAAGTTTCTTGTGACGCTCTACTAATAATTGTCAACTTACTATTTATTTGTCTAGCAGAAAGAACCACAAATACATTATCTGCATCATTTGGCAAAGCGGAAATCAATGTGCTCGCTCTTTCAATTCCAGCTTCCTTTAATACATCATCTTCATTGGCATTTCCATTGACATACAAAATGTTCTCTTCATCCAATTTCTGTAAAAGTTCCTTATTTCTCTCAACCACCACAAACTGCTTTTTATAAGCCTTTAATTTTCGTGCTGCCTGACTCCCATTACGACCATATCCACAAATGATAATATGGTTATTAAGCGCTTCCATTTCCTTTTGCATCTTTTTGATCTTTAAATCTTCATAGTTATTTCTACTTAAAATGTATTCCGTAATCACGCTTATGGCATAACCCACAATAATAACACTTGTTAAAATTAAAATGATGGTGAAAATTTTCGAGGCATCATCCAAAGGCTGGACTTCACTGAAACCTACTGTGGTCATAGTAATGACCGTCATGTAAAGGGCGTTTATCCAAGAATAACCAGACAGAATTTTAAACCCTACCACTCCAGTCCCGACCAATAATGCTAGCAGGAACATCGCTGTGTAGATTTTAGACCTAAAAATTCTAAAAAAAGCTACTCTGGAAATCATAGATCGAAAACAGATGAACGCTTTGTATAAACCAAATCTTTAATACGCATCCAAAATGCGATGAACAAATACAAAGCAAAACCAAACCCTAAGGTTACAAATGTCAAGTACATAAAGGAAGTCCTAACCACCTTAGCCCTAATCCCCAATCTATCTGCAATTCGCTGACATACATGATACCCCCGTTTCTGGAAATAAAGTAAGCTATTGTAAAATATATTCATACCGCAAGATAAACATTTATTTGTACTATGAAATGTTGGTTTGCTCAAGATATCCTAAAGCAAACCTTAATAAATCATTTAACTATCAATGCATTTCCTATGGCGCATTGAAGGCATTTATTTTTATCACAATATTCTGTTTTCAGCTGCAGTAACCCTTGGGTTTGCAAAGAAGAAAAACCCACTTTTTTTAGTTGATCAAAAGCTTGAACTATATGATTTTTTTCAGGTTTAATTTCATGGGCCAATTGAAACAAATCCTCGGAAGGATCTTTTCCTATAGATTGGTAATATGCAAATTTAAGAGGGATTATAGTATTGATCAAAAGCAAGTCAACAAACGACTTGCTCATTATCTTTTTGGACGTTTTGGATTCCTTCCCAAAACTATAATGAGAGTCCCAATAAGGAGAGGTCGATTTACGCAACAATTTATAAAATGCCTCCTTTTTGTTAAGGTCCATCAATTGAGAAAACAAATGTTCCTCTTCATGATATAACGTGGCTAGCTGTGACAATCGTAAAGTTGGAAAATTTTGAGGTCGCAATCGAAAAAACTGAATGGGCAAAACTCCTTGATTAGACAACTGAAACTTTTGATTCAAAAATTGATATTCCTTATTGAGGCTTTTAAAATAACCATCCTCCTGTTCGCCATCCAACAAACCAGCTTGCCCAAACAGTAAAGCTTCAATGGCCATTTGATTGGATCGTACCTTTCTTACCACATTAAAATCCAATGATTCTGCTAAACTTTGAAAAGCCTCTCCATTAACCTTAAGACCAAAGTTCTTTGCTAGCAAAACAAATAAAACGGCCTCCCAATTGTTCTTTGTCTTTTCTAGAAGTTTAAATATGGTTTGAGATTTTCTCTCCAACCTTTCAATAAACAATCGCTCCAACCAATTATTTATAGTAAATCCATGAACCTCCGAAAAATGGGTTTCACAATTAATCCATTTATCCTGCTTTGAAAAAAGCTCACGATATCCTGCTACAGTTCTTTCATCTAAGTAAGGTTTCAACTCCACGGTTGGTAAAGTTGAATTATCACTACGGAAGACCTCAGTGTCATGTTGATAAACCACATGCAGAATCACATTATTATAGGCGGGGTCATTTTCATGATTATGCTGAAACCAGTCACTGGAATTCATATGAATTTCCACATTTCCAGCCCAAAGCTGGTCCCCTATTTTAATTTGAGCATTAAAAAAATCTGGACCAGAATTATGGTTATGGGTTCCTACATTCCAAATTTCAACAGGCTCATATTGGGTTGTTTCCAATTGCTCCTGATGAAATTTTTTATGTTTCCAGATAAAATGTAGAAAATCCTCTTGCATGGATTAAATTTAGCAGATATTAATCTCAAATGCAATAAATTAAAAATCCTCTTTTAGGATTGCAGTTATATT
The DNA here is from genome assembly GCF_011764015.1 of Mangrovimonas sp. CR14. Lineage (NCBI taxonomy): Bacteria > Pseudomonadati > Bacteroidota > Flavobacteriia > Flavobacteriales > Flavobacteriaceae > Mangrovimonas > Mangrovimonas sp. CR14. The sequence continues at coordinate 165,558 of NZ_JAAFZY010000004.1, read as the reverse complement.
AAACTGTAAACTTGTCTAGCAATTTCCAATTCTTCATTTGTTGGGACAACCAGAATAGAAACTCGAGAATCTTGACCATGAATTGTCCTAACCTCTCTAGATCTTTTTTCATTCTTATCCAAATCCAATTGAATTCCCAGATAATCCATATCCCTACAAACCAAAGACCTCAACACAGAACTGTTTTCACCTATTCCCGCTGTAAACACAATGGCATCGAGACCGTTCATAGCAGCTGCATAACTACCTATGTACTTTTTAATTCGATACGCATTCATTTCTAATGCCAATTGACAATTTTTATTTCCTTTTTCAGCCTCCGATTCTATATCTCTCAAATCACTAAACCCTGTCAGACCCAACATGCCACTCTTTTTGTTGAGTAATTCATTAATTTCTTTAGAGGAATACCCATACTTATCAATCAAATAGAATATTACCGATTGGTCAATATCTCCAGAGCGTGTCCCCATGATCAACCCATTCATAGGTCCAAAACCTAATGAATGATCGATACAGATTCCATCTTTGACGGCTGATATGCTACAGCCATTTCCTAAGTGCACGGTTACCAATTTGGAGTTTTTTAGTTCCAACACTTCATTTGCTTTCTCTGAAACATATTTATGGCTCGTTCCATGGAACCCATAAAGTCTGATTTTTTTCTCATAAAACTCGTTGGGAATGGCATATTTGTGTGCCTTTTCAGGAATAGTGGTATGAAAAGCGGTATCGAAAATAGCCAATTGTTTCGCGGATGGGAAAATTTCCTCTGCTACCTCAATTCCTTTAAAATTGGGAACATTATGCAAGGGAGCCAATGAAAATAGATCTTTTATTTTATCCTTTACCTCTTGATTCACAAAGGTTGTTTTGGTGAAATTTGCTCCACCATGAACCACCCTGTGTCCAACAGCATCTATATCATCCTTATTTTCAACGACTCCATTTTCCTTATCCAATAATAGTTGGGAAAGAATATTTAAGGCTTGGGTATGATCTGAAACATTTCCTTCCTTTTCGATAGAAAACGATTCCGATTGATATTTGATATTTGATTGCTCCAGTCCTATTCTATCTACCATTCCAGAAGCCAAAACCTCTTCGTTAGGCATTTGCAATAATTGAAATTTGATTGAAGAACTTCCGGAGTTTATTACTAAAATTTGTTTCATTTGTTATCCATCAACAATATTAATACTATAGTTTTAGATCTTGGCAAGACCAATTATAATTGAGCCTGAATAGCAGTTATAATAATGGTATTGTATACATCATCAACTGTACATCCTCTACTTAAATCGTTTACCGGTTTATTTAAACCTTGAAGCATAGGACCTATTGCCAGCGCACCAGTTTCTCTTTGTACCGCTTTATAGGTATTATTCCCTGTATTTAAATCAGGAAATATCAATACATTGGCTTGACCAGCCACCTCAGAATCTGGCATTTTGCTTTTTCCAACAGCCATATCTACTGCGGCATCATATTGAATAGGGCCTTCTATTTTTAGATCTGGTCTTTGTTTTTTCACTATTTCGGTCGCTTCGCGTACTCGGTCCACATCTTCTCCTTTCCCTGAAGTACCTGAAGAATAGGACAACATGGCAATCTTCGGTTCAATACCAAAGGTTTTACTACTTTCTGCCGATGTAATAGCAATTTCAGCTAATTCAGCAGCAGTAGGATTTGGGTTAATGGCACAATCTCCAAAAATGGAAACTCGATCTTCCAAACACATAAAGAAAATGGAAGATACCACAGAAACACCAGGCTTGGTTTTAATAAATTGAAGTGCTGGCCTAATGGTATGCTGTGTTGTATGTGCTGCTCCAGATACCATACCGTCGGCGTGCCCTTTGTAAATCATCATGGTTCCAAAATAGGAAACGTCACTCATCCAATCCCTGGCGATATCCATATTAACATTTTTATGTTTTCTCAATTCATAAAATGTGGAAACATAATCTTCAAAATAATCGCTTTCAACTGGATTGATAATTGAAACCGTATTTAGATCCAATGGAATTCCATGAAGCATGACTAATTCTTCAATTTTATCCTTTTCTCCCAACAAGGTTAAATCAACCAAGTTTAAACCAGAAAGTCTTGCTGCCGCCTGAAGAATACGTACGTCATTACCCTCAGGTAAAACAATATGTTTTTTCGTTTTTTGGGCTCTTTGCAACAATCCATATTGGAACATTCTAGGTGTCATTCCTATAGGCTTGAAATTGATTAATTTTTCAACCATAGGGTCTATGGGAACATATTTTTCAAAGGCATTAAGACAAGTCTCTATCTTTTGAGAACTACTGGCATAAATTCTTGATTTTATTTGACCTATTTTATTCGTCACAGAAAACGTTCCTCCTTTAACCGAAATGATGGGAACAATTTGAGACAATCCCTCTATTAATTTCAAAATAGGTTCTTCAGGAATCAACCCTCCAGTCAACACGATTCCGGAAACTCTTGGGTAACTGGCAGAAATATTGGCTTGAAGTGCGCCCAAAATTATATCTGCACGATCCCCCGGCGTGATCACCAAGGCATCTTCCCTGAGAAATGTCAAATAATTTCTTAATTGCATTGCCCCAACCGCATAACTTCCCGTTTGATTATTAAGATATCCTTCTCCAAACAACACCGTTCCGTCTAGCTCATCTATTACCTCTTTAATTGTTGGGTTGGCCAAAGTTGGGATTTCTGGGATGGCATAAACTGCTACATCACTACCAAAAAATGCCTGAAGTTCCTTCTTTGTAGGTTTTAAATTGTCCTGCGAAACTTTATTGGCAATTACTCCCAGCACAGGCACCTCTTTTTGAGAGAATGATTGAAAGGCCATTTCCAAACCGTTTAACATCTCAGCTTGCGATTTATCTTGACCACTCCCAATTATAATAGCAGGGATTCTAAGATTTTTAGCCATTAACACATTAAAATCAAACTCAAACACCGTACCGTCAACCAAAAAGTCACTGCCCTCGACCAAAACGAAGTCAAAATCGTTTTCAAGTTGCTTATATTTGTGAATGATTAAATCTAAAACCTGTCCAGACTTTCCTTGGTTAAGCATTTGTACCAATTGCGGTCTTGTGTAAGCATAAGCCTGCTCATAATCCAATTTTAAGTCAAAATTGGACAAAACCGTATCGAGATGGTTATCAACTCCGGTTTTATGGGTATCTATAATAGGTCTGAAATAAGCAACTCTAGCTACTTTTCCCAAAAGGGAATTCATTAGACCTAATGTAATCAGCGACTTACCACTATGAGATTCCATAGTAGCAACATATAGTCCTTTATTCATGATTAATTTTGTTGTATTAATTTTCAGATACTTCTGATAATGAACAAGTAAAGGTAGAACTTTAATACTTAAATTTACTGATATTTGTCATACTTTTGCTTGTAAAATTTGATAAGAAAGCAGTAAAAATCGCAACTTTTCAGGTATTTTCCTTCAAAAAAAAAGCCACTCCAAAATTTTGGAATGGCCTTAAAATTAAAACGCCTGATTACACCATTACTGCCAACCGCCACCTAAATTTCTATATAAGGTAACTCGAGCCAATAATTGTTCTTTTTTGGTTTCTACCAGTTCAATTCTAGATTCCAATGCATCTCTTTGAGTTAACAGAACTTCCATATAATCTGCCCTTGCCGACTTAAACAGTTTATTGGTAATATCTATAGATTGGTTTAAAGCATCTACTTGATTCTCTTTGAGCTCATAGCTCTTTTTTAAGTTGTCGATTTTAGACATTTCATTAACCACTTCTATATAGGCGTTTAAAATGGTCCTTTCATACTCAAAAATAGCTTGAAGTTGCCGGTCGTTGGCATTGAAATATTCAGCTTTTATAGCATTTCTATTGATTACAGGCGCCACCATATCACCCACCACCGAATACAATAAAGAAGCCGGGGATGTAGTCAAATATTTTAGGTTAAAAGACTCAAATCCCACACCTGCTTTAATGGTGAAAGAAGGATAAAAATTAGCTTTAGCCACTTTGACATCCAACTTGGCCGCAGCCAATTCATACTCCGCTTTTCTGATATCGGGTCTATTATTGAGTAATTGCGAAGGCACACCTGAGAACAAAGTATCCAATTCCTTTTCTACAAACACATCAGAATTTCTAACAATGTGTTGTGGCGTTCTTCCAATGAGAAAGTTGATTCTATTTTCGGTCTCTACAATTTCCTGTTTGACTGAAAACAGTTCACTTCGGTTTTTATAAACCTCAGCCTGCAATCTTTGTACTCCCAATTCGGTAGCTCGAGCCGCCTGCTTCTGAAGCTCAACTGTTTTTAAGGCGTCATTTTGAAGTTTTAGGTTTTGCTGAATGATCCCAAGCTTATTGTCCAGGGCTTCCAACTCGTAGTAGGAGTCAGCGATTTCGGAAATCAAATTGGTAACCATAAAGTTTTTTCCTTCAACAGTGGCCAAATAATCCATCATAGCTGCCTTTTTGGAATTTCGTAGCTTTTTCCACACATCCAATTCCCATGTAGCAAATGCTCCAACTTGATAATTTGGAAGTGGTTCTGGAAATTCCTCACCTGGTCTAATGTCCGTATTGGCATCATTAGCTCCTTGACTTGTGTATCTACCAATTTTCTCAACTTCTCCGGCTGCCTGAATTCCAACAAAAGGTAAGTACTCTCCCTTCCTAGTTCTAATTTCATTTTTGGACATATCCACCTGCATCATTAATATATTCAACTCTTGGTTGTTCACCAAGGCTGTATCAATAAGTGCTGTTAATTGGTCATCATTAAAAAAGCTTTTCCAATTAATGGTGGCTACATTTGTGGTATCTCCAGAAATTTCTTCCTGATAACTTTGGGGAAGGGAGGTGTTCTCTTCCCTTAATTCCCTAGTAGGGACACAACTAAAAAATAGTAGTATCGCAAACCCCAAAAGACTCCAAGATTGAGGTATATGATATTTAAAGATTAAGTTACTTTTCATTTTTTCGATTCTTCATTAATTTTTTCAATTGCTTATTCATCTCATTCAATTTCTGTCTTAAGCCACTTTGCTCCTCTCCATGTCTCATAAATTCCTCTGACATAGGCTCAAGATTTTCGTCCTTGATTAAGCTTCTGCCTTCAGCCATTTTTCCAAAAATGAAATACAATCCAGGAATTACTAAAACTCCAAATACGGTTCCAATCAACATGCCTCCTAAAGATGAACCTCCAATGGTTCTATTTCCAATAGCTCCTGCACCTGAGGCTAGAACCAAAGGAATCAAACCGGCAAGGAAAGCAAATGAGGTCATTAAAATAGGTCTGAACCTCATCTTTGCTCCTGCAATTGCTGACTCAAGGATGCTAGCTCCTTGCCTATTTTTTTGCACCGCAAACTCGACAATCAACACCGCATTCTTACTTAATAATCCCACCAGCATAATCATCCCAATCTGCGCATAGACATCATTGGAAAGTCCCATAAGTTTTAGCATTAAAAAGGAACCAAAAACCCCAATGGGTAAGGATAAAAGCACCGCAAAAGGCAACAAGAAACTTTCGTATTGGGCAGCCAAAACAAAATAAACAAAAATGAGAACCACTATAAAGACATAAAGGGCATCATTACCTCGTTGTGCTTCATCATAGGACAATCCTTCCCAAGCAATATCATAACCTCTTGGTAATGTTTCCTTGGCTACTTCTTGAATCGCCTTTATCGCATCATCACTCGTATAACCTTTGGCTGGCAACCCTCTAATGGCAGCCGAATTGTATAAATTATAACGCGTTATTTCGTTAGGTCCCAGCTTTTTTTCCAAAGTCATAAAAGAAGAATAAGGCACCATTTGTCCTTCTTCGTTTTTCACAAAGAGTTTTTCAAGGTCGGTAGGAAGGCTTCTGTATTCTGGAGCTGCTTGGGTATATACCTTAAAAAAGCGACCAAATTTGATAAAACCTTGCTCATAGGTACTACCAATTAAGATATTCAAATTTTCCATGGCCTTTCCTATGGAAACACCTTTTTGCATAGCCGCCTTATTATTAATCTTCAAATCGTACTGCGGATAATTGGCTGCAAAAAAGGTAAACAGACCGCTCAACTCTTTGCGTTCTCCCAAGGCTTCCAAAAATTCGTTATTGATTCTTTCAAATTCATGGTAATCAGTGCCATTGGTTTTATCAAGCAGTCTCATAGAAAAACCTCCTGAGGACCCAAATCCAGGAACTGCAGGAGGTTCGAAATATTCAATCACCGCCCCAAGATTCTTACCTTCTTCTTCCAATTCCTCCATAATCTCATGAACCGAATGCTTCCGGTCAGACCATGGTTTTAAGTTGATTAAGCAAGTACCTGCATTAGATCCACGTCCTTCAGTCATAATCTCATAACCAGCCAAAGATGACACAGATTCCACACCTTCAATTTCCTCACAAATGGCTTGAAGTTTACGTGCCACATCATTGGTACGTTCCAAAGTTGCACCTGGTGGGGTTTGTATAATGGCGTAGATCATCCCTTGATCTTCACTTGGAATAAATCCGGAAGGCAATATTTTATTCACCAATCCTGTTCCTACACAAAATGCAATTAGAACTCCAAAAGTAATTACCCTTCTATGCACTATATGCTTTAAAACGCCAACATAGCGCCCCGTCAACCTTTCAAAAAGTCTGTTAAAACTATCAATGAAACGATTCATCAATGACTTTTTCCTAGGCTGCCCATGATTATTCTTTAAAATCATAGCACACAACACAGGAGTCAAAGTCAAGGCCACAATAGCCGAAATCACTATTGAACCGGCCATAGTTATGGAAAACTGTCGATAGAATACCCCTACCGGTCCTGTCAAGAAAGAAATAGGAATAAACACGGAAACCATGACCAATGTAATTGCGATAATAGCACCACCTATTTCACCCAAAACCGCCTGAGAGGCCTTATAAGGACTAAGATGTTCTTCTTCCATTTTTATGTGGACCGCCTCCACGACCACAATGGCATCATCCACAACAATTCCAATGGCCAAAACCAAGGCAAATAGGGTAATCAAATTGATGGAGAGTCCGAAAATTTGCATGATAAAAAATGCACCTACCAAGGATACTGGAACTGCAATTATCGGGATCAGGGTCGAGCGCCAATCTCCTAAAAATAGAAATACAACAATGGCCACTAAAATAAAGGCATCCCTTAAAGTATGAAGTACCTGTTCGATGGAAGCATCGAGGAAATTTGACACATCATAACTTATCTTATAGTCAATTCCTGGAGGCAAATCTTCTTTGAGTTCCTTGAGCTTCTCCTTGACAGCATCAATGACATCACTACCATTACTTCCAAAGGTTTGTTTAAGTACAATTGAAGCAGAAGGTTTTCCATCCAAATTGGAATAAATATCAAAAAACTCACTTCCCAATTCCACATCGGCAATATCTCCGAGGGTTATCATCTCCCCTTCGGCATTTGCTCTAATGATAATGTCTTTATACTGTTGGGGCTCACTATACCTATCTTGATAGGTCAACACATACTCCAAGGCCTGTGATTTTTTCCCAGAACTTCGACCAATCCTACCGGGACGTGCCAAAATACTTTGATCTTGCATTGCTTCAAGAACTTCTTCGGCTGAAATATTATAGGCCCGCATCCTGTCAGGCTTCAGCCAAACCCTCATGGCAAACTTACGGCTACCTAAAATCTGGGCACTGGCAATACCGTTTATCCTCTGGATTTCAGGTACAATTCTGGTGTAAGCATAATTATAAAGGAATTTTTCATCGGTATTATCCTTCTTGCTATAAAGGTTGACATACATCAACATACTGGGCTGAACAGGAGTTATGATAACCCCTTCTCTTTGAACCAATTCAGGCAGCAAAGGCATCACCTGATCAACCCTAGTTTTCACCCGTACTACGGCATCGTTGGGATCGGTCCCTGGATCAAAAATAATTCTTACTGTTCCTTCTCCTGCACTGGTGGCATCGGAAGCGATATATCTCATACCTTGAACACCATTGATAGCCGTTTCTAACGGAATCAAGGTTGATTTCACCAACACATCGGCACTAGAACCTGGGTAGGCTATAAAAATATTTACTGTGGTTGGTGCAATTTGCGGAAACTGCGAAATGGGCAGTTGTTTTATGGCCAAGAATCCCGTAAAAACAATAATTACAGAGATGACAATGGCCAATACTGGTCTTTGGATAAACTTTTTAAACATTGTCTGATAGTTTTGGGATTTCTACTCGGCGTATATGTCTAAATGAGCTAAAACGTCATCTGCCTTTTCCAGCTCAAATTTTATTTTCTGACCATCCTTTACAAGTCGGATCCCTTCTAACAAAACTTTATCGTTTTCCTCAAGACCTTGAGTGACTTCAAACAAATTGGATAATTCTGCTCCAACCTTGACTTCACGTTGCCTAACTATATTATCCTGATCAACAACAAAAACGAAATGTTTATCCAACACCTCAAATGTGGCTTTCTGAGGAATCAACAAGGCATGATTCAAAGCTGTTTTCATAAGAACTGTTCCTGTTTCTCCATGTCGCAAAATGCCATCAGGATTTGGGAAAGTGGCCCTGAAAGCTATATTCCCTGTCTCATTATTGAACTCACCTTCAATGGTTTCTACAATACCATTTTGATTGAACTTTTTATTGTTGGCCATGAGCAAGCTTACTTCCTTTTTTTCCTCTTTCTTGGCGCTCATGATATAATCTAAATATTCGGCTTCAGGAACATTAAAATATACCCACATCTGACTGTTATCTGACAGAGTAGTAAGTAATTCTCCTTCTTCAAGCATACTTCCTTCTCTTACATGCAAATGGTCCATGATCCCATCAAAAGGCGCTTTAATATTGGTAAAACCTAAATGGGTTTCTGCCAGTTTCACTTCAGCTTTCGATTTTTCAAAATTGGCTTTTGCAAGTGCTAACTCATTGGGAGAAACCACTTCATTATCTGCCAAAAGCTTGGTGTTTTGATATTCAATGGAAGCCGCATCATTTTCTGCTTTCGCTTTTTGAAGTTCTGCTTGATATATGTTTGGCATGATTTGGAACATCATCTGTCCCTTTTGGACTTTTTGTCCTTCATCTACCTTAATTTCTTGAAGGTAGCCCTTTTCCATAGCTCTCAGTTCTATATTCCTGATGGAGTGAACCTGACAAACATATTCTTTAGTGATAGATGTATCCTTGTAAATGGGATTGGTTACTTGAAAAGTGCGTTCTTCGTGCTTCTCCTCTTTGTGGGATTCGCAACAAATACTAGTAATAAACATGACCAACAGGCCCATGTAAATTGGGTATTTTTTCATAGTACAATGAAATTTTAAAATGAATAAATGTTGATAAGTAGTAGCCTGACTTATTTCTAGGACAGGCTCATTTTGGGTAATGAAACGGATTCAAAAAATGGTAAATGAGATTTTACCATTGAAGATTTTCAGATTCTAAAAACTTGAAATTGGATATACTTCTTGTATACTGTCCTTGATAAGGATTCTTTTCGATCAAAAAGCGGGTTAGAATGTGCTTCTAATGTTCTTAAACAAGAAAAAGCATATAAAAAAGCAATACTTACCTGGTGGTGAAAAGAAATGGAATTGCCATTTTGATCATGACTACCTTCAACCTCCTCACTTTCCGTGATTTCAGTAAAAAACTTTTCGAAATCGAAATGACCCTGATTGTCTTTTGAAGATAAGGTCAACTGATTTGCATTGGAAGCTTCGGAAACATTTCCTATGATATCCTCTACAGAATCAACATTAAAATTGGAAGTTGCAAATAATTGGGCTAAACCTCCTAAAAGGATAGCGATACCTAGCAGATATTTTGCAAAAGTTTGCCTCATGATTTGGCACAAAAGTATTTTGGGGTTTTAATATGCACAAGAAAAATTTGTTAAATTCATGATAAACCTTAGACTTAACAATATAAAGGTTAACATTTCATTTATATGACAATTTAGGGCCCTAATATTTGAATAATTACCAACAAAAATTCTCCAAAAGAGGATTTAACCCACTGACAAAGTTGATTGCTTTTATTTTTTTTAGTATCTTTAAGGGAAATAGTATTTACTTCCTTAAGAGCAATCCGTAGCATGGAATTGTATGATTTGGATTTCTTTTTGAAATTCATACACCAATTTTTTTAATCTATCCCTAAAATTGGCCCCGAGGTTATTTGTCCCACTTCGTTAATTAAATGACATATTAAAAACCAATTTCTAACCTTAATTCAAACATTATGAAACGACTAGGGATTTTAATTGTACTCATTTTCGGATTTCAAATGAGTGCCATACCACAAGAAACCAGTAATACCGATCAATTACAAATTAAAGAAGCTATCGACACCTATTTTGTAACCATGTGGGAATTAGATAATGTTACCTATGTAGAAGAATTTAATCACAAAGGTCCCAACAGTTCCTCTTATTTTGAATCAGAAGTTTTAAAAAATTATAGTAAATACCAAATTGACAAAATAAACCTCTTGTCTTCTAAGGGCGTAATAAGTAATTCACAATCAGATCAAGAAAAGGCAGAAGTGAAAGTGTATTTCGACACTTATGAAGGTGGGGGATTCTCTCATTGTGGCATGAAAATATTCAAACTCTCAAAAAGTTTAGGAGATTGGCGAATAAAATCTGTTGAATCTTTTGTACACCCAGAAGTGTGTCCTGAAATTGTAGATTAAAACAATTTTTAATTTCATAGAATTGAAAAATAAAGATTTCAATTAAGTGTTAAAGCTGGTTATTGTTCTGGTTTATTCGGTTGCCATTTTTTATTAATCTGCACCATGGTCAGTAAATTAAAATGATTATATTTAACTGAATAACAACCTGCTATTAATCTAAATGCAATACATAAAACAACTTGACAGCTTACGAGCTATAGCTGTACTCTTTGTTATATTTCATCATTGGAAACCTGTCCCACATGTTAATAGATTCTCTTTAGGAGCTATGGGTGTCTATATATTTTTTGTAATTAGTGGATTTCTTATTTCCTCCATTCTTCTATTTGCCAAAAAAGATCACGAAACCAATCATACCTCAAAAAAGACCATTTTAAAAAGTTTCTACCTAAGAAGGGTTTTAAGAATATTCCCTCTATATTATTTTGCAATTACCTTAGGTTATATACTACAAAATCATATCAATCTGTATGTTGATTTTGAAAAGCTTCTTCCCTATCTCGCTACCTTTACCACCAATTATTACTTTTTATTCAACGAAACTTGGGGAGGTTTGTTCTCTCATTTTTGGTCTCTCGCTGTCGAAGAACAATTCTATTTAATTTGGCCTTGGATTTTGGTCTATTGCCACAAAAAATACCTGCCGGTGGTGATCATTATTTTCATCTTTATAGGAATTGGACACCAATATCTTTCTAATTATGAAATTGAACAAGTCGGTATCTCAACCCTTTCTTGTTTTGACGCCTTGGGTTTGGGGTCATTACTAGCCTTTTACTATGTATATCAACCTCCTGCATTAAATAAATTTCAAAAAGTACTTGCTCCCCTGGGTATTATTATTTTTGTTTTATTCTTAATGAAATACCTATTCTTTCATGGCGTAATTTTTATTCCAAATTTACCCTTAGGAACCTCAATGGCCATTATGACTACTGCTCTAATCAACCACTTCATAATTCATCATCAGAACAAAAATTTTAAAGAAGCTTTCTTCTTTAAAAATAAGATTCTAATTTGGATCGGGAAATTGAGTTATGGTTTGTATGTATACCACTACTTTATTCCAGAAATATTTGGCCCTATTATTTTTGGCCAAAACACCCAAACATTCAAAAATCAAAATTTTAGTTTAAATCATTCGCTGCAGTTTGTTACCTACCTCCTTATTACTTTGTTTATTTCATTCATTTCTTACAGATTCTTAGAGCAAAGATTTTTAAAACTTAAAAACCTATTTAAATATTAGTTCTATTCTATCAAACTCCTGAAGTACAGGCAAATATTAACTTTTCAAATTTATATTTAAAGTAAAAAACTTGTATCTTTATTAGCATCTTAAGATACCTAGAAATCATTTTAAATACATTCATCATGTTTGCGGTTATCTATTCCTTTAAAGTAAAACCTGGGTTGGAGTCAACCTTTGAAAGAGCATGGAATGAAGTCACAAGATTAATTAAGATGCATGAAGGGGGATTAGGTGCCGTACTTCACAAAAAATGCCAACAACACTATATTGCTTATATGCAATGGCCAGATGAGGATACTTGGCAGCTGGCTGGTAAAAACCTGCCTTTAACTTCTAATAAAATAAGGAAGTTTATGAAAGATTCTTGCAATTCCATTGAAACCTTATTCAAATTAGAGGTTTTAGATGGCGTACAAGGCTCCTTTATTCAACAACATTAATTTTAAGTAAACTCTCATTCTCATTTTCTTTCAATCCATAGGTATCGGCATATACCTTAGTGAATTGCGCTCCAAAAAAGAAAATTAAGGATGCGTAACTAGCCCATAAGAGCACTAAAACCAGTCCTCCTGCAGCTCCATAAGTAGACCCAGGATCTGATTTCCCAAAGTATAGTCCGAGTAAAAATTGGCCCAAAACAAACAAAACTGCTGTAAAAAATGCACCTATCCATACATTTTTCCATTCAATTTTACGGTCTGGCATATATCTAAACATCAAGCCAAACAATAGAAAAATAATAGCTGATGATAGGATTCCGTCCAAGCCATAAGCCAAATAAACCACCAAATCTGGAAAAAGAGTTCCCAAATAATCAGTAGTTGCTGATAAAACTGCCGTCAAAGCAAAACTAATCAGTAATAAAAAACCAATGACCAAAATGAATGCAAAGCTTCTTGCTCTATCTGTAATCAATTCCCAAATTTGGTTTTTAAAATGTTTTTTAGTGGATTCGACACGCCACAATTTATTCAATGAAATTTGTAGTTGATAAAAAACACCGGTAGATCCATAAATCAAGGTGGCTAACCCAATCACCGTAGACCAAATACTTTTCTTTTGATCTTGAGTATCTTCCACAATTGCCACAATTGTTTGGGCAGCATCGGCACCCAAAGCTGATTTTATTTCATTGATCAACCCACCTCTAATTAATTCTGCACCCCAAATCCCACCAATGATGTTGATAATAACTACCAACAAGCCAGGCAAAGACAATACCGCGTAATAAGCCACAACCGCACTCATTCTCCAAGGGTCTGAAGCCATCCAAGCCTTAAAGGTTTTGGCAGTTAATTTTGGTAAATGCTTGAATTTAAATTTTTGCTCAGTCATGTTAAAAGGTTGAATAGGATTCCCACTCAAACCTTGAAGCTAATCATTTTGATTTGTAAAGGAAAATTTACTCTTGTTTTTTAAAGATTCATTCAATTCAAGCCTATTCCTCCAAAAAACCCATTTTTTTCATCCAATCATTATTGAACATCTTGCCAACATACCGGCTACCGTGGTCATGAAACAATACCACCACAACATCATCTTTGGAGAAATATTCCTTTAGCTGCAATACACCTTTGATGGCAGCACCAGCAGAATTTCCTAAAAACATACCTTCTTCCTTTGCTAATTTCTGAGTAAAAATAGCAGCGTCCTTATCAGTTACCTTAGTAAAACCATCTATAATACTGAAATCAACGTTCTTTGGAAGTATGTCTTCGCCTATACCTTCTGTGATATAAGGATAGATTTCATTTTCATCAAAAACCCCAGTTTCGTGATACTTTTTAAACACACTACCATAGGTATCCACCCCCCAAATTTTAATATCTGGATTTTGCTCTTTTAAATATTTTCCAACACCAGAAATGGTACCTCCAGTTCCCACACCAACCACAAAATGGGTGATTTTACCCTCTGTTTGTTTCCAAATTTCTGGACCCGTACTTTCATAATGTGCCAAAGCATTACTAGGATTGTCATATTGATTGACATACCAGGAGTTAGGTGTCTCTTCAGCTAGTCTTTTAGACACTGAATAATAACTACGAGGGTCATCCGGTGCCACCGCTGTAGGGCAAACCACCACTTCAGCTCCCATAGCTCTGAGTACATCCATTTTTTCCTTGGACTGTTTATCGTTTATTACAAAAACACATTTATATCCTTTTACAATGGCAGCCAAAGCCAATCCCATACCTGTATTTCCAGAAGTACCTTCAATAATCGTTCCTCCAGGTTTTAACCTCCCATCCTCCTCAGCATCTTCAATCATCTTTAAGGCCATTCGGTCCTTAACAGAGTTTCCTGGATTAAACGTTTCATATTTGGCTAATACCAAACAAGGTAATTCCTTGGTGAGTTTATTGATTTTCACCAAAGGTGTATTACCTATGGTATCCAAGATATTTTTAGCGTATTCCATAATGTGGTTTTGGTTGGCAAAAATAGGGAAAAGAAAAAGGTTTCATAAAAATCCATTCTTAAATCCTTGAACTATTCAAATCTAATTGCCTTAACAGGAGAAATTTTAGTGATGATTATCGAAGGTATTATAAGCATTGCAAGACATAATAGAAATGTCCCTAAGTTAAGGGCTAAAATATATCCCAAACTCATATAAACAGGGGCTTCTGTCACATAATAGACTTCTGGATTTAAAGGAAATAGTTTTAAGTACTTTTGAGCAAATAACAATCCCAACCCAATCAGATTCCCCCAAAACAACCCCAAGACAATTAAATAGGATGCATTGTATAAAAAGATTTTACGGATGCTCCAGTTATCACTTCCCAAAGCTTTTAAAATCCCAATCATTTGTGTTCTCTCTAGAATTAGTACTAGTAGAGCCGTTATCATATTAATCCCAGCAACAATAATCATGATGCCAATAATTCCATAGATATTTTTATCAAAAATCTTTATCCATTCAAAAATAGAGGGGAATTTTTCTTCAACACTATAAGTATTCAACATAGAAGGTGTGTTCTGATAAACTTCCATCATTTTTTCATTTATTTGACTGTAATCGTCCAAATAAATTTCAAAATTCCCTACTTCATTTGGCCCCCATCCATTCAATCTTTGTAAGTGACGAATATCACCAACGATATAAGTTTCATCAAATTCCTTAAATCCAGAGTTGTAAATTCCAACCACATTATAAGTAATCATGCTTGGTGGTTTATTAGGATCTTCCTTTCTAAACAGAGTTGTAAACCGATCCCCCACTTTAAAATGCATTCTATTCGCCAAATAATCTGAAATCAACACCTCTTCATTTCTTCCCTTTGAATAATCAGGGAGACGCCCTTCAAGAAGAAACTCTTTAAAATAGTTCCAATGATAATCCTGCCCAACTCCTTTCACTATGATGGCTTCAAAGTCATCCTCTGTCCTTATAACACCAAATTTGGAAGCCACTCCTTGAATATGTTTGATACCAGAAACCGATTTGAACTCCGGATAAAAATCTTGATCTAGAGAAACAGGGACACCACTTTCTTGGGAATTGTTACTATCAAAATTGGAAATAATAAGGTGCCCATTAAAAGCTGAAACCTTTTCTCTTATTTTTTGTTGAAGCCCTATCCCCGTTGCTATAGCAACAAGCATAACGATAATTCCAATGGCAATTGCCGTGATTCCTATTTTTATAATTGGAGCCGAAACGCTACTTTTATACGTTTTACTATCAATTATACGTTTAGCTGTAAAATATTCGAAATTCAAATTATGATTCACGGTTTAAAGATGCTCAAAAATACCATTTTATTCTTTGTCTTGATACTCATTTCCTGTGGAAACATTTCCAGACCAAAAGATTCTTTAAATAATGGAGAAATGTCTTCGTCTAATAACGAGATAGAGGACCAACCTATTATAGTTGGTGCCAACAGAACCGAAATTTATTTACCAGAATTAAAAGAAAAGAAAGTTGGTATTGTAGCCAACCAAACCAGTGTCATTTTTAAAAACGACCAAAGCTATACCCACCTTGTTGATTCTCTTGTGTCCTTGAACGTCTCTATTAAAGCTGTTTTTGCTCCAGAACATGGATTTAGAGGTAAGGCTGATGCAGGTGAACATGTAAATGACGGCATGGATTCAAAAACAGGTTTACCAATTATTTCTCTTTATGGTAACAATATAAAACCAAAACCTGAACAACTTGAAGACATTGACGTTCTTGTTTTTGACATTCAGGATGTAGGTGCTCGATTTTACACATATATATCGACCTTACACTATGTTATGGAAGCTTGTGCTGAACTGAACATTTCTATAATTATCTTAGACCGTCCTAACCCAAACGGACATTATGTTGATGGCCCTATTTTAGAGCCCGAATTTCAAAGTTTTGTAGGAATGCATCCCATTCCAGTGGTTCATGGTATGACTATAGGTGAATATGCCCAAATGATTAATGCTGAGGGTTGGTTAAAAGATAAAATCACCTGTGATTTACTGGTAGTTCCTATGGATAACTATAATCATAAAAAATCTTATGATTTGCCAATAAAACCTTCTCCAAACCTTCCAAATGCACACGCCATTAATTTATATCCCAGCTTGTGTTTTTTTGAGGGTACTAATGTAAACGCAGGAAGGGGTACTGAAAAGCAGTTTCAGGTTTTTGGAAGTCCGGATTTAAGCGCTTCCACTTTTCCCTATTCTTATACTCCTGAGCCTAATGAAGGAGCCAAACACCCCAAGCATGAAGGCAAGGTTTGCTATGGTATGGACTTATCCAATATAGAACCTTTAGATCAACTAGATTTATCTTATATCATTAAAGCCTACCGACATACAACTAATCAAGAAGCGTTTTTCAATTCTTTCTTTGATAAATTGGCTGGAACGAAAAAGTTAAAACAACAAATAATGGATGGCCTTTCAAATGAAGAAATAAGAGCCTCCTGGAAAGAAGGATTGGTAGTCTTCAGAATGAAAAGAGAAAGGTATTTGATATATCCGTAAATGAAAAAGGATGGCATCTGCCATCCTTTTTTAAAATATTATTCTACTAATTAAAGCTGTAAGACACTCTTGCATTGAAGCTATTGAGTCCTGTTCGATCCGCAAAATTCAGCACTTTGGAATTAGTCACGTATCTAATGCCAACATTGAATTTAGCTATATCAACGCCCACACCTAATTGCAACCCATAAATAACATCTCTAAGTTCAAATACGTAGTAATTATCTACCTCAACGTTATCCTTATGCTGGTCTACCTCCATAGAACCAGATAACGAATAATTAAAGCTTGGACCAGCTTCTAAAAAGGGAACTATCTTTTGATTATTAGTATTGAAACGGTATCGTACCATTAAATTCAAATAAATAGTAGATAAATCAAACTTCAAATTTTGGTGGCTCTTATAATCTAATGCGGCACTATATACATAAGAGTATTCATATGAATCTTCAACTGAAAAATATCCCAGTTCTCCTAAAACAGACCATTTTTTCAATTGGTCATTTATAAATATCTCATAAAATCCGCCTACATTATAACTAACCGTATGCTCAGGTTCAAATCCTTCAAAAACACCAGTTGTTCTTTCAAATTTTAGTTGGGTTAGTCCTACACCCACAAAAACTCCGTAATCACTTTTTATTTTATTTTTCTTTTTGAACTTATAGTCCGTTTCACCACAATGGTTGTACTTTTCAATTACCTCCATTAACTCTTCTCTTTTATAATCCAGAGAATTGCTCGCTTTGACACTTTTACAATCGGAAAAAAGTAAATTCAATTGGCCAATAAAATTTTTCTGAGGTCTCAACTTGGAATCCTTTGTTAACATTTGCCTGTAATTCAATTCTCTAAAATCATCTCCTTTCTCAACAAAATAGTGACTTCTACTATCAAAATATTCAAAAAAATTTATGGTTCCACGAACTATTTGTTTCATAAAAATATGCACATCCATAAACTCAACTGGCGTATCTGCATGCATTTTATCTAAATTTTGTTCGGTCACATCCAATGATGTATATCTAGAAATATATGTTTCCTGATTTACAGTAAATTCTTGAAGCAAATCTGGCGTATAAATCATAGTTTCATTACCATTTCGAAACTCAATTTGTTTGGGAGATCGTTTCCAATCTTGAAAATTAATTTCTCCATTACGTGTTGTCCCTTCAGCAGTAATGACACTTCCTGGGATAAAATTATTTTGTGCATGCATTAGCACAGAAATGAAGAAAAGGCCTAAAAATGAAATTTTTATTCTCATGTTGTTTAAATGATATATAATGGTTAATTAAAGTTGTAGTAAGCTCTTAGCATAAATGTTTGTAAATCACTAGAATCAGCAAAACTGAAAACTTTGGAGACAAATCCATATCTCAATTCAAGGGCAAACTTGGAAACTTCCAATCCAGCCCCTAAGGAAAGACCAAAGTTCATCTTTCTAGGTTCAAACTTATAGTGATTTGTTCCATCAGATCCATCTTTGGTCTGAAAAACTTCTAAATTTCCAGAAGTGAAATTTACACCAACACCTCCGCCCAAAAACGGAATCAGCTTTTGATTATTCGTATTGAATCGATACCTAATTAATAAATTGAAATCTACAGATGAAATTTGGTATTCAAACTGTTGACGATTATGGTAATCAAACAATTCAAAATAAACATGGGAATATTCGGCATCCCCTTTAACTGTAAAGAAACCTAGTTCTCCTAATACGGACCATTTCTTTAAATCTTTATTGATGAATAGTTCATAGAATCCTCCAAAATTGATGGACATATTATTTTCTGGGCTGTAGTTTACAAACGCAGATTCCGAACTTTCTGTATTTAAATTTAGTTTGGTAACCCCAACACCTATAAAGGCCCCAGAGCCGTTTTCAATTTCTCTCCTTTTTTTGTAAACATAGGTTTGGTCTCCACAATGGTTGTACATATTTATCAATTTGACTAGTTGTTCCTTTTTATAGCTCATTGATTCCTTGACATGAACATCTTGGCAATCGGAAAGCAATAAATTCAATTGCCCAATAAAGGTTTTCTGAGGTTTCAACTTTAAATTATCAGTTAACATCTCTCGATAATTCAACTCTCTAAAAACGTCATCCTTTTCAAAAAAATAGTGTGACCGATAATCAAAATATTCATAAAGATTAATGTTTCCTTCAACCAGTTGTCTTAAAAATATATGAACATCCATAAACTCAACAGGAGTTGAAGGATGCATTTTATTCAAGTTTTGTTCGGTAACATCCAATGAGGTTAATCTCGAGATATAAGTTTCTTCCCCTACTGTAAATCCTAGTAATCTCTCAGGGCTAAAAGTAATGGTACCATCACCGTTTCGAAATTCTATTTGTTTTGGAGATCGTTTCCAATCTTGAAAATTAATATCTCCCTTATGGATAGTTCCATCTAATTTTGTGATACTTCCGGGAATAAAATTGTTTTGTGCGTGCATGAGCACAGAAAGAAAAAATAAAAATAAAATGGTTCCTGTTTTTCTCATTCTTGATAAAAAATATATAGTGATTAATTAAAGTTTGCTTATCTATTTGGCAAAAGATTGCCTGTTCAAATAATCTTTGAACATTGTATCTTAAAAAACTTGAAATGAATTAATTAATAAATTTTTCTAGTAAATCTCCCTGGAATGATTGCTGAGATCATATTGATGGGATAAAGTTGAAAGTTGAATCATGTAGGTTAAATATTTTTGGTTTTTTTAATTTATTAGGGCTATTAATCTATCTGGGTAATCGGTAATTATACTATTCACTTGAAAGGCTATCATCCGTTCCATGTCCTCTGGATCATTAACGGTCCAGGGAATTACCAAAAATCCTTGATTTTGGTAGGCACTCACAGTTTCTTTGGACAATAGTTCAAAGTAAGGACTTAAAATTTTTGGCGTAAAACTTAGTTCTTTCAGCTTGTCTTCAATTGATTCCTTTTCATCTATCAAAAGGGCGACAACCATATCAGGATCTTGTTTTTTGATTTCCTCTAGAACTCTGACATCAAAAGATTGCAAATTACAACGAGAAGCCACACCATATCTTCTAACCTCATCCAAAACTAGGCTAACAAACTCATGTGGTTTAGGAGTATATAGGTCATCAAAATCTGGTTTTGATTTGATTTCAATATTATATTTAATATTTGGATTTAAGGAATCTGATAATTTAAAGACCTCTCCTAACAATGGTTTATGGGTCTTAAAATTCCTTTGATCTGGAAACCTAGGGTGCTGTTTACTGCCGCAGTCAAATTGTTTAATTGAATCATAGGTCATTTGAAAAAAATTGTACTTCATATCCAATCTTCTTGGAATAACCTCTCCATATGAATCCAAGCAATAATAACGACTAATAAAAGGCTCATGAGATACCACAATTTGCCGATCTTTTGAAATGGCTAAATCTAGTTCTAGCGTGTTCACCCCCAACTCTATGGCCTTTTGAAACGCGGGCAATGTATTTTCTGGTAGCAATCCGCGACACCCTCTATGTCCCTGAACACCGATATTTGGATTTGATTCACAACTCATAAGAACCAGGGTTGTTAAAATGAAAACAAAGGATTTAATTAGATTCATTCGTTGGTAAAACCGTTGGCTTTTTATATTTCTGAAAGGGCTGAGTCAATAGATTGCCTAAATTCCCATTTTCCTTTTCATTAGGGAACACATCTACCCCATAGACTAATTCATCTCTATTTAGCTCCATGTATGTACCAAAGATACGATCCCAAATGGAAAAAATATTTCCATAATTAGAATCGGTATAAGGCAACACATGGTGATGATGTACTTTATGCATATCTGGGGATACAAAAAAATAACTAATCATTTTATCCAATTTGGGCGGCATCTTTATGTTGGCATGTGTTAACTGAGTAAAAACAACTGATAGGGATTGATACATAAAAACTAGCGCTATAGGTGTTCCTACCACCAATACCCCCAATGTTGTAAACGCAAATCTAATAACACTTTCGATAGGATGGTGACGGTTTCCCGTAGTGGTATCCACATGATGGTCTGTATGATGTACTAAATGGACCATCCATAAAGGTTTAATCTTATGCTCGACAAAATGTGCTAGATAAGCTCCAAAAAAGTCTAAAAGCATTACCCCTAATAAAGCATATAACCACAAAGGCATATCGGGCAACCAATTGATTATTCCAAAGTTATTGGCTTTAACCCAATCGGCTGTTTTCAATAAAACGAAAGCCAAACTGAAATTAATCAAGATGGTTGTAAAGGTGAAAAAGAAATTTGGAAAGGCATGACGCCATTTTTTATACTTAAAATGGAATAGTGGGACGGCACTTTCCATAAGCCAAAAACAGGTAATCCCCCCAACCAGAATAAGGCTCCTGTGTAAAGATGGAATGGTTTCAAAGTAGGAAATGATTGATTCCAAACTAATTGTCTGTATGATTAATTAATTGCATGATTTTTTTTAAGTCTAACATCGACATCTTCGAGCGCCATTGAGAAGCATTATCTTCATCATTCAACATTCTGTAAGCCGAAAAGTACAAAAAAGCGAGCAATTTTTCATTGGCTTTATCCAATTCAGTTGTATCAATTCTATTCAACTGCCTTAACACCTTTTTAGGTTTATTTGTCAGTAATGAGGATTGTATTTCAAGTAGCTCAATTCGTTCCAGCATGACTTTTTTATCTTCTTCCTCGGGAATTCCGTTCAAAAATTCCAGAGCCTCCTCCAGATAAATCAAAGATAAATCGGTTACTTCTGGTCTGATATCCTCCTTAAGAAAAAAGGCGAAATCCATATACTTGGCTGCCAAATAAAATGCAGAATAAAAGTTTTTTTCCTGTCTGTAATTAATGTATTCATTTTTTATAAGTGACACATCCAACGCATATTTACCTATGAACTTGGAAAGATTAGTCAAATAAACGTTTTCATCCATTTTGTTAAGGATGTTGCCATTGACATCCATAATTTTCATACTATCATCATTGAATTTCTGAATATAGTCATAGGATCGATCCTTAATCTTGGCATACAAATCTGGATATGCATCTTCACTTAAAACAACAGGTACAAAATGGGCCCACACAAGACTATCTATTACGGGAGAATTGTAACTGTCTTCAATAAGAACCTCTTTCCCTTGCTCGTTATAAAGTATGGCAGGTGTCTTTTGATAAAAGGCATTTTCCCAAACAACCAACAACAATTTATTTTGAAATAAGGCCAATCGTTCTGCAATCTCTAAGTTGGTCATCCAATCTTGTGATTGTCCAACAAAGCAAACCAAGAACATCAAAATTGTCAATACCTTTCTCATGGTTTTATCATTTACTTTATTCGCTTTTTCATTTCTTCAACAATATTGAAAGCTGCAGGACAAATAGCCACATTCTTTAAGGTCAAATTAGATATTTGCTGAAACTTTTTCCGATCGGTATGTGGATACTCTCTACAAGCCTTTGGTCTTACCTCATAAATTGAGCAATAATTATCTGCCCCCAAAAAGGTACAGGGAACCTGTTGCAGTACATAATCCTGATCTTCATCAATACGCAAATAGGTATCAATGAACTGCTGGGGTTTCATTTTGAAATGCTTTGAAATACGCTCCACATCTTTATCTGTAAACAAAGGTCCCGTAGTTTTACAGCAATTAGCACACTTCAGACAGTCCGTTCGCTCAAACTCTTCTTCATGCAATTCCTGCATGATATAATCCAGATCCTTTGGAGGCTTCTTTTTAAGCTTCTGAAAGAATGATTTATTTTCCTTATGCTTATCTTTGGCCAATTCTGGCAGATGTTTAATGACCTCTTCCATAACACAAAAATAGTGTTTTAATATACAACCTTGACAAGGCCTAAAAACCTGATTCTTTACAAACCATGAAAGATATTTTTGGACTAGCTCTTTTAGATTTTCAATACGGGAATTATACAGAAGATTTGATTACTTGGACTAACATTTCTGACGAAGATGAACTCCCACTTCCCTATTTGTTCAGAAGTTTTAAAGACATGCCTTCTTTAGAGCAAAAGGCCCTGAAACTAGCCAAGGGGACTGTTTTAGATGTGGGTTGTGGAGCAGGTAGCCATAGTCTTTATCTTCAAAAAAAGGGATTTCAGGTCAAAGCCATTGATATTTCTTCAGGAGCTGTCACAGTTGCCAAGGCCAGAGGTGTCATCTCAGTTGAGAACTTAGACATATTGGCTGAGACCGGAACCTATGACACCATCTTATTGCTCATGAACGGAACCGGAATTTTCAAGGAGCTTTCTCAAGTGGCCACTTACTTGAAACATTTAAAAAGCCTATTAAAACCCAATGGACAAATACTCATTGACTCTTCCGACATTCAATATATGTATGAAGACGAAGATGGTGGTCTGTGGATAGACACTCATGCCAACTACTATGGTGAATTGGATTATTTCTTGAGCTACAAAGGACAGGAAGAAATCCCCATGACCTGGTTATATCTGGATTTCAATACCCTTTATACGGCGTGTACTGCTCTAGGTTTAACATGTGAATTGGTAGCTGAAGGTGACCATTATGACTATTTAGCCAAACTTTCACTTTCGTAAACCACCTCACCTCCAATAACAGTCTGTAAAACCTTTGTTTGCGGAATCTTTGCAACTTCTACGGTCATCAAATCTTGATCTAGAATGACAAAGTCGGCCAATTTCCCTATTTCTATACTTCCTTTTTCGTTTTCTTCAAAGTTTGAATAAGCTGCCCAAATGGTGATTCCTTTAAGTGTCTCCTCTCGACTCAGGTGGTTTTCCATTTGAAATCCTCCTTCTGGAAAACCTTTTAAATCTTGACGTCCAACAGCAGCATAGAATGTTAAGAAGGGGTTAACTTGCTCAACAGGAAAATCGGTCCCTAAGGCTATCTTACCATAAGCATCCAAAAGTTGTTTATAAGCATAAGCCCCTTTAATTCGCTCCTCACCCAATCGTTCCTCTGCCCAATACATATCACTTGTTGCATGCGTAGGCTGTACAGAAGGCAAGATGTTATTGAATTTAGAAAAATCGTCCGAGGCAATGACTTGGGCATGCTCCATTCTCCAACGTCTATCATTCTGTCCCTCTAGGGCCTTCTCATAGGTATTTATAAGTAAATGATTGGCAGAATCCCCAATGGCATGGGTATTCATCTGGAAATCAGATTTGGCTATACGACCGGCAATTTCAGTTAATTCTGAAACCGGAGTTAATAACAAACCAAAATGATTGTCTTTATCCTGATACGGCGCTCTCAACAAAGCACCTCTAGAACCAAGCGCTCCGTCTGCATACACCTTAAAGGAACGCACATTAAGACGGTTTGTTTTATAAATACCTTTGTTTAAATAAAGATCCAAATTCTTTGGACTGTTGGACACCATGGCATAAACCCTTGTTTTAAGGCTTCCCTCCTTTTGCATTTGGTCAATCATATCAATAATCGCTGGTTCCAAACCTGCGTCATCCACGGTTGTCAATCCAAATTTTGAACAAATAGCTTGAGCATCCAACAAACCTTTTGAAATTTCCTTTTCGGTTGGCTGTGGCCATTGGTCTAAAACCAAACTTACCGCATTGTCAATTAAAATTCCCGTTAGCTTTCCATCCTTCACTTCAATCTCACCACCATCAACTTTGGTATTGACCGTGATCTTCCCCAGGTCTAAAGCAGCTTGATTACAAATAGCTGCATGTCCATCAACACGCCTCAGTATAACTGGCATATCGGGAAATAATCTATTTAAAAGCATATTGCTTGGAAGTGCTTTATCTTCCCAGTCTGTTTCATCCCATCCTCTTGCTTCAATTTGTCGCGGTTGCGTTTGGTTATTGAAATCCAAAACCCGTTTCATGACATCATCAAAATTTCGTGTTCCTACCAAATCAACGGTTTGTTGATTCATCCCGATACCATAGAAATGGCAATGGGCATCAATTAACCCAGGAAAAACAGGTTTCCCTTTAAGATCTATGGTGTTTTGCGACTGGTATGTTTCGGTTATCTTTTTGGTGGTTCCCACATCCATAAACTTGCCGTCTTTGATTGCAAAAGCTTCTGCAATGGCAAAATCTTGGTTAACCGTATATACTTGGGCATTAAAAATTATGGTATCGACTTCTTCCTTGTTTTGGCAGGATAATGCCAAACAAAGAACAATCAAAAGGGCGATTTTTTTCATTGGGTTGTTAGTTTTATAGAGCATAAAAATAGAAATTATGAATGAATTGAAATTAGGTAATGCCAAGGAATTAAATGCTCCCTACTTTGAGCAAACCTACCACCTTAACAAATTCAAACTAAAACATTACTTATAAGCAACTTAAAACATCACCTTCTTTCTGAAAACTTTGTTCGAGAGTTCTCCGTGAGTTCTTTAAAAGCGCTTTTAAAAAAATAGCTTATTCAAGAAACAAAGACGAGGTATGGCAAATAGGAGAAAGTAAAACTCTTCATATACCGTGAGCAATAATGATAAAAGAGTATATTTAGGCACATATAACTATTTGTAGTGCATTAGAAAAACCGAATGGGAATATTTAATAAAAAGAAGAAGTGGGGAAATTTTAATGGGAATATTAATATCTATGATGACCTCAAATCTTCGGATATCCCCAAATTAATTCAGGAAAAAGACATTCATTCTCTCCAATTTTTTGAATTCAAAAACCCGAATAAAAAGACTTGGGACATATTGAATTCATTCTATAAAGAACACCCAAATATCGGACTGAGAATAGTTTGGTATGACCAAATGAATTTCGATTTCTATTCCCAACTGCCCGCATTACGGAATATTGATATTTCTTCATTTCACACTTCTGACTATACACCACTATTACAAAATAAACTACTGACTGACTTAGGTATCGGGGAAACAAAATCTACGGCAGTTGACTTGAGTTTTATTAGTGAGTTCAAAGATTTAACGACACTTTGGATAGACGGAATGAAAAAAGGACTTGAGAATGCATCCAAACTCGAGAAACTTGAACGTCTAACTTTTCGTGGCGTTAAAATGAATAATCTTGACTTAATCAACAATCTTGAAAACCTAAGACAATTAAGGTTGCTTTTTGGAAGCTATAAAAATTTGGATGCAATCTCGAATGTGAAAAGCATTAGAACACTTGAACTAAGCAGAACTAGACAAATTCCTAACTACGATTTTTTAAAGTCTATGGAGAATCTCAATTCATTGTACTTTGAAGGAATGTCGAAAATGGAGAATCTACCAGACCTTTCAGGATTGAAAAACCTGAAAAGAATCCAAATAGATAACAACAGTCGATTGACAGATATAACTAACCTTAATCAACTCCAAAATTTGGAGATATTTCTGCTATTCTTTCCAGAAAACTTCAAAGCTGCATATCGAAAAGAGCTATTTAAACAAGCAATTGAATTTCTATTGAAATCACCGTCAGTTAAATACACAAACCTTTTCTTTTGGCTAGAAGACGACAGAAAAAAACTACTCGAAGAGAAAGGAATAAAAAAGTGGGATTATGGAATGGATATTTAAAATAAAAACGTGTTACAACAACACCTATAGCAATGCCCTACTGGACACTGCCATAGCCAAACCGTTGTGGACAATATCTCAAAAACATTACGCTGAATTAAATGTTTAGTTTTAGAAAGAATAATTTAGACAAGATAAAATCATTCATTCGGAAATCGGAAGAAATCCAAATTGATAAATCCGACAAAGAGAAATTGATTGAAATGATTAGACCAACAATTGGTATAAGAACTAAATCGAGTGATGATAAAAACGCAAAAGTCGGAACAACAAAAATCGGTGGAAAACCTGATTTACCAAAAGATTTTGAATGGCCAAAAGCAGATGGAAAACCAATGCTATTTTGTGCTCAATACAATTTAGCGGAATTATCAAAATTTAACAAAGAAAACAGGTTACCTGAAAAAGGTTTTTTCTATGTCTTTTTGAGCCTTGACCAAGATTGGAAAGAATTTAATGGTGTAAACCAACCTTATAAATTCATATTCAGCGAAACTGAAAAAATTATCCGAACTGAATTTCCAAATGATCTTGAGGAAAACCAGACATTTAAAACAGCTTTGGTTGAATATTTTGAATTCTACACACTTCCAGACGACGAAAATTATAAACTGTTTGAATTGGAAAAAAAATATAATAATCACTTGTATTTCCTTTTTTATCAACCGACTGAAGAATTTATAGCAGAGGAAATTTACCAAAACACAGATAATTTCCATCAGATACTTGGATACGACAGGTCAATTCAATCAAGTGTTGTTTTCGAATTTGCATCTAAAGAATTAGGTCTGTATTTAGCCAATAGTTCAGAACATAAAAAATATTGGAATGAAATACTGGAGTTATCCAAAACATTTGAATTGCTTCTTCAATTAGATTGTAATGACTCAAATACTGATTTATCCAAATTTGGAGGAAGCGGAACTTACTATTTTGGACTATCAAGAGCTGATTTAGAAAATAAAAAATTTACTGATATTAAAATGACATTTCAAACGACATAAAAATGCTCTGTAAATTAATGGCTCCTATGAAAAATACTAACCCAATTCCCTAAATATATCTTTACAATTCTAAAAGCATACAAAAAACCGCCCATAAGGCGGTTTTTATTTTAATATCATATTTTTTAAAGATTTTTAAAAATTAAACTTATAGGTCACGCCTCCCAAAACTTGAATGCCTTGAACGGGAAAGTTCATCCATCTTTGGTAGTTTTGACTCGCTAGGTTATTACCTTTTAAAAACACCGACCAACGATCATTAATATGGTAACCTGCATGCAGGTTCAAATCAAAATAACCATCCAAAGAAACTACCGAAGACTCCATAGGCACTAAGGAATTGGCAAATACCAACTCATCCTTTCTTTCTCCAACAAAAAACATGCTCGCACCTGCAAACCAATGTTCGTCTATTTGGAAATCCCCAAACAATGAGCCTTTAAAATTAGGCAAGTTCCATGCCTCGGTTTGATCATCTGTACCATAGATAAAGTAATCGGCTTTCACTCCTACCGTGATGTTTCTATTTAAATCCACGCTCAGCTCACCTCCAATATTGAACGTATTGACATCGTCATAAACCACATTAAAGGAATTTCCGTTTTGGTAAACTTCCTCGGCGCCCACGACCAAGACTTCATTGCTTTTGAATAACGCTTTACCTCTATCGGCCATATAGCCTCCAGAAATGGTATAGCTCATGGTATTGCTTACCTTTCCTCGTAACCCTACATAGGCATTATACTGCTGATCGGTTGGCATTATATTCAACGTTGGCGATATAAATGGGTTCTCTTGGGCAAAATCATAATAAGAGTTTTGGATCAAGCCTCCCTTAATTCCTCCATAAGCTATCAATACTTCGTTTACAATACGATAGGAAGCTTCAATATTTGGGTAGATATAAAATTTGTTACCGCCATTTTCAAAGTCATTTAAATAATAGGTGCTCACCCCTAAATCAAGGGTTAAATCATCTTGAATCAATCGGTAAGAAGGCGCCAGTCCGATATTGAAATTCCCATATTTAATTTCATCGGAAGTCCAATAATTTCTATCAAATGAACCGCCTACATAATCAAACATAATATCTGCAGTGATAGCTGCCTCACCGATAGTCACATCTCCTGAAACTTTGGCATTGAATCTATTTTCTCCAGAGCCGTTATTATCTCCAAAATGCCTTAACAACACCTTCGCGGTTTTAATATATCCATCTTCAAAGCCTATATCTCCTCCTATATTCCCACCATAAAATGTGTGACTCACGCCAAGAGAACTTTGCTCAGATAGTGGTGTGAAAAATGGTTGTGGCAATCCATACCAATTATAAACTTGATGGATAAATCCAGCATCTACATTCCAAGTTAAATCCCTTAAATATCTCGAATAGTTCAAATCGATTTTAGAATCATAAAAATAATGATCCAATAAAGCCTCGTCTATACCGGTTTGGGATGAATGATGGCTTACAGAAGCACCCACATGATCTGTCCTACTTAAGGCATAATTTAAATACACATCACCTACAAGGGTTGTATAGCTTCCACCTGCTAGTGTGGCATAATTATCAAACAATTTGGCTGGGGTTGTTTTTTCCAAAGTAGCGGCCTTTCCCTTTGCCGGCGTAAAGGTAGAAGCTACTGGCACCGATAAAATATTGTATTGTACTTCCTTCTTGGTTGTATTGACATCGTCATCCAAATTAGGTGTCTCCCTGACCTTAAAAGCGTCTGAAATAGATGGCGTGTATGGTTTGACAACGTTAATGACCCCTGTTTGTAAAGTATCATTGTCTTTATCTTGAGCCCAAAGGCTTCCTACCGTTACAAATAAAAATATGTATAGAATTTGAATGTGCTTACGCATAGAATCGTTTTAAAAATGATGAAATTAATTACCTGCCTCTGGTTGAATAGATGAATTTGTTTTAGCTTGCTCTTTCTTGATTTTTGAAAGTTCGGATTGAGCTTCCTCTACCACGTCTTCAAAATCCTTGAAATTTTCAATAACACTTTCTAGAATATAGGTAGCTTGAAAAGCATCTCCCAATTCATTGAAGTTTTTGGCCATGACAACCAAACCTTTGGCACTGTAATATTTATATCCTGAATAATCCTTAACTAATTTTTGAATGGACTCATTGGAAGCCTCAAAAGCTCCTTCCTTATTTTTGAAGAAAGCGTTATAAAACAATGCTTCTGCAGCTGCCTCACCAATGGCGGTTTTTTCTACCTCGGCATAAGCCGATTTGGCTCTTTGCTCATTTCCCGTCTTTATGGCCGAACGTGCTATGATGATTTGAGCATCGCTTTTTATTTTATTATCAATACTGCTTTGAGCCAATACCTTCTCGGCATAGTTTACCGCTTCGTTATACTTATTCAGCTGGTAATTGGCCTTCATAAGGTTTGACTGTGCAAAAACAATATTCTGAGGGAAACTCGATTCGTTTTCAAGTCTTTTTAATACAGGTATGGCCTCCACCCAATTCTTGTTTTCCAAATAAATTTGGGAAACCCTAGATAATGATTCCTCGGTAAACTCACTAGGTGTTGCCTCCAGAACAAATTGGTAATGTGGTAAGGCATTTTCGCTTAATTCCTTTTTGGTGTACAATTGCGCCAAATAGAAATGGGCCGACAAGGCATTCATACCGCGAGGAAACTCATTAAGATATTTATTGAACTGACGGATGGCGTCATCTGTTTTGTTATCCAAGTATTTTTTCTCGGCAGATTCATAAGTGGCATTATCCAAATCGGCATCAGTAACATCCACATAATCCAAGGTTCTTACCCAGGAGGCATAGTCCTCAACTTTACCCATATCAATATAGATCAAACGGGCTGTCGATACAGCTTGATTTGCTTCTGGTGTACCAGGATAATCAGTTGCCACTTCCTTAAACTTCACAAGGGCATAGTCATTTTTCCCTGCATTGTAATGAATCAAACCTTGACGCAACAAAGCCTTAGGAACAAAGGCACTCATTTGATAATCGGCTCTTAACCGATCATAAATTTTTATTGCTTTTACATCTTCTCCAGCCTTTACATAGGAATTACCCAACTCGTACATGGCATCATCCCTAAGTGGGGAATCTGGATACTTTTGAATAAAGGTTTCCATTTCAGAGATCTTTTTCGAGGCATTCCCCATATAACCATAACTGATAGACTTCTGGAAAAAAGCATACCCTGGATCTACATTGTTCATAGCGATGGCTTCAGAATAAGCATCGATAGCTTTGTTGTAATCACTTGAAACAAAATAGGCATCACCCAACCTTAAATAGGCATCATTTAACCTAACCGCATCATTAGGATTACTTTGAATATACTGATTGAAAAAAGATAAGGCTTGTGAATAATTTTTTTGCTTAAAATAGGTGTAGCCCAAATTGTAATCAATGTTTTGGCTCTCTGGAACTGAAATTCCCGAAGACATACTCTTGAATTGCTTTAATCCGATTAAAGCCTCTTCAAAATTGGATAAGTGATAATCGGTTTCTGCCTTCCAGAAGATAGCTCTTGCTGTAAAAGTTTCATCAATGGCCTCTTTGGCAGATTTTTCAAATAAGGCATGTGCCTCTTTATAACTCCCATCATTATAAAGTTCCAATCCTCTGTAAAAGGCAACCTTCTGGTAAGCCTTTTTATTTTCAAAACTCCTTCTCCCTTCCAACAACACTAAAGCCTCTTCATAATTCTTTGAAGTGATATAAGAATCAATAAGTAAAGTTTCAACTTCTTCGCGATGTGCCGATTCTGGGTAGGATTTCAAATAGCCATCCAACACTTGTGGAACCGATTGATACGGATTCCCAATCTCATAACTGATTTTTGCATAATTCAAAAGGGCATCTTCCTTTATTTGGGCATCATACTCCATTTGAGAGGCGTTTCTAAAAGCATTCAATGCCTCTTGCTTCTTACCTTGCTCTACATAACTTTCCCCTAAATGATAATAGGCATTCTGGGCAACGAAGTCGTTACCTCCAATAATTTTGTTGAATTCGGAAATGGCTTTTTCAAAGTCATTTTGTTTATAGTAAGCATAGCCCAATTGGTAGTAATCGGTATTGCTCCATTTACCACGCTTACCTTGGTATTGGGTTAGATAAGGGAGTGCCTGATCATACTGCTCTAAATTAAAATAACTTTCGCCTATAATTTTATTAAGCTCTGAAACTTCATTTCTATCGCTTTTAGGAAGTTGTGCTTTTGCTAATTTGATGGCTTCTTCAAACTTGCCCAGTTTAAAATTCAAATCGGCTTGATAATAAGAAAGCTTCTCTTTGTATTTCTCATTATCTCCAACCTGCTCAAAATATTGATTGGCCTGTTGATAATCATCGCCCTGGTAGGCCATATAGCCAATATAATATTTGGCTTGAGCACCATATTTTTTAGAGTTTTCTACCTTGCTCAAGTATGATTTGGCATCGTTATAATTTTTTGTAGAAAATGCTACATACCCATTATTAAAATTGAATTTTTCCCTTTCATTAATAGCTAGAGAACCCTCATCTACCTTATCATACCATTTCTTGGCATAAGCATATTTGGCATTGTTGAAATAATATTCTGCCACATCCACATAGGCTGTATTGCGCTTGGGACTGGTGGGGTATTCCTCCACAAATCGTTCCATTAACTGATCGGCATTCTGCTGATTTAACCTCACCGCACAATTGGCTATGTAAAAAGCGCAATCAGATTTCACCACATCTGTAGAAGCTTGATTTTTAACTTCTTTAAACAATGATTGAGCAGCCAAATATTGATCATTATTGTACAAGGACAATGCTTTTTGGAAATCTACCAAGTCACTGGTATATGCTGCTGTTTGTTGTGAATATATATGTAGGGAAATACTTAATGTTAGAATGAAAAAAAGGATGCTTTTTCGCGTCATATAACTTGTTTTTATCACCATCAAAGATAATTTAATCTAACTTCTATAACGTAGAATTAGTAGGATAATTATAAACACATTTATTAAAGTTTGCTTTTGTCTTCAAAGGAGAACAGACAGTCATGCTTTTTAGCTTTTGGTTTTTCTAATTTGGTTTTTAGTGATACATTTACAAATGAAAATTAAAGTTTAGCACATGTCAAATCCCGTATTAAAGTTGAAGGACGTTTCCATTTTTCAAGGAGACAATCTCGTATTATCTGATGTCAATGTAGAAGTCAACAAAGGAGATTTTGTCTATTTGATTGGTAAGACAGGAACGGGCAAAAGTAGTTTGATGAAAACTTTATATGGTGATTTACCTTTAACCAAAGGAGAAGGTCACATTGTAGATTATGACTTGAGCCAACTTAAAGAAAAAGAAATTCCTTTTTTAAGGCGAAAATTGGGAGTCGTTTTTCAAGATTTCCAACTTTTATCTGACAGGACGGTAAACGGCAATTTGGAATTTGTATTGAAAGCAACAGGCTGGAAAGACAAAAAAGAAATTTCTGCTAGAATTGAAACTGTACTTGCCAAAGTTGGAATGAAAACCAAGGGTTTTAAATTCCCTCATGAACTTTCTGGGGGTGAACAACAACGTGTTGCTATCGCACGTGCCTTATTGAATAACCCAGAACTTATTTTGGCCGATGAGCCCACCGGTAATCTAGACCCACAAACCAGTATTGAAGTGATGGAAGTGCTGCAGGATATTAACAAAAATGGAAACACCATTTTGATGGCAACTCATGATTATGCCCTGTTATTAAAATATCCTAGTAAGACACTAAAATGTGATGAAGGACAAGTTTTTGAAGTGGTTCAACGTAAGGCGTCAGCTGGTTAAAAGCATACCTTTGTTTTTGCTTCAGAATTTAGACCAGAGACAAATTCCTTAAGAATACGACATTTAAATTTAGATAAGATGCATTCATGCTTTCCATCTTAATCCCTACATATCATTATAATGCCTTCCCATTGGCTTCTAATGTTGTTTCTCAAGCGGAAAAGGAACAAATTCCCTTTCAGTTATTATGTATTGACGATGGCTCAAATTCTGAGTTAAATAGTGAGAATCATAAAATAAATGATTTAAAAAACAGCTCCTTCATTTCTTTGAAAGAGAATGTAGGTAGATCTTCAGTAAGGCGAATACTTGCTGAAAAAGCCCAATTTGATTGGTTGCTATTTTTGGACGCAGACGTTATTCCCAAGTCCAACGACTTTTTAAAAAATTACATCCAATTAATAAATGGAGATTTTGAGGCCATATTCGGTGGATTTGCATACACAAGCAATTATGAAAGTTCGGGTAAAGAACTTCGGATTACTTTTGGAAAAAATCGTGAAGAAGTACCTGGATCAATAAGGAATAAAACGCCCTACAAAGTCATTATTTCAGCCAACTTTTTGATAAAAAGGAATATTTACACAGACGGTTTAAATATCAGTCAAGACAACCTTTACGGCATGGATTATTTATTTGGAGCCCTACTTAAAAAACATCAAATAAAAATAAAACATATAGACAATGAGGTTTATCATCTAGGAATAGATTCCAATGACCTTTTTTTAGAAAAGACCAAGAAAGCGGTAGAAACATTGGCATATTTGGTGCGCACTGATAAAATGAAAGAACATCAAAATTCACTTTTAAAAACATATAAATTTTTAAAATCCATGCATTTTGACACTTTGTATGGTAAATTAAGTAAAATGATTAACCCTCAATTGGAGAAAAATTTGAAGGGGTCCAATCCAAATTTATTTGTATTTGACTTATATCGATTAGGCTATTTGTGCCAAATTATGAATTAAACCTCTTTTGATTTCAAAAAGTTATTAAAATCCCTAATATAATCCCCCTCTTCAAACACATCTGACGCAAGTACCAAACATACAGCGCCAGAAGAAAAGTTATCCAATTCTCTCCAAATACCTGTGGGTATTAGCAATCCTTTATTAGGTTTGTTGAGAGTCACACGCCTAGAGCCCATACCATCATTTAAAATCACCTCAAAACTACCGCTAACCGCAATCAAAAATTCCAATTGTTCTTTATGAGCATGCCCACCTCTATAAGCGTCACTGGGGACATCATATAAGTAATACACCCGATTAATTTTAAAAGGAATGGTATCCTTTTCTATAACCGAAAGGTTCCCACGAGTATCTGCTATTTTTGGGACCTCCATTATTTTAATATCCTCAAGTGATGTTTTCATACCAAATAAAACTATTAAAAAGATAATTTATTTCTTTTCCAATCCTTTAAAATCTCTGATTCCTTTAAATCCCATGCTCACCTTATTAAAAAACTCGTTGGCCTCAATCTCTCCTTTCCTCCATACCAAATACAAATATTTCAATATCCTTACGTAACCTAAATACCCAGAATATTTATAAAATAAAGCTCCTCGAGCATAAACTATTCGATCACTACCTGCATCTTGACCCGAACTCATTTTAGGATGAGACAAAATAACTTTGGGTTGATAGTAAATTTGAAGGTTGGCAGAGAGGGCGTTCCGTAAAAAAACATATTCATTTGCGGTTTGGAAGGTTGATCCAATACCAAAATGCTCATCAAATTTAACTCCTTTATTTTTGACTGCTTTCAAAAAAAAACTAATCACTACAGAATTAGCTGTGCTTATGCTTTTTTTGTCGTGTTTGGTTTTATTTGGATAATCCCTGAACAAATTTCCCTCATCATCCTCCATTTGAAAAGTTATCATTTCTGCCCTCTCATTTTCCTGATAGGATTCTAAAATACTCTTTTCAAAATCTTTATCATATATGACGTCGTCATCAGCAATTAAACAGATATCCCCTAAGGCATGCTTCAAGGCTAAGTTCCTGCTGGCCGGCAACCCTTTTTCAAATGTATTTACCACCCTAATTTTTTCGATTTCAGAAATCAATAAATTATCAGGTGTGGTCTGGTTAATAATTAAAACATTATAATCTTTACCTTGATTATTAATAAACATATCATCCAAGAAGCTCAAAGAACTTCTATTCATTGTAGAAATTAGAATTTCTAAATTGAATGCTTCTATGTTTGGATTAATCATTAACAACTATATTTATGGCAAAAATAAGATAATGAAGATTCTTTTAATAGGAGAATTTAGCCGATTACATAATTCATTGAAAGAAGGTCTAATATCATTGGGACATGAAGTTACTTTAGCAGGTACTGCTGATGGTTTTAAAAATTTTCCAGTGGATTTAGATTATGGCGTAAAATTTCTATCCAAACCAATCTTCAAACCTCTAGTCAAAGTAACACACAAGTTTTTTGGTTTTGATTTATTTGCACTTGAACACTATTACAGGTTTAAAAGTTTTCTCCCTGATTTAAAATACTTTGACGTGGTTCAAATCATTAATGAAAATAGCATTAAAACCACACCTACTTTAGAAAAAAAGCTTCTTCATTCCATATTCAGTAACAATAGAAAAGTATTTCTTCTTTCCTGCGGCACAGATTATATTAGTGTAAAATATGCCCTTGACCAAAAGTTTAAATATTCCATTTTGACTCCTTATTTTGAAAAACCTGAATTAAAAAATTATTATCAATTTATCTTAAAAAAAATATCTAAAAAGCAATATCAATTACATCAATTCATTTATAACCATATCGCAGGAGTTATTGCTTCAGACATGGATTACCACATACCTCTTTTAGGGCATCCTAAATACCTCGGCATGATTCCAAACCCCATTAACTCTGAATCAATAAAAAAAACCGAATTAGACGTATCTCATAAAATAATTATTTTTCACGGAGTTAATAGAAGCAACTATTTTAAAAAAGGAAATGACATTTTCGAAAATGCTCTCGAGCTACTAAGGGAAAAATATGCTTCCCAAATTGAAATTATTCAAACCGAAGATGTTCCTTATCAAAAGTATATTGAAAGCTACAACAAAGCCCATATCATCCTAGACCAAGTATATGCCTATGACCAAGGTTATAATGCCTTAGAAGCCATGGCTAAAGGCAAAGTAGTTTTTACTGGCGCCGAGGAAGAATGGTTAAATTACTACCAATTAGAAGAAGATACAGTTGCAATTAATGCTTTACCTGACAGCCAACTAATT
The DNA here is from genome assembly GCF_011764015.1 of Mangrovimonas sp. CR14. Classification (NCBI taxonomy): domain Bacteria; kingdom Pseudomonadati; phylum Bacteroidota; class Flavobacteriia; order Flavobacteriales; family Flavobacteriaceae; genus Mangrovimonas; species Mangrovimonas sp. CR14. The sequence continues at coordinate 128,971 of NZ_JAAFZY010000004.1, read as the reverse complement.
TTCAAAAAATTAGAATGGTTGGTTACGCATCCAGATAAAATTTTAGAAATTTCGAAGAGTGCCAGAAATTTCATAGTTAGTCATCACGATTATAAAAAAATTGCGCAAAACTATGTTTCTATATGGAATTCTAATTAAGCATTCACTTAACCTGACCAATAACCCTTGCTGGGTTTCCTGCAATTATAACATCATTTGGAAAACTTTTAGTCACCACAGAATTGGACCCGATCACAGAATTCGCTCCAATAACAACACCTTTTAGAATAGTCACATCATTACCTATGAATACATTTCTATCAATGATTACTTCTTGTGGGCTAGGATCTGTTTGTTTTCTTTTTTCAGCATTCAAATCGTGAAAGTTACTATCCGTTATCTTACAATTCAACCCAATAAGTACGTGGTCATTTATGGTAATTCTCTTTTCTGAAACTGCTGAAAAATTGTTGTTAACACTAATATTGTTACCAAAAACAACCTTTGCTTCCTTGTTTCTTGCTTCTAAATAGGCATAACTATTATGATAAAAAGGCGAATTCACCACGCCCATCTGTACATTTTCTCCAATGATGATTTCTCCCTGACCTCTGAAAACAACAGGATACTTCCCCTTAAATCTTCCCGACACAAACTTATTGTTGGACCAAAAGGAATATTTTAATTTCCTAAATTTTAAACATAAATCCCTAATCATTTTCATGGTCTAAATCCTCATTATCACCTTGTAATAGTTCCTCTTCTGGTAATACGCCAAAAAGTGAATGATTAAAAATGAATAAAATAAGTGCAAAATGCAAGACTTGGGTTACAAAATGCCCTATCACTGCTCCTTGAACGCCAAAAATATCAACAAACAAAATACTCGAAATATAAAGGATTGAAACAGAAAAAGCCTCCACTATCAAATAATGCCAAACCATATTTTTTGCCAAAAATTGATATGCTATAACTATAGATAACACATTGATAAAATCCCCTAAAAGTTGCCATAGAAACAAGCTTTCAACTGGTTTAAACTCGCTTGAAAAAATAACAGCTATCAGTATATGCCTCATTAAATAAATAGCCAACAAACCTAAACCAAAAATGGGGAGAACCGTTTTGTAGAAATTAAAAACTTCAGTTCTAAATTCCTTGATGGTATTAATTTCAGAAAATCTAGGAAGGATATAAAGAGACATTAAGGAGCTGATGAACATTAAATAATATTTAGAAATCCGGTTCATCGCTTCCCAAAAACCTGCTTCTTTAAAACCTACATGATCTATTAAATAAGTTCTGATTGCTATAGCGACTAAAGGCAGCGCCATAGCCGAAAATATTTTCATTATTGAAAAAGAACTTAACTTTTTCACGAAATCCAATCTGAAATGACTCAACTTTAAAAGGGGTGCCAAAGACCTTTGATTAGAAATACCAACTAGCGTAATAAGAAAAATAAGAGATTCAGAAATAGCTACTGAAATGAGGGCCCCATCTACTCTTTCCTGATAAATCAATAATAAAGTAATGGAAGCAGCTAAAATCTGCCCAATTATATTGATGATAATAAGAATCTTAAACTTTGAAAAACCATTTAAAATAGAATATGTAAACATATTCAAAGAATAGAATGGCAAAGCCACAGCAAAGATTCTTATGATATAGGCGTAATCATTATAAGTTGGAAAAAGGTAATTATTGATTTCATTAGAATAGAAATAACACAAAAACCCACAAAGCACAGTGGATATAAAACCCATATAGTAGGCCGTAGACAACATTTTACTGAGCTCCTTAGTGTTATTCTTAAACTCAGCGACATACTTCACTACACCATTATAAAGCCCTAAAATAGAGAAGGATTGCAACGTCCCAACAAAATTTCTAAAATTACCTATCAAAGCCAAACCTTCAGCTCCTACAAACAAGGCAATGGCTTTAGAAGTAAGAAAACCAGCAATAATTCGAGTAATTACCGAGGCAGAATTTAATGAGGCAACCCTTACCAATACATTGTTATTAATGTACTCTACAAACTTTTTCAACTAGTAATGGTTTATGGTTTTAATAACATAATCAATTTCATTCTCTTCAAGAACCGGACTTATGGGCAAACTTACCACTCTATCATGAATGGATTTGGTCAAAGGCAATTCCAATTCTTGAAATTGTAGAAAAGCTTCCTGTTCTGAAGGGGAAATGGGATAATGGATTAAGGATTCAATATTACTATTTTTTAAATACTCAATGAAATTTTTTCGATGATCTACCATCACCACAAACACATGAAACACATGATTTTCAGAACCATCGTATTGGGGTAGCACAAGTTTTTCATTATTAATTTCTTTAAGATACCTTTTTGCAATCTGCCTTCTTCTTATGTTATCTGCATCCAAAGTGGCCAATTTAATATTTAAAATACCAGCTTGAAATTCGTCTAAACGATTATTGAATCCAACATATTGATTGATGTACTTTTCTTTATTCCCGTAATTACGAAGTTTTCCTATGACCTCTTTCAACTCCAAATCATTGGTTGTTACAGCTCCAGCATCACCTAATGCTCCTAAATTTTTAGAGGGGTAAAAACTGAATCCGGAAGCAATTCCAAAATTACCAGCTTTAACACCGAATTTATTTTGGGCCCCATGTGCTTGAGCTGCATCCTCTATGACCAATAATCCATTGCCTTCTGCAATGTGCCCTATTTGATTCATATCAGCTAATTGACCATACAAATGAACAACAAGAATAGCCTTTGTTTTAGAAGTTATTTTATCAAGAATATGATTGGGAGAAATGTTATAAGTATGCAAATCTGGCTCAATAAAAATAGGGTTTAAACCGGCATGTAAAACGCTTAAGATACTCGCTATATAAGTATTTGCAGGAACTAAAACCTCATCCCCTTCCTTCAGCTTTCCCAATTGTTTTAATGCCTCAAATATTAGGATTAAAGCATCTAGACCATTACTTGTACCCACACAATATTTAGTTCCACAGTAAGATGCAAAGTCTTCTTCAAATTTTAATACTTCTTTACCTAGGATATAATGTCCCGAATCTAAAAAAGACTTGAATTTTTCCTGAAATTCCGTTTCAAAACGAGCATTCAGTTTATGAAGATCTAAAAACTTGATCATATTAAAACTTGTTTCAGTTTAGAATGGTTTGTCACGTCAACCCTGTAAAAATCCTGAGTAAGGGTTCTAGCCCCAAAACCTTCTTTCCAATATTGCAAACCTTTGTTGACATGTCTTCCTTGACTTTCATTTGAAATTCCAAAGTCAAAATAGGATTTGTTTTGGAATACGTTTTTCAATAAATAATCATGTAAAAAGTCCAAACTCCCCAAACTATTTTTATCTGGATTCCCCGAAATATACTGGGAATGAGCGACAAGTTTCGATATAAAAATAGTGGTTCCTGCAACCAATTTATTATTATGATATACATTGAACTGTTTAATTTGAGCAGGAAATTTATTCTTTAAGGACTTTATTTCATTCAAGGTGTGCACCGGTTTCGCTTGATGTTTTCCCTTCAGGTTTGGAATAAGTATGGTGTTCCAAAAGTCATCAAACACATCATCTTCAACTATTTGAAGTTCATTTTTAAAACCTCGTTTAATACCGTCTCTTCTATCTTTAGAGTATTTATATGGAATCTGTAAATTCAGAACAGATAAAGAATCCCTTCTTAGCAATTGAGCGTCCAATAAAAACATCAAGTACGAAAGTTCTTCATTCGGGTATTCAGAATAAATAGAAGGAAGCATTTTAAGTTCCAAAAATTTAATTCTTTTAGCTTCACAATACTGCAGCACTGAAGCAAATATGTCTATAACCTGATGAAATTTTAATTTATGATGGTAAATTAAACCACCGTAGGTGAGCCCCTGATGAGAATAAAGCACATCACCCAAAATATTGGCTGGAAGGAGAGCAATTAGAATATCCCCTTTAAAAACCATTAGGGAATGGTCTTTAAACCTATCCTGATGATAATCCATAAAGTCTCGATAAAACAAAAAAGTACTATTTTTTGCTTTCGAAACGAATTGATCCCATGTTTTCTGGAATCTTGAATTATAAATTACAACTGAAAAAATAAAGTTTAGTTTTTAGAGAATTCAACGTAAAAATAAAGTTAATATTTATTTTCGACCAACATTTTTGTTTATAGATCAATTAGATCCTTGTCTTTACGCATTCGACAAAGCCCTTTCAAGTCATAAATTGGAAAAATGCAAATACCGTTTCGTTTTATTTTTCAGCTTCTCTCTTAATATTCTAGAAACAAGAAAGTAAAAATTAGACATTGCCCTTTTAAGAAATCAAATTAACAAAGAAGAAGTCCTTAATAAAAAAGCCAACTCCTTAGAGTTGGCTTTTTTAAATTTATATCGCTTTACTTCGTTTTCTATCAACATCCTTTAATAGGATTTTTCTAATACGTAAGTGGTTTGGTGTCACCTCTACATATTCATCTTTCTGAATGTATTCCAAAGCTTCTTCCAATGAAAATTTAATAGCAGGAACAATTCGAGCTTTATCATCAGCACCAGAACTACGCACGTTACTTAATTTTTTGGTTTTAGTCACGTTGACAACCATATCATCTTGACGGGAATTCTCTCCGATTACCTGTCCTTCATAAATATCCTCTCCCGGATCAACAAAGAATTTACCTCTATCTTGAAGTTTATCTATAGAGTAAGGAATCGCTGTACCTGTTTCCATAGAAACCAAAGAACCATTTTGTCTTTCTGGAATACCACCTTTTATTGGTTGATATTCTTTAAATCTGTGCGCCATAATAGCTTCCCCGGCAGTAGCTGTCAAAATTTGATTTCTCAAACCAATGATACCTCTTGAAGGAATGATAAACTCACAAACCATACGTTCTCCTTTGGCCTCCATACTTAGCATCTCCCCTTTTCTCATGGTCACCAATTCGATGGCTTTCCCAGATACAACCTCTGGCAAATCAATAGTCATTTCTTCAACGGGCTCACACTTTACACCATCAATCTCCTTGATAATTACCTGGGGTTGACCAATTTGAAGTTCGTAGCCTTCACGTCTCATAGTTTCAATCAAAACAGATAAGTGTAATACCCCACGTCCGAAAACCATAAACTTATCGGCGCTATCTGTTTCTTGGACTCTCAATGCTAAGTTTTTCTCTAATTCCTTAGTCAAACGATCCTTAATGTGACGAGAGGTCACAAACTTTCCGTCTTTTCCAAAGAAAGGTGAATCATTAATAGTGAATAACATGCTCATTGTTGGTTCATCTATGGCAATAGATTTCAATCCTTCAGGATTTTCAAAATCGGCAATCGTATCACCAATTTCAAAACCTTCCAAACCAACCACAGCACAAATATCTCCAGCAGTCACCTCTTCAACCTTAAGTCTTCCAAGACCTTCAAATGTAAACAGCTCCTTAATACGTGATTTGGTAATACTTCCATCACGCTTCACCAAAGACACAGGCATTCCCGCTTTAAGCATTCCACGTTGAAGTCTACCAATGGCAATTCGTCCTGTAAATGAAGAGAAATCCAAAGAAGTAATCAACATTTGCGGTGTACCTTCAACATCTACTTTTGGTTCTGGGATATGCTCCACAACCATATCTAACAACGGTTCAATGTTTGAGGTTTGATTTTTCCAATCTTCACTCATCCAATTATTCTTGGCCGATCCATATACAGTTGGGAAATCCAACTGCCATTCTTCTGCCCCTAATTCAAACATCAAATCAAAAACGGCTTCATGTACTTCATCTGGCGTACAGTTTTCCTTGTCAACCTTATTAACGACTACACAAGGCTTTAATCCTAGACTAATGGCTTTTTGCAAAACAAAGCGTGTCTGTGGCATCGGCCCCTCAAAGGCATCAACCAACAAAAGCACACCATCTGCCATGTTAAGAACACGTTCTACCTCACCCCCAAAATCGGCGTGACCAGGAGTATCAATAATATTGATTTTGGTTCCTTTGTAAACAACAGAAACGTTCTTTGAAGTAATGGTAATTCCTCTTTCACGCTCCAAGTCGTTGTTATCCAGAATCAAATCCCCGGTATTTTCATTTTCACGGAACAATTGACAGTGATACATAATTTTATCTACCAAAGTTGTTTTACCGTGATCTACGTGTGCAATAATTGCAATGTTTCTCATATTAGCCATAAGTGAAGCCTTGTTTTAAGCGCGCAAAGGTAAGCTATATTTTAACATCTTGGACAGGTATTTACTAATTTTTAGTTAATTATATGTTAGACCCTTCCCCCTTGAAAATATGGATTGTTATATTTCGTTCACATATAAAGTGTTTACTAATCAACCAAATCATGTAAACCTTTAAACAAACCCTTATGAATTTAATTAACAAATACGCCAAGTTCATCCCCTATCTCTATTATATAACGGTTATTGCCTTTTGGTTCACCTCCATCAATAGAGCTGAAGGATTGATAGCTTATCCCATCCTTTTAGCAGGGGTACCTTTTTTATGGCAATTGGTTAAGCCAAATAAAAAACTAAATGCTTTATTGGGTATCACATTTGCCTGTCTTTCATCCTACATGATTATTGCATATGTTTCAGATAAACTACATGTCATACAGCTTTCTTATGGTCTTAAAGAATATTTCTTCTACGGAGGTTTCTTTGTCCTGACCAATTTTGTGATGGCTGTTTGGATGATTAAAAATGCTTTAAGGCAAAGCTTTTAAAAAAAAGGTCTTCTAAATTAGAAGACCTTTTTTTTAATTTTTAACTATTCGCCTTAGGACAGTCCTATTCTTCGTCTGTATCCGAGCAAAATAAACACCAGATTTAAGACTATTCAAATTTAATTGACCTGATTTTTTTTCTTGAAATACCTTTTTACCCAAAACATTAAAAAGTTGGACATCCAGAATATCTTGACCTCCTGATAAATCAATATTAACAATACCGTTCGTTGGATTTGGATAAATTCTAAATGTATCTTCTGCATCAAATTCCATAACCCCTAAAGATTCTGAGGTTGCAATTAATTCAGATAAATATGCAGAAGTTGGTAAAGGCCCTACAAAACTAAGCATCAAATGCTTATTATTATTTGTAATATTTATTGAAATTGGATTGGGAAGATCTGAAGTTCCAAAAACACCTCCATTGGCCAATACATAATTGGAATAATCAGAATAACTGTAATCACCAGAAGTATTTTGACTTTGGTTTGCGACTGCATCTAAAATAATATATGTTCCCGGTTGAGACCAACCTGCAAGACTTACTGAATAATTTCCAGGCTCCAATTCAGGGCTAATTAAAGTGAATAAGTTGTTCATCCCAGCACCAAACCCATCATAAAAACCATTAAAATTAACTGAATTGCTTCCAGAATCTAATAGAACCCAACAATCTGGGATACTAGTATCTGAAATGCTTAAGGTTATAGATGATTGGACATCACACTGAGCGACAAGCTTATAAGAAGGAAATAACAGAAGTAAATAAAGTAATTTTGTTTTCATTAATGTTTATTTTTTTATTAACTAATTTAAAGACAACTTAAGAAGCATATAGGGTGACAAATTGGATTGAAAAATTTCAAATTTTTAGGTTGTAGTATAGATTATACTAATTACCTATCTTTGTAAAAAATCTTTATCATTTTAATAAAATGAACCTGGAAACGATCCCTCAAATAAAACATACCCAATCCGACAATTTCTTTTTATTGGCAGGCCCATGCGCCATTGAAGGCGAGGAGATGGCGTTAAGAATTGCCGAAAAAATTGTTGAAATAACCAACAAGCTTGAGATTCCTTATGTTTTTAAGGGTAGCTTTAAGAAAGCAAATAGAAGTCGTATTGATAGTTTTACAGGTATTGGTGATGAAAAAGCTTTGAAAATTTTAAGAAAGGTTTCTGAAACCTTTGATGTACCAACCATTACAGATATCCATGAAAATAGTGATGCCCAAATGGCTGCGGAATATGTGGATGTCCTTCAAATACCCGCTTTTTTAGTTCGCCAAACAGACTTGGTGGTAGCTGCGGCGGAAACAGGCAAGGTTGTCAACCTTAAAAAGGGTCAATTCATGAGTCCTGAAGCGATGAAACATGCCGTTCAAAAAGTAAAGGATACGGGCAGTAATAAAGCATGGATCACCGACCGAGGAACCATGTTTGGCTATCAAGATATGATTGTTGACTTTAGAGGTATTCCAACTATGAAAACCTATGCCCCGGTAGTTATGGACGTTACACATTCCTTGCAACAGCCCAACCAGACTAAAGGTGTTACTGGAGGCAGACCAGATATGATTGAGACAATAGCAAGAGCTGCTGTTGTAAATCATGTGGATGGCTTATTTATTGAAACCCATTTTGATCCGGCAAACGCCAAAAGCGATGGAGCAAATATGTTGCATTTAGACAATTTGGAAGGCCTACTTACCCGCTTGGTAGCTATTAGAAAAACAATTACTTCCTTCTAAAAATTCAGACAAGAAAAATTTCATATACTATTGCAAAACTAAAATATAATTATTTACTTTGTTTTTCAAAGTACTTTATATGGAATCATCAAAAGACTATTTGAAAGACATTTCTGAGATCAAAAACCTCATGAACAAATCCTCGCGATTTATCTCACTGAGTGGACTTTCAGGTATTATGGCTGGTATTTATGCCATAGTTGGGGCGGCAATAGCCTACTACCTTGTCATCAATTACAGTAATGGCACCCTACTACTGGATGGAAAAATATTCAGATGGGTCATGTTCGATTTGTTTATGATTGCCTTTTTGAGTGCTATAACTGCCATAGTCTTGACTACCAGAAAAGCCAAAAAAAATGGAGCCAGCATGTGGGATCCTTCATCAAAACGCTTAATCATAAACTTTTTAATTCCCATGGCTGTAGGAGGCATATACATATTAACCATATTGAGCCAACAAAAGTATGGACAAACAGGAGCCCTCATGTTGATATTTTATGGTTTGGCCTTGGTCAACGCATCAAAATATAGTTTGGGAGATATCAGGTATTTAGGATATTGTGAAATTGTTTTAGGCCTTATTTGTGCCATTTACCCGGGATTTGGATTTTGGCTATGGGTTTTAGGTTTTGGCATTTTACACATAGTATATGGCACTGTGATGTACCTAAAATATGACAGACAATAGTTTTGAGCATTATAAACAATATAAATAAAGCATTTGACCACCGCATCAGACTAGGTATTATGTCTGTTTTGATGGTCAATGAGTATGCAGATTTCTCTACTTTAAAAGAGCTTCTAGGTGCTACGGATGGCAATTTGGCCAGTCACGCCAAAGCCTTGGAAAAAGAAGGATATATTAAAGTTGAAAAGCAGTTTATAGGACGAAAGCCAAATACTAGATACTCAACAACCAAATCTGGAAGGGAGGCTTTTCAAAAGCACATAGATGCTTTGGAAAAATTAATAGGCAAACCATAATTTTTTTATCAATCCACTTTGAATTTCAAAGTAAAAAAAGAGAACATGACACATAAATCAATCTTCAATAAAGCATTAGATTTCAAACGCTTATTAAAACGAACCAAAATTTCGTGGCTTGTTGCCACATCACTTCTAGTTCTGTTCTTAATACGAATTTCTTTCAAAGTAGGAAAAGTAGAATCATGGATGTGGGTACCCTTAGTGACCGTATCAGTTGGCAGTATTGCCGCGGGAATTTTATACTATTTCCTAGTTGACCACCTAGCCTCAACACCTAAAATCAAGTTTCTGATGACATTTGTTTCCATTTTGGGTTTTATTGTAGCCTGTTGGTTGTCTTTTATTTTCGCCCTTGATCAGGTTGGTTTGTGGCATTAATCAAATATCAATTTACCTATGAAACCCTTTGTAAACAAAAATTCCATCGTTCGAGAAATTTGGGGGAAAAGTGATACCATTCTTTTCGTCTTCGCTGGAGCATCTGCAGAATTCGCCTTAAATAAAGCTGTAGATTGGCTCTATTATACCGGTAAACTTCCTAAAGATCCTTTAGGCCGTTTGTTCTCAACCGTTGCTTACGCCAGACATATTGTTTTTTCGGATGAGTCTACCGCATATCAATCCATAGATATGATTAATAAAATCCATCAGAATGTAGAATCCAGTCGGCAAATGAACATTCCAGATTGGGCCTATAAAGATGTTCTCTTTATGTTGATTGATTACTCTATCAGATCCTATGAAATGTTGGAACGTAAACTGAGTTTAAAGGAAAAAGAAGATGTTCTTGAAGTATTTAACAGGGTGGGAACTAGAATGAACATCAAAGACCTCCCCCCTACCTTTGAAAAGTTTGAAAAAATGCGTCTGCAGCATATGGAATCCGATCTTCAATTTGCTGTATACACACAAGATCTTTACAACCAATACCGAACACATCTAGGTTGGTTGAGATACAAATTACTGTTGGAAGTCCAAATTAAGTTGCTCCCAACCCCAGTACGCTCCAAATTGAACCTAAGAAAACATTCATTTATTGAAATACCTTTAATCGCCTATAAATGGAGCCGATTATTACGAATCGATTGGTTTATAAAAGAGCTCATTTTACCATCAGAATACAAACCTAATATCAAAGCCTTAGATCAAATGGCTGCCTAAAACAAAAATTTTTAACTATACGCTTTGTATTTCAAAGTACTTTAAAACTTGTAAATCATGAAAATCATTATTCCCTTAATTGCTTCTTTACTCTTTAGTCTACTTTTTTATGGACAAAGCATTGGTCTCAATTTAACCCTATTTAGCTTCCTTACTCTTATTGTCCTCTCTGTTGTTAAAACTAAGGATATCATGTTCAGAAAAAATATTTCCTTGGCCATCGCTTATTTCCTTTCTGCTTTCCTAGTATTTATAAATCATTCTATGCTTTCTATTCTTGTCAATTGTTTTTTATTCATTTTGTTGGTAGGTTCTATTTCAGAAAAGAATACGTCCCTTTACATCTCTTTTTTTAACGGATTTTACTCCGTCATCGCCGGCTACTTTCACCGTGTTATAGATAATAAAAGTACATCGCCAAATGAAAAATGGTTTCATAAAATTGATAAATGGCATCTTCTTAAATTAATAGGAATTTCAATCATCACATTGACCATATTCATTCTCTTTTACAAACATGGAAACCCTCTTTTCAGTAAGCTAATTGAACAAATAGACTTTAGTTTCATTGACTTTCAATGGATTCTTTTTACTGTTCTTGGTTTTTATTTAATTTATAATATCCTAGAACCTGTAAAAATTGACCCCTTAACAAACTACGATCTTAAAACCATCAATAACCTGATAGAAAAAACAGACATCTCCTTTTCCAATCTAAAGAAAGAGACCCAATTAGGAACCCTGCTTCTATCCTTACTAAACTTACTTTTAATCTTTTATATAATCACTGATGTGATTTATCAGTTTTCAATTGAAGATTTTAGAGCCTCAACCCTATCGTCCCAAGTTCATAATGGCATCAACACCTTAATAGGATCTATCATAATGGCTATATTGATTATTCTATACTTCTTTAGAGGAAGTCTTAATTTTTACACACGAAATAAAACCCTTAAAAATCTTGCCTATTTATGGATTGGTTTAAATTCTATTTTAATAATCCTTATCAGCATCAAGAATAACCAATACATTGATATTTTCGGTTTAACCTACAAGCGTATAGGAGTTTATATTTATTTAATTTTAACCCTAGCTGGATTAACAACTACTTTCCTAAAGGTCTTCAAACACAAAAACCTCTGGTTCTTGTTACGTGTAAATACCAATGTAGCGTTTGCAATCTTAGTAATAAGCAGTTTTATAAACTGGGACTATAACATCACTTCTCACAACTTAAAACATGCAAAAAAAATAGACATGCAGTATCTAATCAATCTTTCTGACAACAATGCCATAATCTTAAAGGAATACAGCGACAATAACCAATTGAATGATCTCTTTTCACAACAAATCAATAAAAAGTATCACGACTATAAAACAGAATTATATTCTAGAAATTGGCAGGAATCGAGTTATGAAAATTTAACCCTAACCGAAAACTTGAGACAATGAATATAGGAGTTAATTTATGTAAAAGCACTTTACTTGCAACCGGTATCTTTTGGGTTATCCTTTTTAAAGCAGAAGTTACATGGAGCATCATGCCTTTTGTAATCCTGTCAGTTTTGCCCATATTTTTATGTTGTCTCTTTGTTATTTCTATTAGCATTTGCCCCTTTTTCTTTTCTTGTAAAGATTCTGTGGATAAAAAGCGCATATTCAAAACCTATTTCCCAATCTATATAATGATAAGTTTTATTCTAGGACTTACTTTTATTATAAACTGCAAATTTGATATTTATGTCATAGCTTTCTTTACTTCAGCCTTTATAACTACCTCACAATCTTGGATATGGTTCACAAAGGACAAATCCCAATTACAAATTAAAAAATGAAAAAACGTAAAATGATTTTATTAAGCCTCGGAATTCTTGTTTCAATGGTATTGCTTAGCAACATAACTGTTAAAAAATCATCCCAAATGAAAACTTTTGATTCAGTTCAGAATATTCCACATAACAAGGTAGGACTTGTGCTTGGAACAGGGAAATACACAAATGACAACCGAATCAATCTATTTTACCAATACAGAATTGATGCCACCGTAAAACTTTACAAGGAACAAAAAATTGATTACGTTTTAATAAGTGCTGACAATGGTTCAAAAAATTATGATGAACCCTCTACCTTTAAAATAGATCTTATAAAACAGGGAATTCCAACGGAAAAGATATTTCTTGATTACGCCGGTTTTAGGACTCTTGATTCTGTTGTAAGAGCCAATAAAATCTTTGGTCTCAATGATGTTACTATTATTTCTCAAAAATTTCACAACGAGAGAGCTATTTTCTTGGCTAACCATTACGATGTAAATGCAATAGGATTCAATGCTCAAGATGTTCCCAACAGCATAGGACTTCTTACCCATCTTAGGGAATACCTAGCACGCACCAAAGCGGTATTAGATATAATCACCGATAAATCGCCTAGATATTTAGGGGAACCAATAGCAATTCATTAAAACATGAAACTCACTTTCAACCTAAAATATTTCATGGCATTTTTGGTGCTTTTTATTACAGAGGCTCTCATCGCCTATTTCCTAAAGTCTGGTTTTATAAGGCACACTTTTGGAGACTTTTTGATTGTCATTTTGATGTATTGCTTTTTAAAAAGCTTTTTAATCATAGCTCCAAAGAAGGCTGCATTTCTAGTATTAGTAATTTCATTTACTATAGAAATTTTACAATACTTCAACCTGAATCATTTTTTGGGACTACAAGATTCCCATTTAGCCAAACTCATCTTAGGAAGTACTTTCCAGTGGTCCGACCTGTTGGCCTACTGCCTAGGTGTCCTATTTGTTTTAATACTAGAATCTCTATCAACCAAAACCTCAAAATCATGAAATCTTTCTTATTTAAACATTATTCTATATTATCTCAACTATTCCTATCCATGGGTTTTAGCATTTTCCTATTAATGGTTCGTATGAAACTCAATCAATCCTTTTTCCTATTATTCATGGTCTGGAATTTGTTTTTGGCAATCATTCCTTATGCCATTTCCAGCTACCTACTTAGCAAAAAACAACCATCAAAATTAACCGTACTAACAGGATTGACTTTGTGGTTGCTGTTTTTACCCAATGCCCCCTACATGATTACTGATTTATTACATTTAAAACACAATGCCACTTCCCTAATTTGGTTAGATATTTTGGTAATTACATCTTTTGCCTTAAACGGACTCGCTCTCTTCTTTCTATCAATTTTTGATGTCAAAAAACTTCTTTCTTCCATTCTAAAACCTGTTTGGGTAAAGATATTAAGTATTACCATTTTAATTGCTACAGCTTTCGGCATTTATTTGGGAAGATTTTTAAGATACAACTCATGGGAAATACTCCATAAACCTGGAGAACTGTTACTTGACATCGGAAATATTCTTTTATTCCCCAAACAGCATACAACCGCCTGGTTGTTTACCTTTTGTTTCTCCACTTTTCTTTGGTTTGGGTATAAATTTGCTGGACATTTTCTTATAATTAACAGAAAATACTGACAAAAATAAATGATAGTTTTCTATATTTGACTGAATGTGAACCATTAGCACTTTTAATGTTTTAATCAAATCTCAATCTTTCCATGAAAAATCCAATTATTTATTTAGCCATTTTATGTACCATATTATCTTGTAAAAAGGACGAAAAAGAGGTGGTACTTAAAAAGCAAACATTAGGTCATTTCACCCTATCTAAGGACAAAATACAACCGGGTGACACCCTACAAATATCCTATAACGGCGAAGACCCAGACATGTCTGCCATCTACTATTATATGGTTAATAATACTTATTTCCCTGAAGATATCGAGTTTAAAGAAAAGGAATCTCAAATTATAGTTCCTGATTCGGCTACGGGATTGGCATTCAATTTTAAGGAAAATGGACAATATGATTCCAATAACAAGAAAGGTTATTTACTTCCATTATATACTGAAGATGGATCAATACTCCCAGCTAGTCAACCATCTTTATATTATTACACTTTAAACGAAGGGAAAAACTATGACATTGAATTTGAGAAGGAAAGCATCTTAGATTCCTTAAATAAAGCTGTTTCAACCAATTCTGAGTTAAAAGAATTGTGGGGAGATAACTACGTATACTTTATTTATAGACAGGACAAAGAAGTTGGTAAAACGCTTATGGAAGATGAAGTAGTAGCATTAAATGCTAACGAGGACCTCACCGAAGATGATGCCATTAAACTCTATGGTTTTAAGAATGCCTTAGGAGAAAAAGAATATGCAGATTCTCTAAAAACTGTGATTTTAGAAAAGTATCCCAATGGAAGTTTTGCCAACAGGCAAATCGTCATGGAGTTTAGTCGGGAAAAAGATTTCAACAAGAAATTAGAACTCTACAATTCATACCAAAGCCCAATTGAAGGAGAGGATAATATGAAAAATTACATGTTAAACCAAATTGCCCATTACTATGCTGGTCAAGGAGATTTTGAAAATTTTAAAAAATATGCTCAGCAAATGGATAACAATTCTTCTAAAGCCTCATTATTTAACAATATTGCTTGGGACAATGCTGAAAAGGACCAATATCTAGAAGAGATGTCAGTGATTTCAAAGCAATCCTTAGATCTAATTAAAGAATTGGAAAACGACCCAGACAACAAACCAAACTACCTTACCACATCTCAGCACAAAAAAATTCTTGAAAGAAACTATGGTCTATATGCAGACACTTATGCCTATATTCTCCATAAAACAGGCAACTTACAAGAAGCTCTTGAATACCAAAAAGTTGCTTATGAACAATACGAGGATGTGGAAATCGCCGAGAGATATCTAGAATACCTTGTAGAAGATAAGCAATATGAAAAAACGGAAAAAGAAGCTTCAAACATGATTGAAAATAGTATTTCTTCAGATAAGATTATCAATCTATATGAAACAGCTTACAAGGAGACCAAACCTAACGATACTAATTTTAGTGAAACCCTATCCAAACTTGAAAAAATAGCATTTGATAAAGAAACTGAAGACATCCGAAATAAGATGGTAGACAAATCTGCTTATGACTTTACACTTAAGGATATGTCGGGCAAAGAGGTTTCTTTAGCAAGTTTGAAAGGCAAAACTGTGGTTTTGGATTTCTGGGCCACTTGGTGCGGTCCCTGTAAAGCATCGTTCCCAGGAATGCAACAAGTCGTTGACAAGTATAAAGATGATGAAAACATAGAAATATTGTTTATTGATACTTTTGAAAATGGACCCAAGCGCGAACAGCAAGTAGCTGAGTTTATTAAAAACAATAAATATACCTTCCATGTTCTTTTTGATCAATCTGGGGAAAAATCAAATGGTTTTGAAGTAGCTGAAGCTTATGGGGTCAATAGCATTCCTACTAAAATTATCATAGGCCCTGATGGCAAAATAAAATATGAACAGGTTGGTTTCTCGGGAACTGAAAAGTTGGTTCAAGAATTGGAAATCCTTTTTGAAATCTTGAAGAATTCTTAGTTAGAAGATAAAATAAATAAGAAAGCCAAAGAAAATTCTTTGGCTTTTTTTATCGGTTATTTACCATCCACATAATCTTGTAAATATTTAAATCTAGGGGTCAAATGTCCGTTTTCGGTGATTTTGGCCCTTTCTAAAACACCATCCTGATCACCGTTAAAAAAGGCCGGAATGACATGCTCCAAAAACATTTCCCCAAAACCTTCACTGGCATCTTTAGGCAACTCACAAGGTAAATTATCTACAGCCATGACTACAATGGCTTTTTCATCCATAAAATCAATTTCGCTTTCAGTTTGTGGATCATATCCATAAACGGGTTCCGCAATAGTAGATGGTCTGATAGTAGAAGCTACTGGCCCATCTATATCGCAACTGATATCAGCCACCAGTTTAATATTAAAATCGTCTGACTTGGCATCTTCCCTAGTAAATAAATAGGGTGAGCCATCACCATAAAAATGGCCTGCTATAAACATATCAGACACTTTGGCAAAACGCATAAAGTTTGATTCATAAGCCTCTGGATGCTCATAAAAATCCTGATTATCCAAACTTCTTCCATCTTTCCTTTGGTTGTAATCCAACACATCAATCAAACAATATACAGGCTCATTGAAAGATTCCCTTAAATAAGCGTCAACAGAAACCTGTCTCATGTTCATGGCATCCAACATTTCTTTGGCCCCAAAGGCTACCTTTCCGCTTCCAGTTAATAGTACTTTAATTGGTGGCACTTCACATTGTATTAATTCTTTAATCAATGCTTGTTGATCCGCCAATGTTTCCGCCTTTGGTAATTCCCAAGATTGGTATTTTAAACCCCAAGCCCGGAAACCATTATAAGCACCTACAATACCAGCGTACCTTCCAAAACCAATCAATCGAGCGCCGTTTGCCTTAACAATGGTTTCATGATCATATAGCTCAATGTTCTTCTCTAAAATGGTTTTTAGCAATTCCCGATTATAGGGCTGTTTTTTAATAGTATGCGAAAAGAAAAAATATTTTTTATTCGGAATGAGTGCCTCTTTAGGCACCTCTTTCACTCCCAACATGACATCACATGAACTTACATCAACTGAAACATGAAACCCTTTTTCCTGATAACTAGCATCAGAAAACACTCTAATATCAGATGATTCCACCTCAAATTCAGCATCAGGAAATTGCTCCCTAGCTTTCACTAATTCGTCTGGAGAAAATACCACACGTCTATCAGGTGGATTCTTACGTTCTTTAATGATGGCAAACTTCATGTAAATATCATTTTTATTGAAACCTGACACCGCCAGGTTGGTATGGAATTTGCACGAAAATACATAGAATTGGAAGGTTGCACAACATTTTTTAGTAACTTCGCCATCCATTTAAAAATGGTCTTTGAATTATTGGGGTCGACTGGTTTTGACAGCGAGACTTATTGAACTGTAAGCATGCCGTGTAATGAAATTGAAACACGTTAAAGGCTATTTCAACAGTTAAACGGCGAGAATAACTACGCTTTAGCTGCTTAATAACTGAATTATAGTAAGTTATAGCCTTTGTCCCGCGAGGCGGGAAAGCTAAATGTTCCTGAAAAGCCTTGGTTAGCGGCGTTTCGTCAAGGAGCATCGTAAAAGTTAACATAGAACGGCTCTTGTTTCGATAACCGTTTGAAATTTAAGAAACTAAGCTGTAGGTGGGTTGTTTTTTGCCAGCCTATAGCCGACAATTAAGTTAAAACTAAGCATGTAGAAAGCACTTTGACGGCTTGTTTGGACGAGGGTTCGAACCCCTCCGACTCCACACGAAAAAACCTTGTAAACAAAAAGTTTACAAGGTTTTTTATTTAGAATGGAACTTTCAAATTTAATTCCTACACATCGTCTGAAGAATTTACCCAGCTTGTATAAATTTGGTGCATTATTGCCAAGACTACGGTCCCTACAAACAATCCAATAATACCATGAAGCATAACTCCTCCTATGGCTCCCAAAAATATTATAACCGTAGGCGTTTTTAAACCTTTAGACAACATAATAGGTTTTAAGAAGTTATCCAATAAAGAAACCATTACGATATAGATGGTGAAAATAATAGCATGTGTGGTATTCTCCATAAGAGAAAAAGCCAAGGCTATTGGAGGAATAACGGCCAAAGTTACAGGAACCTGAATAATAGCACAGAAAAGAACTAACAAAGTGAATAATCCAGCCAATGGAATACCAGCTATTTTAAGGCCAATAAAACTCAACAGGGCCTGTATAATGGCCACCAACAAAATACCTTTTACAACACTACGAATGGTATTCCTCGAAATTATAACAAAATCCTCGCCATCTTTACCAATGACTTTTTTTGCAAATTTTAGAGCCGTTCCATAAGAGGAATCAGCATTAGACATAAAAACAACGGCTATAATGAATGACACGATAAATAAGAGAAGGGTTCCCATAAGCCCTAGCAAGCTTCCAAAAATATTTTTCCCTTTTTCAAGTAGATATTGTCTATGGTCTACGGCATAATCTTTTGTGTCCTCCGAAAATTTAAACCATTCCTTATATAGATTGTTTCCAATCAATGGGAGTGATTTAACTTTTTCTGAAGGAGGAGCTATTTCAAAAGTCCCTGCTTTTAAGTCCTTTAAAACTTCGGTAGTACTTTCAATAGCAGAACTAAAAACCATATACGACGGCACAGCCATAATAGCTATTACCACAATTGAAAAAATGAAACTTTTCAACTTAGACCCTTCAATCCTTTTTTTATAAAAAGGATAAATCGAAACGGCTAAAATAACAGCCCAAGCAAGTACCCCAATGAATGGCGACAACAATTTAAAGGTCCAAATCAGCAATAGAGAAACAAGGGCAATCCTGATAAAAATGGTTAATGTAGACTTATTCATAAGATTACTTTTTAATTGATTATTATGATTGATTCAAACTCCAACCACCTCCTAAAGCCAGATATAACTTAACAATAGAATGTAATTGCAGTTTATAGCTTTCCGATGCATTTAACTGCGCTTCAAATAGCGAATTTTGAAGGTTTAAAAATTCTAAAAAAGACGAAACTCCTTCGTTATACCTTACCCAAGATAGATTTAAGGCTTCTTCAGACAGCAACAATTGTTCATTACGAATGTCCACCTCCATTTTATAGGTATTGATAGCAATTAAGGCATCCTCTATTTCTTGAAGAGCGACTAAATAGGCCTGTTTATATTCATTCTCCAATTGTTTATAAACTTCTTCCTGCAAAGCAATGGCATTTTTGATTTTATGGCTGTTAAAAATAGGGCCTACTAATTCACCAATTATTGAGGAAAAAAACATGGAAGGGTTTGTTAATTGACCTCCCAAATCAAATGAAAGGGTAATATTTGGATATTGTAACGCCTCCGTGGCTCCTACCGTTGCCAGTTGTGATTTCAATCGATGTTCTAATACCATTATGGAAGGGCGACGTTGTAATAATTGAGATGAGACACCAACCGGTAATTCTGAAGGAAAAACTTGTTCTTGCAACAACAATCCTCTTGGGATAGATTTTGGTTCACTACCCAAAGCAATGCTTATAGCGTTCTCTAATTGCTTTCTAGCCCGTAAAAGAGTTTGCAGTGCAATTTCAACATCCTTTATTTCAATGGTAATTTGATTTACATCTACCTTAGAAATAAACCCGCCATCATAACGAGCATCTATAATGTTTTTATAGTCATTCATGGAACTCACCATATTCTCTGCAACTATAATTTTGTTATCCACATCACGCAACGAAAAATAAAGCGTAGCAATTTGGGTTACTAAAGTTGCTTGCACCTGATAATATGCCATTTCAGTAGTAAGATAGGCTTCAAAAGCAGCAAGGTTTTCATTTTTTATCCTACCCCAAAGATCTATAGTATAGGAAACATTGGCGGCTATTAATGCTTGGTCATTGATGTCGGAGGTTATTGAATTGGTAGAAGCTTGGTAGGAGGCACCATAATTAATGGCTGGAAATAAATCGGCACGCGCGATGTTATATTGCAGCTGTGATTGCTTAAGAGCAATAATGGTATTTTGTAGCGATAGGTTATTTTCTAAGCCTTCTTCAATAAGTTCGGTTAATGTTGGGTCATTGAATATGTTCCACCATTTTGTATCTGCAAAACTGGTTGAATCAGTAGTTTTATCACCTATGACATACGAATCTGCCACTTCAGGTGATACATAGCTTTTTTGAACGGAACACGACATGAATGTTGTCATCCAACTAAAAACACCCAACAAATATGTAGCCCTAAGCAGTTTCATTTTCAAGAAAAGGATTATTTAATGTGTTAACTGTTTTGAAAGCCACTATGAGATATAAGATAGCAAGCCCCAACTGTAATAACCTGTCGGAAATAGTACTGGCTGCCGATGTATCTGAAACAGAAACAGAACCCATAACCACAAAAAAAGTTTTAAAGGCGAGGTCATAAATAGCAGCTGCTTGCTGGCCAGAAAATATTTTTTGCACAAAATAACCTCCTATGGAAATGATTAATAAAATATAAATCAAATAATTAGGTGCAATAACCAATATATTGTAGGCCAAAAGCCCTAAAGCTCCACCAAGCACATTACCTATAAGCATAACTTTTCCTTTGTTAGAGCGGTACATAAAAGGATCAAATCCCAATATAACTATAAATACCAGGGTTATTGGGAGAATGTTAAGGTTATAAATTAAGAAAATAGCCACTACAGGTAGCATGACCAACATACCATTGAGAGCAAGTTTGTCTAAATTAAGTTTTGGCTTTTCTAATGGCTTTTTCTGTTTTTCAGTTTGGATTGGAGTCGATACGGGAAAAAGCAGGAATGAAAACTGAATGACAGCCAACGCAATTGCTAAGTGCAGCAATAAAAGTTTCACAACAAATGTCCCTAAAAAATTTCCTTGAACATTTACAAATGTCAATAAAACAGCAAGCATTAAAAATAATAACCTAACGGCTGCAGGTATTTTGTTTAGGCGATAGCTCCAAAAAATAATAAGTCCAAGAATAGGAAGAACAACTAATGGCATATCAATTAGATACTTACCAATGGAATTGCCAATGATTCCTAGTAGACCAAACGCAATCAAAATTAAGATTGATTTCTTAATTGTTGGTCTTTCCCCTTCCTTTCCCAAAAACATGAGAGTTAGAATAGGAGTTATGTGGGGTGTGAATAAATTAATGGAAGTCGTCAAAATGAGGGATAAACTGACGCCGAATAGACACCTTAGTAATGCATTGTCCGTTTTTATTTGGAGTCTTATGTAATTTATCCTATCTAACATAAGAGAGTTTTGAAAGAAGCCATATTCTAAAGGCAGCTAAACCGTTAAGTACAAAGTTATTCCCAGTGTAAACAACAACCTCAGCTTGACTTCCTTGTCTTAGTTCTTTAATGATTTCACTATTTTCTATTTGAATAATTACTGGAAATCGCTGTGGATCTCGCAACCAACCCTGAGACGAGTTTACAGTCGGCAAATCACTGGAATTCGTTCTATCTGTACTGACACCATAAGCTACGCTACTAACAGCACCCTTGTATACCTTTCCAGGTCGTATATCAAATACAATTGAAACTTCATCCCCAATTTCTATATTCCCAAGATTATTCTCTTTGAGATTAGCTTGGATCCAAATATCCTGATTTGATACCAGAGTTACTAGTGAATTTCCAGCTCTTGCAAAATATCCCTTCTCTATATTAAAGCTTTCAATAATCCCATCAGATGGAGCAACTATGGCAGTATTGGATAAATCCCATTGTGCTTTCTCAATTTGATTCAAAACCGCTTTAATGTTTGGATTGTTTTCATCAGTTGGCCCCAAAGCAGCACGTTGTTGGTCCAAAGCTGCTTGAGCCGAAACCACTTGTTCTACAGCATTTAAATAAGAAGCTTCAGAACGATCTTTGTCTGCCTCAGACAAGGCACCAACATGTTTTGTAATCACTCGCTGGGTGCGTTCCCAGTTCTTGGATGCTCTATCTAAATTAACCTTAGCTCGATTTAAACGAGCCACAGCGGACTTGATTGCAGAGGTTCCCGCATCTACAGATTGGGTTGCGTTTTCTAAGTTACTTTCAGCAATCCTGAGGGCAATTTCAAAAGGTTCTTTATCTATAAGGAAAAGAGTATCTCCTTGCTTTACCTCACTGTGAAGCCCAACATTTACTTGGGTAACATAGCCGCTCACCATGGGCGCCATAGGTAAAATTAAACCTTTTACTCGAGCCTGATCTGTACTAGGAGTAAGTCTATCTGAGAATATATTCCAAATGAATATCAAAACCGTAAACAACAAAGTATAACGGGTAATAGCCTTGGTGGCACTTCCTTTTTTGGGAGATTTTGTCATCTTTCGGAGTATTTTTTTGTGAATTTTTGTAATAATGAATACATCATTGCTGTTGTCCAACCAATCAGCATAATACCATTAATAGCCTCAAAACCTGACAACAACCGCCAATTACTATTTAAAGTAATATCTCCATAACCTAAGGTTGTAAAAGTGACCATAGAAAAATAAAGTGCCTCAAAATAATCATTAAAACTGGAGGTCGTTAATGGATTATAGTAATAACCCAACGCCCAAATAGCCGTTTGAACAAAGTGCAAAAGAGAAAAAACCAAAAAAGAAAGAATTAAAAGTTTTAAAACCTTATGCGTATTTAATCTCCTTTCATTTAAATACTTAGAAACTTTTTTTAGCCAAAAAAGGGTACAATAAGCTTGTAACAAAACACTTATAGCGACCAGAATACATCCAATTAACAGCAGACTAATCATTTAAATTATGTTATTCATAGCAGAATTAAACTTACTTAAAATCGAAGATCGGAAGAAACGCATACAACAGTCTAAACTTCAATTCTATAACTAATGTAAGAAATAAAATACTTAATTCGCCTCTACTTAATAAAAGTTGTTCATTCCATAAGAATATCATAGTCTATAACCATTTAAATTTTTTCGTAATGGGGTCTTTCTTCCGAGCACAACTAAACTTATTTTTCAGGCAAAAGATTAAATTAACGGAATACATAGGATAAAAAACGAAAGCCATCGCCACTCTAATTATAATAAACCATTAAATCGCAAAATCTAAAGAAATGGAATTGATGCTCTTTTTGTTATCTTCAATCAATAATTCTTTAAAACACTTAAATGTTCACAACAGAAGTAAAAAATAATAAATCGTCTTCAACAAAATTTTTTTACTTGAAACTTCAAATTTTAGGGGTTGCTTTTTCACTCATTTTTACTACTTCTTGCAATCAAAAAGGATACAACAAAATCCCTCAAAAGTCCTCTGAAACTTCTCCCCAAGAAAACAACCAAGAATTCGCTCCCTTCCCAGACTATACAGAGAAAACAAAAAAGCATGCGACTTTCAATGGTAAAGTAAGTGAGTTTATTTGGCAAATTTACCAAGACAAAAACGCACATTATTGGTTTGGGACAAACCATGATGGCATCTTATCCTATGATAACAACTCACTAAAACACTACACGTCAAAAGATGGCATAGGTGGAAATGCCGTAAGAGCTATTTTAGAAGATCAAGAAGGCAACCTATGGTTTGGAACCTCTAATGGCCTGACCAATTACAACGGTAATATCTTTAAAAATTATACTGTAGCAGACGGCTTGATAGATAATGAAATTTGGTCCTTATCAATTGATAGAAATGGTTTGATTTGGATTGGAACAGTTGGCGGTGTCAGCACCTTTAATGGTAAAACCTTTAAAACATTTGAGGTGCCAAAGCCTCAAATATACAATGCAGAACCCATGCTATCACAAAATAGAGTTAGTGATATTTTAATTGATAAAGACAATGAGATATGGTTCGTAAATGATGGTTATGGGGTGACCAAATACGATGGGCATACTTTTGAATTTTACAGCAAAGAAAATGGACTAACAGACAATAGTGTAGCTGACCTATTTGAAGACAGTAATGGTACCATTTGGATTGGCACATATTATGGAGGGGTTAGCACTTATGACGGCAATGACTTTACCAACTTCACTGAAAAAGGTGTCATTAAAGGAATCGAAACCTATAATTTTTTTGAAGACAAAAAAGGCAACATTTGGTTTTCAGCTGAAAATCAAGGAGTCTATCGTTACAATGGTAAGGAATTCAAACTATATACCATGGCAGACGGATTGGCAACTAATGGCATACAAAGCATCTTCCAGGATCATAAGGGGCAAGTGTGGTTTAGCACCTGGGATGGTTTAAGCCTATTTGATGGCACCCAAATTGTTAATGCTTCTGAAAGAGAGCCTTGGACAGATTAATAAATCATTTGTTTTTGATTTTTCTATCAGAAGTGTGAAAGCATTTTAATAGTATCTACAAAAAACCCTGCAACATAGTTACAGGGTTTGAGTATCATAATTCCTTTCAGTTTTATTAATCATCATCAGTCATATATGTAACAGCTCCTTTGGGTTCCAAGATTCCGTCCACAACTAGCCAATATATAATCATTCTTCTTCCAACCATAATGCTTAAGGCATGTCTACCTATAGGCATTTTATCTATTGGTATATCAATTTTATTGGCATTGACTTGTACCTCATAATTAAATTCGTCACTAAAAATTTCTACATCCTTGATTTTGGAAAGACTTGTAATTTTCAAGGTATCGTTCATAACATCAGTCGTTATCCCCTTACCGTTTACATTCGGCATGACATAACTTTGTCCGCATACCCAAAAGGGTATTAACAAAAATAGTAGGTTCTTCATTTGGTAGTAGATTTGGGTTAATCTTCATTAAAAACGTCTCATTCTGGAATTTATTCTATTCCAGATTTTTTATCATCTAATAAACGTACTTTTCAATTCGGATTAACTTCTGGGTAAGGATAAATATAGGTTAAAATTTTTAATATGGAGCATTTTCAATTAATTTAACGACAAAACGATTATCTAAAAAATAAATATTATCATTTAAAAATCAATTATTTACAGCCGATATTTTGTCGCCACCTTTTTGAAATCGTTCTATTTTCCAAACTCTTTTTCTTTTTTCTTTTTCCCAAAAAGGCGTTTAAAAAACCCATCTCGTTTTTCGGGATTGCAGTCCAAAGATTCCAAGACTTCTTTTGAAGGAGCGTTAAATTGAGCTGAAGTATAAGTTCGATAATCTCGGTCGTTATTCAACTCAACTAAAAAATTAGCAACAATAGGCAAAGCCGAGTTGGCACCTTGTCCTATAGCTGTTGTTTTAAAACCTATTTGATGGTGGTCATTTCCTACCCAAGAAGCCATAATTAAATGGGGCGTAATCCCTACAAACCAACCATCCTTATTATCCTGTGTAGTTCCCGTTTTACCTGCGATATCATTCTTTAAACCATAGGTTGAGCGAAGACGTCTCGCGGTCCCTTCATTTACAGTAGACTTCATAAACTCTATCATGGTTTCTCTGGTTCTGTCTGAATAAGCCGGTTGCAATGAGGCATCAGGCCTATACTCATATAAAACAGTTCCTGATCTATCTTCTATTTTATTAATGAAATAAGGTTTCACAGAAACATTGGCATTGGCAAAGCCCGTATAGGCGGTTGACAGCTCAAGCAATGAAAGTTCTGCTGTTCCTAAGGCCAAGGAAGGGACTTCTGGCAATTTGGAGGTTATTCCCATATTTTCTGCAAGCTGCACTACGGGAAGTATGCCCACCTCATCCAAAACTTTAACGGCAATCGTATTAACCGAGTGACTTAAGGCCTTTTCTAAAGAATAATTCATATGAGGATCATTCTCATCTTTAGAGGCATTTGAAGGAGTCCATCCTTCTTGATCCGTATATGTTACTTCCTTAATAGAGAAATAAGTGCACGGATCCATTCCATTTTCTATGGCTGCCGTATAGACAATTGGTTTAAATGTAGAACCCACTTGTCGCTTTCCCATACTCACATGATCATATTTAAAATGCTCAAAGTTGATACCCCCCACATATGCCCTTACTGCTCCCGTATGTGGATCTAAGGCCACAAAACCAGCATTTAAAAACTTGAGGTAGTGCTTTAAACTATCAATGGTTGACACCTCCATAATGGTGTCCCCCTCAAGGGTGAAAAGAGATTTCTTTTCTTTTCTTTTAAGAGAATCTAAAATATGGGATTCAGACAATCCTTTTTTCTCAAGTTCCTTATACTTGGGAAGATTTTTCACCAATTGATTTAATAGCTTTTCATCCGTAATCCAAGGTGCTGCATTACCATAAGACGCTTCAAACTGTTGTTGCAATTTTCCCATGTGCTTTTCTGTAGCCCTTTCTGCATAGGATTGCATGCCATTATCCAAAGTGGTAGTAATTTTCAAACCATCGGTGTACAAATTGTAAGATGACCCATTTTCGTTTTTGATGGAATCCAAAATAGCTTCCGCTTCAAGCCTTACATGCTCTCTAAAATAAGAGCCTAAGCCTTCATTATATGAAAATTTATGATAATCAATTTCCAGCGGTTGGTTACTAACTTCCTGTCTTTTGATTTTATCGATGTAACCGTATTTTTCCATTTGTTGAAGAACAACATCCCTTCTCAGCTGACTTCTTTCTGGAAACAATCTAGGGTTGTAGCTGTGATTAGCTTTTAAAGTACCCACTAATGTAGCTGCCTCTGATAAGCTAAGGTTTTGGGTGTTGGTATTAAAAAATTTTTGGGAAGCACTCTCTATACCAAAGGTATTCTCACTAAATGGAACGGTATTCAGATAGAGTTCAATAATTTCTTCTTTACTGTAAACCTCTTCAATGCGAGAGGCAGTAATCATCTCCTTTATTTTATTAACTGGCATTGAAAATGGCCCATAGCTCTTGCGTCCAAATAAATTTTTTGCTAATTGCTGTGTGATGGTACTACCACCACCACTCGATGCATCTTGCATCAAAATACTTTTGAAGGCCACCCTAAAAAAACTGGTATAGTCAATACCATGATGATCGTAGAATCTAGCGTCCTCGGTCGCTACCAATCCATCCACTAGATATTTTGGCAAGTCCTCATATTTGACAATCTGCCTATCAAAAACAAAATATTTCCCAAGGATTTTTTGATTGTGATCAAATACAATACTAGCCTCTGCTTGTTTGAAATTCTTTAAATCCTTCTTTGAGGGTAAGCTACCCCATAATCCAATATAAATACTTAGAAAAAAAAGTAATGAAAACAGTGCCAAGGCACCAATTATCTTAAGAAGTTTGGAAAGCCATTTTTTTTTGTTAGCTCTAGTTTTTTTATTCACAAAATAGGATTTGAAATCTTTAGTTCCTGTTAACTAATAAGTTTATACGTCTAAAAGGTAAAAATAGATTTCAAAATAGGCATTAGAATTAAGAGTTTCTTATGAAATGTAGAATCCAAAAAACACATGTATGATTTACAAACTATTTTCCATTCTATAAATCAGGGAAAAAATTATTCTGGTAAAATGACTTTTAAGCCTTCGTGCTCCCATGCCGAAATACCGCCGTCCAAATCATAGACCTTTACAAATCCAGCTTCTATCATCTTTTTGGCGCATCTAGCGCTTCTGCCTCCGGTGCGGCAATAAAGAATTACAGGTTTTGTTTTGTCTAGTTTTTGAATATCCTCATTAAAGGTTTCCGATTCAAAATCAATATTTTGGGCACCAGCAATAAAGCCTTCGTCAAACTCCTCGGGTGTTCTGACATCCAATAGTTGTACATCATCCATTTCCAGTAAAGTTTGCATTTCTTCCGTGCTAATTTCCTCTATTCCATCATAATTTTCATTTACACAGCTTGACACTGCCAACAAAATTGACATCAGGAAAAGGAATACCCATTTTTTCATAACCAATTACTTTGTTACTACATCACCTTCCCATTCTATAAAACCACCCAAAAGGTTGTAGGCTTTATCAATACCTATTTGGTTTAAAATGGAACAAGCTTGCCCGCTTCTAACCCCAGAACGGCAATAGATATAGTAAGATTTATTTTTATCAAATTTTTGAATTTCATCCATGAATTCCTGTGACTCGTAAATATCCAAATGTAGAGCATTAGGAATCATACCCAACTCCTCTAATTCTTCTTCGGTTCTTACATCTAAGATCACTGCATTTTCATCATGCGATAATTGCTCCATCCACGCTTCTTGTGATAGATCTGCCATATGTTTGTTTAAAAAGGTTTGGAACAAAATTAATGTTTCTTCCGAAATATTAACGAAAAAATCCGAAGAGTTGGTACCCCTCGGATTTTTTAAAGCTCACTAAACATTCACTTTAGCTACACCTTAATGGTACAACCAATAGCTCTTGTGGTCTTTTCTTTAATTTCTTTTCCAGCTAAAAGAGCATCAACTGCATCTTCAACATACTTTTGGTTCACAGCGTTCGCATCTTGGAAATTATCATCGATAGCTCCAATATATTTAACTTCATTTCCTTTTGAAGTTTTTTGTAACACATAAACATGAGGTGTTTTGGTAGCGCCGTATTGTGGATAAATTTTTTGTCCTTTATCCATTAAGTAAGGAAAGGTATAGCCTTTGGCTTTGGCTCTTGCTTTCATTTCTTCCATACTATCTCCTGGTTTCACATCAGTATTGTTGGGCATAATAGCAATAACAGGATACCCTTTTGATGCATATTTCTTGTCTAAAGCGATAATTCGATCTTCATAAGCGATGGCATATGGGCAGGTATTACAAGTAAAAACAACAATAAATCCTTTGGCGTCTTTGTAATCAGATAAAGAGACCATAGTCCCATCAATATTCTCTAGTTCAAAATCGGTCGCCATATCGCCAATTTTATAACCATCGCTATCACTCTTTATAGTGAAAGCAGATAAGATGACGAA
Organism: Mangrovimonas sp. CR14; assembly: GCF_011764015.1. Classification (NCBI taxonomy): domain Bacteria; kingdom Pseudomonadati; phylum Bacteroidota; class Flavobacteriia; order Flavobacteriales; family Flavobacteriaceae; genus Mangrovimonas; species Mangrovimonas sp. CR14. The sequence goes on along the minus strand of NZ_JAAFZY010000004.1, from coordinate 99,972 downwards.
AGCCACCATTACTAATAAAGTTTGTAAAGTTTTCATAGGTATTTTAGTTTAAAAAAGGTTTTAGTTCATTCTCCAATTCTTCAAGCGTAAATGATTTCTCAAAGAATTTTCTGGCGTCCTTGTTATAGATAACAGTTGCAGGAATAGCACCAGACCAACTTTCATCTACTTTAGGAATCCAGGTGTTCATATCAGGGTCGTTCAAAGCAACCACTTGAGAGGTCAGCTTTTTCTCTTGGATAAACGGCTTCAATTTACTATCATATTGGTTTGGAAAATCCAAGCTCACCAAAAGCACCTCCACATTCTGACCTTTATATTTTTGATTTAATTCCTCGAAATGAGGAAGCTCTTTGACACAAGGCACACACCAAGTCGCCCAAAAATTTACCACATATGTCTTTTCATCCTTTTTATTCAAAAGACTCTCGAGACCATCAAAATCGTAGATTTCCAAAGCCACTTCTGGACTTTCAACTTTAGTTTCTTCAACCGCCGGAACCTCATCGACAGAAGATTCAGGATGAGACGATTGGTTCTCCTTGCAACTGAAGGCAAGCACCAACCCAATCAATAAGATCATTTTATTCATAAGTTAAAGTTAACAAGGGTATTTAAGGAGGCTTTGGTTTTTAACAAAAGATTATAAAATACGCATAATATATGAATTGTAAGATTCCATAACAAGTATTCCCCCCATCATAAAAAAATCAAAACTATTTGAAAATCAATTTAGGATTTCTATCTTTGAGCTCTATTTCAAACAGAATGAAACATTTATTAAATAACAATTGGTGGTGGAGCTTCCGAAAATCAAACTTCGTGAAGTAGATCTCCTATTGTATATTTATCTAAAAATATAAAGGCTTGTCTTCACGACAAGCCTTTTTTAATTGAAAAAAATGAAGAAATTCAGCCTTTACACCCATTACAAAAAAATCCTCGCAGACACCATTACCCCTGTGAGCATTTACTTAAAGCTTAGGGATAAATATCCTAAAAGCATTTTATTGGAAAGTAGTGATTACCATACCAATGACAACAGTTTCTCATACATCTGTTGCAACCCAATCGCCACCTTTAAAATTCAGAATCACGAAATCACAGAAACCTTCCCAGATGGTAGTCAAATGTCTTCTAAAATTGACAAAGAAACCCAAGTTTCTGAGAAGATCCACAAATTCACTAGACGTTTTCGAGTCAACTCTGATGCCCATTTTAAATTTATTAATAATGGCATTTTCGGATATATGGCTTATGATGCCGTCACTTATTTTGAAGACGTTGATATTTCAAAAAAAGAAGGGACGTTAGGTATTCCTGATGTTTTTTATGCTGTTTACCAAAATATCATTGCAATCAATCACTTTAAGAATGAGGCCTATATTTTTGCTCATTGTTTTAATTCAGAAAACAACATTGACGAAATCCATCATGCCATACAATCTAAAAACTTCACCTCTTTTTCATTCCAACCAGACGGTGAAACCCAATCCAATTTAACCGATGACGAATATAAAGGTCATGTGGAACTAGCAAAAAAACATTGTGCTCGAGGTGACGTCTTTCAGCTTGTGCTATCCAAAAAGTTCACTCAAAGGTTCAAAGGTGATGAATTCAATGTGTATCGGGCTTTAAGAAGTATCAATCCTTCCCCCTATCTCTTTTATTTTGACTATGGTGACTTTAAGATCTTTGGAAGTTCGCCAGAGGCGCAACTTATCGTCAAGGAAGGAAAAGCAGAAATTCATCCCATTGCGGGCACCTTTAGAAGAACCGGAAATGATGAACAAGATGCCGAGTTAGCCAAAAAACTTTCAGAAGACCAAAAAGAAAATAGCGAACACGTGATGTTGGTAGATTTGGCTAGAAATGACCTTAGCCGACATGGTCGTCAAGTGCAAGTTGAAACCTATCGGGAAGTTCAATTTTTCTCCCATGTGATTCATTTAGTAAGTAAAGTAACTAGCATGAAAGATACAGAATCAACCACGATGGAGGTAGTTGCCGATACTTTTCCTGCAGGCACCCTTAGTGGTGCTCCTAAACACCGCGCTATGCAATTAATAGAACAATATGAAAAAACAAGTAGGGAGTTTTATGGTGGTGCCATTGGTTTTATGGACTTCCAGGGTAATTTCAACCACGCCATCATGATCCGGACCTTTTTAAGCAAAAACCATGAATTACATTGGCAAGCTGGTGCTGGCCTGGTATCAAAATCCAATCCAGACCAAGAATTACAGGAAGTGTATAACAAACTAGGTGCTTTAACAAAAGCCATCGAACTAGCAGAAACCTTATAAAATGAACAAGATTTTAGTCATAGATAATTACGATAGTTTCACTTATAACTTGGTGCACTATTTAGAGGATTTGGATTGTGATGTGACAGTCAAAAGAAATGACCAATTAACATTAGAAGAAGTAGAACCCTTTGAAAAAATCCTATTATCCCCTGGCCCAGGTATTCCAGATGAAGCAGGCCTATTAAAGGATATTATAAAGACTTATGCCAACTCCAAAAGTATTTTCGGGGTTTGTTTGGGACAGCAAGCCATAGGCGAGGTTTTTGGTGGAAGTTTACAAAATTTGGACACCGTTTATCATGGTGTCGCTACGACTATTGATGTTTGTGTAGATGACGAACCTATGTTCAAGAATCTACCAAAGCAAATGGAAGTTGGCCGTTATCATTCGTGGGTGGTCATCAATGAGCTTCCAGATGAATTGGAAGCTACTTCATTTGACGAAAACGGACAAATCATGTCTCTTAGACACAAAACGCTAGATGTTAAAGGGGTCCAATTTCACCCCGAATCCGTATTAACACCAAACGGTAAAGACATGTTGAAAAACTGGATAAATAGTTAAGATGAAAAACATTTTAAATAGATTGATCAACCAAGAGAGCATCTCAACAGAAGAGGCCAAACAAGTCTTGGTGAACATTTCAAAAGGTGATTACAACCAAAGCCAAATTGCTTCCTTCTTGACCGTTTACATGATGCGCACCATCACAGTTGAGGAGCTGCAAGGGTTTAGAGACGCCTTATTAGAGTTGTGCATTCCAGTAGAATTGGAAGGATACAACACCATTGATTTATGTGGTACTGGTGGTGATGGAAAAAATACCTTCAATATCTCAACACTGGCGTCCTTTGTAACTGCTGGCGCTGGAATCCCTGTGACCAAACATGGTAACTATGGTGTATCATCTGTTTCAGGATCCAGTAATGTGATGGAATACTTCGGAATTAAATTCAGTAGTGATATTGATTTTTTAAAAACCTGTTTAGACAAAGCGAATATTTGTGTTTTGCATGCCCCACTTTTCCATCCCGCTATGAAACATGTAGCGCCCATCAGACGGGAATTAGGCGTCAAAACCTTTTTCAATTTGCTAGGTCCTATGGTGAATCCAGCCTTTCCAAAGAACCAATTAGTAGGAGTTTTTAGCTTGGAATTACTAAGGCTGTACAGTTACCTTTATGAAAATTCAGATAAAAACTACTGCATCGTTCATGCCATGGATGGCTATGATGAAATTTCACTGACCAGTGATGCCAAAATAGTCAAAAATCAAGAAGAACTGATTCTAACACCAGAGCATTTTTATTCTCCAAGATATGACCAATCCACAATTCATGGCGGAGAAACCATAGAAAGTTCGGCAAAAATCTTTGAACATATTATCATGGGACAAGGTACCGAAGCCCAAAATAATGTGGTCTGTGCTAACGCCGCTTTGGCTATTTCAACCGCCAAAGGATGCTCCATCCGAGATGGCTTTGGTGAAGCGGTTGACTCCTTATTAAGCGGCGCAGCTAGAGAACAATTTGAAACCCTAATTGAATTAAGCAAATGACCATTTTAGACCAAATCATTAACGATAAACGCCAAGAGGTCAGTCTTAAAAAAGGTTTGATTCCTTTATCCCAATTGGAATCCTCAGTTTTATTTTCAAAACCCACATTTTCCTTGTGTTCAGCCCTAAAAAAAAGTGCTTCAGGTATTATTGCCGAACACAAAAGACGTTCGCCCTCAAAAGCAGTTATAAATCAAAACTTAGACGTTGAAGCCGTAGCCAAGGGATATGAAAAAGCTGGCGCTTGTGGGATGTCTGTTTTAACGGATGGAAAATATTTTGGGGGTTCTTTAGATGATTTGTTACTTGCTAGAGCCTCATGCCAACTTCCTTTACTTCGGAAAGAATTCATCATCGATGAGTACCAAATCATCGAGGCTAAAGCTTATGGTGCGGATGTGATTCTACTTATTGCTGCTGTTTTAACACAACAAGAAATCAAGAAGTTTTCAGAACTGGCCAAATCCCTAAACCTAGAAGTCCTTTTGGAAGTTCACAATTTAACTGAATTGGAAAAATCCATCATGCCAAGTTTGGATATGATTGGCGTTAATAATCGCAACCTTAAAACCTTTGAGGTAAGTTTGGAGATCAGTAAAGATTTGGCATCGCAAATTCCAAATGATTTTGTTAAAGTGTCTGAAAGCGGCATCAGTTCGGTTGAGGCTATCAAGGCATTGCAGCCTTTTGGATATAAGGGATTTTTGATAGGCGAGAATTTCATGAAAACAGATGGGCCAGGTGAAAGTGCTCAGGAATTCATTAAACAACTTGAGTCATGAAATTGAAAGTGTGCGGCATGAAATATGGGGAAAACATCCAGGCAGTTAGTCAATTGCAACCTGACTATATGGGCTTTATTTTTTATGATCAATCTGCCCGTTATTTTTATGGTGACATCCCTGAGATATCGGAAAGCATCAAAAAAGTAGGCGTCCTTGTAAATGCCTCTATGGACGAAATCATTGCCAAGATAAACACATATCAATTACAGGCGGTCCAACTGCACGGGGATGAATCCCCTGACCTTTGTAAAGCGTTGAAGCAATTTTTTCCCCAATTGGAAATCATTAAAGTGTTCTCTATTTCAAATCATTTTGATTTTAAAAAATTGCTACCCTATGAAACATATGTTGATGCCTTCCTTTTTGACACTAAAGGAAAACTCCCTGGGGGAAACGGTTATACCTTTGATTGGAACGCTTTGGAAGGATATCCTTCCGAAAAGCCATTTATATTAAGTGGTGGTATTGGCTTGAATGAAGTACCCCAATTGAAAACCTTTTTAAAATCGCCCCTATCCAAACACTGTATGGCCGTGGATGTCAACAGTCAATTTGAAATCGAGCCCGGACTAAAAAACGTTCAAAAACTTAAAGAATTTAAATCTGAATTATGAGCTATCACATCGATAAAGACGGATATTATGGAATTTTTGGCGGCGCCTACATTCCCGAAATGCTCTATCCGAATGTGGAAGAGTTAAAACAAAACTATATCCAAATCATGGAAGACCCTTCGTTTCAAGAAGAATTCCATCAGCTATTGAGGGATTATGTTGGTCGACCCTCTCCATTATACTTTGCCAAACGTCTTTCAGAACATTACGGTACCAAAATCTATCTAAAACGTGAAGATCTCAATCACACAGGTGCCCATAAAATCAATAATACAATTGGACAAATATTGGTTGCCAAAAGATTGGGTAAAAAAAGGATCATTGCCGAAACAGGTGCCGGACAGCATGGAGTGGCTACTGCCACAGTTTGCGCCCTAATGGGTATTGAGTGTGTGGTTTATATGGGCGAAATTGATATTGCCAGACAAGCTCCCAATGTAGCCAGAATGAAGATGTTAGGAGCGACTGTGATTCCGGCTACTTCGGGAAGTAAAACGCTCAAAGACGCTACCAATGAAGCCATTAGGGACTGGATTAACAATCCTGTGGACACCCATTACATCATTGGCAGTGTGGTAGGCCCACATCCGTATCCCGATATGGTCGCCCGTTTTCAAAGTATCATTTCTAAAGAAACTAAAAAACAATTGTTAGAAAAGGAAGGCAGAGAAAACCCCAATTATGTCATGGCTTGTGTAGGTGGCGGCAGTAATGCAGCCGGTGCTTATTATCATTACTTAGAGGATGTCGATGTCAAGCTGATTGCTGTTGAAGCCGCAGGCCATGGTATTGATTCAGGTGAAAGTGCTGCTACGTCGGTATTGGGTCACGAGGGGATTATTCATGGTAGTAAAACCCTTTTGATGCAAACTCCAGACGGACAAATTACCGAGCCCTACTCCATTTCCGCAGGATTGGATTATCCTGGCGTGGGTCCGCTACATGCGCATTTGCACCAATCAGGACGTGCCGAGTTCATCTCAATTACTGATGAAGAAGCCATGAAAGCTGGTATGGAATTGTGTCAATTGGAAGGCATCATTCCCGCTATAGAAAGTGCGCATGCTTTGGCGGCCTTAAACAAAAAGACGTTTAATCCCGACGACATTGTGGCATTATGTCTCTCGGGACGCGGAGACAAAGACTTAGAAACGTATATCAACTATTTTAATCTATAAGATGGCAAACCGAATTCAAAACAAATTAATGGAAGATAAAAAACTCCTTTCCATTTACTTTACGGCAGGTTACCCCCATTTGAATGATACCGTCAATATCATAAAAGATTTGGAACAGGCTGGTGTAGATTTCATTGAAATCGGATTACCGTTTAGTGATCCTTTGGCTGATGGCCCCACCATTCAGGAAAGTTCTACGCAAGCGTTAAAAAATGGAATGACTACGGAAGTTCTTTTTGAACAACTCAAAGACATCAGAAAATCGGTTTCCATTCCGTTGATTTTAATGGGATATTTCAACCCGATGTTACAGTACGGCATTGAAAAATTCTGCCAAAAGTGTTCGGAAATAGGTATTGACGGACTCATCATCCCCGATTTACCTGTGGATGTTTACCACGAGCAATACCAAGCTATTTTTGAAGCTCACGGACTGACCAACATTTTCTTGATTACGCCGCAAACCTCAGAGGAACGTATCAGGTATATCGATTCCATTTCCAACGGATTTATCTATATGGTTAGTTCGGCGAGTACAACGGGTTCGCAATCTGGATTTGGAGAGGAGCAACAAGCCTATTTTAAGCGGATTGCAGATATGAACCTCAACAATCCACAAATAATTGGTTTTGGGATCAACAATAAAGAAACCTTTCAAACCGCAACCCAATTTGCTAAAGGCGCCATCATTGGAAGTGCGTTTATAAAGCATGTAACTGACAAAGGAACACAAAACATTTCTGAGTTTGTAAACAAGATCATTGACTGATTTTAGAATTGAAAAAACAGAAGGAATGAATTAAGCCTAAGTAGTTCTACGTAATTTTGGTGTTATTAACCATTTAATAACCTCCAGGACGGTTTTTATGTGAAAAGAATCAAAAGACTTCTTTATATTTAGGCAAAAAAGCATGAGAAAGACCTACTATGTTTTATTGCTTTTGTTCTCACTCTTAAGCTTAGGAGGCTGCAAAAACGATGACGATAACATCCCTGAAATAGACAAACTGCCACCCGATACACAAACGGGTGCAGGTACTTTTGGCTGTCTTGTTAATGGGGAAGCGTTTGTAGAGACTGGGACTTATTTTAATTGCTATTATCAAAATGTTGATGGCGAGTATTATTTTGCCTTAGGAGCTGAAAATGATTCTCACAATATCATTAGACAAATTATATTAGGATCTAACGCAGCCGAAATTGATAGTAACTATTCTTATGAATTAGGTTGTTTTGAAATACCTCATTCGCATTATGGTGAAGTTTCATTTACAAACATAATGGGAGATTATTTCACTTGTGAAACAGATTATGGCTATTTAGAAATAACACAATTAGATTTTACAAACCATATCGTTTCAGGTACTTTTGAGTTTGATATAGAACACCCAAGCACTGGTGAAATAATAAAGATAAGAGAAGGCCGTTTTGACACCCTCTTCACCCAATAAAACTTAAACCTATGAAAACCCAAGTCCTTTTTCTTTGTTCTTTTCTCTTTGTTCTACTAGGCTGTAACAACGATGACGATAACACCCCAGAAATAAACAAACTACCACCTGCTACACAAACGGGAGCAGGTACTTTTGGCTGTCTTGTTAATGGGGAAGCGTTTGTAGAGACTGGGACTTATTTTAATTGCTATTATCAATATGTGGATGGCGAATATTATTTCTCTATTAGCGCTGAAAGTGATACTCATGACATTTTAAGACAATTAAGGATTGCCACCAATCAAGCCGAAATTGAAGCCAACAACTTCTACACTTTAGATTGTAATGAACCGGGTTATCATTATAGTGAAATATCTGTTGCAAATGTCCAAATTGGAGACGAAAACACCACGTGTGAAACAGATTATGGCTATTTAGAAATAACCAAATTAGATTTTACAAACCACATTGTTTCAGGCACTTTTGAATTTGATATAGAACATCCAACCACTGGTGCAATTATAGAGATTAGAGAAGGCCGTTTTGACACCCTCTTCACCCAATAAAACTTAACCCCATGAAAACCAAAGTCTTTTTTCTTTGTTCTTTTCTCTTGGCTCTCACCTTCTACATTCTATCAGGCACCTGAATCCCCAACAAACTAAAACCGTTTTTAATAATCTGTCCTACCGAATGTGCTAACTGCACTCTAAATAATTTTTCGTTGGCATCATCAGCGCCTAAAATAGATACATTTTGATAAAACGAATTGAACTCCTTCACCAAGTCGTAAACATAATTAGCAATCAACGCCGGACTAAAATTTTCAGCAGCCTGTTGAATCACTTCTGGGAACAGTTGCATTTGCTTTAACAATTCCTGTTCCTTTTCGTGAAGTTCGATTTCTGTAATTTCAGCTGTTAAATCCAAACCATCAGCTTTTCTAAGAATGGATTGAATTCTCGCATAGGTATATTGAATAAAAGGCCCTGTATTTCCTTGGAAATCGATAGATTCCTTAGGATCAAAAAGAATACGCTTCTTAGGATCGACCTTTAAGATATAATATTTCAAAGCCCCCAAACCAATGGTTTGGTACAAGTCTTTTTTCTCTCCTTCAGAATAACCGTCCAGTTTGCCTAATTCCTCTGAAATCTCCTCGGCTGTATCGGCCATTTCTTGAATCAAATCATCGGCATCTACCACGGTTCCCTCTCTACTTTTCATTTTCCCACTAGGAAGATCGACCATTCCATAACTCAAATGGTACAGGTGTTGCGCCCAATCATATCCCAATTTCTGCAAAATCAAAAACAGCACCTTAAAGTGGTAATCCTGTTCGTTCCCTACGGTATAAACCAAGCCACCCACATCTGGATAATCCTTGATTCTTTGTATAGCCGTACCAATATCTTGAGTCATGTAAACGGCTGTTCCGTCTGCTCTCAACACCAACTTTTCATCCAAGCCTTCATCCGTCAAATCACACCATACTGAACCATCCTCCTTCTTGAAGAAGACCCCTTTTTCCAGTCCAATTGCGACAACTTCTTTTCCAAGCAAATAAGTATCGCTTTCATAATATAAACAATCAAAATTGACACCTAAATTCTCATAAGTAACATCAAACCCTTTATATACCCATCCGTTCATGGTTTTCCATAAAGTAACTACCTCTGGATCACCTGCTTCCCATTTTCTAAGCATCTCTTGGGCTTCCAATAAAATAGGTGCTGCAGCTTTAGCTTCTTCTTCGGTTTTTCCAGCAGCCATTAATTCTGAAATCTCCTTCTTGTACTCTTGGTCAAATTTTACGTAGTAATTCCCTACCAATTTGTCTCCCTTAATATCTGAAGACTCTGGAGTTTCACCATTTCCGAAGCGTTTCCAAGCCAACATACTCTTACAAATATGAATCCCTCGGTCGTTAATGATTTGTGTTTTGTAAACCTTTTTACCAGATGCTTTTAGAATTTCAGAAACACTATAACCCAACAAAATATTTCTAATGTGTCCCAAATGTAGGGGTTTGTTGGTGTTGGGAGAGGAATACTCTACCATCATGGACTTTTCACCTTCCTGAACCGGAACAAATCCGTAATTGGTTTGTCCTTTCATTCCATTAAAAAAGTCCAAGTAAAATTGTGGATCAATTTCTACATTCAAAAACCCTTTGACCACATTGTATCCCTTTACGGTCTCAACATGTTTCACCAAGTGTTCACCAATGGCCTCTCCTATCTGTACCGGATTTCCTTTTACCACTCGCAGCATGGGAAATACAACAACAGTAATATCGCCAGCAAATTCCTTTCTGGTGGCTTGAAATTCTACTGTTTCCAATTCTTGGCCGTAAATATTTTTTACTGCTTCCTTAACGTGTTGAGCGAGGGTGTCCTGAAGGTTCATTGTCTTAACTTTAAATGAATGTGCAAATTTAAAATTTTATGTAGGGAAATTCGATAAACTTTAGAAGAATTTATCTGTTTAAAAAATGACCAAAAGCGAATCCATTTTATGAAAAAAATCGACGAAATGCATCAGCGATATCCATTTTTAAAATTGTGCATTTCATCGACAAAAGTGCTGTTATTCCTATATATTTGCCTTTTGTCGAAGTTCAAAAATCAGACGAAAAAATAAGGCATCCTTTCGTCTAATTTTTTGGCAATAAAACGCATAAATTAGTTAAAGAATAGCCTTTTTACAAAATTTGTTTGTCAATGCTATTTAGACCCCAAATGAATTTTCTTAAACTAACTAAAGACTTTACACTTGTAATTAGAGTAAGCTAACTTAGCTTAAACATGTTGCGGTGACCGTTATAATGAAAAAGTTAACTTCTTTAATTGCCTTTCTATTGGTAAGTGCTTTTTGTTTCTCTCAAACAAGGGAACAAGATAGTCTTACTATTCAGTTAGCTTTTCAAAAACCAGATACGGCTAAGGTAAAAACGTCTTTAAGGCTAATTCAATCGCTATACGATTCCCAAGAATATACAAAGGCTCTACAATATATTTCCCAAAGTGAGAAGCTATCAAACGATTTAAACTTTGAAGTAGGTATTGCTGAAATCACTTATTTCAAAGCTCTAATATATGCCGAAAAAGGAGACTATATCAATGCTGTCAATAACTACCTAAAATCAAAAGAACTTTATTCCAAACTACAGGATACTTTAAGTTTAGCTAAGGTGAACAACCGTATCGGTTTGATTGAGATAGAAAGAGGCAATTATGAAAAAGGGTTGGAATTTTCACTGTCAGCCATTGATATTTTTGAAAAACGAGGACTCACAAAAGACCTGCTGTGTGCCTATAATAATTTGGCAAATGCCTACCACAGTATTCACAACTATGAAAAGGCCATTGAGTTTTATGAGAAAACTTTGGAGCTTGAAAAACAACTTAACAAACAAGGTTCCATCAACACCTTGCAGCGATTAGCTGAATTGTATTCTCAAAAACGTGAAAACCGTAAAGCTATAGACTATTACGAAAAAGCTTTGGTAGTTGCCGCTTCCAATGATTCTGTAAGAGGTGAAATTCTTCCCAAACTTGGTGGAGAATATTTACTTTTTAAGGACTATGAGAAATCGGCAGATTATTTGGTTGAAGGATTAAAACTGAACAGACGCACAAAGAATGAAAACGGTCTCCTTATCTCTTTAAATGCCTTAGGTGACCTAAACTTGCAAAGAAGTTATTTGAAGTATGCTGAAGATCAATTAATGGAAGCTTTAAGCATTGCAGAACAAGTTGACAATAAAAGTGAGCAATTAAAAAACTACAAACTTTTAAAGGCTTTAGATTCGACCAAAAAGAAATACGACCGTGCTTTTGTTTGGCAGAGAAAATACTATGACCTCAAAAGCGAAATAGAAGATGAAAACCGTCCTAATTTTGAGAGGTCATATACTAGCAATGTATTATTCACTCCAGACTTAACTACTAAAACAAAGGAGCCTACCCCTGAAACAGATTTAGTTACTGAGCAACAAGTTCTGGACAGTCAAAAAGAACTGAATAGATTAAAGCTTATATTCTATGCTTTGATAGGAGCACTTTTGGTAGTATCTACATTTTTGGTACTCATTTACATGAAACGAAACAATCGTATTAAATACATGCGAGAGTTAGAGGAGAAAAACAAAAAAATTGAACTTCAAAAGGAGGCGCTCTCAGAACAGGCGCAACACCTAGAAGAAATAAATAAAGTAAAGGACAAGTTATTTTCTATTGTTTCCCATGACCTAAAAGACTCTTTGACATCCATCAAAGGGTTTATTGATTTACTTAGGGATGGTTCTTTGACCAAGGAAGAATTCAACAACCTAATTCCTGAACTTAGTGAAAATGCAAACAATGCCTCCCTTCTACTTTTCAATCTATTGAATTGGTCCAAATCACAAATGCAATCTTTGGAGGCCAAACCTACCTTGTTTGATGTTCAGGAGGTGTTTGAGGAAAAAGTACAGTTATTGGAGCAAAAACTTCAGAATAAATCCATTAAACTGAGAGATAAAACCCTGAAGGACTTTATCTATGCCGACAAGAGCATGGTGGAAATCATTATCCAAAATTTAATGACTAATGCTATTAAATTTAGCCGCCCAGGTGACACCATCACCGTTTCAAATCATATTAGTGGTGGGAAAGCGATTATTAGCATTTCTGACACAGGCGTTGGTATTTCCAAAGAGAATATTGACAAACTCTTTAAAAATACTTCCTTCACAACAACCGGAACCAACAATGAAAAAGGAACTGGTCTTGGTTTGACCATTTGTAAAGAATTAGTCGAGCTAAACCATGGACAGATTTGGGTTGAGAGTGATTTGAATGTAGGAACTACCTTCTATGTGGAACTCCCTAAATCAAAACCACAGCACTTAGACTAGGCTTTTGGTAAAAACACCTCTGCCATCATACATCTGGCACTTCCTCCTCCGCATGCTTCTATAGTATCTAAAGAACTTGTAATGATTTCACAGTGCTTTTCTATGGCCTTTATTTGTTCTGATTTTAAGGAATTATAAGCCGCCTGACTCATCACCAAATATTTTTGGTTTTCTGTCCCAGACACTTGTAGCATGTTACCAGCAAAATTATTGACCTGTTCCTCTGAAATAGAAATAAGCTCCAAACCGTCTTCTTTCAAACTATTTGCTACAGCTTTTCGCTCCTTTTTATCGTCAATACAATCCAAACAAATAACAGCAAACGTTTCTGCAACACACATCATGACATTGGTATGGTAAATCAACTTTCGCTCATTATTAACCGTTTGGTATGCGTGAAATATAATGGGCGTATATTCAAAATCTTCACAAAATTCTATAAAAAGGTCTTCGTCAGCTCTTGGTGAAAGTGCGCAATAGGCTTTCTGATGTTTTCGATCTAAAACAATACTGCCCGTTCCTTCCAGAAATATCTCTTCTTCCTCTGCCGAAGTATAATCAAAAACTTGATCTATATGGAATCCATCATTCTCAATTTGTTCCAAAATATCCTCACGACGTTCCAACCTTCTGTTTTCAGCAAACATAGGATATAGTGCAATATTACCAGACTGATGGAATGAAATCCAATTATTAGGAAAAATGGAATCTGGGGTATCAAATTCGCTTGAGTCTTGAGCAACTATTACTTGAATTCCCTTAGCTCTCAATTTGTCTACATAGGTATCAAATTCTTGTTGTGCCTTGGCGTTCACCGTTTGTGGCATTAAATTATCCAGTACTTTTTGGTAATAATTGTTAACGGCCGTTTGTTCGTTCATCCTAAAATTAATAGGGCGAACCATTAGTATGGTATTAGTTGTTTGTTGCATCCTGAGTTGTTTTCCAGGCACAAAATTAATCCAAATATTAGGAAAGATATGTTAAAAGAAAAAAATCTGTAGTTACTCTTTGGCGACCAGCATAAATTCTATAGGACCGCCATCTATCATAGCACACTTCAACATGCCGTTGTCATAAACATATTTATTGCCACGTTTTCGAAGATCCATTTTCACATAAGTATGCTCCCCTACCTGTTTAATTTGATTAAACTCACCTAATTGTTCTGAGTAACAAATATCTTGATCTTTCGGCTCAAAAAAATAGAGCATGATTGCGGTAAAAGGAATATCAGTTTCAACCCTTATGCGATCCTCATCTTTATGAATAATGTAACCATCATGCTTTTTAACCGTGACAGTCTCTGTATGAGATTTCCCATCAAGATCTACCTGCACCTCTGATCTCTCTAATACACCATCTTTGTAGACAACCTCATAGTGGTAATCTATTTGCAACTTTTTAAAAAACACATCAACCAATACTGAAGTCTCACATGAATAATGGATTTCATTTTGATTTTCGGTCATGGTAATACCCAAAGTGCCATAAACCTTATTCTCATAAACAATGTCAAAATCAACAATTTTCTCTTGGGACAAAAGCCCGATTGGAACCACAATACTTATCAATAAAAGCATATATGGTCGTGTAAATAGGGCTACAATTCTCATAAGCTTTAAGGTGTTGAATTAGATACCTGTAATAATTTTCCGTTATAAAATTTATTGCTATTGAGGGAGAATTCAACTATATAATCGGCCATTTCCATAGCCGTAATTGGAGCTTGATAACCTGGAAAGGCCTCCTGCAGCATTTCTGTTTGGACCGCTCCAAGAGCTAAAACATTAAAAGAAATTCCAGAGTCCTTATATTCTTCGGCAAGTAATTCAATTAGGGTTATAACAGCTCCTTTGCTTGAACTATAGGCTGATAAGCCTGCAAATTTCATGCTACCTTGAACCCCACCCATTGAACTTATAGTAACGATATGGGCCTTAGGTTTCATAAAAGGAATTACTGTTTGAATCATTTTTGCAACACCAAACACATTTGTAGCATAAACCCTTTCAAAATCTTTCATAGACGTTTCGGAAAAGGGTTTATTTACCAAAGCACCTGCGTTGTTTATTAAAACATCAACATGAGACCAATTTTCACTTACAAAGTGATTGACTTTCTCAAAATCATCCTCTTTTGAAAGATCAAAAGAAAAGCTAGTTACACCTTTTAGCTCTAGTATATCAACGGGGTTTGAATTTCTTGACAAAGCAAGAACGTTATGTCCCATCCCTGAAAAAATTTTAACCATTTCAAAACCAATGCCTCTACTTGTACCTGTAATGATGATGTTTTTTGACAAATCTTAAATTTTAAAGCTTATTAAATATAAAAAAATCCTGCTTGTTGCAGGATTTTAATATTTGTTTTTAAAGAATTCTTGCGAATTCATATTTAAAATTTTTATTCTTTTAATTAATTAAGCCTCTATTTAATTTTTAACAATAACTTTCTCTGAATGATTATTCCAATTCAGAATATAAACACCAGCAGAGACAAATGAAGGAATCGTAATTCGTGCAATTCCATTACCTAAATCATAGCTGACTTTTTGAATTTGAATATCCCGACCACTTAAATCATATAATTTAAACTGGGTTTCACTATTTATATGGGTTACTAAAATGTCATGACCAGATTGTACAGGGTTTGGATATAATTTAGAATAAACCATAAAATCAGGCACACTTAAAGTACCATAGAAATATGGTACGGCAAAATCATAAGCTTCCACTCCTATATCAGCCCCCATCAACCTACCCGGAACATCATCTGATGGTGGGTGAATACCACCCCAAATACGAGACAAACTACATTGATCTGAAGCATCTCTATAAGTCGCCCATTGCAAAATAACATCCACAGATGGTCCTTCTTCAAATACTAAAAATTCATTTTGTCTGGCCACAAACTCACCCATTCCTCCAGGAAAATATTCATCCCCAGTAATTAAGGTCATCACTTCAGCTGCCGCCCTCGAGAATGTAGAATGCCCCGAAACATATCCCGCAAATGGTGGAGTCACGAAAGATGGTCTTTGGTAAGGCCACCAATTTTCTGAAAGAATCCAACCTACTCCGGCCGTATCTGTATTTGGATCGTAGACAGCGCTATGTCCCAACCAAGAATACAACTTTATTTTTCCTGCAAATTGGTTTTCTGCTCCTGCTAGAGGGTCTCCTTCTTGAACCAATTCTACATAACCTGGAATTAATGGAATCCCTTGAGGATTATAACTAGGAAGGTTCTCATCGCTACTTTGTCCCATGCTGGCCATATAGCGTATGGCGGATATGGGTCTGATGTAATCATACCACCCTTTTACACTCCAAGCACTGATGGCTGAATCATGCATTGCGCCCCCCAAAATAAAATATGTTTTTACATCCCATTCTAAACTTGGAAGTACGTCTCCCTGTCCATTTAACTTCTTTTCCAATAAAGGATGATCGGACACATAGTTTAAGATAGTAAACCAATGCCCGGGAGGTGTTTCAGAATGAGGTCCATCTGCCCAAAATTCGGCCAGTACTCTTGTATAATCACCTCGAGGCACCAATTGTTGGTCATACGGCATTCCTGTAGATGGATTGATGTCATGGCCTGTTCCAGGGTCACCACCATCAAAAAAATCATAAAAATTAGGATGCTCTAAATAACTTGTAGGCAACGACTCCAAAGTCAGTCCACCGATGCTATTTGGTGAAACATCCCACATAACCCCATCTGTTGGATCTAAATGAGAACCCCAAACCGACACCATTTCAAATGCCCACTTGTAAGCCTCACTAGAAGTACCTATACCATCTTCAGATAAATACGGAGGATCTGAAGGATCGTGATATACATAATAAATATCTCCATCCCGTTGGTAAGTAGATTGATCTTCATCTGAAAGTGAAAAACCATGAACATTACCCCATTCTGGGCCTAAAAAATCGATCATATCTCCCTCTATCAAATTACCACTCTGATCTATATAAACATCCAAACTTAATGGCTGCCAACGATTGGGATTCAGTACCGTGCTGTTTTCATACTGTGGTGAAAGTGGGGGGTTTACTGATTCATAATACTCATTGGCATAACCTCCAGATTCATTAGATCCATCTCCTAACCCATAATTAATAATCGTTTCAGCTATATAATTTCCTAAAGCCGCCGGATCTCCGTTAATATAATCAGTGGCTGTATTGTTTATATCATAATTTAGTTGATCCATGAGATAATCAAACCGAGCCTGTGTTTGGGCATGATTAGGTGACTCCTGGAATCTATGAGTTAAAAGTCGATACATAGCAAAACTAATAGCCTTATTTCTGGATTCCGGAATGTCTTCATTGGACACAAAATCCTCAAGACCACTACTAAAACCATGAACCGTCTTACCCACCAAATAAGTTGTAGCTTCTTCATCATAAGCAGCCCATGCATCATACATGGCTACGCTGGAATGAAATAAGTTCCTAGCATGAACAGTAGGTCTTGCATAATCTTTTCTTATTGCCGCCAATAAAGCTTCATTCCATAATCGCGCTACAGATACATCTTCAGGAACACCTTCGTTACCTAAAACAATTGACAAAGATGTTGATTGACTTACACAATCTCCATTATTTTCAATGACTGAAATTTCCCCAGCTTGATTCAATCCCCATTTCACCAAAATACTTCCAGTTCCCTGTCCTTCCAGCAATTCTCCTCCGGTCACTTGCCATTGTGCGGAAGACCCAACCGATATAGGATAAACATAGGTCTCTTCAGACAAAAAGCCTACTGCACTAGGGCCTGAAATTTCTTGAGGTGTTAAATAAATACAGCTATCATCACTCAAAGTGGCTTCTGGATTATAATTACAAGAACTAGGATCTGTACATCCGTAAATTTTAGGACTTGGAGCAATGTTCAAATTAACTATTCCCTCTCCTTCTGTGGCCTTAAAGAATGAATTAATTTGTAATTCTTCCGAATAAATTTCTTCAAGTCCAGAAGGCCACTTAATAATTAACTCCTGAATAGTTTCGTCGGCTTGAAGCCCAAAATGTAAAGGTTTGATACTTTGGCCTAAAAAACCAACTCCTGAAAAATACCGGTGAATGGTTCTATTTTCAGTGATAAGAATAGCAATCGTTCCTATAGCATTCCTGTTTGATTCGGTTCCTTCCAACGAAAGTTGAAACCAGTTAGCATTGCTTACTTCAGAATCAAAATTCAATAATTTATTTTCATAGAAAAAAGAAAAGGTATCAGAATTAGATAGAAACAAATCCAAATCACCATCATTGTCATAATCAAAATCAACAGTACTGATACTTACAGTTGATTCTGAAATCCCAACCTCATTTGCTTGGTTAGTAAAAACATTTTGTGGTGCATTTGGATCATTCACATAATAGAAGTTATTATATGAACCAGAATTATAATAGCCATTGGCAACAAACAAGTCCTCATCACCATCACAATCAAAATCGGCAAAAATAGGAGCCCATGCCCAACTATTATTAAAAACTCCCTCATCAGAAGCCACATTAACATAAGATCCTTGATCTGATTTCAAAAGAGCTGACTCTCCAATACCAGTGACAAAAAAATCAAAATTCCCATCTAAATTAAAATCCCCCACAGCTACTCCCATATCATCAATCATACTGTTTACACCATAACTTGAAGCTCCTTCTGCAAATGATCCATTTCCTTGGTTCATGTACAAATAGTTAGGGGCATCAAAATCATTGGTAACATATAAATCCATCCATCCATCAGCATTAAAATCAAATGGCACCGCCACAAAACTGTATCTAGAATTGGTTTCTAAAATGTTAGATTCTTCTGTTACATTGGAGAAAGTACCATTGGCATTATTTTTAAACAAGAGGTTTGAATCACAATTACCCCACTCACTGATATAGATATCCAAAAATCCATCGCTATTATAATCAAACCAAGTGGCACCTGTGTATTGGCAATCAGTGGCTAGAGAAAAACCAGCGGATTCCGTCACATCAATAAATGTTCCATCACCTTGGTTTTTAAATAGTAAAACATTGTATGTGTTTGTTAAAAAAAGGTCTAGATGACCATCATTATCGTAATCGCCCCAAGAAGCACCAACTTTAGGTCCATCAAAAACATAAAAGGTATTGTCCTGACTGTAATCTTGATCCAGCATATTGCTTAATCCAGCCTCCTCTGTCACATCTGTAAAAGCTCCATTATTCTCATTTCTAAAAAGTCGACTACGAGACCATTCCAAACCATTTTGATCTAGGGCTTTTGCAACAACAAAAAGATCTAAATCGTTATCCCCATCATAGTCAGCGACAGAAACGCCATGGTTTTCTTTGAGAATCCCTAAGCCAACTACATTATCGACCCTTTCAAAAGTTTGAGACCATGAATTAAAAACAGAAAAAGTAAAGGAAATGAATAAAAAACAGGGAAGTAATTTTTTTACCATAAGCTATTGTTATTGGAAAAATGCTATTAGTTAATTAGAGCGGTAATTTAACATAATTTTAGCAATTCACTAACATTTTAACAACAATCCTTTCAATCCAATGGATTGAAAGAAAAAACCTTCATAAAACAAAAAATCCCACCTTTTAAAGGTGGGATTCATATTATAGAAAATATTTTGACAATATTCTTAAACAAGCATAGTTACAGGGTTTTCTATGTACCCTTTTAATGTTTGTAAAAACTGTGCTCCTGTAGCCCCATCAACAGTTCTATGATCACAAGCCAAACATAATTTCATTGTGTTTCCTGGTACCACTTGACCATTCTTAACAACAGGCTTTTGTACAATAGCTCCCACAGAAAGAATCGCAGAATTCGGTTGGTTGATGATTGAAGTGAAACTTTCAATTCCAAACATTCCTAAATTAGATACAGTGAAAGTACTTCCTTCCATTTCCTGCGGTGTTAATTTTTTATTTCTTGCTTTAACTGCAAAATCCTTAACTGCAGCTCCTATTTGAGGTAAGCTCATTTCGTTAGCAAACTTAACTACAGGAACAACCAAGCCATCAGGAACAGCAACAGCCACACCCACATGCACATGATTATTCATTCGCATTTTATCTGCAAACCACTGAGAATTTACCTGAGGGTGTTGCTTTAATGCCAAAGCGCAAGCCTTAACAACGATATCATTAAATGAAATTTTGATATCTGGTAATGAGTTATACTGCTCACGGAATGCAATTGCATTATCCATATCAAATTCAACATTCAGGTAATAATGCGGAGCTGTAAACTTAGACTCCGCCAAACGCTTAGCAATTGTCTTACGCATTTGAGAATTTGCTACTTCATCAAAATCTTCTTGTCCAGCAGGAACAAATTTACCTACCGAAGCAGCAGAAGCAGCTGGTGTATAATTTTCAATATCACGTCTAATGATACGACCGTTTTCACCACTTCCTTTAACTTGTGATAAGTTAATATTTTTCTCTTCAGCCATTTTTTTGGCTAATGGTGAAACAAATATACGTTCTCCACTACTTGCAGTGGTGGCTGTTTCTTGAGCTTGAGGCTTAGCTACCTCTTGTTTAGGTGCTTCTTTTGGCGCCTCCGCTTTAGGAGCAGCAGCTTTCTCAGCTTTGGGCTCATCTGCTTTTTGAGAAGCCCCTCCTACTTTAAAGTTTTTGGCAACATCAGAAACATCAGTTCCTTCTGGGCCAATGATAGCTAATAAAGAATCTACTTTTGCAGATTGTCCCTCTTCAAGTCCGATAAATAGTAAGGTACCCGATTGAAAAGATTCAAATTCCATAGTAGCTTTATCTGTTTCAATTTCAGCTAAAATATCTCCTTCCTCAACAGCATCACCTACTTTCTTTAACCAAGTGGCAACAGTTCCTTCTTCCATGGTGTCACTTAAACGTGGCATGGTTACAACAGTTACGCCATCAGGTAATTCGGCAGTCTCATTAGAAGTTTCTTCCTCGGAATTTGATTCAGCTTTTTCTTCCTTTTCTTCTGAAGTTTCTGGCGATGCTTCTTTTTTAGTTTCTACAGGCGAACCATTTACTAAATCAGAAACATCTTCACCTTCTTCTCCTATAATAGCTAATAACTCATCTACTTTAGTTGTCTCTCCCTCCTGTACCCCTATGTACAATAATGTCCCTTCATGAAAGGACTCAAACTCCATAGTTGCTTTATCTGTTTCTATTTCAGCTAATATATCTCCTTCTTCAACCTTGTCACCTACTTTCTTTAACCAAGTAGCAACAGTTCCTTCCTCCATGGTGTCACTCAAACGAGGCATGTTAATTACTTCTGCCATAACTATAGTTTATGTTGTAAAAATGGATAATCTTCTTGCTCGTAAACTGAATCATACATCACATTTAGCTCTGGGAATGGAGATTCTTCTGCAAATTTCTCGCATTCGCTTACCAAATCTTTCACACGCTTATCAATCTTTTTGATTTCAGCTTCAGTAGCATATTTATTTTCAAGAATAACGTCTTTCACCTGGGTAATAGGATCAATCTTTTTATATTCTTCAACTTCTTCTTTGGTTCTATAATGTTGGGCATCACTCATAGAATGACCTCTGTATCGGTAGGTTTTCAATTCCAAGAAAGTTGGTCCATCACCCCTTCTTGCCCTTTGAATGGCTTCATCAAACGCCTCTGCGACTTTCACAGGGTTCATTCCGTCTACTGGTCCACAAGGCATTTCATAACCCAAACCTAATTTCCAAACATCTGTATGGTTTGCAGTACGTTCTACTGAGGTACCCATAGCATAACCATTGTTTTCACATACGTATACTACAGGAAGTTTCCATAACATTGCCAAGTTAAAAGACTCATGTAACGACCCTTGTCTAGCGGCACCATCACCAAAACAGCAAATGGTTACGGCTTCTTTTCCTCCAAACTTATCTCCAAAAGCCATTCCGGTCCCTAGAGGAATTTGACCTCCAACAATACCATGACCGCCATAAAAACCGTGCTCTTTAGAAAAGATATGCATAGAACCTCCTAAACCTTGTGAAGTCCCTGTGGCTTTACCATAAAGCTCAGCCATAACCCTTTTGGGATCAACTCCCATACCAATAGGTTGCACGTGGTTACGATAGGCCGTAATCATTTTATCCTTACTTAAATCCATAGCGTGTAAGGCACCAGCCAACACCGCTTCCTGACCATTATAAAGGTGAAGAAATCCTCTAACCTTTTGTTGAATATAAACTGCAGCTAGTTTGTCTTCAAACTTTCTCCAGAATAACATGTCCTCGTACCATTTCAGGTATACTTCTTTCGTTATTTTTTGCATCGATTACATTATAAATTATGAACGGGATAACAAAAATACTACTTTGTTTACTAATGAAAAAACTGTAAATAGTAAAAAATTACCGAAATCGTTATAGAACGGAGCGATCGAAAATAAGTGGAAGCAAATTTGCCAAAGATTTTGATTTCACCACCTTACCAGTCTCACCCATAAAATAAATTTCTATAGATTCTTTTTGATTTACCTCATACTCTGCAATGGCTTGTCGGCAAGCCCCACAAGGTGGAATGGGCTCTGTGGTGGGATGCAAATTGGACCCTGCAATTATGGCCATCATTTTCATTTTTGAATGGGGAAACTTGGCTCCAGCATAATAAATTGCAGTTCTTTCTGCACATAAGCCCGAAGGATAGGATGCATTTTCTTGATTGCTACCAGTGACTATCTCTCCATTTTCCAATAGCAAAGCGGCTCCCACACTAAAATTGGAATAGGGGGAATAGGAATCCAAACGAGCTTCTTTGGCTCGATTCATAAGCTCTTGAACAGGCTTGGGAAGCTCATCCAGTTGCTCGTAAACCTCTAGTACGGTCTCAATTTTAATTTCTTTCATAGACAAATATTATATTAAATGTAACCATTTTAAACAAAAAAGCCATCGTTTCTTCAACAATGGCTTCTTTAATTTTTATATAGACAGTTTTAATATTCGCGGTACGCTTCCCTATCGATATTAAATGACAAGGAAAACCTAAGGGTATTTTCTAAAGGACTAGGAACCTTTGAAGCCGAAAATAAATAAGAAATATCCAAGCCTACAATATTGTAATTAAAACCGGCGCCTAAAGCAAAGAATTTCCTTGCTCCCTTATCATCACTTTCGTTAAAATAACCTGCTCTGAAAGCAAACGAATCCTGATAAGAATACTCTGCTCCCAATGCCCAAGTAATTTCTTTCATTTCTTCACTGAATCCTCCCGGGGCATCACCAAAAGACTGAAACATCCCTTTTACAAATCCCACATCATCATCTTTTCCTTCTACAATATAATTGGGATCATAGGCCAATAAATTATCTTCATCGGGATCAAACTCACCATTTCCATTTATATCTTCATATTGCCTGTAGGTTCCTCTAATTGGTGGTGTAGGCACTAAAAGTTTAGTAACCTCTGCAGTCACTCCTAATTTATTATAATTATCAAAGATGAAATCAAATCCACCTCCCAATCTTAAGGTTGTTGGTTGAAAATTTTCACGACCCTGTTCGTCATATTTAAATTTAGGTCCTACATTTTGAATAGCGAATCCCAGTCGGGTTCTTCCGTTAAAGCTATTGAAGGCCTCCTCTTCACTTTGATAATATCCCGATATATCCACTCCAAACGTACCTGCTGCCTTAGTATCTGTAAATTCAGAAGGAATTCTTAAATCGGAATTCAGATACCTCATGGTCACTGCCATGGAGAATTGTTGACTTAATTTTAAGGCATAAGAAACGTCAACTGTAAACTCATTAGGTCTTTGTACTAGAGGAATTGAAAATTCATCTTGCACAAACTCAATATCCCCCAATGAAAAATATCTAAAACTAGCTGCAAAAGCACTCTTTTCATCAATTCGATTAAAATAAGTAATGCTCCCCAAGAAAATATCTTTCACCAACTTGGTTAAATAAGGTGTATAACTTACACCCACCCCCTGTTTAGTTTC
The DNA here is from genome assembly GCF_011764015.1 of Mangrovimonas sp. CR14. NCBI lineage: Bacteria > Pseudomonadati > Bacteroidota > Flavobacteriia > Flavobacteriales > Flavobacteriaceae > Mangrovimonas > Mangrovimonas sp. CR14. The sequence continues at coordinate 76,223 of NZ_JAAFZY010000004.1, read as the reverse complement.
TGAAAACGCATATTTTGAAGCATTCCATTGTTGAGAAAAGGCATCAACTGATGTAGCTACCCCCATATCTCCCAAGGAACCTGCACGGGCATCAGCAGCAATCAAAAGAAACGGCACTCCAGTTGTTATCACCCTTGTATCAAAGGGGTTTGGAGTAATTTCGGTGATGACTTCCTGGGCCTTTATGTTTAAAGTTAAAAGAAATAATCCAAGAATTAAAATCTGGTGTCTCATGTGTTATTTTTAGTTCGACAAATATAATGCTTTATTAAAGTATCACAAGCTTTTCAATCTTCTCAACCGTTTTATTCAGGCTAGGAGAATGTACTTTAAGCTTATAAATATAGACTCCCTTCCCTATACGGTCTCCGAAATCATCTCGTCCATCCCAAATCATATCTCTTGAAAGGGATGAATTCCCATTATTACAGCAATTTGAGGTGTTGGTTTGTCCGTTAATCGTTTTAACCAATTTACCTGAAACAGTAAATATTTGTACTGAAACGTCTAAAGGCTGTGAACTATTGTGGTTAAACCAAAATTCTGTGTAGTTTACAAAAGGATTTGGATAATTAAGAACTTTATCGATAATGAGTTCTTGATTTTCGTTCTGCACCATGAATTGTATTTCTGCGGTGGCCGAATTGTTATAAACATCCCATGCTTTTACGGTTAACGTATGCAAACCATTTTCTAGATCTCTAAATGGATAGTTTACAGTACCTCTTTGGTAATCATCAAGCTCTGTCTCATAATAATCATTAAGTACATATGGAGAAGTTTCATCACCATCCAAAATAGCTACAATATCATGTCCAATACCACTTGCCGTATTTATACCATTGTCATCTTGCAGCTTCAGCAAAAGGGCCGGAGAATTATTGGTAAGGCCTCCAGACACAAAACTTTCATCATTCATGAAAACTTTGATCAAAGGTCCCTGTTCATCCGTTTCAGCGTTTGGATTCAACCCACCTATTTTTACAGTTTCTACACTGGCGCCTGATCGATCAAAAAGGACTCCATCTTGTTTGGCATAAAAACTTACCTTGCCATAACCTTCGGGGATAGCAATATCCCTAGGAACAACAAACTCCATTTCAAACTGTCCTCCTGTTATGGTAGATTGTCCTTTAAATATAGTGGGACCCAAAGTTTCAAAATCCATAATAATCAAACCATTTGAGCCAGTGACACCATTGTTCCCAAGAGTTTGCCTCTCTATGTTTTTATCAAATACTGTAGTAGATAAAACACCATTAAAATTGGTAAGTAAATTTCCTGAACCATCGGTTACTTCACCCGCCAATTTAACTTTACTGAGAGCTTGTAATACGTCTGTATTTCCACTAATTGGCTCATCATTAATAGTTGTCAATTGAATATTGGGTTTACCAAAGGTTAGCTTCATTGCTGGGTCACCTATAAAAAACACCAATCTTCTTTGATCATAACCAGAAATTTCGGGATCAATTTTGGTTAACCTAAGTGCTTCGGCCATAGATGGATATTCGCCTTCTGCAAAACTATCATCATAACCAAAAAGGAACTTCTCCAAGTGGACATTAAAGTCGATACCCACGTTAACAATTACCTGTCTTGTGGTGGTTATCAAACCAATTGCCCCTCCTTGCGTATTCCAGAAAGTATACTCTCCTGCTGTTGGCCTTAATGGATTATCAAACCGAGTGAATTCACAAGTTACGGTAACAAAGCAATTCAACTGACAAATATTATTTAAACTCTGAGCATCTGACCTTTCAAAAATCCGTTCTCGGGCCAATCCATCCTCTCCTCCATGTCCAAAATAATTAACAACCAAAGCTCCTTTTTCCAAGGCATTAACTATTGCAGTATTTACTGTAGGATAACGATCTCCTCCAGAAGAGGATTCCTGCTCAAAGGCATCGGAATGAATTTTAACGACATTGATAAATGGTTTTTCCTCAGATATTTCATCTGATATATTATCAGTGGTTTGCTGCAATTGAGCCTCCCAGGCCTCATCCACATCATCAGAAATGAAAACAGCTGTATTTCTCCAATTTCCAAAAGATGCTTCAGAATGATAGTTCTGAATTTTATCCACCATTTCTTTAGCTTGTTGTGGTGAATCAGCCAATACTCTACCAACAGCAACATCCAACAAATTACTAATTGACATATCTCCTTCGTTTTCATCCATCATTCCAAAAAAATCATCGGACACATAAGAACTAGTTAAATTAAAACTTTCATACGCATGCCAACTTGGAACAAAATTGGTATTGTTTGGAAGTCTGTTTTTATAATCAAATGAGGCATCTCCAAACAGACATAAATATTTCAAACGTTGACTTGGACTACTGGCATTATCATATATATATTTCACAAAATTCCTAATGGCTCCAATATCTGGATTTCCAGTACTAAACTCATTATAAATCAAACCCAATGGAACCACTTTGACATTCAATCCGTATTGGTCTCTATTGATTTGAGCCAATCTATTAGCTTGTCCCAAAAATACTTGAGGTGTTAAGATTAAATAATCAATATCTTGAAAATTACCTAGGTCATCATTAAAAATAGTCCCTTTTAAATTTTGGTTAAAAACTTGTGAGTTGGACTCCCTAAGGGGCGTGTAAAAATCAGAAGAAGTCACCAAAGTATAAGATTTCTCAGAGCCCATTTGAGATTTAAAGCTCAAAGTTGAATTACCGTCACCATTTACAAGGGTTGTAACGTTATACAAATCGCTTACATCCCAAATTTCAGAAACTTGGGAAGTATTTGTCACGGTATATTGAGCGATACCTGTCTCGTTGGTAGTTTCCAAATTTCTAAATGTATATTGGTTACCCGAAAAATTTAAATTCCTTTTCGCTCTTACAGCTACGTAATCCACGTAGGCCAATGCTGAGGGACTGCCATTATTATTGTATTGCAGAGTTACATTGATATTAGATGATGAAATTGGTACATAATTAGCAAAAGTAGCACCTACAGCAAGATTATAATTTGAAGTTGCAGGGAGGTTAAGCGTCGTTACATTAGTTCCATTTACTGTCAAGCCCATGGTGCTCGTAGCTGGAGATGTAGAAGCAACAATTACATTTAAATAAATAGGTTCTGATTCTATCCTATCTGGAAACGAAAATTCAAAAGATTTTGTATCCTCGATATCAAAGCGATCTCCAAACCACCTTCTTCCTACGTTTACGAGATTATACTCATCCAGTTCATGAAATTTATAGTCATCAAATGTACTTATCTCCATATCTACGGATCCAGAAGGCTGAATAAAAGGCTGAACACGCTTACCATTACCCGGACTTATATTGATATAATAATAAGTCTTATCTGTGTAACTATTAATATGTGTACGCTTTTCAGAATCCCATCCTCTCGGTCCTTGGGCATAGAATAAGATATAATCGGAATCATTAAATTGCGCATCGCTCTCACCAACCACCCTAATAGCATTTTCAACCACATCAAAAGGATAGTCTTGGTCATTTCCGAAAGGAATCATCTTACCGCCATTACCATAAAGTTTAATGGTACGGGGATCAACTTGATTGACATTAACTCCCAGATCAGCCAAAAACGATTTGGATATTCTATGCACTCCTGATCTTTCTACATAAAACTTATACCAACTTCCACTACTTAATGCAGAATTGGTGATTTGCTGCATTTGAAATGAGTTGGATGTTCTAGCAGCAGGATTACTATTATATATTAAGGTAAAAGAGATCAATTTTTTGTATCCATTATTCTCCTTTATAATAGGTGTAACCTCCAAAAGGGCAAACTGCTCATTTCTGGCCCTAGAATTTTTTAAGGATACTTTGAGCTGGTTTGGAATAAGCTGAGTATCTAAATCCTTTAAATCAGAAATAGAAATGGGTTCAAAAACTTGGTTTTGAATGACAACTGATTGTTCATTTATTGGATTGGAAACCGACCATCTAGAAACAAAAGTCATTCCATCAGTTGGATTATAATTTAATATCCCTCCTGAAAATGAAGGTATTTCTCTTTTTACAAAATTTGTAGAAACATCCTTGACCCCATCCCAATTAAGATTAAACGTTTTTTGTTGGGAAAAGATACTGAAGGAGGTAATTAAGATGGTAAGTAAGATAATTTTCTTTTTCATTGATAAAATAACGGCAATAAAAAGGTGTTATTATTGATAATCCAACAATTTTTAAAAAACGTTTCAAAATTACAATAATATTTTATAATTATGCGCGTTCTAAGAAACACTATTAACCGGTAAAAAACGCAAAAATCATCGGTGTAACGTTCAATAAATAGGACGAAATGCATATTTTTTCATCAAAATTTGTTCTTTTCTCTTGTTTTGTAACCGATAATTACTATATTGCGTCACCAAAAATATTATAAGCTTACTTAAACGTATGGATATGAAAAAAGTAACAGCACTAAAGTTCTTGATGATTTTCGCCGTCGGATTGACGTTCGTCGGTTGTAAAAGGTCATCAAACGCTAACAGCTCCAGAGCTACTGGATGGGATATCAATTCCAAGGACGGTGGTTTTCAATACAACACCGACTTTAAAGAGCAAGAAACTGCTCCAGGATTGGTATTTGTAGAAGGAGGAACTTTTACCATGGGTAGAGTTCAAGATGATGTCATGCACGATTGGAACAATACTCCTAACCAACAGCACGTGCAATCCTTCTATATGGACGAGACCGAGGTTACCAATAAAATGTATTTAGAATACCTAGATTGGATCAAGCGTGTTTATCCTCCAACAGAAGAAAATTATAGAGGCATTTATGATGGTGCCCTTCCTGACACTTTGGTTTGGAGAAACCGATTAGGATTTAATGAAGTTATGACCGAAAACTATTTACGTCACCCTGCATATGGAGAATATCCTGTGGTTGGTGTAAGTTGGATTCAGGCGGTAGAATTTGCCAACTGGAGAACTGATCGTGTCAATGAGTTATACTTAGAAGAATCTGGATATATTGTTCGCGATGCCAAAATTGCTGTTGAGGCAGGTGAAACGTTTAGTACTGATACTTATATCAATGCACCTACACTAACCTATGGTGGAAATGATAGTATCACTAACCCAGAAAATTCAAGAAGAAGAGTTCAAACTACTGCCTCAGGAGACACTATTAACGTTTACGCAGGAAGAGAAACTGGGGTTCTTACACCAGATTATAGACTTCCTACCGAGGCAGAATGGGAATATGCTGCTTTAGGATTGACTGAGTTAAGATCTTATAATATCTACAGAGGAAGAAAAAAATATCCTTGGGATGGTCAATATACACGTTCAGGTAAACGTAAAACAAGAGGTGACCATTTAGCAAACTTTAAGCAAGGTAAAGGAGATTACGGCGGAATCGCTGGTTGGTCTGATGATAACGCTGATATCACAAACAAAGTAAAATCTTATGAGCCAAACGACTTTGGATTATATGATATGGCTGGTAACGTGGCCGAATGGGTAGCTGACGTTTACAGACCTATAGTTGATGATGAATTCAATGACTTCAACTACTATCGTGGTAACGTTTATACCAAAAATCAAATTAATGATGATGGTACAGTTAAAATCGTAACTCCAGAAGAAGTTGTATTTGATACTTTACCTAATGGTAAATTAATCGCAAGAGATTTACCAGGAGAAATTGCTCAAGTACCAATCGACGAAAATGAAACTTATCTAAGAATCAATTTCGACGGAAGTGATAACAGAAACTTTAGAGATGGTGATAAGAGCTCCTCTAGAATGTATAGAGAAAGCTTTGATGAATTTAGTGATGAGCCTGCAGATAACGCCCACACCAGCAAAATGTACAACTCTCCAAAACATCATATTTCTGTAGATTCTACAGGAGAAATGATCAGAGAGTATGATAAATCTGATAAGAGAACTTCTTTAATCAATGATGAAGTAAGAGTTTATAAAGGAGGTTCTTGGAAAGACAGATCTTACTGGTTGGATCCAGCACAAAGACGCTACTATCCACAAAATATGGCAACAGACTATATTGGATTTAGATGTGCTATGTCTAGAGTTGGTTCTAAATCAAAATCTCAAAACAAAACTAAGCACTAAAAGAATTCTAGTGATTATACCTTAAAGTCCTGATGAAAATCAGGACTTTTTTTATACATTTAATTTTATGGAAATAGCTAAAATACATGAACTGTTTCTGGAATGTCATGCCGTTTGCACAGACACCAGAAAACTAGAATCTCAAGATTTGTTTTTCGCCTTAAAAGGAGACAATTTTGACGGACATAAATTTGCCGAAATGGCATTGGAGTTGGGCGCGAACTATGTCATCATAGACGATCCCGCTTATCAGGTTTCAGAAGCGTATATTTTAGTTACAGATGTTCTTAAATGCTTGCAGGACTTGGCAGCTTTCCATAGAAGATATCTTGAAATACCTATTCTTTCATTAACAGGAAGCAACGGTAAAACAACCACCAAAGAACTTATAAACGCTGTTTTATCAAAAAAATTCAAAACAACCGCCACACAAGGTAATTTAAACAATCATATTGGCGTTCCGTTGACCTTGCTTTCCATGAACAAAGAAACAGAACTCGGTATTGTTGAAATGGGCGCCAACCACCATCATGAAATTGACTTTTTATGCCAAATTGCACAACCTGACTTTGGTCTGATAACCAACTTTGGGAAAGCCCATTTAGAAGGATTCGGTAGCTTGGAAGGAGTTGTAAAAGCTAAATCAGAACTCTACGATTACTTAAAATTTCATCACAAAACTATTTTTGTAAATACAGATGACCCAAAACAATTAGAACAAGTTGGGAGCTACGAAAAAATAGTCTCCTTTGGAAAACACGACAAGCATACCAAAATAGAGCTGTTTGATGCGCAACCGTATGTTTCAGTATCCTTTGACACCTTGCAAATTACTAGCGCCCTTACGGGCATCTATAATTTCAACAACATTGCAGCATCTATTGCTATTGGTTCTTATTTTGGTGTTCCACATCACGAAATAAAAGAAGCTATTGAAACTTACGTCCCGACTAATAATAGATCGCAAATTATTTTAAAAGGTTCTAATAAAATATTAATGGATGCCTATAATGCCAATCCTACTAGCATGATGGCTGCTTTAAATAATTTCAATAGTTATGAGGACGTTAATAAGATGGTCATTTTGGGTGATATGTTTGAATTAGGTGATGATGCCCTACAAGAACACCAAACCATTGTAAATTTCCTTGAAAACACTAGTATTCCACACATCTTTTTGTTAGGCAATACTTTTTCACATACCCGTTTTAATTCGGAAGCAATTAAAGCATTTAGCAGCTTTGAAGATTTTGAAATCTTTGTGAAAGATGAGAATTCAATGCTAAAAAATCAATTTATTTTAATTAAAGGGTCCAGAGGAATGAAATTGGAACGCGTTTTAGACCTAATATAAAAAAGTGTTTACAAATTTTACATTTTCATGTAAAACCGTAAACACTTAACATCCCTTTGATTAATAATAGCTAATACAAATGTGCTTAAAACATCACTTTCTTACAATACTCAAATTGAGTATTTTTAAAAGAGTCCCTTGTTTGATTGATAGAGCCCTATAAGCTCACCTGTTGAATTGATTTTCAATTTTCTTAGAATATTGCGCCTATGGGTATCTACGGTGTTTGGACTAATATTCAACTTTAAAGCAATTTCTTTACTACTCTTTTTGAGTACCAACAACCTAATGATATCTCGCTCTCTATTACTAATGTTAGATTCTAACAACTTTTGTGAAAAGGTATTGAAATACTTGGTTTCATAAGTATTGGAATCATTCAAATACTTGGCAGTAGCAGTCACTTCAAACTTTAATCCGGGCTCTACTATGGTATAGTGCGCCAATCCAATAATAGGTTTCTTAAAGGCATCAAATGCAAGCGGTGTGGTATTTTGTATAACATTGACATATTCGTCCTGCCCATTCTTAAAACGATAGTTCCAAGTATAACTCATTCTGTGCCTTTCTTCTTCTGAAATCTCATTCATGGTAAACTCCATTAGAGAATTTAACGCTTCCAGCCATTGCTCCACATCATCTGGATGAATTCTACTCCAAAAATATTTCATGGCTTGGGTTTTAAACAAATGAGGCTCTATTCCAATGCAGGAATACATATTTTTACTCACATACTCAAAACCTAATTCCTGGGTATTCGTAATACAAAAAAATGTCGAGTTATGCGGAAGAAAGGCATCCAGTTCGATAATCTTTTTTATATGCTCTTCAATGGAAGGTGTTTTATAGGACTGAAAGATATCCTCATATAGCTTTTTGATATTTTTTAAAATCATGTAGTTAAAGTAGTGTGGAATAAATCTACTAAAAAAGCTATAAATATCAGAAAAATTGTGGGTCATACTGGATTCGAACCAGTGACTTCTACCCTGTCAAGGTAACACTCTGAACCAACTGAGTTAATGACCCTTTTTAAGTTACAAGGTAAAAAAAATCTCAACACTTCAGTATTGAGATTTTTTACTCTTGTGGGCGCTGAGGGATTCGAACCCCCGACCCCCTCGGTGTAAACGAGGTGCTCTGAACCAACTGAGCTAAGCGCCCTTGCTAACGGAATGCAAATATAAGGCAGTTTTTGATATGGCAAAACTTTTTTTGCAAAAAAAATTAAATTATTTCTGCCACCACAAAAGTACTCCCACCCACAAAAATAAGGTCCTTTGAATTCGCCTGATTTTTAGCTTCTGTTAAAGCTTGATTTACACTATTATATGCACTTCCTCTATAACCTTTTGCATGGAATTGCTTCATTAAAAGATCAGCATCCAATCCTCTAGGAACATCCGGTTTACAAAAATAATAAGTGGCTTTTTGGGGAAGCAATGTCCAAACATCTGTCAAATCTTTATCATTTACCACTCCAAACACTATATGAAGATGCTCAAATTCCAGATTATTAATTTGACTCATAGAATAAGTCAACCCCTCTTTATTATGACCTGTGTCACAAATCACCAACGGATCGTTGCCAATTATTTCCCATCGCCCTCTTAATCCAGTATTTTTAACCACGTTTAAAAGACCTGCCTGCACATGCGCTTCGGAAATAGCATACCCCTTAGATCGAAGAACTTTTACAGTAGCAACAACCGTTTGAATGTTCTTTTTTTGATATTCGCCTTTCAAATCACTCTCATATAAGTGACTATCTGTTTGATCAGCAAAATAAATATCCGATTCACAATTTTCAGCCATTTCAATGAACACCTGTTCTGTTTCTGATTGGGTTTCACCAATGATCACCGGAATATGAGCCTTAATAATCCCTGCCTTTTCCGCCGCTATCTTTTCCAAGGTATTCCCCAAGAACTGTACATGATCCTTTCCTATATTTGTTATCACAGAGGTCACTGGCTTAATAATATTAGTGGAGTCCAATCGCCCACCCAGACCAACTTCAATTACAGCGATATCGACTTTCTTTCGGTAGAAATACTCAAATGCCATTCCTGTTGTCATTTCAAAAAAAGACAAATTTTCTTGTTCAAAAAACGAACGGAATCTTTGAATAAAGCCAATCACAAATGCCTTTGACACAACTTGTCCATTGATGCGTATACGTTCCCTAAAATCCTTCAAATGAGGTGATGTAAATAAGCCTGTTGTATACCCTGCTTCCTGAAGTATGGAAGCTAACATATGACTGGTAGACCCTTTCCCATTGGTCCCCGCCACATGAATCGTTTTGATTTTTTGTTCGGGGTGTTTTAAATGTTTGGCTAGTTTTTGAATGTTGGCTAAATCTGCGCGAAATGCAGACTGACCTTGACGCTGGTACATAGGTAGTCTACCAAACATCCATTTTAAGGTTTCTTGATAGGTCACAACTTTATTGTCCTAAAGTAAAATTAACTCTTACAAATCCTATTTGCTTTGCTGGAGCCTTACTATCTGGGCGCCATTTATGGGATAAAGCAATTTTCCTTGCTGGATCCAGTAAACAAGAAGCTGTATTAGTGGTTCCTTTAACCCCTGGAGTTGCTTCTATCACATCCCCATTACGATTAACTACAATTTTGACAATGACCATTCCGGCCTCATTACAATCTTGTCTTAATGTTTGGTAGGTTGCTTTTCCCCTTCCATTCAACCCATATCCTACACCACCACTGCCGCTACCTGGGCCACCGAAATAGCTTGGCGCATAGGGATCACCATCCAATTGACCTTTATCTCCTGCCCGATTATCATCCCCTTCACTACCTGAAGACGTCCCATCAGATTTACTGACACCTCCAATCAAGGCATCCAATTTTTTCTTTTTGGCCTCCTGTTCTGCTTTTTCTTTGGCTACCCTTTCTGCTTCGGCTTTTGCTTTAGCGTCAGCCTCTGCTTGAGCTTTTGCCTTGGCTTCGGCTTCTGCCCTTGCTTTCGCGTCAGCCTCCTTTTGTTTCTTTATAGCAATCGCATCTTCTGTGTTTTGCGTTACAACTTCTTCTGCTTTAACCTGTTCAGCAGCGGCAGGTTGGGATTCAACTTGCTCGGGCTGTGCTGCTTCCTCGGGTTGTCTATTAACCTCTCGAGGTTCGGATTTAACAGGTTCCTTTGGCTGAATATTACCCGAACCAAAATCTGTATTACCAAAGTTGACAGCAACTCCATATTCCTCAGGAGGATCCATATAAGGTGGACCAACAACAAACAACAACAGCAAGATAATCACCACAATCAATGTGGTAATCTTAGCTGAATCCTTCTCATGTTTGGTCTCTAAATATTTCATCTTAGTTAGGGCGAACTGCCAAAATAACTTTATACTTATTTCTGTTGGCTATATCCATAACCTTCACAACATTATCTATCGGCACCGACTTTTCAGCACGTAAAACAATAACAGGATTGTCTTGGCTAGAAAGTGCTTTCTTTAATTCACCCTCAAGCATACTTTCTCCCACAACGCGTTGGTCTATGTAATAGGTCAAATCTTTTTTAATACTAACAGCTACGGTTCTTTTATTCTCAGTTTTACCACTCGCTTTAGGCAACAAAATATCTATAGCATTAGTAGTAACCAAGGTAGAAGCCAACATAAAAAAGATGAGCAACAGAAAAACAATATCCGTCATGGACGACATATTGAATTCTGGTGTTACTTTATTTCTTCCTCTAATATTCATATTAGATAGGCTCGTTTAAGTGATCTAAAAACTCCAAGGAATTTGCTTCCATTTGATAAACAACCTTGTCTGTTTTAACCACTAAATGGTTATAAGCCATATAGGCTACAATACCAACAATTAAGCCTCCAACTGTCGTGGTCATTGCAGTGTAAAGACCATCAGCCAAAAGTTTAATATCAATATTCCCTCCAGAATTGGCGATTTCGAAAATAGATAAAATCATACCGATTACCGTTCCCAAAAACCCAATCATAGGAGCCGCACCCGAAATGGTTGCCAGTACACTCACATTTTTCTCTAGGTTATAGATTTCCAAGCGGCCTGCATTTTCCAGTGCCGTGTTTATGTCGGCAAGCGGTTTTCCAATTCTTGTAATTCCTTTAGAAATCAATCGGGAAACTGGGGTATTCACCTGAGCACATAACATTTGTGCTGAATCAATTTTGCCATGAGATACATGGTCTTTTATTTGATTCATAAAATTGGCATCAATTTTTGAGGCAGCTTTGATGGCCAAAATACGTTCAAAGTAGATATAGATAGCACCAACCAGTAAAATAAAAAGTACCAAAATGATAAAGATACCAGCGCTTCCACCACTGGAAATCAATTCGATAATTGATAGTGTTTTTTCAACAGACTCCTGATCGGTTAGTACTTCAGCGCCTTCCTGAACGTCTTGTAAAAGTAGGTTTAACATATAAATTGGTTTTGGATAGCTTAAACGCTAATTATATAACAAAATTGTATTTAAAAAATTGTTCTTGTAAACATAAAGGCAATGGCTCCTGCTAAAAAGCCCACTAGAGCCAACCATGAAATCTTTTTTAGATACCAAAAGAAATCAATCTTCTCCATACCCATAGCTACCACTCCAGCAGCCGATCCTATAATTAGCATACTTCCTCCAGTACCCGCCGAATAAGCTATAAAATGCCAAAGTTCATTATCCATCGGTTCAGAGAACATTCCCAAACTGGCGGCTACCAATGGAACATTATCAATAACTGCCGATCCAACACCTAGTAATAAAACTACCAAATCGGATACTCCTGCATGGTGTAATTCTGTTCCCAACATAGGGGTATTAGCCTGTAGCGACTGAGCAAACTCAAATAAAATCCCTAAAGATTCTAAAGCAGCTACAGCCATCAAAATACCCAAGAAAAACAAGATACTTGGCATTTCAATTCGTGACAAGGAATGATGCACGGGACTATGATGTCCTTCATAATCGTTTCCTTCTCCTTCTGCTTGCGTGATGCTAAATCTGGTACTACTGTAAATCTCGGCAAAAATCGCTACAACACCCAACGCCAACATCATTCCGACATAAGGAGGTAAATGAGTAATAGTTTTAAAAATTGGAACAGATACAATCCCACCCAATCCTAAATACAACATGGTAGAACTGAATCTATTTTTTGGTTTATCTTCAGTTTCTTCTTCCTCAATTTCACCTTTAAAAATAGGCAAGAATGAAGCTATAAAAGTTGGCACTACCATACAAATAAGAGAAGGCAAGAACAAATAAACAAACAAATGCCCTGAAGATACTTTTTTACCAATCCAAAGCATGGTTGTTGTTACATCTCCAATTGGTGACCAAGCCCCACCAGCGTTAGCTCCAATGATTATTAAACCTGCAAACCAGATTCTTAATTCTCGGTCTTTAATTATTTTTTGAAGAATCGATATTAATACAATCGTAGCGGTTAAATTATCGATGATAGCTGAAAGACCAAAAGCTAAAAAGCCAAACATCCATAGAATACGCCTTTTGCTTTTGGTTTTAACATATCCCTTTATGGTAGAAAAACCATCAAAATAGTCTATAATTTCAACTATAGTCATCGCTCCCAATAAGAAGACAACAATCTCTGCAGTTTTACCCAAATGATGGAGCAAGGTTTCCTCCATCAGTTCGATTTTTGCTTCATGACCCAAAGTCCCAAAGGCTTCCATCAAATGATGCTCTGCAGAATCAAACCAATGCGGAAAAGCATCTATCCCCAATGCGATAATAGCCCAACAAATGGCCATCATAAGCAATGCAGGAATTAATTTGTCAATTTTTAAATTGTGCTCCAAGGTTATGGCCAAATAGCCAAGAACGAATGTGAGAACGATAATAGTTTCCATAAATATGTTTATTAAATAAGCTGGCTTAAGGCAATCTCAAAAGCGGTCTCGCTTATACCAGTCTTGTTTTGATTTTTCTCATGAACTTTTTCCAAAGCTCTTCTAATTGTGTCAGAGGTATCAGAAAAAATGGATTCGTCAGTCATTTGTACACGACGTTCCATAAAATAAGCAAATACTCGAGCCATACCACAATTGGAAATGAAATCTGGGATTAAACTTACTCGGTTATCTGTATGCTCCATTATAGGACCAAAGAAAATTTCTTTATCGGCAAATGGTACATTCGCTCCACATGAAATTACTTCAAGTCCCGTATCGATCATTTCATCTATTTGTCCTTTAGTAATCAATCTAGAAGCGGCACATGGTGCAAAAATCTCGGTTCTTAATGACCATACCCTCTGATTCATTTCTTCAAAAGGTATTAAATTTTCAGCGATTAACTTATTACCCTGTTTAGCCAAAAACAAATCGGTGATTTCTTCAAAGGTAAATCCTTCCTCTTTAATTAATCCACCTGCGATATCGATAATTCCAACAATTTTGGCTCCCATCTGAGACAGATAAAAAGCTGCTGCTGATCCTACATTCCCAAATCCTTGTACAATGGCACGTTTGCCTTCTACTGTACCTCCGTATATGTGATAATATTGCTTGACTGCTTCGGCGACACCAAACCCAGTTATCATATCAGCAATAGTATACTTTCTTTGCACACTTGGCGAAAAATAAGGATTTTCAATTACCTTAATAACTCCTTGACGCAATTGTCCTATCCTATTAATCTTATCGGCTTCAGTTGGCTTAAAATGTCCACTAAAAACCCCTTCTTGAGGATGCCATACGCCACTCTCTTCAGTAATAGGAATCACTTCATGAATTTCATCAACGTTCAAGTCTCCTCCAGTACCATAATAACTTTTCAACAAAGGAGATACTGCTTGATACCAACGTTCTAACACGCCTTTTTTTCGAGGATCATTTGGATCGAAATTAATACCTGATTTTGCACCTCCGATAGGTGGTCCAGACACGGTAAATTTCACTTCCATGGTTTTGGCCAAAGACAACACTTCATTCATATCCAATCCCTTTCTCATTCGGGTTCCACCTCCGGCAGCACCACCTCTTAAGGAGTTAATAACGGTCCATCCTTCTGCCTCAGTTTCTGGATCTTTCCAATTAAAAATAATTTCTGGTTCTTTAGCTTCGTACTTTTGAAGTAATTCTTTCATTCTAGGTTAGTAATTGAAGTTAACAAATATAAAAAACTTGCTATCCTTAAAAGTTAATTTTGCAATAATTTTAAGGATAATATATCATTCCGGAACTATGGTCTTTCCTAGCTCCCGTAACACTTTTTAAACAATTGATTTCATTATGAAATTTTAATACACCCAAAAAGCCGAATACAATAGCTTCTTTAAAATCAACGATTAATGTTTCTGGTATAATAACGGATGGTTTTGCATGGGATTTGATGCGCTCCATTAAGAATTGGTTATGCGCTCCTCCCCCAGTAACCAAAATATTTTGAGAAGATACTCCTTGAAGATTTTGTCCAATTTGAAAAGCGATATGCTCTACAAAAGTCCTTAATATAATTGGTAGTTCTAAACTGCAACTATCTATTCTAGGAAAAACCTCTGTATTTACCCATTCCAATCCCAAGGATTTTGGATAGGATTCGCCATAGAATGGTATTGCATTTAATTCTTTCAACAAACCTTCATCCACTCCCCCAGACTTGGCTAATACACCGCCTGCATCAAATTCCTTCCCAACTTTACTCACGTAATGGTTCAATACAATATTTACCGGACATATATCATATGCAACTCGGTTACCATCAACTCGCATAGATACATTAGCAAACCCTCCTAAATTGAGACAATAATCATAAGATCCAAATAACAATTGGTCGCCAATGGGTACCAGCGGAGCTCCTTGCCCACCCAGAGCCACATCCTCGATCCTAAAATCACATACCACGGGCAACCCTATCTTCTTGGATATTTCTGGCAAATTTCCAATTTGATAAGTCAAGCCCCTTTCAGGTTGATGTAAGGCGGTATGACCATGGGAACAAACCATATCAACTGTCCCTTTGGGAAACCGTTCAACAAAATCTACAATAATATGGGCTAAAAAATCGGTGTATTCAACATCCAAATCCAATAACTCATCCTTAGAAAACCCGACTAACCCCTGAAGTTTACGCTTCCAATTTTGGGGGTAAGAAACAGTCACTGCATCATGACAATCAAATTGCCAAGTTCCGTTTAATTTAGTGAAGGTAACATAGGCCAAGTCTATTCCATCTAAAGAAGTTCCAGACATCACCCCTACAACATTAAATGTTTCCATTATCATATGGCGTAAAAATATAAATCATTATTGAAAAAATGATACTAAAAGGTTATATTTGGCAACAATTTTTATCAAATCATTAATAAACAATCGTTTCTATGGATTTTTCATTAACTGAAGAACATATCATGATTCGTGATGCCGCTCGCGATTTTGCGAATACCGAACTTTTACCTGGCGTCATTGAAAGAGATGAAAAACAACAATTCCCGAAGGAATTGGTCAAAAAAATGGCCGACCTTGGTTTTATGGGAATTATGGTCGATCCCAAATACGGAGGAAGTGGCATGGATACCATTTCATATGTATTGATCATGGAAGAATTATCTAAAATTGATGCCTCGGCATCTGTAATGGTTTCTGTTAACAATTCCCTAGTTTGCTACGGTCTTGAAAAATATGGAAGCGAAGAACAAAAACAAAAGTATCTGACCAAATTGGCCTCAGGTGAGTTTATAGGAGCGTTTTGTCTTAGTGAACCAGAAGCAGGAAGCGATGCCACTTCACAAAAAACAACAGCCATTGACATGGGAGATCATTACCTTTTAAATGGTACCAAAAATTGGATCACCAGTGGAGGACGTGCCGATGTTTACCTAGTCATTGCTCAAACAGACAGAGACAAGGGACACCATGGAATCAATGCCCTAATTGTAGAAAAAGGAATGCCTGGATTTGATGTTGGCCCTAAAGAAGACAAATTAGGAATCAGAGGTAGTGACACGCACACGCTTCAGTTTAATGATGTAAAAGTCCCTAAAGAAAATAGAATAGGAGAAGACGGTTTTGGATTTAAGTTTGCCATGAAAACCCTTTCTGGAGGTCGTATCGGTATTGCTTCTCAAGCATTGGGAATCGCCTCTGGAGCTTACGAACTGGCAAAAAAATATTCTAAAGAAAGAAAAGCCTTTGGAACAGAAATCTGCAACCATCAGGCCATTGCCTTTAAATTGGCAGATATGGCAACAGAGATTGAAGCTGCCAGACATTTGGTTATGAAAGCTGCTTGGGATAAAGACCAAGGAAACAACTATGATACATCCAGTGCTATGGCCAAAGTGTATGCAAGTAAAGTTGCCATGGACACAACTGTTGAAGCGGTACAAGTTCACGGTGGTAATGGTTTTGTAAAAGAATACCACGTAGAAAGATTAATGCGTGACGCCAAAATCACCCAAATCTATGAAGGGACTTCAGAAATTCAAAAAATAGTTATTTCAAGAAGTATTTTAAGAGATTAAAAAAATCATTTAAATATGAAAAGGCCCAAACTATGTTAGTTGGGCCTTTTTCATTTATTGCTTATTGTGTTTTAAATTGACAGTAAGAATATACCCTTCTGCCAAAAAATACTTCTCTGATTTAATAACGTTAAGTAACCAATCCAAATGGTTTTTTGTACGTCTTTTAAAAGTGTAGTTGAGTGTGGGTTTCATAGGTTGTTGGTTTTAAAGTTCAACAATTATTTCACCGGCTAGTATTTAAATTTAACACCCAAGCATCTAAAAAACAGATTCTTACATGAAATTTTAGTTGAAATGAAGAAATAATCCCTTCTACCGTTAGATTTTGCTATTTTCTTCGATTAAAAACATAATGAAAATCACATTTCGGGGATCTTTCACCAAACAAAAGACATATCTTATCTTTAGTTTTATGCTTAAATAAAAGAAAACAAATAAATTAGCAAATGAATTATACCTAAAGGTCGATTCGAAAAATATCATTCTATTTCAATGAAAGTTAAAAGCCTTTTCTTATGCCTTATGTTTTCAAACCTTTGGATGTTTGCCCAAAACTGGTGCCTCACAACACAGTTTGAAAATCAGCTTAAAGAAATAGATTCCTCATATTTAAAATCCCTTCAAGAACAAAATCTAAGATGGGCTCTTTATAACAGTAAAAAGCTTTATGAAAAAGAGTCTTCAACCAATGAAATTTACCAAATCCCCATTGTCATTCATGTCATTCATACAGGTGAAACCATTGGCACACCTAAAAACCCAAGTGATGCCACCTTATTTGCATTGGTTGATGAATTAAACCAAGAATATGCCGCCACTTGGCTTGAAAACCCCAATCAAGATGAAGGAGGAACACCGGTTCCATTTGAATTCATTCTAGCACAAAGAACACCTGATTGTGAAGAAACAAATGGCATTGTTAGAATAGATGGCAGTTCTTTGGATGGCTATTCGGAATATGGTGTAGCATACCCGGGAGAAACCACTGGCGCCCTCGACTCAGATTTAAAAGCTTTGAGCATCTGGCCTAATACGGATTATTTAAACATTTGGATTGTTTCAAATATTCAAGGCGGCTTGGAAGGCAGTGGTGTAGCGGGATACGCCTATTATCCAGGGGTGGACCCGGGTATTGACGGCGTGGTACTTCACCACAGTTATACCAATTGGGCCATTACTCATGAAGTAGGTCACTCTTTCGGACTTCGACATACTTTTGAAGGTGCAGAAGGTGACATTTGCCCAATTAATGAAGACTGTACTACCCAAGGTGATTTGGTATGCGATACTGACCCCCACCTCTTGGTAAGTGGATGTCCTACCAATATAAATACATGTACTGGAACCTCCTTTGATCCCGTCAATCACAATTTCATGAACTATTCTTGGTGTCCCGACAGGTTTTCTGAAGGGCAAAAAGAGCGACTGATATTTATACTTGAAAACTATCGTCCTGGTTTAATTACTTCCTTAGGCACTACCTTACCAGAAGAGAATCCAAATGTTCCTCCAGAACCCATAGCCGCCAATTGTGAACCTTCTAGCATTTTGGTTCCCAATAACGAATTCAACGTTGGGATATTCAATGTCAATTTATCCGATTTACAATATACATCCTCGGGCTATACAGGTGATGGTTATCAATTCTATATAGACCACACGTTACAACAAGACTGCTATACACAGTTACCGTTTGTTGCTAACTTAGTAGCAGGAACAACTTATACTATAAGTATTACCACAGGCTTCAACTCTGAAAACGTGAGAGGCTGGATTGATTTTAACAACAATGGTATTTTTGAAGTTGAGGAATTAATCATATCAAGTGATGCAACGGGAGGTAGTTATGAAATACATACAGCAAACTTTGAAATACCCAATAGCGCCATTCTTTCAGAAACCTTGAGGATGCGGATTGCCAGTGATTATCAAGATTCCGCTATTCCTCAACCCTGCTCTGAACCATCGTTTGGGCAAACAGAAGATTTCATGGTCATTATTCAAGAAACTTTGAGTGCTGCATCGTTTCAAGTCTCAAATTTCAAGATATTTCCAAATCCAACCAAACACATGATACAGGTCAACAAAGACCTGAAACAATCCAAAGTTTACAACATGAGCGGTAAGCAAATTTTATTTTTTGGTAACCAAAACAAATTGGATGTTTCCCAATTATCATCAGGCATTTATTTTTTGGAATGTGAATTATGGACTGGAGAAAGACACATTAAAAAATTTGTAAAAATCTAACAAACAATCCGTCTTTGACCAAAAACATAAGGCACAAAAAACCCGAGATAATCTCGGGTTTTAGTTTTAATAATAATCTTAAAACTCTACATATTTCGTCGATACTGTCCTCCAACCTCAAACAGTGCCGAGGTAATTTGCCCTAAAGAACAAACCTTTGCCGCTTCCATCAATTCCTCAAACATATTTTCATTTTCCAAAGCAGCACGTTGTACTTTTTTCAAAGTATCTTCAATTCTATCAGCATAGGTGGCATGCAATTGCTCCAATGTTTTTATTTGGTTCTGCTTTTCTTCCTCTGTTGCTCTAATGACCTCTTTTGGCTGAACCGTTGGTGATCCCTTGCTACTTAAAAAGGTATTCACTCCAATTATCTGAAAATCACCATTGTGTTTTAAGGTTTCGTAATACAGACTTTCTTCTTGAATCTTGCTGCGTTGATACATCGTTTCCATAGCACCCAAAACACCTCCACGTTCGGTAATACGATCAAATTCTTGCAATACCGCTTCTTCCACAAGATCAGTCAATTCTTCAATAATAAAAGCACCCTGAATAGGATTTTCATTTTTAGCCAATCCCAGCTCTTTATTAATAATCAATTGAATCGCCATAGCCCTTCTTACAGACTCTTCAGTTGGCGTTGTAATTGCTTCATCATAGGCATTGGTATGCAATGAATTACAGTTGTCGTATATCGCATAAAGCGCTTGAAGCGTTGTACGAATATCATTGAAATCAATTTCTTGAGCATGCAAACTCCTACCTGAAGTTTGAATGTGATATTTCAACATTTGAGCTCTAGCATTGGCTCCATATTTATTTTTTAAAGCCTTAGCCCAAATTCGTCTGGCCACACGACCTATAACAGCATACTCGGGATCGATTCCATTACTAAAGAAAAAAGATAAATTAGGACCAAACTTATTGATATCCATCCCTCTACTCAAATAATACTCGACGTAAGTAAACCCATTAGCCAGTGTAAAAGCCAACTGGGTTATAGGGTTTGCACCTGCTTCCGCAATATGATAACCTGAAATGGAAACCGAATAAAAGTTCCTTACATTATTTTGGATAAAATATTCCTGAACATCCCCCATCAAACGTAGGGCAAATTCTGTAGAAAAAATACAAGTGTTTTGAGCTTGGTCTTCTTTCAAAATATCTGCCTGAACAGTTCCCCTAACTTGTGAAATGGTTCTAGCTTTTATTGTTTCATAAACCTCTTTTGGCAACACTTGATCCCCTGTTACACCTAACAACATCAACCCCAAACCATCATTTCCTTCTGGTAGTTCCCCAAAATATCGAGGTCTCTCTTTACCTTCATAAATATCATTTATCTTGGCCTCAACCTCAGCTTCCAAGGTATTTTCCTTAATATAAAGCTCACATTGTTGATCAATAGCTGCATTCATAAAAAAGCCTAACAACATAGGCGCCGGACCATTAATGGTCATACTCACAGAAGTCATTGCATCAGCCAAATTAAATCCGGAATACAATTTCTTAGCATCATCCAAACAACAAATACTCACCCCTGCATTACCAATTTTCCCATAAATATCGGGGCGGTAGTCAGGATCATTTCCATATAAGGTCACACTATCAAATGCTGTTGAAAGTCGTTTGGCCGGCATGCCCAAACTCACATAATGAAAACGTCTGTTTGTACGCTCTGGTCCTCCCTCACCGGCAAACATCCTGGTAGGATCTTCTCCTGTTCTTTTAAAAGGGTACAAACCTGAAGTGAACGGAAACTCGCCAGGAACATTTTCCTGTAAGATCCACTTCAGAATATCTCCCCATGCCGAATACTTTGGCAATGCTACCTTCGGAATTTGTGTATGGGATAAAGACTCAGTATGTGTTTCTATTTTAATTTCCTTATCCCTTACCATAAAGGAATAAATCGGCTGTCTGTATTTATTAACTTTTTCATCCCAGCCTAAAATAACCTCCCAATTGTAAGGATCTAAATTCATTTTTACTCTATCAAATTCTTTCTTCAAGAGGTCAATAAATTCAGAATTACCATTTTCTTTAGAAGCCTCCAAAACGTCATCGTCAATGCCATAGGCATTTAGTTTCAGTGAAGCATCTGAAACGCTTTCCAAAGCGGTAAAAATTCCAAATAATTTTTGGGCTACCTCAACCTGAGCTTCTACTTGCTTATCATAAGCCCGATTATTTTCTGAAATTTCAGAAAGATAACGGGTTCTAGCCGGTGGAATGACAAAAATCTTCTCACTCATTTCTTTAGAAACTTCAAACGTAGATTCTAAATCAGCTTGAGCTTTTTCCACTAACTCATCCATAACGGCTTTATAAAGGGAATTCATTCCAGGGTCGTTAAACTGGGATGCTATGGTACCAAAAACCGGCATATCGTCTGGATTGGCATGCCACAGGTTGTGATTACGCATATATTGCTTTTTCACATCCCTAAGAGCATCTTGAGCTCCTCGCTTATCAAATTTGTTGATTGCTACCAAATCAGCAAAATCCAACATATCTATTTTTTCCAACTGTGTGGCAGCTCCAAACTCAGGAGTCATTACATATAGAGACACATCGCTATGTTCCAAAATTTCGGTATCGGACTGTCCAATACCTGAAGTTTCCAAAATAATTAAATCAAACTGAGCCGCTTTTAAAACTTCAATTGCTTCATTTACGTGCTTAGATAGGGCCAAATTGGATTGACGTGTTGCCAAACTGCGCATATAGACTCTTGGCGAATTAATGGCATTCATTCTGATTCGGTCTCCCAATAGGGCTCCCCCCGTTTTTCTTTTGGAAGGATCTACAGAAATAATACCGATGGTTTTTTCTGGAAAGTCAATAAGGAATCGACGCACCAACTCATCTACCAAACTGGATTTACCAGCACCTCCTGTTCCTGTGATTCCTAAAACAGGTGACTTGGCTGTTTTATTTCTATCGTGAATGATATTTAGTGTAGCCTTGGCAACTTCCGGGAAATTCTCAGCCGAAGAAATAACTCTAGCAATGGATTTAACATCTCTGGATTCCAAATGATTTACTTCACCATTTAAATCATTGCCAACGGCAAAATCTGACTTCTCTACCAAATCATTGATCATTCCTTGCAATCCCATTTCCCTACCATCATCAGGAGAGTAAATTCTAGTGATTCCATAAGCCATAAGCTCCTCTATCTCTTCTGGAAGGATAACACCACCACCTCCACCAAAAATTTTGATATGGTCAGCACCTTTCTCCTTTAGTAAATCATACATGTATTTAAAATACTCATTATGTCCCCCCTGATAGGAGGTCATTGCAATGGCATTGGCATCTTCCTGTATGGCTGTATTGACAACTTCCTCAACACTTCTGTCGTGACCTAGGTGAATAACCTCAACGCCAGTAGCTTGAATAATACGACGCATGATATTGATAGCTGCATCATGACCATCAAAAAGAGAGGCCGCAGTAACAATTCTAACTTTATTTTTGGGTTTATATGGTGTTATTTGTTCCATTGATAAAAAAACAGTTTTAAAGCGGAACAAATTTAAAGAATATTCAACAAAAGGAAGTATCTACTTTAAATATTCTAAAAAAATAGATTAAAAAAAATGAGGTATGAAATAAGTTAATTGATATGCTGATTGCTTAACCCGTCCTCCAATAGTTTCTGAAATGCTGGATATGAGTGATTATGACGGATAAAAATTTGTTGGACGGCTCTTATAAATGGCAAAACCTTAAATAAGATTGGACCATTTTCTGAGGATTCCAAAAGTTCCTTCTGCCAGACCAAAAACAGCTCATTGAACAACTCTTTATGGGCCTCATAATTATTTTCAATCTGGAACAGCATACTTCTGGAATAACTCTTAAATAATAAGGGCATGTTAATGATGCGATTAAAAAAACATTTGGTTTGCTCAGCAATTTCCAATTCACTGTTCATGGTTCTAACGATAAAATCGTTCCTTTTCCTACCTTTAGTAGTCACCAACAGCAAAAAGGCACTAACAATCAAATCATCATGTGGCACTTCACTTCTGTAATAAAAATCAACCCCTATATTGGTATTGATAATCATGACATTTCTTTTTAGCAAATCCTTTAAAAAATGTTGTAACGTAAAAACATCTTTTGGTGTAACCAACAATTGACGTTTGTAGGCCTTATCAGAAATGCTAATTATTTTTAAATGAAAATGAGGTGTCATAACTTTTATCGAATTACTAAATTTAAAAATAAAAAGCGATATAATTAAACATTTACCAAAATACGACCTTGTTTTTATCTATTTTGATAATTATTTAATGTGAAATTGGCACTCCTTCTTTAATTATTACGCGTTGGCACACGGTTAACAAAACAATAATTCGCAATAAAGTTGATTGGCAATTAGTATCTTTACTCTCAAATTTAACCTCAAAATACTAATGAAAACAAAACTTCTAGCCCTTTGCTTAACCTTTACTATTTTTAGTTGTGCCGAATTGCAAGATGTAGTCAACAACCTTCCAGACACCACTCAAACTCCCGGTATAGGAAATTCAGAAATTGCTGCTGGCTTAAGACAAGCCTTAGATAAAGGCATACAAGAACAAGTAAGCAAACTCACTCAAACAGATGGTTTTTATAAAAATGACATGGTCAAAATTTTGCTTCCTGATGAATTGAAAAAAGTTGACAAAACATTAAGAGACATAGGCCTAGGTAATCTAGCTGATGAAGGTTTAAAACTTTTGAATAGAGCTGCTGAAGATGCCGTTAGTGAAGCCACCCCTATATTTGTTGATGCGGTAAAAGGAATCACCTTTAATGACGCTAAAAACATTTTACTAGGATCTGACAATGCCGCCACCCTTTACCTTGAAAATAAAACACAGGCAGCTCTATATGACAAGTTCCATCCGGTTATCAATAAGTCTTTTTCCAAAGTAGGTGCAGACCAAATTTGGACTACCTTAATTCAGAAATATAATTCAGTTCCATTCACTGATGACGTAAATCCAGACTTAACCGATTATGTGACTTCCGAAGCACTTCAAGGTGTTTACAAAATGATTGCTGTTGAAGAAAAGGACATCAGAAACAATATAGGATCCAGATCTACTGATCTGCTGAGAAAAGTATTTGCTCTACAGGATTAAATCTGAAATCATAGACCACAGAACCGAATAGCGAAAGTTATTCGGTTTTTTTGTATAAACCGTCAAACGCGATCTTGGGATCTTTTCCTTCTGTAAAGGTTTCCCAATACTGCCTTACGGTGCCATCAGGATTATTAGTCCATGTAATTTGATGATAGCTCTTTCTACCTTCTTGATCCATAAACCCATCTGATTTTAAAATCATTTGATTTCCATTCAAACCGCCTCTTAAATGTAATTGCCCGCCTTGATTATCAATCCATAATTGTTCCCACTGGTCAGTTGAAGCATTATAAAAACTGTAACTACTACCCGTAAAATTACCTTTAGCACTTTTCCAGTTTTCTTGAAGCGCACATCCATCCTGAACTTTAACAATTCTATTTGAACCTGCCTTTGTGCCATCTGTTTTATAAACCTGCCAATTTCCTACCCAAAAATCAAAGGCCAGATGGTTTTCTGCGCAACAACCACAATTTGGTTTTGTTTGAGCAGAAAGCTGCAAACCGATAAAAACAAACACAAGAATAACTAATCTACTCATAATCTATCATTTACAGTTAAAACTATTTAATTACAATTAATAAAAAGCTAATATTAACATAACATTAGACTTGAATTTTTACAACATCTTTGCACTACGCTATCAAGGCGTCACTTCACCATAAAATTTGAATTAGTAAGAGTTAGTTAGTTTAAGGAATCGGGTCAAGTCCTTTGACCCGATTTTTTTATCAACAATTACCAAATTTAACTTGCTGTTTTACAAGTTTTTAAATATATTTAAAATTCTAACGCGTTGTTACAATGAAAAATCTCACAAAAATTAGGACAACCCAATCTCGACTACTTAAACGCTACAAACAACTTATGGAGCAGGCTTATAATTTTCGAGAAACGGATTCAGCTTTGAGTGATATTTCGGAGTATGATGCTATCAAGCTTTTAAATAAAATAAATCGTTTAAAGTACCTTCACATCGATGAAGTTACAAGCATACCTCCTCCCTTGAATAATTAATATAATTTTAACCTTTTAAATACGTCTAACACACTTTAATTAACGTAATTACATATAAAATTCAATCCTTTATATGAAATCACATTTTTGTAGAGTTGGCAGAAGAACAGTAAGCCCTCTAAGTAATAACAATTTAGACGAATTGGAAAAAAATCACAACAATATGGTGGAGCAAGCATATAGTACTATGCATACCGATTCTAGCCTAAGTGATTTACTTTTTCATGAAGCGTCAAAAATTAAGAAGAAAATTTTGAGCCTTAAGAATGACCTTAATGCTTCAAATCTAGATGCAGCGTTTTAAAGTATTTAAACGCATATTGCAATCTGGATCCGTACCAGGAAAAAAATTCGCCATCAGCAAGGACTATTTGGGCATTGGGGAAATTTTTTCTTATTAAGTTTTTATGCTCTATATTGAATGGGTAAGGCTCCGAAGAGAGTAGTACCAAATTAACCTCGTCATACACTTCATTCAACACCACCTCTGGATATCTATCCAATGATTTGAAATAATTTTCAAAATGATTTAGCTGCAACATGGCATCTATAAAAGTTTGGTTAGCTGCAACCATCCAAGGATCTTTCCAAATAAAATAAGCAACCTTTTTTGAAGGCTTCCCATCCATCCAATCAGTAAATTTTTGATACTCATTTGTGATTGTTGAAATAAGATCTTGAGCCCTTGTCTGAACTTGAAAGACATCTTGATACATCTCTATTAATTCAAACACATCCTCCAAATTGAAAATATCACTTAAATGTACTGGAGCAATTTGTACCAGTTCCTGAATCATTTCAAGTGTATTCTCTTCTTTGTTACACAAAATTATATCTGGCTGAAGGGACTTTATTTTTTCAAAATCCACTTGTTTAGTTCCTCCCACAACAGCCACTTCCTTTCTTATGTGCCCCGGGTGTACACAAAATTTTGTAACACCAACCAATTGACTTTCTAGTCCCAAGTCACAAATAAGCTCTGTAATACTTGGCACTAAGGAAATAATTCTAGTTGGAGATTTGGAAAAGTATAGTTTTCTATTTAGTTGGTCTCTAAACTCCATTATAGATTTTCCAGAAAAGACTCCATTTGCCTTTGTAATTCTTGCGCTTTTTGACCCGCAATTTCTGCAAAATCCGCTTTATTGGAAGCATATATAATTCCTCTGGATGAATTGACCAACAAGCCGCAGTCTTTGGTCATTCCATATCTACAAACCTCTTCCAAACTTCCACCTTGGGCACCAACTCCTGGCACCAATAAAAAGCTTTCTGGAACAATTTGCCTGATCTCCTTTAGATATTCTGCTTTGGTTGCACCCACCACATACATCAAATTTTGAGCATTCTCATAGGATTTAGACGTTTCCAAAACATGTTTGTAAAGCTCTGTACCATCATTTTTTTTGGTCTGAAAGTCGAATGCTCCTTCATTTGAAGTTAATGCCAGTAATATGGTGTGTTTATCTGGAAAGGACAGAAAAGGCTCCACAGAATCTTTCCCCATATAAGGCGCTATTGTCACACTATCAAACCTTAAGTCTTCAAAAAAGGCTTTAGCATACATCTTACTTGTGTTTCCAATATCTCCTCTCTTAGCATCAGCTATCGTAAAAACCTCCGGATACTTATCATTGATATAGTCTATGGTCTTTTTCAAAGATTGCCACCCTTTGATTCCATAGGCTTCAAAAAAAGCAATATTAGGCTTATAAGCCACAGCCAAATGATGGGTTGCATCAATAATAGCCTTATTAAATGAGAAAATGGGATCTTCCTCCTTCAATAAAAATTCTGGAATTTTGTTTAAATCGACATCCAATCCAACACATAGAAAGGATTTCTTTTTTTTGATTTGCTCAATGAGTTGTTGCGTAGTCATAATCAGTTATAAAAAAAGCCCCGTTAGAGGCTTTTCATTAAATAGTTTCATCACTTGCTTTCAATTTCTGAGTGTTTTCAGCAAGCATTAATTCATCTATAATTTTTTGAATGTCGCCATTCATAATATTTTGTAAGTCGTATAAAGTCAAACCAATTCTGTGATCTGTTACTCGTCCTTGAGGGTAGTTATAAGTTCTAATTTTAGCACTTCTGTCACCAGAACTTACCATACTTCCTCTTTTGGCTGCTTCTTCCTCCTGCTTCTTAGCCAATTCCATATCATACAATCTGGAACGTAATACACGGAAGGCCTTCTCTTTGTTTTTGTGCTGCGATTTTTGATCTTGACATTGTGCTACCAACCCAGTTGGAATGTGAGTCAATCTTACCGCTGAATAAGTGGTATTTACCGATTGTCCACCAGGACCAGACGAACAGAAATAATCAATTCGCACATCCTTTGGATCAATTTCCACATCAAACTCTTCTGCCTCAGGAAAAACCATACATGTAGCTGCACTGGTATGAACCCTTCCCTGAGTTTCTGTTTGAGGAACACGTTGTACACGGTGCACACCTGCCTCAAATTTTAAAGTGCCATAGACATCCTCACCGTTTACTTCAAACTGAATTTCTTTGAATCCACCATTGGTTCCTTCACTAAAATCCACGGTACTTACTGACCAACCTTTGCTTTCACAATATTTGGTATACATTCTGAACAAATCACCTGCAAAAATACTTGCTTCATCACCTCCGGTTCCTGCACGTAACTCAACCACCGCATTTTTAGAATCTTCAGGGTCTTTTGGAATTAAAAGAAACCTAATTTCATCTTCCAGAACTGGAATCTGTTCCTTGGCTTCATCATATTGCATTTTGGCCATTTCAACCATTTCAGCATCACTACCATCAGAAATAATTTCTTCAGCTTCTTCCAATCTATCTAAAACCTGCTTGTACTCATCACGCTTGTCAACTAGTACTTTCAGGTCTTTATATTCTTTATTTAACTCAACATAACGTTTTTGATCTGCAATAATATCAGGCTGAATGATTAAATCACTCACCTCATCAAAACGCTGTTTAACTATGTTTAATTTATCTAACATACAGATACCTCGAATTAGGCTGCGAAATTACGAAAAAATAGTTTAAGCCAAATGTACGTATTTAGGAGTTGTCATTATTTTTTATATTCGCCTAAAACCTATTATTTAACACCTATTGAAACTCCTTAGACTACTATTATTTTGCCCCCTCCTAATCCTCGCACAAACACCTAACACCTCCTACCTGACTCCTGAAATTCAGTTAGGAAAAACTCTGGAGGCCAATGATGGATTTCCCAACACCCAGCTCCAAAAAAGCTTTTTTTTAAGTTGGGGAAATTATAATAATCACAGGGATCAAGAATGGGTTTACAGACTCAATCAACCTAAAACAGGAGTAACTCTAGGCCTCATTGACTTTGGAAATAGAGAAGCTATTGGCACCGGTTTATCTGCTATGACTTTCATTGACTTTTCATTGAACAAATCCAAAAAACTAAGATTAAAGATGGGCTTAGGTGCATCCTATTTTAACAAACAATATGACAGCATCTACAACCCAATGAATAGAGCTATAAGCACCAATTTTACCTGGTCTTTCAATTCCTTTCTCTACTATCACATACATCAATCTGAAAATATAGACTATAACTTAGGCCTAGGATATTACCACCATTCTAACGGGCACACCAAACTGCCCAACCAAGGCTTAAATTCCCTATTAGTGAGTTTCTCTGCAGATATTAGATGGCAACCCATAAACCATACCGAGGAACCAATAATTAATGATTTTAAGAAAAATAGCTATAGATACTTTTCGAGTGCATTTGGTCTGGGCTTGAACACCTTATCAAATAAATTCAATAACACCAAAAACGTTTACAACCTGACTCTCTCTTACGGTAAGGTAATCAATAGAACCTTCAAGTTTGGCTTTGGAGCTTATTATAGATTCTATGAACATTATTACGACTATATTAAAAATGAAGAAACACTTATACTTGAGGAATACACACAATTCAAAGACAATCCTTATGGATATGCCACTAATATTGGTCTATTAGGAAAAGGTGAATTACTTCTGAATCATTTTGGCTTAGAATTTCAAATTGGATTAAATATTTACAAACCATTTTACGCGATTGACTGGAAATTAAACCAAGGATATACTTATGAAAGACCCACGGAAGATGGCCCTGTTACCGTCGAAGTTTTAGGCGAGCTCGATTGGTATTATGAAGTAAAAAGAGCGATTTCCAGTAAAATGGGAATCAATTATTACTTCATTGGAACTGATAAAACACCCAAACACAATTTTTTCATTGGCGCCCACATCAATGCTAATTTAGGTCAAGCGGATTTCACTGAATTTTCGGCTGGCTATGTTTACAGTTTTCATTTTAGAAAATAAAACTTTTATCTAGTCGTTTTTAATACATGAATCAATTAGGAGCTATACTACTTTTCTACAAACCATATGTTTTATGGTCGTTCGCCATTAATACTTTATTACTGGCCTACAATCCTGATATCATTCCTCTCATATTCACTAAATTCTTTCTTGTTCTTTTGTTGTGGTTCATCATTAAGGAATCCCATGCCAGAAAGAAACTCGTTTTTTACAAAAACTTGGGCATAAGCACTTTCAAATTATTCTCCACTTTATTTTTCATAGACATTTTGGTTTCATTAACTTTCATCTTGACTTTAAAAGTATTTATATGATTTTGGAAGTTGATAATGTTGAATTATCGTTTAACAACAAAACCATTCTTAACAGTGTCTATTTTAAGGCAGAACAAGGGAAAATCACAAGTTTGATTGGCAAAAACGGCTCTGGTAAAAGTTGTTTGCTTGAAATCATTTTTGGTTCGTTACAACCTAAATACAAACTGATAAGAATAAACAAAAAACCTTTCTTGAAGCCTTTATATTTTTACAAGAATAAAATTGGCTTTCTACCCCAACACCAAATTAGCCCAAATAGCATAAAAATTAAGTCGATTTTCAAGTTGTTTGGAGTTTCATTAAACCAATTTATGATTGACTTTGAGAACTTTAATAAATACAGAAACTCAAGAATCAATGAGCTTTCCAGTGGCGAGATCAGGATACTTGAAACGTATGTGATTTTAAAAAGCCAGATGGATATTATTTTGCTGGACGAACCCTTTTCTTATCTAGCCCCCATAGCCGTTATTAAATTAAAGGAATTAATAAAAGAAGAAAAGGAGAAAAAAATCATCATTCTCACCGACCACCAATACCGAGAGGTCTTGGATATTTCAGATACCTGTTACTTTTTAAGTCAAGGAGGAACAAAATTGATTTCTTCTGAAAAGGATCTACAAAACCAAAACTATATATCATAAAAAAAGCGCTTCGTTATCGAAGCGCTTTTCATTTGAATTAGCCTTGGCTTAACCACATTTGGAGGACCCACAATCTGTGCAGGTCAAACATCCTTCTTGGTAAACCAATTTATCTGAATTACAATTACTACATCTTCCTTTGGCTTGTGTTCCATCTTCCACAAAACGCTTCAAAGCTCTAACAACACCATTTTTCCACGTATTAATTGACTCGTTATCCAATTGCAAACTATTAATCAAGTCAACAATCTTGTCAATTGGCATACCGTGTCTCAAGGTACTTGAAATCAGTTTTGCATAGTTCCAAAACTCAGGATTAAATTTATGGCTTAGGCCTTCAATGGTTGTTTTGTAACCTCTCTTATTCTTGTATTGAAAATCATAACGAGAAGTTCCATCTTCATTTCTATTTTTAATAATCAATCCATCAGTAGCCCAACGAGGAATCAGGATGCCATCTTCATCATCAGCTAGCCCGGTGAAAATTTCATAAGGTTTACCATCAATCAAACCAATAAATGCAATCCACTTTTCCTTATTGTTTTGGAATCTTACCACATCAGCTTCTAAAACCTGCGGACGTTTCGTTGGGAAAGCTGTCAATTTTTCTTGATCTTCTTCCTTTTTCTCTTCGTTGGTAATCAAAACTCCAGAACGAGATCCATCACGATATACAGTCACACCTTTACAACCAACTTCCCATGCTTTTAAATACAAATCACCTACCAAGTCCTCTGAAACATCATTTGGTAAATTAATGGTCACACTAATGGAGTGATCTACCCATTTTTGCACCGCTCCTTGCATGCTCACCTTACTTAACCAATCCACATCATTTGAAGTAGCTTTATAGTAAGGAGATTTCTTCACCAAAGCATCTAATTCTGACTGTGTATAATTTTTATCGGTATCAATACCGTTAACTCTCATCCACTCCTTGAACCTGTGATGGAAAACCACATACTCTTCCCAAGAATCACCAACCTCATCTACAAAATCAACCCGAACACCTTTGTCATTAGGGTTCACTTTACGACGACGCTTATAAACAGGAAGGAAAACAGGCTCGATCCCAGAAGATGTTTGAGTCATTAAACTCGTTGTTCCCGTAGGAGCAATCGTTAACAACGCAATATTTCTACGGCCATATTCCATCATTTCATAATAAAGCTTTTCATCAGCTTCTTTCAATCTTAAGATGAATGGGTTATCCTTTTCACGTTCGGCATCAAAAATTGAAAAAGCACCACGCTCTTTAGCTGTATAAACGGACCCTCTATATGCTGCTATAGCCAATGTTTTATGGACTTTAACCGAAAAAGCATTTCCTTCCTCAGACCCATATCTGATACCTAAAGCCGCCAACATATCGCCTTCAGCCGTAATCCCTATTCCAGTTCTTCTTCCCTCATAGGCTTTTTGACGAATGTTCAACCAAAGGTTTTTCTCCACAGATTTAATTTCATCATTCTCAGGATCGGCATCAATTTTAGCTAAAATAGCATCAATTTTCTCCAATTCCAGATCAATAATATCATCCATCATCCTTTGAGCAAATCCTACATGCTTTTTGAACAATTCAAAATTGAACTTAGCTTTACCAGTAAACGGGTTTTCTACATAGGATAACAAATTGATAGCCAATAAGCGGCAAGAATCATAAGGACACAATGGAATTTCACCACAAGGATTTGTGGAAACCGTTTTATAACCTAAATCGGCATAGCAATCGGGCACAGACTCTTTGGCAATGGTATCCCAAAACAAAATACCAGGTTCTGCAGATCTCCATGCATTATGCACTATCTTTTTCCAAATACCATTGGCGTCAATCGTTTTTGAAAATTGAGGTGATTCACTGAAAATTGGATATTTTTGCGTGTATTCGCTACCATTTTTAACCGCTTTCATAAAATCATCATCGATACGCACAGACACATTGGCTCCTGTTACTTTCCCTTGCTCTAATTTGGCATCAATAAAATCTTCTGAATCTGGATGGTTAATAGATATGGATAACATCAATGCTCCTCGACGCCCATCTTGCGCCACTTCTCTGGTAGAATTGGAATAACGCTCCATAAAAGGAACAATCCCCGTTGAAGTCAACGCCGAATTCTTCACATGACTACCCTTTGGTCTAATATGAGACAAATCATGACCTACACCACCGCGACGCTTCATCAATTGAACCTGTTCTTGGTCAATTTTCATAATCCCACCATAAGAATCAGAATCTCCATTATTGCCTATCACAAAACAGTTGGATAATGATGCAATTTGGTATGGATTACCAATACCCGCCATAGGGCTTCCTTGAGGAACGATATACTTAAATTCCTTAATCAAATCAAACACCTCATCTTCCGTCAATGGATTGGGATATTTTGCCTCAACTCTTGCAAGTTCTTTTGCAATTCTGCGATGCATATCATCTGGGGTTAATTCATAAATATGCCCTTCAGAATCTTTGAGAGCATACTTATTCACCCAAACCCTTGCAGCTAAATCATCTCCTTTAAAATATTTGAGGGATGCTTCAAATGCTTCTTCTGGTGTATAAGTCTTCTTAGACACGCCAACTGTATCTGTCTTCATTTAGTAATAGTTTGTTTGGATTAATATGAGTATTGAACAAATCGAATTTCGATATGTGAACTTACTAAAAATTTAAAACACCACACATGATAAATATCAGAAAGTTATCAAGATAAATGTGTTAATTTATTAATTATCAATAAGTTATTTATTTATCAACATAAAAAAGTTGACAAATTTTTATTTTTTGTTTAAAATTAATTTGGATGTTTTTTTGGAAATACGAACTAAAAATCTACTACTACTCCTAGTCCTAAAATTTGTTTCCACTGAATTCTAGCGCCTTTCTCCACCAAATCCCCATCCTCAGCTTCTTCAAGGATTTTAATATCATCATCATACTTGAGGTGTGATGCCAAAGTGGCCCGTACGTAGTTATTCACTTTACAATCTAGACTAACCTGCCAATCTACATCCACATTTCCAAAGTTATTGATGTAATCTGTATAAAGGCTAATCCCATTCTTGAGATAGATATTGTAGAAAATCTGTGATTCATAAGCGCTTGTAAACAAAATCCCTAATTCACGCCTCACTTTTTGACCTCTCCGGATTAGGTTACCCTCTTCATCATAAACAGCTGGATCCACACCAAAAGACCCCAAATTTGCCAAACGCTCATCTAAAACGAAGGTTGACTTGAGGGTTAAGGGTGAAAAATACATTGAAAACTTTTCTATATTCTTGCCATATTCCATACCGCCCCCAAGAAATAAATAACCTGGAGCCATAAATCTAGAAATAGCATTTTCGGTATCTGGATAATTATAACCATTGGAAAACTGGGACTTAAAATTGAATCGTGCAGAGAAATACCAATTACTTAAAGTATCTCTTCGATACCCTAAGTTTGACGTGATATCCATTAAATCATCAGTCTTCCTTAGCGTTTGCTCCTCCTGCTTATTAACACCATATCGTGCTGTTGCTACGTTAACCCATGTTAAGTTCTTCGTCTCATACTTCAGTGAGCTTTCAAACCCTAGTAACCCAGAAATAGAGTTGGTACCCCCGGCATTCCAATTCACAAATGCCACCTGAGTTATATCAACACCAGCCTTATTTTTAAGTGTCCAAAGTGGCTCCTCAGTTTTCAGCTTTTCTTTTTCAAAAAAAAGGGAGTCCGGTTGCCCCACCATATTTTTCGAACAAAGAACAACCAAAAGGAGAATAAGTCCTTTAACAAATTTCTGCATTCAATCAATAATTAAATTCTCCAAATTCACTTTTGATAGTTAATTTTTTGACTTCAGAAGCCTCCACTCTACCAATGATTTGAGCATTAACGTTAAATGATTTTGAAATTGCTATAATATCATCTGCAATCTCTGGCTTCACATACAATTCCATTCTGTGCCCACAGTTAAATACCTGGTACATTTCTTTCCAGTCGGTATTAGACTGCTCCTGTATCAATTTAAACAACGGCGGAACCGGAAACATATTATCTTTTACAATATGAAGATTCTCAACGAAATGAAGTATTTTAGTTTGAGCTCCACCACTACAATGCACCATTCCATGCAAAGACTCTTTATCGTATTTAGAAAGAATAGCTTTTATTATTGGAGCATAAGTTCTGGTAGCCGACAAAACCAATTTACCCGCATCGATTGGCGAACCTTCAACAGCATCGGTCAATTTCACACCTCCAGAATATATCAACTCTTCCGGAACAGAAGGATCAAAACTTTCAGGGTACTTATTCATTAAATAGTTATGAAAAACATCATGACGCGCAGATGTCAGCCCATTACTACCCATACCACCATTATATCCTTTTTCATAAGTAGCTTGACCGAATGATTCCAGCCCCACAATCACATCGCCTTCTTCAATATTTGAATTATCTATAACAGCATTTCTTTTTATTCGAGCAGTTACGGTTGAATCCACAATAATCGTCCTAACTAAATCCCCTACATCAGCAGTTTCTCCACCCGTAGAATGTATGGTTACTCCAAACTCCTTCAACTCAGAAATAAGTTCCTCTGTACCATTTATTATGGCAGATATCACTTCTCCAGGAATCAAATTTTTGTTTCTCCCTATCGTTGAGGAGAGCATAATGTTATCAGTAGCCCCAACACATAGAAGGTCATCCACGTTCATTATTAAAGCATCTTGAGCAATTCCTTTCCAAACAGACAAATCCCCAGTCTCCTTCCAATACATATAAGCCAAAGAGCTCTTAGTTCCAGCACCATCTGCATGCATAACCAAACAATAATCATCATCATTGGTTAAATAATCTGGAACAATTTTACAGAAAGCCTTAGGAAACAATCCTTTATCAATATTTTTAATGGCATTGTGAACATCCTCCTTTGAAGCCGAAACACCTCTCTGAGAATATCTTTTGCTTACTTCTTCGCTCATAAGTTTGGTTTGAAATGCAAAAGTAATAATTGTAATTTATTTAACGCTGAAGAATCGTTTTGGAATTTTTTCAAAAAAAATAGAAACTGAAATGAAAATAGAAATGAATCCCATTCTCCCTTCTTAAAAATATAAATAAAAAAAGATCTATCGCCCATAATAGCAACAGATCCTCGTCTCTTCAATTTGGAACGTAAGAATATTATTTTCCTTGCATTTGCTCCAAGTGAATTTCGTCTAGGTTTGTTTTCGCAACTTTCTTATCAACTGACCTTTGAGAAAAAATTAAGGTTGCAGCCATAAGCATAAGAACGCTTACAATAAGCCTTTTCATGTTAAATTAAGAATTGATTAATAGCAGTACTAAAATACAAATAAATATCCTATGATATTTGTCATACTTTTCCTTTTCGTTAATCGCACATGAAATCAAGATGAAATGCAACACTCAAAAAAAACCCGTAAAAAATACGGGTTTATATGATTAAAAAAACACCAAAGCTTATTTGGTAAATAGTAGTTCTCTATACTTGGTAAGAGGCCAAAGCTCATCATCAACTTCCAGCTCCAATTTATCACAATGGTATCTTATCTCCGTTAAGTAAGGCTTAACATTTTCGCAATAACCATGGGCCTTTTTATCAAGATCAACCAATTGATTCAACGTTTTTCGTTCCTCTATCATTTTAGTGACATTGGAATTGATTGCCGCAATATGTGATGATATATCTTCAATAAGACTTAATTGCTCGTTCGCTAATTTTTTATAATCCTTTCCATATATCTCCTTTAGTCCTCTCACGTTTTCTATAAGCAAATTTTGATATCTAACTGCGGTGGGGACCACATGATTTCTTGCAATATCACCCAGCACTCTACTTTCTATTTGAAGTCTCATGATATATTCTTCCACTTCAATCTCATACCTTGCCTTAGACTCCACTTCATTCATGACACCAAGATCTTTAAACAACTTGATGGCTTCCTTGGAAATCTTAACCTTTAAGGCTTCGGGAGTTGTCTTATTATTGCTTAAACCACGTTTGTGCGCTTCCTTTTCCCAAGCTTCACTGTACCCATTACCCTCAAACAAAATGTTACGGGATTTTTTGATATACTCTCTTAATATATTAAATATCGCCTCATCCTTTTTTAGGTTTTTCTTAGCGATAAGCTTATCAACTTCCCCTTTAAAATCGATTAATTGTCTGGCAACAATCGTATTTAAAACGGTCATCGGACTGGCACAATTTGATTTTGAACCTACAGCCCTGAACTCAAATTTATTCCCTGTAAATGCGAAAGGAGAAGTCCGATTCCTATCTGTATTATCCAATAAAATTTCAGGAATCTTTCCAACAACATTCAATTTAAGATCTGTTTTTTCTTCTGGTGAAAGTTTTCCAGAAGTGACATTCTCCAATTCATCCAACACCTTAGTCAATTGCTCACCTATAAAAACAGAAATAATAGCAGGAGGCGCTTCATTGGCCCCCAAACGATGGTCATTACTGGCAGAGGCTATAGAAGCCCTAAGCAACTCTTCATAATCATAGACCGCCTTTATGGTATTTATAAAGAAGGTGAGAAATTGCAAGTTACTCATAGGTGTTTTACCTGGACCAAGCAAATTAACTCCAGTATCTGTACTTAAACTCCAGTTGTTATGCTTTCCTGAACCATTAACTCCTGCAAACGGCTTTTCATGAAGCAAAACTTTAAAATTATGACGCTCTGCCACTTTCTCCATGACATCCATTAAAAGGGAATTATGATCTACAGCCAAATTAGCTTCTTCATAAATTGGAGCCAACTCAAATTGGTTAGGCGCCACTTCATTATGCCTGGTCTTTACCGGAATACCCAACAACATACACTGATGCTCTAAATCACGCATATAAGCCATCGCTCTATTGGGAATAGTACCAAAATAATGATCATCTAATTGCTGCCCCTTTGCAGCAGAATGCCCTAACAAGGTTCTTCCGGTTTGTACTATATCTGGTCTGGATGCCGCCAAACCACTATCAATAAGAAAATACTCCTGCTCCCAACCCAGGGAGGCATTTACTTTCTTTACATTTTTATCAAAATATTTACAAACCTCTACCGCAGCATTATCCACAGCTTGAAGCGCTCTTAAAAGCGGGGTTTTATAATCTAAAGCTTCACCTGTATATGCTACAAATACCGTAGGTATACAAAGCGTTGTCCCATAAATAAAAGCGGGAGAAGTAGGATCCCAAGCCGTATAACCTCTCGCCTCAAAAGTGTTTCTTATACCTCCATTTGGAAAACTAGAAGCATCAGGTTCTTGTTGAACCAACTGTCCGCCACCAAATTTCTCTATTGCCTGCCCCCCGCCTATTGGCTCAAAAAAGGCATCATGCTTCTCTGCTGTAGAACCCGTCAACGGTTGAAACCAATGCGTGTAATGCGTTGCTCCCTTTGATATTGCCCATTCCTTCATTCCTGTAGCAATATGCTCTGATACTACCCTATCAATTTTAGCCCCCTTCCTAATAGCATCCATGACACTAGTATAGGCCTCTTTAGTCAGATACTGAAGCATGGAGTGCTCGTTAAATACGTGGTTACCAAAAATTGAAGACCTACGCTCATCTTCAGAGACACTTAATGGTCTTTTATTAATAGCTTCTTTTAAAGCATGAAATCTTAAAGTTGACATATAGAAAAATTATTATTCTGATTACAATATTAAAAGCTAAGAAATTACGAAAAAAACAGATTAAGACATAATTATTAACAAATATTCACCTGAAGCCTATCAAAATTAAAATTTATCAAACACACCCCCATCTTTCATAGGGCACTCTAAAAAGAAATGTAAAATTTATCAAAAACCACCCTTCATAAATAGCAGATAAGTTAAAATAACATATATTTGCCCCATTATTGAATTATCAAAAATTAATTTAAAAAATGGCAAAATCTAAACTTGAGTATATTTGGTTAGATGGTTACTATCCAACTCAAAACATGAGAAGTAAAACCAAAGTTGAAGATGACTTTAGCGGGAAGCTGGAAGACTGCCCAATTTGGTCATTTGATGGAAGTTCTACTAAACAAGCAGAAGGCGGGTCATCTGACTGCCTTTTAAAACCGGTTGCAATTTATCCAGATCCTACAAGAAAAAATGGATACTTAGTAATGACAGAAGTTTTAAACGCTGATGGAACTCCTCACGAATCAAATGGAAGAGCTACTATTGACGATGATGATAATGATTTTTGGTTCGGTTTTGAACAGGAATACTTCATCATGGATAAGAAAACACAATTGCCATTAGGATTTCCAGTAGGTGGATATCCAGGACCACAGGGATTATATTATTGCTCTGTAGGGGGGTTAAACACCCACGGAAGAGCCTTTGTTGAAGAACATGCTGATTTATGTATAGATGCCGGATTAAACTTCGAGGGAATTAACCAAGAAGTCGCTTCAGGTCAGTGGGAATTCCAATTGTTTGCAAAAGGAGCTAAGAAAGCAGGAGATGAAATTTGGATTGCCCGTTACTTACTTGACCGCTTAACTGAAAAATACGGTTATTATATTGAATACCATCCAAAACCTGTTAAAGGAGACTGGAATGGTTCTGGAATGCACGCGAACTTCTCTAATTCAGTATTGAGAACATGTGGAGACAAAGAAACCTACATGAAAATTTGCGAAGCTTTCAGACCAGTGACTAAAGAACATATTGAAGTTTATGGAGAGTTTAACGACCAACGTTTAACTGGAAAACACGAAACCGCTTCAATTAATGATTTCAGCTATGGCGTATCAGATAGAGGAGCTTCTATAAGAATTCCTATTATCACTGTAGAAAAAGGATGGAAAGGATGGTTAGAAGACCGTCGTCCAGCTTCTAATGGTGATCCTTATAAAATTGCAGGTAGAATTGTTAAAACAGTTAAATCTGCTATTTTAGACTAGACTGCCTCATTAATTTGTTCATAATAAAAAAAAGCTTACGATACCGTAAGCTTTTTTTTTATTTTAAATACTACTACAAACAAACTTATTTTATAGCCATATAAACAAATAAAATGTAGGCTCCTAATAGAACAAAACCCTTATATCTATAAATTTCAAATCGACGTGGGATATATACCATAGGTAAAAGTACAGCAGCAATTCCTATCATCCAAAAGATATTAGTGGATAGAATTTCAGGAGTTGCGGGATTAACTTGAATTGGTTTAATGATAGCTGTTAGCCCCAAAACAGAACAAATATTAAAAATATTGGACCCTATCAAATTACCAAGCGATATGGCCTTTTCCTTTTTCAATGCCGCTATCACCGATGCCGCAAGTTCTGGAACACTCGTACCAATAGCAATCACTGTAACTGAAATAGCATATTCAGAGACCCCAAGCGCTAAAGCCAATTCCTTGGCTCCAAAAACCAACCATTCACTTCCAAAATATAATGCCAAAGCACCTATCAACAACCACATAAAAATTTTAAAGCCAGATACCTCTTTTAAAGCATCGTCTACCTCTTCCAAATTAATTGTTAAATTCTTTCTGGAATCCCTTATCAGAATGATTAAAAATAGGATCAAAATAGCCATAAAAAACACACCCTCCCATTTACTCAATAACTGATCGTTTTTTAAAAAAACATAGAGCAACAGAGACATTATCATCATCATGGGCCAATTTAATTTGAAAAAACTGCGGTCGACTATCAAGGGCGAAATTACTGCTGTCACTCCTAAAACCAAGCCTATATTGGCTATATTAGAACCTATAACATTCCCCAAAGAAATATCTGAAGAACCATCTAAGGCAGCCTGAAGACTCACCAATAATTCTGGTGCTGAAGTTGCAAACGACACAACGGTCATCCCAATGACCAGTTTAGACAATTTCAACTTAAAAGATAGTGCAACTGACGACCTTACCAAAAATTCTCCTCCTACAACTAAAAGTAAAAGCCCTAAAAGCACCCAGACAAAACTCATATTACATTTTTGTGCGAAGATATACAACATGAATTTCTTTTCACAATGGAACTAAAAAAAAGGGAAATCATGTCATTTTAAAATTCCCGTAATTTTCTTTCACAATTATTAACAAATCGGTCCATTTTCGACCTAAAGTCATGTTAAACTTTTACAGAAATCAAACTTCCGTTGTAATTTTGAATAAGAAATTTAAATGAGATTAAAGTATACTACATGACCATGTAGTTGTTTTCATAAATAGTTAGTTAGTTAAGAGTTAAAAACGTGCCGATGGCACGTTTTTTTTTCTCCCTCCTAAAAAAACTAAAAAAATAGTTAAAAAACTACAAATATAGTTGCATAACTATTTTTTTAGTTATACGTTTGAATTCGAACAATCAAATTTTAGATCGTTATGCAAAAGCTCACAAACAAAGAAGAAGAAATTATGCACATTTTATGGAGACTAGAAAAAGCCTTTGTAAAAGATGTTTTAGCTGAAATTCATGACGATAAGCCGCATTACAACACCCTTTCCACCATAATTAGGAACTTAGAAGATAAGGGCTATGTAACCTATAATGCCTATGGCAAGACCCACCAGTACTACCCTATTGTTTCTAAAGA
The DNA here is from genome assembly GCF_011764015.1 of Mangrovimonas sp. CR14. Classification (NCBI taxonomy): domain Bacteria; kingdom Pseudomonadati; phylum Bacteroidota; class Flavobacteriia; order Flavobacteriales; family Flavobacteriaceae; genus Mangrovimonas; species Mangrovimonas sp. CR14. Next base: position 34,974 of record NZ_JAAFZY010000004.1, on the reverse strand, counting down.
GGATTACAAAAAGAAATTCATGAACACGGCCATTGAAAGCTTTTTCAATAATTCTTATAAAAATGTCGTTTCCTTTTTTGCCAAAGAAGAAAAAATAAGTGTAGAGGAGCTTAAGGAAATAATCGATTTAATCGAAAATAAGCAATGATATGGAATATTTCATTAAGGCTTCGAGCATCTTAACCATTTTCTATTTGGTTTATTTCTTATTCCTAAAACAGGAAACTTTCTTTCAAAGCAATCGGTTATTTTTGCTGACAGGGATTATATGTGCCATCATTTTACCTAATATCCTCATACCTATCTATGTTGAAATAGAGCCTCAATTAATAAATTCAGACCTACCACAAGGTGTCTTGATCGAACCTACTGAATTTACCTCTAAGTTCAATTGGCTTATTCTTATACCTTATACCTATTTTACGGTCACCATTCTTTTATTAGGTAAATTTTTAATAGAGATTACTTCAATTTTTGGCCTGATAAAACGAGGGAATGTAAAAAGTTCTGAAAATTTCAAAATGGTAGAAACCATAGATCCCATTTCGCCTTTTTCTTTCTTTAAATGGATTTTTTACCATCCAAAACAATTTCACCTAAGTGAACTCAAATTAATCATAAACCACGAAAAGGCTCACGCAAAACAATACCACTCCCTAGATGTCCTATTTATGGAACTGACTTGCATTATATTCTGGTTTAATCCTATTTCATGGATTTACAAAAAATCACTAAAACAAAATTTGGAGTTTATAGCTGATAAGGAAACGCAAAAATCATCTCAATGTCAAAAGACCTATCAAAGATTACTTTTAAAAACAAGTCTCAAAAATCATCACATGGCTCTGGCCAACCCCTTTTATAATTCATTAATCAAAAAACGAATAGTTATGTTACAAAAATCAAAGTCAAGTAAAATTAAGGCATGGAAATACTTCCTTATTCTTCCCCTTTTGGCAGGATTTCTTATGAGCTTTAATACCAAGGAGGTGTTTCTAACCAAGAAGACAGAGCCTACTAATACCAATCAAATAACCGTGAGGGCTTCATCAACCACTCAAGAATTGAATAAGATAGAGCGTATGTTCACCAACAAGAATTTACAATTTAAATTTACAGATCTTACAAGGAATTCAAAGCAGCTTATTGAAACGATTTCTATCAGCACCAAAAAGTTTAATGATTCAAAATTTACCAAACGCCTAACTATTAATAAACAAGATAATGCAGAAGGGATTGCTTCCTTTAAAATTTCAAAACAGGGTGATGGCGATGACATTTTATTTCAATTAGCAGACAATAAACGTTTTCCCCAATCGAATCCAACCGTGCTTTTGGGAGAAAGAACCATAGGAATGTTAAAAGAAGTGGAAAAAGAGAAAAAGACGTTAGGAGACTCTCCACTTTACATTGTTAATGGAAAACCTTTAAAAGAACACCAAATTCCCTCCAAACAATTTACTGTAGACAGCTCTATCACACTTATACCAAAAAAAGAAGCTATTAAAACCTACGGTAATCAAGCGAAGGATGGAGCAATTATTTTTAATGGAAAGGTTTCCTTTGACCAAAATAAAACCATCACAGAAATAATTATTACTAAGGATTTCACGGAAGCAGACTTGGTCAAGGTCAAGAATGATTTCAAAAAGGAAGGTATTGAAATTAAATTCAAAGGAATTAAGCGTAACGAAACAGGTGAAATAATAGCAATTAAAATAACGGCCAAGGGAACCAATTTAAGCGCCAATTATCAAATATCAACAAGTACTCCCATAAGCCCTATCGTTATTCAATACAATTCAGATGGCAACAAAATATCAATCGGTAATTGGAAACAAAAAGAAAAGGGAGAACATATATATGTCTTAAGAAAGCCTCAGGATGACACGGTAGAAATCAAGGTTGATGGAATTAGAGAAAGCGATATGATCTTTATAGATGAAGATGGAGAAAAACAAACAGTCAAAGTTGCGGGTACAACTAAATTTCGAAAAAAAAATTCACATGAAATAATTGAAATAAAAACCGATAAAGATGGAAAAGTGTCAAAGAATGTTTGGGTTACCAAATCTGAAGATCAACCTATGATTTGGACCTCTGATGAAGATGTAAAGATTGAAATTGACTCAGAAAAATCTGGTGATTTCTACTTCACCAGTCCATCAAATGCAAATCCGCTTTACTTAATCAACGGAAAGGAAGTCTCGAAAGAGGATGTCTCGAAAATGGATAAAGAGAAAATTGAATCTATTGATGTGCTCAAGGGCGAAAAAGCAGTTGAAACATACGGTGATAAGGCCAAAGATGGTGTCATAAGCATTAAAACGAAGTAAAGAAAAATAAAATTTATTTATTTAAAACCAGCTAAATTTAGCTGGTTTTTTGCTTTCATGGCGATTCTTTCTCTTTCCTAAACAACTACTGTTTTCTTCACATAGAAAGATGAAGTACACCCAAAACCATTCAAAATGTGTCCATTTTTAGAACATAAAACCAAAAAACCATCAAAAATCACCTAGAAAAGTTACAAAACAAAACTCAAAGGACGAATTCATACTATATTTTAAAACCATATTCAAGGCACTAAGGCTCCTTTTTGAAATCAAAAACACCTAAAACACTTTTAAATCAGAAATCAATTTCATCAATTTCAAGCAAAACATTTGGAGACAATTATTCGGTCATTGTATATTGAAAAAACAATTAAACTATTAACCTTTAAAACCTCAAAATTATGATCGCTATTGCTTTGTATCTCATTGACCTTATTTGTTCAATGTTCTAAAAATGTTTCTGTAAAACTTAGTTCTAGAATAAGTTTTACTATTTTTAAACATCACAGAGTATTACGAAACATGAAATCCAGGTTTTTTAAATTTTTAGCTTCAATAAATAAATACGTCTTACCAAGTTTCACCAAACAAAAATTAGATCTTGCAAAAGCTAAAAAATGGCAATTAGCTATTATTGGGTGGCGGGCTTATGTGACCAAACAAGCCTTAGACTAAAAAAAACCACGAAAAGATTCCGTGGTTCATTGCTATTAATAATTACCTAGTTCTTAGTGTGGTAATTTATTTCTTAATAATCCGTAAACATAAGTTCCTAAAAGAGCAGATACGATCACTACCAAGATTGGCAGAAACCCTGCTCCCAATAAAGTAAACATAGGACCCGGACAGGCTCCTGCAAGTCCCCATCCCAGTCCAAAAATAATGCCTCCTATTAAATAGCGGCTAATACTCATGTCCTTAGGCGAAAAGCTAATTTCCTTTCCAGTTGTATCTTTTATATGTTTTCTTTTAATGACTTGAACCATAACTACGCCTATAGCCAATGCAGATCCAATTATACCATACATATGGAAAGCATCAAATTGAAACATTTCATAAATCCTAAACCATGAAGCCGCTTCTGATTTAAACATGGTAATTCCAAACAGCATTCCTATCACCAAATATGTTATTGTTTTCTTCATCATAATTTAAAATATTAATGGGAATAATAAATGCACCATCACCAAACCTCCAATAAAGAAGCCTATAACAGCAATTAATGAAGGTAATTGTAAATTACTCAAACCCGAAATAGCATGACCCGAAGTACATCCACCTGCATATCTTGATCCAAATCCAATAAGAAAACCTCCAATAATCAATAATGACAAGATTTTAAAATTTGATAAAACAGACAAATCAAACATTTCTGAAGGCAAATAAGAAGAGCCTGCACTGTCAAAACCCAACTCCTTTAAAGAAGCAATAGAATTAGCACTGATATCAACTGCTGTGGAGTTAGATAAATAATGAGAGGCAATAAAACCTCCAATGATTGTGCCTACAACCACCACCAAATTCCAACGTTGCTTCTTCCAGTCAAAGCAAAAGAACTCACAATTCTTATCTGCACCACATATGGTACACAAAGTTCTCAAATTAGAAGACATTCCAAATTCCTTTCCTACTTTTAAAAGTAGAAACATCACAAACGCTATTAATGGCCCAGACACATACCAAGGCCATGGCTCCAAAATAAAATCCATAATTTTATTCAAATTAATTATTGTACAAAGTAACGGCAATATAAGCCTATTGTATGTAACATTTGTTACTTAATCACCCAAAAACTTAGTGTTCTCCATAGCTCACATGATCCATCTTACCTTTAAAAACCTTGTATTGAATGAAAAAATAAACTGCGACTAATAGAATCGCAACAGCAAACCACTTAATCCCTACTGACAACCCATAATCATCGGCTGCCATATTGTAAATAGTTAATGAGGGGTTTAAAGAATTGGTAGATGGCAACAAGTTTGGAAAGATGGAAGCCGCAGTTGATGCAAAACCACCAACAAGAAATAATGTTGAGAAAATAAGTCCTGTACCGTCCTTCTTAAAGCTTCTAATACGAAACAATCCCAATAGCCCGACAACCATTAAAACTGGAAACACCCATAAATATGGGTTCTTTATAAAATTATCAAATGGATTGGGTTCAATAATATGCCATGTTAAAACAGAAACAATTACCAAAGCCATTAGAACAAAGTTCAAAATAAATATGGCCTTTCTTAATTTCTTATTCAAAGAAGAATTGGTTTTAAAAATGATCCAATTGGCTCCATGGATGGTTAAAATAACAACAGCAATTATCCCCAGAAGAATGGTAAACCAATCGATAATACCCAAATGCACCGCTTTCGGACTAAAAGTAGGATTCCATAATGGCAGAAAAAAGTAATGAGGTTCATGTGCAGACACTCCATTTTCAACCATTCCCAAGTTCACACCTCTTACCACATTTCCTAGAGCTATTCCAAAAAACAATGCCAACAATAAACTTGAGATGCCAAATGCCTTATCCCAGATACTTTCCCACATTTTATTGTGAACTTGCCCTCTCAATTCCAAACCAACGGCTCTAAAAATTAACAACCACAAAATCATCATTAAAGGCAAATAAAAACCACTGAATGAAGAGGCATACAATGTAGGGAAAGCAAAAAACAAAACACCCCCAGAAGCAATCAACCAGACCTCATTAGCATCCCAAAATGGACCTATAGATTTAGTAATTGCTTTTTTATCTTCCTCTGATTTTGCGAAAAACAAATGAATAATACCAGCTCCAAAGTCATAACCATCTAAAACCACATATATGGCTAACATAAACATAAGTACGATATACCAAAATAATTCCATAATTACGATTTTACGGGATGTGGCCCTTTATAAATAATTTTCCCCACTAAAATTAAAAACAACATGCCTAACAGTAAATAAAGGCCGATAAACCCTAAAAGCGTAAACAAGGTATTCCCTGAAGACACTGTTGGTGAGGCCCCTTCTGAGGTTCTCAATAAATTATAGACCAACCATGGTTGTCTACCCAGTTCTGCCGTATACCAACCTGTGGTATTGGCTATATACGGAAAAGGAACCATAAACAATAGCGCCCATAATAACTTGTTGGTTTGAAATAGTTTTTTTCGCTTCAACTGTATAAAAGCTAAAAGCATTAACCCAATAAAAATGGTTCCCAGACCCACCATAATGTGGTAAGAATAATACAATCCAGGAATATTGGTTGGATACAAGTCGGCATCAAATTCATTTAATCCTTTAATTTCAGCATCCCACTTTTGATAGGTCAAAAAGCTTAATATATTAGGGACCGCAATTTTATTGTCTAACTTCTTATCTAAGATATTAGGTTGTCCTATAAGGATTATTTCAGAACCCCCATCTTCTGTTTCAAAAATACCTTCCATAGCAGCAAAGGTTACCGGTTGATGCTCCACCACATTTTTAGCTGCTAAATCTCCAGTAGGAAATGCTACCAAAATTGTTGAAATCAAACCAAAAATAATACCCGTTTTTAGGAATAATTTTCCAAACTCAAGATGTTTATTATTCAATACATAGAAGGCTCCAACAGCAGTTACTACAAAGGAACTAGTCACTACAGAAGCAGCTTGATTATGTAAAAATGAGGGCCACAACCAAGGATTTGAAAATAGTGCTGAAAAATTGTTCAAAACAAACTTTCCGTTTTCTAGAATCTCATATCCCACCGGATATTGCATCCAGGAATGAGTGGCAATGATAAGGAAACCACTTGCCCAAGAGCCAAGAAAAACCAAAAAACCAGTTACAAAATGAAGTTTATGGCCTAAAAGTTTTTCTCCAAATAGAAACAAACCAAGAAAAGAAGATTCCAAGAAAAAGGAAAACATCCCCTCCATAGCCAAGGTTTGACCTATAATACCTCCTGTTAGTTCCGAAAATTTAGCCCAATTGGTTCCAAATTGAAATTCCATAGGGATTCCTGTCACCACTCCCATAGCAAAATTAAGAGCAAAAATTTTCATCCAAAACTTGGCGGCATCATTGTACTTCTCCAAATGAGACCGAAGATATTTCCATTTAAAGTAGACAATCATTAAAGACAGTCCCATGGTAAGTTGTGGAAATAAATAATGGAAGGTTATTGTGAACGCAAATTGCATTCGATCGTAGAAAAGCATATCCTCCATAAAGGCAATTAATTTTAGCTGATCAAATTTAAGAATTTAACTAAGGAACACAGCCATAAATACCAATAATAAAACTTCATTTCTGGCTGTAATTAAAAATATAACACAAGTGATTTCTAGTAAAAAAACTCTAACTATCATTTCATACTTCAAAAGGCTTTTTTGCAAAAAACCTGATGACTGAGGCTTCACCTTGATGATAATCACCCTCATCAAGAACAATAAAATCTTTTCTCAATTCTAAAAATTCCAAACCATCAAAATAGTCCTTTACTTCATCCCGTGAGAACAACATATCTTTATCTTTTGGTCCACCGGAACTAAAATTCAATTGTTCTTTTGAAAAACCCTCAAAAATCACATGTCCCCCTGGCTTCAAAAATTTCAATAGGTTTTGGAATACTTGTTTTTGGATGGATACAGGAAAATGAGTAAAACTAAATCCTATCACATCAAACAGTGTTTCTGATTCAAAATCTAGAGCATCGCAGACTTGATAATTAAATTCCACCCCATTCTTCTTAGCCAATTCAAGTGCTTTCTTCCTTCCTACTTCACTGTAATCAAAGGCCGTAACCTCCCAATTTTGTAATGCGGCATAAACCGCATTTCTACCTTGACCTTCGGCAGGTAATAGAAGGATTCCCTGATTTAAATCCCGCAACTTTTCCTTAAAATATTCATTGGGCCTTGTCCCATAGGTATACTCATCTTCTTGATATCTGTTATTCCAAAAGTCTTTCATACTTAAATATCATTAAAAGAGAAGAGATGGATTCTACCATCTCTTCCCTACCTAACTAAAAATCTAATTACATCAATCTAATTATACATTTTGGCCTTTTAACATTTTGTTCCAATACAAATAAGGCAATCCATATTTTTTCAACAACCACAATCTATAATGCTCCTTAGAACTATCAAAAATCAGCATTTGTTTTAACTTAGGGTCTGGAGTAAAATTGCCGTCATAGTCAAATTCAGCCAAAGCCATTTTACCATATCCAGTTATCAAAGGACAAGAAGAATATCCGTTATATTTCTTGTTGGTTGCTTTCTGTGACGCCATAAGTTTTTTTATGTTATCAATTACTACAGGCACTTGTTTTCTAACTGCAGCCCCTGTTTTTGCGGTTGGCAACCCTGCAACATCTCCCAAGCCAAATATGTTTTCATACTTGTTATGTTGTAACGAGTGTAAGTCAACATCTAACCAGCCATCAGCGTTTACCAGACTTGATTCCTTAACAAATTTTGGTGCTGTTTGAGGTGGTGCTAAATGCAACATATCAAATGGCATTTCAACTACTGTTTCTCCAGACATTTTTTCTCCTAAAGAATTGTCTTCAGTCACATAACAATTGCTTTCATCAGGGTCAACATTTTTAAAATAAACCAATTTCTTATCCGCATCAATCTTCACTGGAGCATAAAAAGGTTTAAAATGCATACCATATCTATTGATAACCTTCTCTAATGTTTTTTTAATGGGTTTCACACCAAAAATAACACTACCTGGGGTAGCAAATACCACATTAGTTTTATCTAAAAGATCATGTTTTCTGAAATAATCAGCAGATAAGTAAGCTATTTTTTGTGGTGCCCCACCACATTTTATTGGCGTTGTTGGCTGGGTAAACACGGCATTACCTCCTTTAAAATTTTTCAAGGTTTCCCATACATGTTTTGGATTGGTATAAATACTACAAACCACTCCTTTCTCCATAGCTTCAGGAAGTCCTTCAATGAGCTCTGGTGCCATCACCAATCCTGGTGCAACAACTAGATAATCATAGGAAATATCTCCATTATCTTTGGTTGAAACAGTATTATTCTCTGGAATAAATCCAGTTGCAAAATCCTTAATCCAAGTCACCCCAGAAGGAATAACCTCTTTCATAGGCTTTGAGGTATCTTCATAATCATAAGTCCCAGCTGCTACCAAAGTAAAAGCAGGTTGATAGTAATGGGTATCTGATGGCTCTATAATTGCAACATCAAAATTTTTATTTTGATTTTTAAATTGGGCTGCAGTCATAATACCAGCCGTCCCTCCTCCAATAATAAGTATTTGATAATGTGATTTCATCTCGTCAAAATTTTACACTATAAAGATACCTCAAGGTCACAATTTATTCAGTAACCTTTGTTACAGATTGTTTATTTACAAAGAACTTAGAAATCTGACTACAATCTATTTCTTACAAGTATTTATTCCTAAAATAGGATATAGCGGGCAAAAACCGACCAAGCTGGTTAGGATAAAAACTGCGGCCAAAACGTACAGAATAATTGCAATCGTACCTTCTATGATATTAAAATACCCTAAGGCAATAAAAACGACAGCCAATAAAAGTCGAATGGTCCTGTCTGGATTTCCCATGTTATTTTTCATGACATTAATCTTTTAGCAAGTTTATAGTTCACCTAAAGTTAAGCAATAATATGCTCTAAAACATACATTTACACTTATATCTAACCAAAAACATTAGATTCCTTTTGATCCTTTATTATAAAAGTCCTAAATGGATGTTAGAATTTTCTGGGTCAAATCTCTTTCTTGAAGAACACCAGGTTGTTTCCACAAAATTTCCCCTTGCTTAAATAACATAAGGGTAGGTATGCTTCTAATGGCATATTTTGCTGATAAGGCTTGATTCTTGTCCACGTCAATTTTGATAATCCTAACCTTATCACCCAAGCTTTCTTTCACCTGTTCTAGGATAGGAGCCATCATTTTGCACGGACCACACCAATCTGCATAAAAATCAACCAAAGTAGGTTGAGATGAAGCAACTATTTCTGAAAATTTTGCCATAACTAATTGCGTTTAAATTTTTAAATAATTTTATAAGTCAAAGTGGTTTCCCAAATATGATTTGTCACAAATGAATCTGAGTTGAGTTTCAAATACACATCGTGATACCCACTTCTGATTGATACCTTATCATTAATTCGATATTTCAATCCCAAGAACATCCAATTCTGATTGAGGGACTTAGGCCTTACACCTTGATCCAAATTTAATAAAACCTCATCATAAGCCGTAACCTGCAATTTGGTTTTCAATTCCTCTTTAAAAATGGGAATATTAACTATGAAACGGTATCTGAACCTATGATTAAACTTAGTTCCCTCAATTTGATAAATGCCTTGGTTGTTCACCAAGCGATCTTTAAATCGTTGTTCCAATCTTAATCTATGCGCCAGATTGAATTTCTTAAACTTATTTTTGAGTATCACCTGCTCCCAGACATTATTTTCCAATACATCAAGTCTAGTACTAAAACTTGAATACGCATAATTTTTAATGTATGAATATCCGATAGAGAGATCCACTTCCTCTTTTGAAATATAATGAAATGAGGGTCTAATAATAAACTGCTCCCAATCCGTCGTAAAGTTGGTGCGTCTAAAATTAAATTCGGTACTCACATAATATTTAGCACTTATAGCACCTTCTAAGATTAGGGTATTCCAACTACTATAATGCTTGTAATTTGAATCTTGAGATTGTGCCTGTGGTATTACTAAAAGTAATAAAATACCCCACAAACAACTTTTTAAATTCTTCATTTAGCGTTTTAATTACAGCAGAAGGCTTATTGCCTAAAGTCTTTTGTTCTGACATCCCTGCTTTTGATGGTCTTTAAACCATTCTGGCTGGTTCAATTCATTTTCAAACATATAATCTGCAATCAACCTAATGTCTTCCTCACTAAATGCTTGTTTGGGCATCAAGTTAAACTTTCTTACGGCCCCAGGCATTTGGGATTTTTCTAGAGTAGGTTCTTTAACAAACTCCCAAATCGCAGATTTAAAATCTTCTTTACTAGTTTCTGATCCCAAATAGTGCATTTTCACAGCTTGCATAGGTGGAGCCAACCTATTATCCATTGTAGCCGTAGGACTGTGACAAACTGCACATTTAGAATCTAAAAGTGCTTTCCCAGGATGATTTTCACGACTAGTCTCTACACGGTCTGCCGCTAGATAGTTCTCTTTTTTTTCGGGTTGTTCACAAGCATTCAAGCCTATAAAAACCATTACTAATGCCACTATTTTTTTCATAATTAACTTATTTTACCTGTCATACAACTTACCATTGACTTGGCTTTTGCTGTTAGACCATTTTCTTCATCAATCGATGGATATCCCAAGGACTTTAAAGTCTCCTTTACCTTCAAACTATCTGCTTCTGAATTACTGTGAAAAGAAACTTTGGATTGCATCACGTCAACCTCAACGTCAGAAATATTATGTATTTCAGACACTTTGGAAATGATTGTTTTTGCACAACCTCCACATTTTAGATTTTGAACTATTATTGCTGTTTTCATTTGAATTAAAAATTTTTCTCCCAGGCGAGATATCCTCCTTTGAGATCATATATTTGAATAAATCCCATTTTTCTCAAAACTTTTGCAGCATTGAAGCTACGCTGTCCTGATCTGCAAAAAACATAAACGGGTTTTGATTTGTCCATTTTGGCAAAACCTTCTCGAAAAGATCCCTGATCAAAATAATCTAAATTCAAGGCATTTTTAATAGTGCCTCTTTGGTATTCTTCAGGTGTTCTGACGTCTACCAGTTGCACATTGTCTTGAATAGCCTTTTTATATTCTGAAATTTCAAGGACATCTATTCCTTCTATATTCTGGGCACCTAGCCCCATTAAATCACTTAAAAATGACATACTTACTAATTTTTGTTTAATGTATTGAGTTTGGGTTTATTGGTTTAAAGTGGATGGACATACATAATCTGTAACAGGAACCCCCGCTTCTTTTAGACCGTCAATCCCCCCATTTATATCAATTAAATTATGATATCCTCTACTTTTTAAAATTGAAGCTGTAATCATACTTCTATAGCCTCCAGCACAATGCAGATAAAATGTATCATCTTTAGGGAACTTTGATAAATAATCATTAAGATAATCTAAAGGTGTATTTTCTACATCCAACAAGTGCTCTGAAAAATACTCGCTCTCCTTTCTAACATCAAAAACTTCAATGGGTGCTTCAGTTTCCATAATTTCCTTAAAGGTTTCTGAAGAAATGGAGCAAACCGAATCATAATCTTTTGATTCTGTTTTCCAGGATTCAAACCCACCTTTTAAATAACCTAAAGTTTGGTCAAATCCTACTCTTGACAATCTAGTAACTGCCTCTTCGACACGATCCTCTTCAACTACCAACAACAAGGGCTGAGCAATATCTGCTATCAATGCTCCTACCCAAGGTGCAAAATTGCCATCCAAGCCAATAAATATGGACCTTGGGATATGACCTTTTGAAAATTCTTCTTCAGATCTAACATCCAACACAATAGCTCCTGTTTCATTAGCTGCCAATTCAAACTCATTAGGTGTTAAAGCTCTAGTACCTTGAGCCAAAACCTTATCTATATCCTCATAACCTTCTTTATTCAATTTGACATTCAAAGGAAAATATTCAGGTGGAGGCAAAAGACCATCTGTTACTTCTCTTACAAACTCCTCTTTGGTCATATCTGCTCTCAAAGCATAATTCATTTCCTTTTGGTGACCTAAGGTATCTACAGTTTCCTTCATCATGTTTTTACCACAGGCTGAACCAGCACCATGTGCCGGATAAACCACCACGTCATCTGATAAAGGCATGATTTTATCCTTTAAGGAATCAAAAAGGGTTTCTGCTAATTGTTCTTGGGTCATATCTGCAGCCTTTTGAGCTAAATCAGGTCTTCCTACATCTCCCAGGAACAAGGTGTCTCCACTAAAAATAGCATGATCCTTACCATGTTCATCTCGCAACAAATAGGTCGTACTTTCCATTGTATGACCTGGAGTATGCAAAACTTTAATGGTAACAGCCCCCAAAGAAAATTCTTGCCCATCTTTTGCTATAATAGCATCAAAACTAGGGTTCGCATTTGGACCATATATAATTGGGGCTCCTGTTTTCTTGGAAAGGGTCACGTGTCCGCTAACAAAATCAGCATGAAAATGCGTTTCAAAGATATATTTGATTTTAGCATTTCTGCAATTAGCTTTTTTTATATATGGTTGAACCTCTCTAAGCGGATCAATAATAGCGACCTCACCATTGCTTTCAATATAATAAGCTCCTTGAGCTAAACATCCGGTATAAATTTGTTCTATAGTCATTCGTTCTATTTTATTTTCAAAAATAATTTCAAACCTATTGTCTTACAGTAACATTGGTTACATTCACGTGATACCCACAAAAAAAAGCAGCATTGACATAATCAATGCTGCTTTCTAAGAAAATGAGTAGGTACTTTGACGAGTACTTTATAATAACGTTGTGGGACAGACGTAATCTGTTTTCGGAATTTGGGTGTTGGCAGAGATTTCATCAAGACCTCCTTCAACATCTACAAAATTTTCCCATCCTCTTTGTTTTAAAATAGAGGCTGCAATCATACTTCTGTAACCTCCTGCGCAATGTAAAACAAATGGTTTGTCCTTCGGAAATTCGGACAAGTGTTTATTAATTTCATTTAAAGGTACATTTACCGCATCGATAATATGTTCAGAATCAAACTCACTCTTTTTTCTGACATCGATTATAAGTGGTTTGTCTTCATATCTTTTTTCTAACTCTTCAGGAGAAATTCGGGATACAGAATCAACTTCCTTTCCGCTTTCTTTCCAGCTTTCAAATCCACCTTTTAAATAACCTATAGAATGGTCATACCCCACTCTAGATAATCTTGTGATCGTTTCTTCTTCCTTCCCTGGATAAGTGATAAATAATATTTCCTGTTTCACATCGGGGATCATTTCTCCTACCCACATAGCGAAATTACTTTCCAAACCAATATTGATACTATTTGGAACGAACCCTTTTGCAAAGTCTTCATTCTCTCTAGTATCTAACAACAAAGCCCCAGTTTCATTGGCTATGACCTCAAATTCCTCTGGCGTTAAAGCTTTGGTAGCGCGATCCATAATGGTATCCAAACTTTCATACCCCTTGATGTTCATTAAAACGTTCTGAGGAAAATAACCAGGAGGTGTAGTAAGCCCAGTAAGCAATTCCTTAATGAATTCCTCTTTGGTCATATCAGCTCTTAAAGCATAATTGGTTTTCTTTTGATTTCCTAAAGTATCTGTTGTCTCAGTACTCATTTTTTTCCCACAAGCTGAACCCGCTCCATGGTTAGGATAAACAATTAAGTCATCACTTAAAGGCATAATTTTATTACGCAAGGAGTCAAATAAATGAGCCGCCAACTTCTCTTCTGTCAAATCTGCCACCACATGTTGGGCCAAATCAGGTCGTCCTACATCTCCAATAAATAAAGTGTCACCCGTAATAATACCGTGTTCCTTTCCTTTATCATCGATTAGAAGATAAGTCGTACTTTCCATAGTATGCCCAGGGGTATGAATTACTTTTACTTGATAATTTCCAACCTTAAATATTTGAGCATCTTCAGCTACAATTGCTTCATAACCTGGTTTGGCATTAGGTCCAAAAACAATATCAGCTCCAGTTTTTGCTCTTAGGTCAAGGTGACCACTTACAAAATCGGCATGGAAGTGAGTTTCAAAAACATATTTGATTTTAGCTCCATCTTCCTTAGCTCTGTCAATATAGGGACCTACCTCCCTTAACGGATCAAATACCGCTGCTTCACCATTATTTTCAATATAATAGGCGGCATGCGCTAAACATCCGGTATAAATTTGTTCTACTTTCATTGTAATTAGATTTAAATTAATTTGATATAATTCAAAATTAAAAGGTAAACTCCTTCTTTTCAGTAACTTTGGTTACATTTAATTTTTCACAAAGAATTCCATATAAAATATGAAAAAAGCCATTACGAAAATGAAATATCCAAATCCTTTTTTTAGTTTTTTACCATCTATAAAATTACTTAAATAGCTTCCGATAAAAATACCGACAAAAGAGATTAATGTAAAGACCAAAAGAAAGGTCCAGTCAATATTCATTGTTAATGCATCTCCCAAGAAAAAGCCCATTAATGATTTTAAAGCAATGATAATAAGAGATGTACCTACCGCCACTTTCATTTCAACATTGGCTAAGATCACTAAGGCTGGAATAATTAAAAATCCACCACCAGCACCAATCATTCCTGTGATTCCTCCTACAATTAATCCTTCTAAAAGAATTAGTGGATAATTATATTTGACTTCTTGTTTTTCAACAGCCTTTAATTCTTTTTTGACTTTCTTGTTTTTTAACATAGAAAACGCCGCCGGAATCATTAATGCAGCAAAAAGTCCAAACATTCCCATCCTTCTTGTAAACTCGAAAGAACCTATTTCAAACAAAACTTCTGGTAGTGCTGGAACAACATAATGTCTTACAACAGACACTCCAATAATGGCTGGCGCTCCAAAAACAAAAGCAGTCCTCCAATCAACATACCCCTTGAAATGTTGTTTAATACCTCCTACTAAAGCACTTGCTCCAACAATAAAAAGGGAATACGCCGTAGCTGCTTTTTCATTAATTAAAAACAAATAAGCTAAAACAGGGACCGCTAAGATGGATCCTCCTCCACCTATAAGGCCTAAAGAAATCCCAATAATTAAAGCGCTGATATAGCCAAAAATTTCTAGTAGTGTCATGATTTTGATTTCGTTTTAAGGCAAATTTATGGGGAGACACTCAGGCTCGCAGTAACAAGTGTTACATAAAACTACAAATCAATTATTTCAAGATAATTTCTATGCAGCTCTATCTTTCCCATTTGCTCTAGCTTTTTCAGCAACCTGGATATGACCACCCGTGATGTATGCAAATCATAGGCAATTTCTTGATGGGTATTTTTAATAATATTTTCCTTATTTACACGAGCCTTTTCCTTTAGATATTGAATAAGGCGTTCGTCCATTTGGTAAAAGGCTATACTATCAATTGTTGATAACAACTCGTTGATGCGATTATGATAACTTTCAAAGATAAAGTTCCTCCAACTTTTATATTTGGAAGTCCACTCCTCCATTTTGGCTATAGGCACCATAATCAATTTTGAATCGACTTCGGCAATCGCTCTAATCTGACTTCTATGCTGCCCCATACAACAAGCCATAGTCATAGAACAGGTATCTCCCTTTTCTAAATAATATAAAAGTAGTTCATCACCATCTTGATCTTCTCTTAAAACCTTAATAGCCCCAGATATCAATAGAGGCATAGACTTAACAAACTCACCTATTTCCATCATTTTATGACCTGCGGGAATTTCCTTAAAGGTTCCAACCTGAATGATATCGTTGATTAAAGCTTTTTCAAATATATGACCGTATCCTTCGGTGAGTTCCTGTATCATGATTAATGTGAAGTTTTTTGATCTTCTTTTTTAAACTTAAAAAAAAGATTGGCCCAAATAATTTTGGACAATCTATACAATATTGGAGCTAAGATAACCAAAGATACCAAGAAAGTCACAAAAAGAAACCCAGGACCTTTATCTGGGAAAAACAATAGTTTTAAAACCCATATGGCTACAAACAATGCCACTCCCAAACTATAAGAAACATAGTATGAGCCCTGATAAAAACTTGGCTCCATATGATATTTCATTTGGCATTTAGGGCAATGGTCTCTCACTTTTCCAATATTGGAAACATCAAAAATAGACCCTTCAAAAAAGGCTCCTTCTTGACATCGGGGACATGTCATAGTAAATATGCTGTATAGTTTTGTTCCTTTCAACATTTTTAAAAATTTGAAGTAAAACTAAACCTTTCAAAAAGGTTTAAAAGTAACATGGGTTACATATAAGTCTGCCGGGAAATAAAAAACCCTATCAAAATTGATAGGGTTTTAGGTTGTGACCTCGGCAGGATTCAAACCTGCAACCTTCTGAGCCGTAATCAGATGCGCTATTCAGTTGCGCCACGAGGCCTTTTTAAAGTGGGTGCAAATATAAATCAATTATTTATTATCCGAAAGGGATTTAAAAAAAAATAAAAGTTTATACAATTTCTGCACTCAAACCAGCATCCAATAACATACTGCAACGCGGTCTTAAATCATCAAAATCACCTGTTTTTACCGTACACTTTCCTTTATAGTGAACTATAATGGAACACTGTTCTGCCTGTTCCGGAGTGTGATCACAGGCATAAATTAAGGTGTTAATTACATGATCAAAAGTATTTACATCATCATTGTACAAGACAATCTCATTTTGGTTTTGTACTTCTTCTTCAAGGAGTACATCTACTGAAACTTTTTCCTTGATACTCATAAGCTATTAATTTCTACTAATTTATAAATTTTAGGGCAACCCAATGGTTCTTTTCCAGAGTTTCAACGAGTTTTAACATATGCTTATTGCACTCAGCCTCAATGGATGGGATGTCCTCTCGGTAAAAACCACTCAACAAAAGTGTGCCATTCTCTTTCAACGAAGCCACATATGTCTTTATGTCATTAAGAAGGATATTCCTGTTGATATTGGCAATGATGACATCATAGCTTCTATTAGCAAGCATATTGGCATCTCCTTCAAAAACATTAATATGGCTGCAATTATTACGCTCAACATTTTCCAAACTATTGATATAGCACCAATTATCAATATCTATAGCGTCCAAATGTGTAGCACCTCTCATTTCTGCCAAGATGGCCAAAACACCTGTACCGCACCCCATGTCCAGGACCGATTTCCCTTCAAACTCATTTTTCAATACGTATTGAATCATCATATGGGTTGTTTCATGATGCCCTGTACCAAAACTCATTTTGGGCTCAATAACAATGTCATACTTGGCATCAAATTTCTCGTGAAAAGGCGCTCTAATAGCACAAAGGTCATCAACAATAATTGGAGAAAAATTCCGCTCCCATTCCTCATTCCAATTCACCTGTTCTATATCCTCAAAATGATAGGAAATTTCAAACTCATCAGATTTTAAAATCTGTATATCGTCCAATATGTTTTCCCTCCACTCCTCTTTAAGAATATAAGCAGACACACCTTCTTCGGTTTCAACAAAGCTATCAAATCCTACATAGCCTAATTCTGCGATTAAAATCTCTACAGCAGGTTCCAAAGGTTGAACCTTAAAATAGTAGCCAATATAAATCATGGGAGGTTATTTTTTTGGCAAAAGTACTAATCGTTTTAGTGCCAAATAGAATTTTATATTTCTTTTTGCATTTTCCCAATATACCTTCCAGCAAAAAACCTAGTTTAGGAAGGTTACCATCAGAATTGAAACGTAAATCTTGAAGAAACCCTGCAGGAATTCCCAATGGCTACAAGAAAGGAAGAATAAAAAAGGGGTGAAATTTTCACCCCTTTTGATTTATTTTAAAATGCATTTACAATAGCAAAGAAATCGTCTGCTTTTAAGGAGGCTCCTCCTATGAGTCCTCCATCAACATCTGGTTTTGAAAAAATCTCTTTCGCATTATCTGGTTTAACACTTCCTCCATATAAAATGGAAACCGAATCTGCAACATCTTCTCCATACATATCAGCCAAGGTTTTTCTGATAAAAGCATGCATATCTTGAGCTTGTTCTGGAGAAGCAGTTTCTCCTGTACCAATAGCCCAAACAGGCTCATAAGCTAAAACAATACTCTTAAAAGCCTCTTTTGGTAAATGGAATAAGGCTTCTGAAATCTGGCTTTTTACTACATCTTCTTCTTTTCCCGATTTTCTATCACTTAATTCTTCACCAAAACAATAAATCACACTCATATCGTTATCCAAAGCAGCATCTACTTTCTTGGCCAACAATTCATTCGTCTCATTAAAATATGCCCTTCTTTCACTATGACCTAAAATAACTGTGGTTACCCCAATACTCTTTAGCATTTGCGCGCTTATTTCTCCCGTGTATGCTCCACTTTCTGCAAAGTGCATGTTTTGCGCGATTACCTCAATATCACTTTGACGCAATGATTCAAAAGCCATCCAAAGATTCGTAAAAGTCGGTGCAATCATTACCTCAGCATTGGAGGTGTTTTTTTGTTTTTTAAGGTCCGAAATCAAAGACTCGGTATGTGCCAAATCATTGTTCATCTTCCAGTTACCTGCAACAATTTTTTTTCTCATTTTAATACAGATTTTAAATTGGTATCATCAGCCTTAATGGCTTTGTAAATTTTGATGTTGCCTTTTTCATCAACAACCATATATCTTGGAATCCAATCCAGTTTTAAGAAGGTACCAAAATCTCCTTTCCAACCAGATTGCATAAAATAGTGCTCCCCTTTAACTTCATATTTGTCGATACCCTTTTTCCAACTCTCGATGGACTTATCCAAGGACAAGAACACAAAGTCTATTGCCTCATATTCCTTTTGCAGTTCTTTTACTTTAGGCATGCCTTTAATACAATCACTGCACCAAGAAGCCCAAACTTCAATGAAGAGCATTTTTCCCTGATGTTTCTCAAGAATGGATTGAAAGCTAACAGAATCACCATCCAAAGTGATGAAAGTATCATTTAGGGCTTTTTCTGAAAAAACTGTTGGATTTTCTTGCGCCTGAGTTGTTGTATACATTAGGGCAGCTACAAATAAAAGGGCTATTTTTTTAATCATGTTATTCTAATTTGACTTTAGGATCTAGGTAAACATAGATGATATCTACAAAAATATTGATAATAATAAACAAAAGCGCAATAATTAACACGGAACCCATTATTACCGGTAAATCTAGCGTGTTCAAAGCATTGACGATTTCTTTTCCAAGACCATTCCAACCAAAAATATACTCCACAAAAACAGCTCCTGCCAGCATGGAAGCAAACCATCCTGAAATAGCTGTCACCACAGGATTCAAAGCATTTTTGATTGCATGTCTCTTCACTATTTGAAATTCACTTAATCCCTTGGCTCTAGCCGTTCTGATATAATCTTGATTGAATACTTCCAACAACGAATTTCGCATTAATTGAATTACCACCGCCAAAGGCCGAATACCCAAAACTACGGCTGGAAGCAATAAGTTTTTCCAACGAATGTGCATGGATTCCCCAAAATCATCCAACTCATATAAGCTACCTGTCATTTCCAAATGGGTATATTTATGCAACACAAATCCAAAAAACCAAGCAAAAAGAATAGCACTAAAAAAAGAAGGTATACTCATCCCAAAAGTGGAACCTATTTGAATGACCTTATCCAGCCATTTATCTTTAAATAGAGCCGAAACAATTCCCAAAACAACTCCCAGAAACATAGCCATTGTAATCGCTGAAACTGCTAAAACAAAAGTATTGGGAAGTGTTTCCGCCAATACGGAACTAACTTTTTTTCCTTGTTTTGTAAACGACTCCCTTAGGTAGGGAAATTTAACAACAATAGTAGAATTCCCAATTGAAAAAAGTTGAGAAGCCGTATATTTCCCTTTTTGTAAATGGGTATAATCGCCTTCATTTTTTGAATGAAAAGAAATGGGACTTAAATCATTCAAGTAATAAAAGTACTGAGTCAATAAGGGCTTATCAAAACCATATTTAGCCTTAACAATTGCCAACTGCTCACTATCTTCATTTTGACCCAACATCATTTGCGCTGGATCCCCTGGTAGCACATTAAAAAGAAAAAAGATGACCGTCACTACACCAAACATAGTGAGGAAGGCATAAAAAGCTTTATTTAAAAAATACTTGATCAATTACAACTTCAAATCTTCTAAATCATTCCAATGAACTTTTTGAGTAATGGTTCCATTATTTAGAACTAAAATTCCCGGACTAGCCCTTACAATAGTTTTTAAGGCAGTTTCATCGCAGAAATAGAAATCAAAATCTAAACTGTAGTCTTTTTTTACCCTATCTTGGGTTTCTGGACCACTGGCTGTCATCCCTATCACTTTATAACCATTAGCTTTTGCTTCCTTTTCCAAAGAACTCAATTTACTCAAGCCATCAGCCTCTGCATTGTTCAAGTTGTAAGTCACAATCATAACCAGCTTATCCTCATTCAACATATCCTCTGTATAGTCTTCTCCGTCCCTTTCAATTGAAAAATCATGAATAGGTGGTTCGTATCCCGGAGTGACTTCCTCGGTATCTACACCAATAAACTCACCGTTAACCGTTGGATACTCTCCTCTGGTTGTAATGATTTTTTCCTCTCCATTTACTTTGAATTTCCAATGGTAATCATTGACCGCTTTTGGTGCTCCTTCAGGAACTATCATATTTTCGTTGATATTGGCACCCACTTTATAGGGTCTAAAATCTTTTGAAGGCAAATGCATCAAAACGTGATATCCAAACCATAAACTACCTAAAAATCCAACCAGCGCAACAACAGTAACCACAAAGGTGCTAAAAATGGGTTTGATATATTTTAGCCCAATAAACAAAAATAGTATCATGACCAGTAAAGCCACATCCTTCCAAAAACTTTCCCAAGGAGTCAATTTTAAAGCATCACCAAAACATCCACAATCCTTTACCTTATTGAAATAGGCCGAATAAAAAGTAAGAAACGTGAAAAACACTATCATCCCCAGTAAGCTCCAAACGGTGAATTTGGGTTTATATCCAATAAGTAGAAAAACACCCAAAACAACTTCAAAAACAACCACGAACACCGAAATTAACAAAGCATAAGGCTCTAACGCCGGAAGGTTTAAAACTTGTTCACTAAAATACTCTTGTAACTTGTAGGAGAAACCTAAGGGGTCATTCAGTTTAATTAACCCTGAAATAATGAATAATACACCAACTAAGATTCGGAAAACAGTAACTAATATCTTCATAATTTAATTTAAATGGATTAAGGCAAAAACGGCGTAGTTGATCATGTCTTGATAATTGGCATCAATTCCTTCACTCACTAGGGTCTTTCCTTGATTATCTTCAATTTGCTTGACCCTCAATAATTTCTGCAGAATCAAATCGGTTAAAGAACTTACACGCATATCCCTCCAGGCCTCACCATAATCATGATTTTTGTCCATCATTAAGCTCTTGGTCACTTCTACTTTTTCATCATATAGTTTGGTAGCTTCTTCCACGGATAAATCGGGTTGCTCAACCACACCTTTGTCCAATTGAATCAAAGCCATCACGCTGTAATTAATGATTCCAATAAACTCACTGACTTCGCCCTCGTTTACTTTCCTTACATCATTTTCTTGCAAGCCGCGAATTCTTTGGGCTTTAATAAAAATTTGATCAGTAAGGGAAGGTAATCTTAAAATCCTCCAGGCGCTTCCGTAGTCTTTCATTTTATTCACAAAGAGGTCCCGACATGTTTTAATAACATCGTCGTATTGTTTTGAGGTATCCTGCATAAATTGAAATGAATTTTGTGTAAATTTCGCTTAAATTGTTCAAAGTTTCAAGTAATCCAAGCCTAAAGTTGATACCTCTTTGCGATTCCATATTTTTGTTGCATCATTCAACCATTGCAATGTTATTTAGACTCTAATTATTATGACCATAAACTGTAAAGGCAACTTAATAGATCTTTCCACCCCTAAAGTGATGGGAATTTTAAACGTCACTCCTGATTCCTTTTTTGATGGTGGGAAATATAAATCTGAAAGTGACATTTTAAGCCAAGTTGAAGCAATGCTTGAACAAGGTGCCACTTTTATCGATCTTGGAGCTTACAGCTCTCGTCCCAACGCGAATTTTGTTTCGGAAAGTGAAGAACTTCAAAAAAGCATTCCCATTGTTGAGTTATTGACAAAAGAATTCCCTCAAATTCTCATCTCAATTGACACCTTTAGAAGTGAAGTAGCCAAGAACTGCATTGAAGCAGGGGCAGCCGTAGTAAATGATATTTCAGCTGGTCATCTGGACGACCAAATGATAGAGGTGGTTGGAAATTTAAAAGTGCCATACATCATGATGCACATGAGGGGAACACCCCAAACGATGCAGCAAATGACTTCCTATGACGATTTATTGAAAGAAATGATCTATTACTTTTCTGAAAGAATCCAATTGGCTAAATCCAAAGGTATTGTTGATTTGATTATAGATCCAGGGTTTGGATTTGCAAAGAGCACCAAACAAAATTTTGAATTGCTGAACAAATTAGAATTATTGAATATCATCGACAAACCTTTATTAGTGGGAGTCTCAAGGAAATCCATGATATACAAAACTTTAGAAACAACAGCAGATCAAGCTTTAAATGGAACCACCAGCATTAATACCATAAGCCTTTTAAAAGGAGCAAAAATATTGAGAGTTCATGATGTAAAAGAAGCTATAGAGACTGTGAAATTATTTAATGAAATGATTTCAAACTAATTGGAAATTTTTATTTTTACCTAAACGCCTTTCACTTGGAAATCTTTAATGAGCTATTAAAATTCACGGTTGTCGACATCATTGATGTCATACTGGTTGCCTTCCTACTCTATTATATATACAAGCTTCTTAAAGGCACTGTAGCTATCAATATTTTCATAGGTATTGTAATCATATATTTTATCTTCTTAATTACAGATGCTCTTCAAATGAAAATGCTTAGTAAAATATTGGGCGGATTCATGAGTGTGGGTATTATTGCATTAATTGTGGTCTTCCAACCAGAGATCAGGAAATTTTTATTGATGATTGGGTCTACTAATTTCAGAAAAGGCGGGAACTTTTTCAAGCAGTTCAATTTTTTGAAAACCGAACAAGTTTTAGATATGGATGTGGATTCCATCATTTCTGCTTGTAACAAAATGGCAACCACAAAAACCGGAGCTTTAATTGTTTTAGAACGAAACAACAACTTAGATTTCCTTTGTAAAACGGGAGACGACATGAATATTAAAGTGACACAGGCCATTCTAGAAAGCATCTTTTTTAAAAACAGTCCGCTTCACGATGGTGCCGCAATAATTTCTGGAAATATCGTGAAAGCTACAAGGGTTATTCTTCCAGTAAACAATGAAAAAAGTCTACCAAATCGTTTCGGCCTAAGGCATAGAGCGGCAGTTGGTGTTACTGAAAAAACCGATGCCTTGGCCATAGTGGTAAGTGAAGAAACTGGACAAATCTCCT
The DNA here is from genome assembly GCF_011764015.1 of Mangrovimonas sp. CR14. Taxonomy (NCBI): domain Bacteria; kingdom Pseudomonadati; phylum Bacteroidota; class Flavobacteriia; order Flavobacteriales; family Flavobacteriaceae; genus Mangrovimonas; species Mangrovimonas sp. CR14. The sequence goes on along the minus strand of NZ_JAAFZY010000004.1, from coordinate 11,458 downwards.
ATTTCATGGACGGTGAATTTATCATGTTCAATGATACCCAAGAATTGATTGATATGATTAAAAAAGATCTGTCCTAGGAGCCTATGAATTGTAAAAATTGTGAATCCCATCTTGAAGAAACCGACAACTATTGTAGGAAATGCGGTGCTCAAATTATCAGAAACAGGCTGACCATTGCAAACATTTTCAACTACATTGGGGAACAATATTTCAATATAGACAATAGATTTCTTCAAACCTTCATCACACTATTCACCAAGCCCGAAGAAGTTATTGAAAGTTACATTAATGGAACTAGGAAAAAATATGCAGATGCGATTAGTTACTTTGCGGTTGCTGTTACCATGGCCGGTTTGCAACTTTTTGTAATCAACAAACTATTTCCAGATGCCATGGATTTTTCTAAGATGAATAAAGATGGTAATCAGTTTACTATTGACATGCAAAATGATATTCAAACTTGGACGAGTGAATATCATACATTATTTATGATGTTTTACATTCCACTTTATGCCCTACTCTCAAAGTTAATTTTTATCAATATTAAAAAATTTAATTACACAGAGCACTTGGTGATCTTCATGTATATCCAATCTCAATTTTCTATATTCTCCTTTTTCTATACCATTATACTTCTTGCTCTAGATTTACCATTCACATTTGTGGGCTTCTCTCTCATGCCACTTCTCATTGTCTATTCGGCCTATTGCTTAAAGCGGCTTCACAGCTTAAGTTTGGCTGGAATTATTCTTAAAACCATAATTTTCAGCATAACCTTCTTCATTTTATTTGTTCTGGCTTCTCTTGCTGTAGCTGCCGTTTACATTTTAATCAATGGTGTTCCTGACACTCTCTAAGCAGTTTCCTTTTGCAAAAATTGAACTTCATATAGATTCTTGTAGTATCCGTTTTCTTTTCTAAGAAGTTCTTTGTGTGTCCCCTGCTCTACAATTTGACCAGAATCCATGACAATAATTTTGTCAGCCTTTTTAACGGTAGCCAATCTATGAGCAATAATGATAGATGTTCTTCCTTGGGTGATTTTCTCTGTAGCCGTTTGAATTAATTTTTCTGAATAGGAATCCACCGATGAAGTCGCTTCATCCAGCACCAAAATACTTGGATTGGTTACATAAGCCCTTAAAAAAGAAATGAGCTGCCTCTGTCCAGATGACAACATAACTCCGCGCTCTTTTACGTTATAAAAATAACCATTTGGCAAACTCATGATAAAGTCATGAATCCCTATATCCTTGGCTGCTTGTTGCACATCCTCGAGAGTAATTTCTGGATGATTTAAAGTAATATTACTGAAAATGGTGTCGGCAAATAAAAACACATCTTGCAGTACAACGGCTATTTGAGTCCTTAAAGAAGCTAGTGTAATGTCTTTAATATTTGTGTTATCCACTAAAATGGTTCCGTCAGTAATATCATAAAAGCGATTCAACAGATTAATGATAGTCGATTTACCAGCTCCAGTCGCCCCTACGATGGCCACAGTTTCTCCTGCCTTTACATCAAAGGAAATACCTTTTAAAACTTCTTCATCTGCTACATAGCTAAATCTAACCTTATCAAAATGGAGATCACCTTTCAAGGCATCAATTTCCGTGGTTCCAGAATCATCAATTTGTGAGGTAGTATCCAAAACCTTAAAGACTCTGTTAGCGGCTACCATTCCCATTTGTAGGGTGTTGAAATTATCGGCAATTTGTCTTAATGGTCTAAACAACATGGGAATCATCATAATAAAGGCCGTTAAATCTCCCAAAGATGTACTTTGGTCCAAAACAGCATTGTTCCCTCCGTACCATACTACCAATCCAATAGTTATAGAAGAGGACAATTCTGCAATGGGGAAAAATATCGAATTATACCAAACGGTTTTTAACCATGCTTTTTTATGGCGTTCATTGATTTCTTTGAATTTTCTATATTCTGTATCTTCTCTTGTAAAAAGTTGAAGGATTTTCATCCCCGTTAAACGTTCCTGAACAAACGAATTAAGATTGGAAACCTCGGTTCTCACCTCTTCAAATGCCAATTTCATATACTTTTGAAAGACACGAGTAGCATACAACACCAACGGCAGCATCAGAAATACAATAAGGCTTAATTCCCAATCCATAAAAACCATCACTATAGACACGACTATCATGGTTAGGAAATCCCTAAAAATCATAAAAAGACCTTCACCAAACACATCTGCTATACGTTCCATATCCGTAACGGCTCTTGTTATCAAAACCCCTACCGACGAATTATCAAAGTATTTCATTCGGAATCGGATCATGTGATTGAAAAGCTTGACCCGAATATCCCTAACCACATTTTGCCCTAAAAAGCCCGAGTAAAAAATGAATAAGTACTGACACAAGACTTCACCAATCAACATAGCTCCCATAATTAATATATAGGGCATGAAGCCTTCCAAAGTTCTTGTTGCAATGTTGTTGTCAATAGCCAATTGAAGAATTTTAGGTCTGGCAGCGGTAAATCCAGCTAATAATATAACAGCAACCAACACACCATAAAACACCCTTTTATATGGTTTGATGTATGTAAATAATCTTTTTAAAAGATTGATGTCGTAAACTTTGGTACTACTCATTAAAAATATCTTGTGGGTAACAAATTTCCTTTAAATATAAACCGTGAGCTGGTACAGAATAACCTGCCTGCCCTCTATCTTTTGACCTAATAATATCATGTACAGAAGCCACTGGTATTTTCCCTAAACCAACATTCAATAGCGTTCCTACAATGGCCCTCACCATATTTCTTAAAAACCGATCTGCCTTGATATAAAAATGCCATTCCTCATCGACGACCGTCCAATGCGCCGCCATAATATCACACAAATAGGTTTTCACATCGGTATTGCTTTTAGAAAAACACTGAAAATCCTCATATTCAAAAAGGATTTTTGTCGCTTCCTGCATTGCCTCCAAGTTCAATTTTGTTTTTAAAAAATAGGCACTGTCAAAATTAAAGGGATTTTTCTCAATAGCTAACCTATAAACATAAGACCTACTTGTAGCGTCAAATCTTGCATGAGCTTCAGAACTCACTTGAGTGATTCCGTAGATAGCAATATCCTTGGGCAAAAACGAATTTAACTTATAAATCAAATCATCGCTATCCATAGAGCCTTCATAATCAAAATGGGCATACATTTGTAAGGCGTGAACACCCGCATCGGTTCTTCCGGCACCAACAATTTCAATGGATTCTCCTAATAATTTTGATAAGGCATCTTCCAAAACTTCTTGCACCGAAATGGCATCTGGTTGGTTTTGCCAACCGTGATATGCCTTACCATTATAAGAGAGTTCAATAAAATATCTCAAGGATTGATTAATTTTGTAAGTTGAAGATACAAAGATACACAGTTTTAAGAGTTTCCTTTTTAGATTAACATTAAATGAAGAAAATCCTCCTACTCTCTGATACACACAGCTATATAGATGATGACATCATAAAATATGTCAAACAGGCAGATGAAGTATGGCATGCTGGGGATATTGGAGCCCTATCTGTTACCGACGAAATCAAAAAATGGAAACCACTCAAAGCAGTTCATGGTAATATAGATGATAATAAGGTGAGGCAAGAATTCCCAGAAAACTTAAGATTCTTCTGTGAAGAAGTCGATGTGTGGATTACCCATATAGGCGGTTACCCTCCTAAATACAACCCTCGAGTCAAACCGGAAATTCACACCCATCCTCCCAAAATTTTTATCTGCGGGCATTCGCATATTTTAAAAGTCATGCCCGATAAAAAACTAAACCTCATTCATATGAATCCAGGGGCAGTAGGCAAACATGGATTTCATAAAGTAAGAACCATGTTAAGGTTTACCATTGATGGAAAAAAAATTGATAATTTAGAAGTGATTGAGTTTAAGAAATAAAAAAACCCAGACAAAAAATCTGGGTTTTAACGCACTAATACTACTAAGATGTTAGGTTTACCGTAATCTATCTACTGATTTTACAAGATCTTCATCCTTTTTAATGGCTTTATTGGCTAAAGCCAGTAATACGATAGAAACAATAGGAAGAAAAATCCCAATACCTTTCTCTGAAACAACTGTTTCTCCAGATAAATTTAGAGATCGATACACGAAAAATCCTAGTAAAATAAAGTTTAATATGATGTTAAGTCTGCCCATTACGAACTGAGACTTTCTATTTTTAAAATTAAATATCGAAATCAATGATAACAAGGTGGAACCAAAAAACAATCCCAAAAACAACAATTCATCCTTAGCAAAAACAATTGCTCCCTCATTGGTCACCCATAAGTGGAAAACAAAAATCAATCCACCAGTAACGATAGCCGATAAAAGAAGGTATAAAGTTTGAATGCGTTGTATCATCTAATTTTCTTAAACGAGGGCACAAAAATAGAAGATTATTTTTAGAAAATAAACCCAATTTGTAAAAATAATGTTGTATAATTGCAATACAAAGGGCAACATCCACAGTTGCACTGAATTAAATCTTCCGATTAAAAAAGTCATTTTTTTCAAAATCATTCTAATTCAAATTCAATCACGAATTTTCAATTCAACAATCTAATGTTTGAAATATCACAATTAAAAGAAAAAAAGCTTCCTGAATTACAGGAAATAGCACAAAAATTGAACGTTCCTAAATTTCGTTCACTCAAAAAATTGGATCTTGTTTACCAAATCTTAGACCATCAAGCATCCAACCCAAAGGCAGTACAAGAAGTAGTAAAAGAGGAAAAGACAGAAGAATCTCAGCCACAAAAAAGGTCTAGAAAAAGAATTCAAAAGTCAGATAACGCTCCACAAACTGACAACAAGCCACAGGCAACTAAAAAACCTGAAAGCAAACCAGCACAACAACAAAATAAAACTGAGGATCAAGCGAAGCCAGCCAAACCGGCAGCACAAGAAAAACCAAAACCTCGCGACAATTCCAATAAAGACCAGAACTCTAATAAAGATCAAAATAAAGGTCGCCAAAAAAATACCAATCACAAGAATCAAAATCAAAATCAGAATCAGAATCAGAATAAAGGAAACCAACCTAACGGCAACAAAGACAGCAGAAACCGTTACAGAGAGCCTGATTTTGAATTTGATGCTATTATTGAAAGTGAAGGTGTCCTAGACATCATGCAGGATGGTTATGGATTTTTAAGATCATCTGATTATAACTATTTATCATCTCCTGATGACATCTATGTATCCCAATCACAAATCAGGTTGTTTGGACTTAAAAAAGGTGATACCGTTTTAGGAAACGTAAGACCTCCTAAAGAAGGAGAAAAATATTTCCCTTTAATCAAAGTAAATAAGATTAACGGTTTAGACCCTCAAGTGGTAAGAGATCGTGTTTCTTTTGAACACCTTACCCCGCTTTTCCCAAAGGAAAAATTCAATTTAGCTGAAAGACAAAGCACCATTTCTACAAGAATTATGGATCTTTTCGCTCCTATTGGAAAAGGACAACGTGGAATGATTGTTTCCCAACCAAAGACAGGAAAAACCATGTTATTAAAGGATGTGGCTAATGCTATTGCTGCAAACCACCCTGAAGTTTACCAAATGATTTTGTTGATTGATGAAAGACCAGAAGAGGTAACCGACATGCAACGTAATGTGCGTGGTGAAGTTATTGCTTCTACTTTTGACAAGGAAGCACATGAGCATGTGAAAATTGCCGATATCGTTTTGGAAAAAGCAAAAAGATTAGTTGAATGCGGACATGATGTGGTTATTTTATTAGATTCAATCACAAGATTGGCCAGAGCCTATAACACCGTTCAACCTGCCTCAGGAAAAATATTAAGTGGGGGTGTTGATGCCAATGCACTGCACAAACCTAAGCGTTTCTTTGGAGCGGCACGTAATATAGAAAATGGAGGATCTTTAACCATCATTGCAACTGCCCTTACAGAAACAGGTTCCAAAATGGACGAAGTCATCTTCGAAGAATTTAAAGGTACGGGTAACATGGAGCTTCAATTGGATAGAAGAATTGCCAATAGAAGAATATTCCCTGCTATTGACCTAATCTCTTCCAGTACTCGTAGAGATGATTTATTACTCGATGAGACTACAGTACAACGCATGTGGATTATGAGAAAATATCTAGCAGATATGAACCCCGTTGAAGCCATGGAATTTATCAATGATAGATTTAAACAAACAAGAAACAACGAAGAGTTTTTAATATCCATGAATGGATAATCAAAACTTAATGAAACAAAAAAGCCTTGGAAAAATTTCCAAGGCTTTTTTTTATTTCATCTTTAAACCACTTTACGTTATTCTCGTAATGGTACAAAATAAAAAAGCTTCCCATAAGGAAGCTCTTTCATTATTATATAACCTTTAACCAAATAATTATAGAGCAGCTACATGCTTAGCCAAACTAGACTTAAGGTTAGCAGCCTTATTTGAATGAATGATATTCTTCTTAGCTAACTTATCTACCATAGATGCTACAGAAGGATATAAAGATTCTGCTTCTTTCTTATCAGTTAATTCACGTAACTTTTTAATAGCATTACGAGTTGTTTTGTGCTGGTATCTGTTAAGCACTCTCTTTGCTTCGTTACTTCTGATTCTCTTTAATGCTGACTTATGATTTGCCATTTTCTAACTTCTTTCCTTTTATAAAAAAATTGTAGCCCGTAGGGGAATCGAACCCCTCTTACCAGGATGAAAACCTGGCGTCCTAGCCGATAGACGAACGGGCCATTTTTTTGAGTGTGCAAATATAAAATAAAAATTTAAACTTGCAAAATTTTTCAAAAAACGTTCAATGTTTCCATTGCGGATGCAAAAATACAACTATTTTTAAATGTTGCAACACCTAATCTAATTTTTTTTAAAAAAATTTAATAGGCCTTTGCAAAAAGTACCCTCTTACTAGAAGGATTCCCTGTTAACACGCAGTTTCCGGACTCCTCTTTAGCATCTACAGGGATACATCTAATGGTAGCTTTGGTCAATTCCTTGATTTTTGCCTCGGTCTCTGCAGTACCATCCCAATGGGCGGAAATAAAGCCTCCCTTAGTCTCTAATACTTCTTTAAACGATTCAAATGAATCTACCTCGGTTATGTGATTATCTCTAAACTCCAGAGCTCTTTTATATAGACTCACCTGAATCTCTTCCATCAAGCCTTCTATTTTCCCCGTTAAAGTATCCAACGGAACAATTTCTTTGGTTAGAGTATCCCGTCTCGCCAATTCAACCGTTCGATTTTCCAAATCTTTTGGCCCAATGGCAATTCTAACTGGAACTCCTTGCAATTCGTGTTGAGCAAACTTAGCTCCTGGTCTTAAAGTATCTCTATCATCCAACTTGGCAGAAACTCCTTTTTCCCTTAATTCAGAAATTATGACTTGAGCTAATTCAGAAATTTCATTCAATTGCTCCATTGATTTGTAGATAGGAACAATAACCACTTGATCAGGCGCTAAATTTGGAGGCAAAACCAACCCATTGTCATCACTGTGGGTCATTATTAACGCACCCATTAATCGTGTAGAAACCCCCCATGAGGTAGCCCAAACATAATCTAAATTTCCTTCCTTATTAGCAAACTTCACATCAAATGCCTTTGCAAAATTCTGTCCCAAGAAATGAGATGTTCCTGCCTGCAATGCTTTACCATCTTGCATTAATGCTTCTATACAATAAGTATCCACAGCACCAGCAAATCGTTCACTTTCTGTTTTTACACCTTTAATCACAGGTATAGCCATAAAGTTTTCCGCAAAACTAGCATACACATTGTTCATCAACTCCGTTTCCCTTACAGCTTCTTCCCTAGTGGCATGGGCCGTATGGCCTTCTTGCCATAAAAATTCTGCCGTTCTTAAAAATAGGCGTGTTCGCATCTCCCATCGTACCACATTTGCCCATTGATTAATTAAAATCGGTAAATCTCTATAAGATTGAATCCAACCTTTATAGGTATTCCAAATAACCGCCTCACTAGTTGGCCTCACAACAAGCTCTTCTTCTAATTTTGCTTCTGGATCAACCCTTAGTTTCCCTGGTTTATCCGGATCATTTTGAAGGCGATAATGTGTAACTACTGCACATTCTTTGGCAAATCCTTCTGCATTCTTTTCTTCTGCCTCAAATAAACTTTTTGGAACAAATAATGGGAAATAGGCATTTTTATGTCCAGTTTCCTTAAACATTCGGTCTAATTCGGCTTGCATTTTCTCCCAAATGGCGTATCCATAAGGTTTGATAACCATGCAACCTCTAACTGCTGAATTTTCAGCTAAATCAGCCTTGACAACCAACTCGTTATACCACTTGGAATAATCCTCTGCTCTACTTGTAAGTTTTTTACTCATGTACAGTGTTTTGGCACAAATATTGTGCTTTTGTTAAATAAGGGAAATAGTTGGGCAAAACTAACTATTTTTGTTATGTTCAACAATAAAAATTAAGAGTTATGAGATTTATTTACAATATGATCAAAGTACCGGTAATGCCTGTTTTAGGAATTATGGTTCTTTTGACTTCTTGCGGGTCATCCCAATATGCAAGTCAAAACAACGACGGTATTTATGGTTCAGGAAATAGTGTTGAATACCAAGAAGAAGTAGCAGTTCAACCTGATAATTCTGCTTACTACCAAAATTTATTCAAAGAGAAATCCATGGATTATCAAATGCCAGCAGATCAGCAAGGTGAAGTTTTCACCGATGTTGATTCTTACCAAGGCAATTATGATGACCAATACTATGCTGAAGATGGCTATACAGGATACGCCGGTTGGGGCCAATCATCAAGTAATATCTCTGTAAACGTTTACAATGACAGTTGGTGGTGGGGCAACCCATATTGGTCTTTAGGCTGGGGCTATGCCAACCCTTACTGGGGTTGGGGATATGGCTGGGGCTGGGGAGCTGGGTACTGGGGTGGTTATTGGGGCGGCTACTGGGGCTGGGGCTCTGGATGGTATGGTTCTGGTTATTATTACCCTTATTATAACAACCCCTACTATTATAATAGAGTTTCTACAAGAAGAGGTTACTCAAGATATGCCTACGCTGATAGAGGTTATAACTCTCGAAATTCTGCAGTTACTAGAAGATCTAGCAGCCAGATGAGAAACAGAAGTAATTTAAATACGAGATCCAACAATTCGGTAAGAACAATGAGATCTACCAGAAATACTACTGTGCGACCTCAAACTAATATAAGAAATAATAATTCTTCAAGAAGCACAAGGACGACGAGATCTTATAACAATAGATCAACATCCCCTTCTAGAAGTTATTCTACACCAAGTAGAAGCTCTAGCGGTGGCGGAATGAGATCTGGCGGCGGAGGATCTAGATCAAGTGGAGGCGGTGGTCGACGCTAGTCCTAACTAATTACTTATCTGAAAAGAAAAATATTTATGAAAAAAATTGCCCTTTTGACCCTTGTAATGGGAATGATACAATTTGGTTTTTCCCAAGACATTACAGATGCTGTGAGATATTCAGAAGACAATATCCAAGGTACCGCTCGATTTAGAGCTTTAAGTGGTGCTTTTGGAGCTTTAGGCGGTGACATGAGCGCCGTAAGTATCAACCCCGCTGGTTCGTCTATTTTTAACGATAGCCATATTTCTATTTCTACAGCTATCAACATCAAAAATAACGATGTTCAATATTACAACGGATTTAATAACTCTAAAAAAACGAACTTTGACCTTAATCAAACCGGTGCTGCCTTTGTTTTTTATAATAGAAATCCAGATTCTAAATGGAAGAAATTTGCTTTTGGAGCCTCTTATGATAAGGTAGAAGATTACGACAACAATTGGTTGGCAAGGGGAACTAGTAATTCCTCCATCGATAACTACTTCCTTTCTATTACTCAAAACCAAGCAATTCCATTCGGGGTTTTAAAATTGCAAACTGGAGAATATATTGAAGATGCCTATGCAAATATTGGAGCCAATCCTAATTACGGTTATTCAGTCCAACAAGTCTTTTTAGGGTATTGGGCCGGAATTATTGATCCTGTCAATTTAGATGACCTGACCAATGACGAAGAAACCAATTATTTGTCTAATATAGCTCCGGCGGATTCTTTTAATCAAAGTTACATTTATAATTCTACAGGATATAATGGGAAATTCTCTCTTAATTTCTCTTCACAATTTACTGATAGGATTTATTTTGGTATAAACCTGAATTCCCATTTCATAAACTATGATAAAATCACTCAATATTATGAATCGAATTCTCATCCAGACGCGCTAGTTAGTAATGTTTATTTTGAAAATATTCTATCTACCTACGGTTCTGGTTTTTCGTTTCAATTAGGATCTATTGTAAAAGTTACCCAAAGTTTAAGAGTTGGATTAACCTATAACTCTCCTACTTGGTATCGTATTGAAGAAGAAAGCAGCCAAAATATAGATTCAAATTATGCTGATCCTGAAATAGGATACATCGGCGATATTATAAATGTATATCCAGCATACAATCTAAAATCACCAGGGAAATTTACTGGAAGTTTAGCTTATGTTTTCGGAAAATATGGTCTCATTAGTTTTGATTATTCTTTAAGAGATTACAGCAGTACTAAATTTAAACCATCTTCAGACCCCCATTTTTCAGAGCAAAATAGTATTATAAACAATCTTCTTACTACGGCATCAACTTATAAGATTGGTGGTGAATTAAGATTAAATCAATTGAGTATAAGAGGTGGTTATCGATTTGAAGAAAGCCCATACAAGGATAGCTTCTATCAAAGTGATTTGAACGGTTACTCTGTTGGTCTTGGATATTCCTTTAGTAATTTCAATATGGATTTAACCTTTGATCAGGCACAACGAGACTCCAATTACCGCTTATATAGCAATCCAGGCTTTTCAAATAGTGCTTTTATTGATAACAAGCAATCCAACATTACTTTTACCGTTGGATTCAATCTATAATAACTTTCCATAATTGGATCAAGTCAAAAAAAGAAAACCAGAGAATATTTTCCCTGGTTTTCCTTTTTTATAATGACTTAGCCTCATTGATTCTTCTTTTCATCATATTAGACAGTCCCAATTTCAATGTTAGACTTATTCCGGAGCTTAAGGGAACTGTTAATAAGAAACTATAAATCCCCAAAACCCAATTCTCGTTAGATTCCAGCTGATTAATCAAAATGAATATCGATGCTAATTCCATATTATAAAAGCAAGCCATTCAATAAAATCATTCAACCAAAACTAAAATAAAAAAGCCTCTGATTTCTCAGGGGCTTTTTAGGTTTATAATGAAGTTAGTTTAAGAGTTTCCTTTATTAACGCTTGAGGGTAAAATGTTCCTTTAGGATCTTTGTTTCCCCGTTGCTTTCTCCCGGTTCGGTGTACTCGACCGTGAACCAGTAGTCGCTCGATGGCATCAGCTCCCCGTTGTAGGTACCGTCCCATCCCTCGCCAGTGGG
>NZ_JAAFZY010000003.1:378701-604970 GCF_011764015.1 Mangrovimonas sp. CR14 | reverse complement strand
GCATTGTGGGAGAGTAGGTCGCCGCCTTTTTTGAAAGCACTTGTCATTTGACAGGTGCTTTTTTTGTTTTTAACAATCTTGGAAAGAAAACTTAACTATTATAGACACAATTATTTAAGGAGCTAATTAATCGTTCGATTTTTTATAAAAATAAAGTGCCGAAATTGTTGACTTTTTGCGTTTTAACAAATCGACTGATTATTTATATTAAGTAATTAGTCCTTGATTGGTTTAATCTTTCCAAAACCTTTGTTAAGCAGAAAAATCGTTTTTTTGTTTCGGTAAATTTGGGTAATTTGTTGGACATGAATTCAATTATTTCTGCAAGTCTTCAAACGCTTTCAAAATCACGTATTCTAATAGAGAATTTAGATGATCAAATTTTAATAAATGCATCTATTGGTCCATATTATTCTAGCATAGGTAGCCACCTAAGACACATCTTCGATTTTTACCATTGTATAATAGAGGGAGTTAAGAGCAATCACGTGGACTTAACATGCCGGAAAAGAGACAAAGAAGTGGAAACATCATGTTTAATTGCTTTGGAATATCTTGAAAATATTCAGAGGGGCCTTGGAAATTATCCTAATATTTTATTGAATGAAGTGACTGTCGTTGATGATTTAGGTCTGGGAAAGACTGAAATATCATATACCCATGCATCCTTATTAGCGCAAGCAAATAGTCATGCCATCCACCATTATGCCATCATTAATTATATTCTGCATGGATTGAATGTGTCTATTTCTGACCTAAGTTTTGGTTATAATCCCACCACGCCTTCGTTATAACTAATTTATTTTCAGTTTAATAAAAAATGAGATTTTCGTTTAGGGCAAGCAAAATTATATTTAAATTGTAATAAAGTTTAAAATCTTATCAATAAATAATATGAAATGGAAAGGTAGAAGACAGAGTTCAAATGTAGAAGACCGTAGAGGACAAAGTAGCGGAGGATCAGGTTTGGGAGGACTTAACCCCATGTTGCTTATTTCTTTGGTCAGGTTTTTGTTCACAAAAACAGGACTTATAATTGCTGGTGTCCTTTTAGTTGGATCTATGTTATTGGGATATAATCCATTAAATTTCATCGGTCAACTGTTTACTGGTTCGCCTGTGACTTCTGAAACTTCAGCTCCTTACCAGGGCACTCAAAAGGAAGAAGAGTTGGCAGATTTTAGTGCAACCATCTTAGCAAGCACTGAAGATGTTTGGAATCAATTGATCAGTAATTATGAGGAACCCACTTTAGTCCTATTTACCGGTTCAGTTTCATCTGCTTGTGGGTATGCTTCAAGTGCTACAGGGCCTTTTTATTGTCCTGGAGATGACAAGCTTTACTTAGATCTTAGCTTTTTTGATGACATGGAAAGAAAATTGAATGCTCCTGGGGATTTTGCCCAAGCTTATGTCATTGCCCATGAGGTAGGACATCATGTTCAAAACCTTTTGGGTATATCTGATAAGGTTCAAAGATTACGTGGGCAAATGAGTCAAACAGAATTCAATAAATATTCAGTTAGATTGGAATTACAAGCCGATTTTTTAGCAGGCGTTTGGGCGCACCATTCCCAACAAATGACACAAATGATGGAAACTGGAGATTTACAGGAAGCTTTAAATGCGGCCTATGCCATAGGCGACGATCGTTTACAACAACAATCATCAGGTAGGGTCGTGCCAGACTCTTTCACACATGGTACTTCAGAGCAGCGCATTAGATGGTTTAAAAAAGGCTTTGAGACTGGAGACATCAATCAAGGGGATACGTTTAACGCAAATCCCTTGTAGGTTTGAATTCGATTAATTTTTGAACATACTGTCCAAGATTGTTTTTAATCCTCTAAAAGCGAAGAAAACAGCACAACCAGCAACCAATATTCCCAATATTAAAATAGGAATATACAATGGCTTTTCTTGGTTACTAAAAGCAATATGAATTAAACTAGGTCCCAAAAACATACACAATAGGGAAATCCCCATTTTTTTTAGGCCTTCTACCAATACTTTTTTGTTAGTGTGTTTCGTTTCCATGCTTGTAATTTTGAATAGCTTGTCTTACGTTTTTATATGTCTCAAGTAGTTTAACAGCTTCTTCTTCAGTAACCTTTATTTCTTGCATAATCATTCTGATTCCCCTATCCACAAGCTTGTTATTACTCAACTGCATGTCTACCATTTTATTCCCTTTGACATGGCCTAATTGAATCATGGTAGCAGTTGTAATCATATTTAATACCAATTTTTGAGCAGTTCCAGCTTTCATTCTGGAGCTTCCTGTAACAAATTCAGGACCAACGATAACTTCTATAGGGTATTTGGCAGTTTGTGAGAGTGGACTGTTATGATTGCAGGTGATGCAACCTGTTATGATATTCATTTCATTACACTTTTTTAATCCGGCAATGACATAAGGTGTCGTTCCAGAGGCTGCAATTCCAACAACAACATCCTTATCTGAAATGTTATAATCCATTAGGTCCTCCCAGGCTTGGTCTTCAGAATCTTCTGCAAACTCCACGGCCTTTCTGATGGCGGAATCTCCACCTGCAATGAGTCCGATGACTAAGTCATGCGAAACTCCAAAGGTAGGCGGGCATTCTGAGGCATCCACAATTCCCAGTCTACCACTGGTACCTGCTCCTATGTAAAATAACCTTCCTCCATCTTTTAGTTTTAATACAATTTGATCTACCAGGCTTTCAATAAATGGAATGGCTTTTTCAACAGCCAAAGGAACTGTTTGATCTTCTTTATTAATATTAGTCAATAATTCTGACACACTCATCTTTTCAAGATGGTTGTAAGTGGAATCTTGTTCTGTTGTTTTGGTAAAAGACATATCCAAAAATAATGAAATAATAAAGTATTTAAGTTAGGAGGTTTTAATTTGATTCTAAAAAAAAGCCCCCGAATTGGGAGCTTTTTTGTTATTCGTTAAATTTGATTTATGATTTCATTGAAGGTTTTACTCGGCCTCATGACATTTTCAGAAAGATCCTGAATTGGCTCGTAGTATCCACCAATATTGGCAGCTTTTCCTTGTACACTGTTTAATTCCTTAACAATTGCTTCCTCATTATCACTTAAATCTTTGGCTATTGGTGCAAATTGTTCTTTTAAAGCTATATCTTTATTTTGATCAGCTAATGCTTGTGCCCAATACATAGACAAATAGAAATGACTTCCACGGTTGTCTAATTCACCTGCTTTACGTGACGGGCTTTTACCATTTTCCAATAGTTTTTCAGTGGCACTATCTAAGGTGTCTGCTAGGATTTGAGCTTTTTCGTTTTTAAAGGTATCACTTAGGTGCTCTAAGGATACAGCCAAAGCTAAGAATTCACCTAATGAATCCCATCTTAAATGGTTTTCCTCCAATAATTGTTCAACGTGTTTAGGAGCAGAACCTCCGGCACCAGTTTCAAATAAACCACCTCCATTCATTAATGGAACGATTGAAAGCATCTTAGCACTAGTTCCAACTTCTAAGATAGGGAATAGGTCTGTCAAGTAATCTCTTAATACATTACCAGTTACTGAAATGGTATCCTCGCCATTTTTTAATCTTTCTAATGTGAAATTCGTAGCAGGTATCGGAGCCAAGATTCTTATGTCTAATCCAGTAGTATCATGCTCTGGTAAATATTTATTAACTTTTTTAATCAATTCTGCATCATGTGCTCTATCTTCATTTAACCAAAATACAGCAGGCGTTTGAGATGCTCTAGCTCTAGTTACGGCTAATTTCACCCAATCTTGAATAGGTAAATCTTTAGTTTGACACATTCTCCAGATATCTCCAGCTTCTACTGTGTGCTCCATTAAAACAATGCCTTCTTCATTTACAACCGTTACTTTGCCATTGGTCTCAATTTCAAATGTTTTATCGTGAGAACCATATTCTTCTGCTTTCTGAGCCATTAATCCTACGTTTGGCACGGTACCCATGGTTGTTGGATCAAAAGCGCCATTCTTTTTACAGAAATCAATTGTGGCAGTGTAAACCCCTGCATAACTACTATCAGGAATAACGGCTTTGGTGTCTTGAGATTTGCCATCTGCATTCCACATTTGCCCTGAATTTCTTATCATAGCAGGCATAGAAGCATCAATAATGACATCACTTGGTACATGTAAGTTTGTAATACCTCTATCTGAATTTACCATGGCAAGTGCTGGTCCATTTGCAAAAGCAGCATCAATATCAGCTTCAATTTCAGAACGCTTTTCTTGTGGCAATTCGTCTAATTTGGAAACCAAATTTCCAAATCCGTTGTTTTCCTCAACACCAATTTCTTTTAATAAAGCACCATGCTTAGCAAATACATCCTTAAAGAAAACCTTTACGGCATGTCCAAAAATAATTGGATCTGAAACCTTCATCATTGTAGCTTTCATGTGTAATGAAAACAATACTCCTGTTTTTTTAGCATCGGCAATCTCTGCTTCCAGAAATTGGATTAATGCTTTTTTATTCATGACGGTTCCGTCTATGATTTCGCCAGCAAGTAAAGGGAAGTTATCCTTTAAAATGGTTTCTTCTCCTTTTTCATCTGTATGAACAATCTTGATTTTAGTAGCATTTTCAACAGTCACAGACTTCTCATTGTGTGCAAAATCGCCTTGTTCCATTGTGGCAACATGCGATTGAGAGTCTGATGTCCAAGGTCCCATGGAATGTGGGTTTTTCTTGGCATAATTTTTAACAGCTTTTGGTGCTCTTCTATCTGAATTTCCTTCCCTTAATACTGGGTTGACCGCACTACCTTTAATTTTGTCGTATCTTGATTTGATACTTTTTTCATCTTCATTTTGTGGGTCTTCAGGATAATTTGGAATATTGAATCCTTTGGATTGAAGTTCTTTGATAGCTGCAAAAAGTTGCGGAACTGATGCGCTAATATTTGGAAGTTTTATAATATTTGTTTCGGGTAATTTCACTAAATCTCCTAACACACCTAAAGCATCCTCGATCTTTTGATCTTCATTCAGAAATTCTGGAAAGGTTGCTAATATTCTCCCTGCCAAAGAAATATCTTTTGTTTCGATATTGATATTTGAAGATTTTGTAAATGCTTTGACTATAGGTAAAAAAGATTGGGTTGCTAAAGCCGGAGCTTCATCTGTTTTGGTGTAAAATATTGTTGAAGATTTAGACATGTTTGGTTGTAATTTTATGCTTTGTGTAATTCTTTTTTTATAAATCGAACAAATATAGTAAATACTATTATTTTTCTTAGACTGAATTGGAGCAATTATTCAATGATAATGCCATATTTAGACAATAATCCTTCCAAATGATCACGAGAGAAAATAGCCTTTTTCAAACTATTATTTTCAGGGTCTATTTGGAAATTATAGGATTGTCGAAAGTCTACTTTTTCTAAAATTGAATTTTGAAATTTTGTATTGATTAGGTTGCAGTTGTTTATAGAGCTGGCGGTCAGATTTGTATAAGAGAAATCCGCAGCATTTAAATTGCAATTTTCGAAAGAAGATTTTGGAATATCCATATTTTGGAAGGAGGCCAACTCCAAATTACAATCCTTAAAAATGAGGGAAATGAGAAAAGGATTGCATTCAAAGAAATGAATTCCTAAAAGTTTACAATTATCAAAAGTAACCTCATTAAAAGTTGCATTTCCCACTTTACAATTACTCATTTGGCAATCAATAAAAGTGCATTCGAGGAAAGAAATATTTGATAAATAGACATCTTGGAAATCACAATTTTTAAAAACGCAATGGTCGTATTCACCCTTTGCTAAACCTTTTTCTAAATAGGATTCGTCCTCGAATAAAAGATCTGAAAAAAATGGAAGTGAATTCATACGTGCAAATATTATTCTTTAATCTGATTTTACATTGGTTTCAACGGAATTTTTCAATTGGAGTGTTGGTTTTCATTAATATTGAATAGGGATATTAAAATTATTAATGCGTAGGAAAGGATTCATCATCGTTTGCCTTCTTTTGCTTGTCATAGTCATAGGAACTTTACTTTTTCTGAAATCGGACCGTGGACACAAAATGAGTGAAAATGCTACGGTTAGGGTAGTGGAAACTAATGAAGGTTATGAACTTTTAAAAAATGGTAAACCCTTTTACATAAAGGGTGCTTCTGGGAAGGGACATATAAAGGAACTCGCTCAGGCGGGAGGAAATACAATTAGACTTTACGATACCATAAATTCAAGGATTGAATTGGATTTGGCAAAAAAGTATAAAGTGTCTGTAATATTAGATATTCCTTTGCCTGAGTTTAGATTTTATTCTAATTATTATTCCGAACCAAAAAAGGTATTAGCAATTAAAGACTATGTACGTTCGTATGTAAGAGAGCATAAAAATCACCCTTCTTTGCTGTTTTGGAATTTAGGAAATGAGATAAACTTGCCTTTTTCACTCTCCAATAAAACCTATATTAATACCTATAATGAATTAATTGACCTTATTCATGAGGAAGACCCTAATCATCCTGTAAGCACAAGTTATACGGGGATTGGGGAAAAGGATATTTTAGGATTATCCTTGAATTTTAGTAAATTGGATTTGGTAGGATTTAATGTTTTTGGAAATTTAGATGATTTGGAAAGTATATTAAACAAAATGTCTCCTTTTGTTAACATGAAACCTTTTTTTATTAGTGAATGGGGTGATCAAGGGCCATGGGAAGCAAAGAATGAATATTGGTTTTCTATCCAAGAAAAAAAAGGAAGTGAGAAGGCCAAGGGATATTTCAGTTCTTATCAAAATAATATAAAACCTAATACCTCCATTCTAGGATCTACGGCATTCTTTTGGGGACAAAAATTTGAAGGTACTCCGGATTGGTTCAATATATTTGATGACGAAGGTAATAAGTCACCTGTTTATTATGCTTTAAAGTCTAGCTGGGAAGAAACAGATCTCATTTATCCTTTAGAGATTGTATATTTTCGTTTTAAAAATTTAGACTCTCAAGACAATCGTATTTTTTCTCCAAATGAGAAATTAGAAATTGAAACTTTAGCACAAACTATTAGTTCTGATTCTATAACTTATGATTGGAATTTATACAAAGAAAGCTCAAGTATATATGAGGGGTGGAAGTTATTGAACTCAGAGTTTAAATTAAAAGGCAAGGGTGAAGAAATTAACTTTAATACCCCTGAAGAAGAAGGTGCATATCGAATGGTTTTAAGGGTATATGACAACCAACAAAATTATTCGACAGCAAATATTGCGTTTTACGTCCTGAATCCTAATGACAAAAAAGAATAAAAATCAAAATAGCCTACGTATTTTAAGAGTGATGATTCTGATAGGAGTCCTCAGTCTCATTAATTTTTTCTATTGGTTTTTTAAACCAGATTTAGTTGAAAACAGACCGTTGTTTCTTCTTTTAACTTTTGTTATCTTTTTTGATACGTTTCGATTGTTATACACGTGGTATCATTATTGGGGTATTTCAATTCCTAATAAACCAAAACATAGGACCTCCTATAAGGTAGATGTATTTACTACATTTTGTGATGGTGAGCCCATAGATATGGTTACCCAAACTCTTTTGGCAATAAAAAATATGGATTATCCGCATGAAACTTATTTGTGCGATGAAGATGATAATGCATACCTGAAAAATTTCTGTAAAGAAAATGCTATAATACATGTAACTAGAACAAGTAAGGAAAATGCAAAGGCAGGTAATATTAATAATGCCCTTAAAATAGCTACTGGTGATATTTGTGTTATAATGGATCCCGACCATGTGCCAGAAACCAATTTTTTAACTGAGTTGTTACCCTATTTTGAAGATGAAAAGATAGGATTTGTGCAGTCTGTTCAGGGGTACTACAACCAGAATGAATCCAAAGTAGCCTTGGGTGCGGCAGAACAAACCTATCAGTTCTATGGTCCAGTTATGATGTCCATGAATTCTTATGGTACAGTAAATGCTATTGGAGCCAATTGTGTTTTTAGAAGGGAGGCATTGGATTCCATAGGAGGGCATTCTCCAGGCCTTTCTGAGGATATGCATACAGCGATGCAATTGTATGCCAAGGGTTGGAAATCGGTATACGTTCCTAAAATGCTTACCAAAGGATTAGTGCCATCAACTTTAAGTTCTTATTTCAAGCAACAATTAAAATGGTCTAGAGGAACCTTTGAGTTATTAATCAGTGTTTTTCCTAAATTATTTTCAAATTTCACTTTAAGGCAGAAGTTGCATTTTGGAATTATTCCCTTGCATTATCTTGCGGGAATCGTCTACTTTTTTGTTTTATTGATTCCTATTCTCTCTTTATTTTTTAGTACCACTCCATGGCGAGGAAATATTTATAATTTTTGGCTCATTACACTTCCTATTTTTGCCTCTATTCTAGGGATAAGGTTATTTGTTCAAAAATGGATTATTAAAAAATCTGAAAGGGGGATGCATATCACCGGTGGATTGCTTTTTCATACAACCTGGTCTATATTCATATTAGGAGTCTTTTATAGTTTGATTAGGAAAAAGATCCCCTATATCCCAACCCCCAAAACAGGTGAAGATAAAACGCCATTGGCCTTGATAGTGCCTAATTTATTTATGGGAATTCTAAGTGTTGTAGCAATTATTTATGGTTTGCAACGTGATTTTACACCATTTTCGCTTTTCATGTCAGGTTTTGCATTATGGAATGCAAGTGATATGTTTTACACTTTAGTATTCGCTTTTGAAAGGACCAATCCCATTTCTATTGAAACGAGTGAGTTAGAAATTAAAAAATCATTTTTCAAAAATCAATTTTTTAATTTCTGGCAAAGTGCAGGGATTATTATTGTGTTGATCATATTTGGACTCAGTGTTTACTTTCAAGTTCAAAACGAAAAACTTAAACTTAATGGAGTAGTGGTTGAAGAAATGTTTGAAGCTCCAAAATTAACTTATCTAGGTTGCTATTATCCTGAATCCGACAATGGTTTCACAAGTTTAAAAAGAGCTAATCAGTTTGCTGCAAATCACGAATTTCATCCAGATATTATTTCTGTTTACCTTCCTTGGGATAAAAATATAGAAACAACATTTCCTTCAACCTATCTAGATTCAATTTTTATTAATAAGTCTTTACCTCTTATCACATGGGAGCCGTGGCTAAATAGTTTTCAAATAGAAAGACAAGAAAATAGAAATGTTTATCAATTGATTAATGAAGGGGTATTTGATGTCTATATAACTCAATTTGCGATGAGGCTTAAGAAATTAAAAAAGCCAATTTTTTTAAGATTTGCTCATGAGTTTGATAATCCATTTTATCCTTGGTTTGTTGAAGGTGAAGCGCAATCATTTCAATTTAAAGAGGCTTGGGTAAGGGTTCATAGTATTTTTAAGGAAGTAAAAGCTAATAATGTCATATGGATATGGAATCCTTGGAAGAGTGAGAATGTGAAGACTTTTTATCCAGGAAATGATTTTGTTGATTGGATTGGTTTGGACATTCTTAATTATGAATCAAATAAAGACTCTAAAGATTGGTATTCCTTTGATGAATTGTATACTTTTTTTAGAGATAATTTAGATGGTGTCTCTGATAAGCCGGTAATCATTACCGAATTTGGTAGTGTTGGAAATGATAAAGAAAGTCAGGCTAATTGGATTGAAAATGGAATTTCAGACTTGCAGAATAAATACCCAGAAATCCAGGCCGTTGTATTTTTTAACAGTAGGGTGGATGATAATATTCCTGTGGGAATCCAAAATGAAGAACTTGTATATGATTGGACATTTAAGGATGGTGTTGAATTAAATTTTGGTAAGTTTAAAAGGAATAATAAATTATATTCACATTATTCACTTTTAGAAAATAGAAAAGTTGATGAAAATTTCAATATTCAGGATAATACTTTTGCAGGAAAGAAGATTCGGGAGACAAATATTTATGGGGTTAACATAAATAAAGGCCAAAACTGGAAAAGTGACTACCATGTTTTAAATAGAATTAATTTGAAAAAGGATTTTCAAAGAATGAAAACTGCAGGAATAAATACAGTTAAATTCATTGAAAATACTACCTATGACTACAATTTACTTGAAATTAGTAAAGAGAACGAACTTAACGTTAACTACAGTTTTTTTATTCCATTAAACACTAACTTTTTAGAGGTTAATAAAGAAACTGATGAGTTAAAAACAAATATCCTAAAAAGGGTAAGGGAGTATCAAAAATATAATCATATAATATCATGGAGTTTTGAAAATGATTTTTACTCCAAACTTCCTAATAATATTAAAGAACCAGACCTTACTCTATATAGAAATGGCTATTTAAATTGGTTGAAAACCGTGATTTCTGGAATACGGCAAATTTCAGATGAAAATATTTTCATTGGAATAGAAGGAGAGGGAAACCTTTTAAATAAATTGGAGTTTTATTCAGATGTTTTTAAACAAGATATCGGGATTAATATACAACTAAAGAGTGATCAGTTGCAAGAAGGGGCTTGGGATTATATAAATAATCTTGGGGTTCCAGTTTCCGTAGATTATTTAGGTGATGAAATCTCAACTAATTGGAATGAATTAGCAAATGGAAAGTCATTTTATTATGTATCATGGCAAGATCAATTTGCAATAAATAAGTTAACGTTTGATGGTTTAATTGATAGGAAAGGAAGATTGAAAAATAAGTATTTTGATTTCATTGAAAGCTTTGGAGAGCCCAAGTTTAAATATGATGCTCCGAACATTAAAATATTAAAACAAAATAAAACTTTCTACCCAGGAAACGTTGTAGTGTGTTATGCCATGTTTTATGGTGATAGAATAGGATGGGAAATGGGGGGTAATCAAGGAAACTATAGATATGAATGGAATTTATTAAAATACAAAGGGGAAAAAGAATGTATTTCTATTGAGAAAGTAGGAGAGGGAAGTGAGGTTTATTTAAAAGTTCCAAAAGACCCGAATAGTTATAAATTGATGTTAACCGTAATTGACAAAGAAAATGTAGTGACACAAACATTTACAGATTTAAAACCATAACAACAGAATTCAAGATATCATAAAAAACAAAAGCCATATCACTATAGTTGTAAAACTACTTTGACATGGCTTTCTTCGAAATAGCTCTGCGTGACCTATTTAGTATGACTACTAAAGTTACAATTTACATCGTTTCGGTTCAAGTTTTACTATTTCAAAATGAAACATTTTCAATTTTCAAAATGTATTGACCTATTGACAATGTTTCGATGATTGTTCTCCTTGATTTTGCTTAATTGACATACTCCACTTTCGTAAGTTATGTTTTTAAACAAAATTGCTTTTTCTTTTAACCGTTTCTTTCGATTCAGTTAATTTCCAAAACTTTCAATTGATTTCCATTTAAACTGCTCATGCATCCTAAACTTCTCTTCAATATCATGATTCCTTTAGTTCCACGCCTACACGCTTTCCTCAGAACCTCGAAAAACAAATCTATTTTTAAAGAACGTTACTTTAAATACAATTAAACTTTTTTAGTTCGATCTAAAAGCAACTAGGTTGCTGCTCAATTGTTTTACTAAAGTATGATAGGACATTAAATATACAAAATTTTTAACCAATTAGATGTTAAATTGTTATAAACTTCACTTATTAACATTTGTTAATAAAAAAAGCCCTGTATATACAGGGCTTTTAAATGTTATGAAACGTTTATTAACGTTTAAGGCTTTCTTTGATTCTTGCTTTTTTACCAGTAAGACCTCTAAAGTAGTAAATACGTGCTCTACGTACTTTACCTCTTTTGTTTACCTCAATTTTTTGTAAAGCTGGCATGTTGATAGGTATAATTCTTTCTACACCTACAGTTCCAGACATTTTTCTGATTGTAAAGGTTTCAGAAGCACCTGTTCCTCTTCTTTGGATTACAACTCCTCTAAAGAACTGTGTACGAACTTTATCACCTTCTCTAATTTCATAATAAACAGTGATTGTGTCTCCAGCGCTAAAATCTGGAAAGTCCTTTTTTTGGATAAATTCGTCTTGTACAAATTTTACTAAAGATTCCATGTCTTTAAAATTAAATGTTTGAATCGAAGCAACATACACGGTTTTCGCCAGAGGTTAATCCGAAATTGGATGCAAAAATAGGTAATAATATCTAATTTACAATTAATTGGAATAAAAATTATTCATCTAAAAGATCTGGCCTTCTTTGCTTGGTTCTTTCATATGCCTGATCCTCTCGCCATTTTTCAATTTTAGGAAAATTTCCGCTAAAAAGAATTTCTGGTACGTCCCAGCCGTTATATGATCTGGGCCTAGTATAAATAGGAGGTGCCAATAAATTATCCTGAAAGGAGTCTGTTAAAGCTGAAGTTTCATTACCTAAAACACCTGGAATAAGTCTAATGACAGCATCACATAAAACTGCGGCGCCCAATTCCCCTCCAGAAAGGACATAATCACCTATTGAAATTTCTTTGGTTATAAAATGATCACGAACTCTTTGATCAACACCCTTATAATGACCGCAGAGGATGATGATGTTTTCCTGTAGTGAAATTTGATTGGCTATTTTTTGATTTAATGTGGTCCCATCTGGAGTCATATAAATGATATCGTCATAATGTCTCTCAGACTTTAATTGGGATATACATTTGTCAATGGGCTCCACCATCATGACCATACCTGCACCTCCACCAAATTGATAGTCATCCACAGTTTTATAATTGTCAGTAGTATAATCTCTTAAATTATGAAAATGAACTTCAACTAACTCAGCCTCAATAGCTCTTTTCATAATTGATGCCTCAAATGGACTTTTTAAAAGTTCTGGGAGCACGGTAATGATATCAATCCTCATAATATCTCATTTCTATAGGATGCAAATAAAAAAAATCTGTAATTGAAATTACAGATTTTTAAATGAAAATTATGAATTCTTTTAGTTGCCGCTCTTTTGTTTGTTGATTTCATCCTGCAACTGACGTCTTACTTTTTGCTCACGCTCCAAAGCTGTCCTTCTATGCTCTTCAAACTCTTCTTCAATATCAGCTAAAGACTTTTTAGCACTTTTGGTTACCGCATTACTGTTTTTGAATTGATAAATAAAGAAAAGTAAAAGGGCTAATAAGCCGCCAATAATAGACCACATTAAAACATTGTAACTTGACTTACTCATTTGAAGTCCAAATAAAGCCATATTGTTTTTTTCTTCTTCTGTTTTACCTAAAGTGGTCTGGGTGTTTGCCAAATTGGCTTTTAATCCGTCTATTTCTTCGGTTTGATTTTGAACCACGGCTCGTGTATCGGCCAATTCCTTATGAACAGCTTTTAAAGAGTCCAAGGTATGAGCTTTTAATTCATACAGCCATACCTTTTTAACCACTTTATAGTCTTTATAATTGTTTGATTTTCTAATGAGATATTCAAATTGGTTATCTATAGAACCTTCATATAAAGAAAGTTTATCATCTTCATCATCATTATTCTGGGCTAGTAAGCTTAATGGGGTAAGGGTCAATAAAATTAAAAACAGCTTTACAAACTTCATTAGGTCAATTTATTTTGATTGTTGGATTTTACGAAAGTAAGAAATTATGTTTATTTTCAGTTTAAGTTCAATAAAAAGCCTCACTGTTGTGAGGCTTTTTTAATATACGGACGAAATATTATTTTGGACGTTTGATACTAATAATAAGTATAACGTCTTACTTTGGCAATGTATTTGGCAAGTCTAATAACTTGATGGCTATAGCCATATTCATTATCATACCAAATATATAGTACAGCATTTTTGCCATCTTCTCTAACAATAGTGGCTTTACTATCATAGATGGATGGTGCAGAGCTTCCAACAATATCACTTGATACTAATTCATCGTTCATTTCATATTTGATTTGTTCAACCAAACTTCCTTCCAAAGCATACTTTTTTAAAGTTGTATTGATGCCTTCTTGGGATGTTGACTGATTTAAATCCAAATTTAAAATGGCAAGAGATCCATTGGGAACAGGTACTCTAATGGCGTTGGAAGTTAATTTCCCTTCTAGGGAAGGCAAAGCCTTGGCTACTGCTTTTCCAGCACCTGTTTCAGTTATAACCATATTTAAACCAGCTGCACGACCTCTTCGATACTTTTTGTGAAAATTGTCCACTAGGTTTTGGTCATTTGTATATGCATGAATTGTTTCTAAATGCCCTGATTTAATACCAAAGGTTTCATCCAATGCCTTTAAGATTGGGGTAATGGCGTTGGTTGTACAGGAAGCAGCAGAAAAGATGTCAACCTTGTCAGGGTCATTTTCCAAGTGATTAACCCCGTGAACAATATTAGGAATCCCTTTTCCTGGAGCAGTCAATAAAACCTTTTCAACACCTTTAGCTTGAATGTGTCTAGATAAAGCTTCATGGTCTCTAAAAGCTCCTGTGTTATCTATTACCAAAGCATCATGAATGCCATATTCGGTATAATCAATATCTTCTGGGTTATTTGCAGAAATGATGTTTACGGTAGTTCCGTTGATAATTAATGACTTATTTTCCAAATCTGTAATGACTGTACCTTCAAAATCACCATGAACCGAATCATTCTTTAATAAAGAAGCTCTTTTTTCTAAAATAGTTTCTGTAATCTCTCCTCGAGTGACAATAGCGCGTAGTCTTAATTGTGAACCTTTCCCAGTTCTAGCCATTAATTCTCTTGCTACCAATCTTCCAATTCTTCCAAAACCGTAAAGAATGACATCTTTTGGTTTAATACCATTTTCTTTTGAAGCATCCTTTAATTTGTTTGCAACAAAGTTTAGAGCATTACTATAGCTATTTTCCTCAAGATGGTATTCGTAGGTCAATTTTCCAATATCCAATTTGGCAGGAGGTAGGTCAAGGGTTTGAATAGCTTGAGCAATTTCAACTGAATCAAAAATTGAGATCGGTTTTTGAACAAATTCACCAGCATATTCATGAAGGTTTAAAATTTGACTCACATTACGATCAATCAGTTGATTTCTGAAAAGCACTAGTTCTATTGATTTGTCATACCATAAATCGCTAATGATATTAATAAATTCAACAGTTGCTTTTCGTCTGTCTGCTTGAAAAGCCAATTCATTTTCATAAGCTTCTTTAAAACTCATTGTCTTTAGTTTAAATTGTGTTGTGTTTAAATTTGGTGCAAAAGTATATATTTCAAACGTTTTCGTAAAACTATTTTTAAATAAAAAAAGCCTCTAGTTTTCCTAAAGGCTTTTCTTAAGTTTAGATGGTATTTGAACTACCTAAAGTTGTATTTTTCCAACTCACCATTTGAATTGATCAATTCAATTCTCAACGGCTCATAGGGAGATCTGTTTTTTATAATTTCTTGAACATCGTCTACATCTTTTACTTTTTCATTATTGATACTTATTATGATGTTTCCTTCATTGACATTATTTGCTCTAAGGTATTTAGCATAGGCTTCTCCTAATTGAGCAATTTTCACACCACTTGAAACACCATATTTTTTTAATTCGTTTGCATTGGCGTTTTTAAGTACCCCGAACTGTGGAATCGTAAAAGATTGATTTCTAACTAAGGTAGCCTGAATTGTTTTTATATTATTATCCCTTAAGATTGTTACTTGCACATCATCTCCTGGTCTTTTGGTATTCAAATAACCACTTAAGTCAGAAAATTTAGTGATATCTATGTTGTCAATTTTCTTAATAATGTCTCCAGATTGTATGCCTGCTTTATCTGCACCAGAACCTTCTTCAACACTATCTACGTAGAATCCTTGGGTTTCATTGATGCTTAATTTTTCAGAAATAGCATTATTTAGCGCACCTCCAGTAACACCAAGTACACCATTTTGAACGTTTCCGAATTCAATAATATCCTCAACTACTTTTCTTGCGATATTACTTGGAACTGCAAAGGAGTATCCTATATATGAACCAGTCTGGGAAGATATAGCTGTGTTAATTCCAATTAATTCACCTCTGGAATTTACCAAAGCGCCACCTGAATTACCTGGATTTACTGCGGCATCGGTTTGAATAAAGGATTGATTAAATTTTCCGCCAGACAAATCTCTGGATTTGGCACTTATAATTCCAGCAGTGACAGTAGAAGTTAAATTGAATGGGTTCCCAACGGCTAATACCCATTCTCCAATTTTAGCTTGATCACTATCTCCAAATGTAGAGTATGGCAAATCTTCTTCAGGATTGATTTTTATTAGAGCAATATCAGTGCGACTATCAGTTCCAATCAATTCGGCATCATAAGTTTTATTATCATTTAGAGTAACTGTAAGTTTGTTTGCTCCATCAATCACGTGATTATTTGTAATGATATAACCGTCTGGTGAAATAATGACACCGGAACCTGAACCTACTTGAGGTCTTTGGGCAGAACGACCAAAGATTAAATCTTGAAAAGTGATTCTATCAGAAGTGCCAAAAGAAGTGTTCATGACGTGAACTACAGAATGAACGGTATTTTCAGCGGCATTTGTAAAATCAATGGCATTTTCAGGAAAATAATTTGCATTCGAATGGCTTACGGGGATGGCATAATTTGAGGAGTCTTGTGTCTTTGAAAAAGCAGGTTGCTCCTTTTCTATAAATAATTTGTAACTGGCCAAGGTAATGGCTCCACCTAAAACCGATACTAGTACTAACGATATTATTTTTTTCATGGGGAAAAAGGTTTTTGGTTTATAATTAATTTATTAACGTTTAAAATTACCTCTTTATTGAAATTTGCTAAATTCTTTTAACGATTTTTAACGTGCCCTTTAACGGGTGTTTAACAGCTGTAAAAGCCAGCTAATATTTCTATATTTGCATTTCTTATGAAAATGACATTTTACAAATATCAAGGAACTGGGAACGACTTTGTCATGATTGACAATCGGCAACAAGATTTTGACAAAACCAACACCAAATTGGTGGCTCATTTATGTGATAGACGATTTGGTATTGGGGCAGATGGGTTAATCCTTTTGGAGAATCATGAAACGTATGATTTTAGAATGGTCTATTACAATTCCGATGGTAATGAAAGTTCCATGTGTGGAAATGGGGGTAGGTGTTTGGTGGCATTTGCCAATTTTTTAGGTGTCATTAAAAGTAAGGCTACTTTTGAAGCGGTAGATGGTTTACATCATGCCACTATAGAAAATGGTTTGGTTCATCTCCAAATGTTGGATGTGAAAGATATTGAAAATCACAAGGACTATATGTTTCTCAATACAGGATCTCCGCATCATGTGCAAATCCAAGATAATCTGGAAAATTTCAATATAAAATCGGAAGGAGCAAAAATAAGATATGGGCAACCTTATGGACAAAAGGGAACTAATGTCAATTTTGTATCTCAAATTGATGATAACACTTTTAAAGTAAGAACCTATGAGCGGGGGGTTGAGGATGAGACTCTATCTTGTGGTACAGGTGTAACAGCGGTGGCCATTGCAATGCATTCTTTGGGACTGGCCCAAAACACTCTAATTCATTTGAATGTAGAAGGGGGTAAGCTAAGAGTGTCTTTTGACAAAAAGGGAGATATTTATGAAAATGTTTGGTTAATTGGACCAGCAGAACAAGTTTTTAAAGGAGAATTCCTATGCTAACTTTGAAAGGAGATCAAGTTTACCTTAGGGCTCTTGAGCCTGAAGACTTAGAATTCATTTATGAAATTGAAAATGATGAGGCAGTTTGGGAAGTAAGTTTAACGCAAACACCCTATTCCAGATATCTTATAAAGCAGTATTTGGAAAATGCACATAAAGATATATATGAAGTCAAACAATTAAGACTTGTGATTTGTCTACATTCTAGTGAAACTGTTGGGCTTATAGATTTATTTGATTTCGATGTTCAAAACAAACGAGCAGGCGTGGGGATA
This sequence comes from Mangrovimonas sp. CR14, assembly GCF_011764015.1. Classification (NCBI taxonomy): domain Bacteria; kingdom Pseudomonadati; phylum Bacteroidota; class Flavobacteriia; order Flavobacteriales; family Flavobacteriaceae; genus Mangrovimonas; species Mangrovimonas sp. CR14. Next base: position 587,118 of record NZ_JAAFZY010000003.1, on the reverse strand, counting down.
TTGATAAACAGCCAAGAACAGCGTTATAAAGGTTTTGGTAAAGAGGCATTACAACTTGTTGTGAAATATGGTAAAAAACATTTAGGACTGCATCAATTATATTGTAACATTGCTGAAAATAATGAACCTAGTTTGAAGCTATTTCAAAACCAAGGATTTGAAATAGTAGGTCTTAAAAAAGACTGGAATCTTGTTCAGGGGGAGTTTAAAAATGAATATTTATTACAACACATACTTTAACTCATGTATTTTAAAAAGATTCTTTGGGCTATAGCCATAATTGGATTGATCGTTGCTGCCATTTTTGCAAGCTATATTTATGGAGTAATGCTTAAATCAAATACAGCCTTTAACAATAAAGAGGCTTTTATTTATATTCCTACCGGGGCCAATTATCAAGATGTTAGAGAAGAATTAAAACCGCTTTTAAAGGATATTGATAAGTTTGATGCTCTGGCTTCTCAAAAAAGGTATAATACAAATATTAAAGCAGGTAAGTACAAGATTTCTAAGGGAATGAATAATAATGATATTATAAATTCCATAAGAAGCAACAATCAGCCTATTACAGTTTCATTTAATAACCAAGAGTCTTTGGGTAAACTGGCCGGAAGAATATCGAATCAAATTGAAGCAGATAGCTTAGAACTTTTTCAGGCTATGTCCGATAGTAATTTCCTGAATCAAAAAGGGTTTAGTAAGGAAACAGCTCTAGCCATGTATATTCCCAATAGCTATGAATTGTTTTGGAATACAAGTGCCGTAGAGTTTAGAGATAGGATGCTAAAAGAATACCATCGGTTTTGGAACAACGATAGAAAGAATAAGGCTTTGGCAGTAGGGTTAGACCAAAATGAAGTGATGACTTTGGCCTCCATTGTTCATGAAGAATCCAAACAAGCTTCAGAGCAGCCAAGAATAGCTGGTGTTTATTTAAATAGATTGAAGATAGGAATGCCTCTGCAGGCGGATCCAACATTAAAATTTGCTGCCTACCAACTTCCAGAATATGAAGGAACCGTTATTAAAAGAGTTCTTAACAAACATAAAGAAATTAACTCTCCATATAATACCTATATGAATGCTGGGTTGCCACCAGGGCCTATTGCGATGCCAGATATTTCTGCTATCAATGCGGTATTAAATCCAGAAAAGCATAGCTATTTATATTTTGCTGCGGATGCCCAAAAAATAGGTTTTCATAAATTTGCGAAAACCTTGACGCAACACAATGTCAATGCCAGGGAGTATCAAAAGTATTTGTCATCTCAAGGGATAAACAAATAATTTTTGATGAAGGGTTTTACATATGGACTGCTTTTCTTCCTAAGCATTTGTTCCTATGGACAAAACCGTGTGAATAGATTTCTAAAGCCTAGTGATACACTAAACATTCCTAGGAGGAATGCCGTCATAATTTCAGAAGTCTCTGTCGGAGCAATCAGTTTGGTTGGGTTGCACCAATTATGGTACAAAGATTATCCGCAATCAAAATTCCATACCATTAATGATCTTGATGAATGGTTGCAAATGGATAAAATGGGGCATACTTACACTTCTTACCAGATGGGTAGGATGGGAGCAGAGCTTTTAGAATGGAGTGGTGTGCGCAAGAAGGACCAATTAATTTACGGTGCCACTTTGGGTTTTGTGTTTTTAACTACGGTAGAGGTATTTGATGGTTTTTCAAAAGAATGGGGCTTCTCATGGAGCGATATGGCATCAAATGCCATAGGAACAGGTATTTATGTTGGGCAAGAACTTTTATGGGAGGAGCAGCGTATCAGTTTGAAATATTCTTTCCATAGAACAGAGTTTGCACCAATGCGACCAGACAAATTGGGAGATGGATTTATGGAGGAGTTTTTAAAAGATTACAACGGTCAAACTTATTGGTTAAGTTTCAATTTGCATTCCTTTTTTGACGATACTAGAATTCCAAAGTGGTTAAATTTGGCTATTGGGTATGGTGCTGAGGGCATGTTGACCGGTAAAAATGAAACGTTAAATGGGCAATTTCCAGATCAAAATAGGTATCATCAGATCTATTTAAGTCTTGATTTGGACCTAACCAAAATAGACACTAAGTCTCATATTTTGAGGTCTTTATTTAGTGTTTTTAACACTATAAAAGTGCCGTTTCCAGCTATGGAGTTCAACGGAGAAAACGGCATAAAACTCCACGGAATCTATTTTTAAAAACAGTTAATCGATTAATTTTCATAATATAAAAAATAATCATACCTTTGCACGCTGAAATTTTCAGGTGGTTTTAAGTCATTAAAATCGCCAAAAAAATTGAAACGTTATGAGAAATATTGGAAGTTACATTGCCCCGTCGCTTACAATATGTTTACTATTGTTAGTTTCGTTCTCAAAAATCAGAACGATAAAGCCGATTAAGGATTCTTCCCAAGATATTGCAATGGTATCTTCGAGAGCTATAGAATCCAAGCCCGTTGGAAGCTTAGTCTTGCCAACTATCGAGCCCCACGTTACCTATACGCCAACTTTAGGGAAAACGTTTGTTGGATTCAAGGAAGCCGTTGGTTTTAAAGAGTCTCGCGGTAATTATTTTATTGTGAACTCTTACGGTTACTTAGGAAAATACCAGTTCGGTGAAGGAACACTCAAATTAATAGGTATTTATAATCCAAATGAATTTCTTAAAAACCCAGAACTGCAGGAAAAGGCATTTATAGCCAATGCAGAACGAAACAAATGGATTTTAAGAAAGGATATTAAAAGGTTTAATGGGATGGTGGTAAATGGTGTTACGGTTACAGAATCTGGTATTTTGGCCGCTGCTCACCTAGCTGGTCCCGGAAACGTTAAGAAATATCTGAGAAGTTATGGTTCAAATAATTTTGCAGATGCTTTCGGAACTTCAATAAGCTACTATATGAAAAGGTTTTCAGGTTATGACACTTCAGAAATCATTCCCAATAAGAAGGCCAAAGTGAAAAGGACTATTTAGTAGAATTTAGTTTTTATGTATAACAAATAGTGCAGGTCTTTTATGAAGGTCTGCGCTATTTTTTTTCCATTGACTTATCGGTTGTGTCTTAATAAATTCGGTAGGCAAGGTAATGTCGCATGCCACACATAAAAGTGTGCTATCATGTAAGGTTTGACACAAATCCTCTAGCATTTTATTGTTTCTATAAGGCGTTTCTATAAAAGCTTGTGTTTGGTTGTGCCTTTCTGATAGTTGCTCCAACCGCTTTATTTCTTTTTTTCTTTCAGATTTGTCAATAGGTAGGTAGCCATTAAAAGCAAAGCTTTGTCCGTTCATTCCAGAAGCCATAATAGCCATAAGAATGGAAGAAGGACCAACTAAAGGTACTACTTGTATGTTTTGTTGATGCGCCAGCCCCACTATTTCAGCGCCCGGATCTGCCACACCAGGACATCCTGCTTCAGAAATGAGTCCGATGTTTTTTCCTTTTTTGATATCATCAAGATAGGCAGGTAGATCGGTTGGATCGGTATGTTTGTTGAGAGGAAAAAGCTTAAGTGTTGCTTGTTTTTTGTCTGGGCATATGCTTTTAATAAATCTTCGCGCCGTTTTTTCGTTTTCTACAATGTAGATATCAATGGCGTCGATGGCATTTTTTACAGTTATAGGCAAAACATCCATGGGATTTGATTCACCCATGGTGGTAGGAATGAGATAAAGTTTTCCAGTTGGTAGACTCATTATTTTTTTATTAGCTTTTTGCTGATTTTAGATCCGTCGTTTAAAATGACCTCTGCAAGATAAAAACCAGACGGCAATTCTTCTGTGGAAATTTGAACAAAAGTAGTGTTTGAAACCTGTGTTTTTACAATAGGCTTTCCAAAAAGATTAAAAACCCTTACCTCTGATATATAGTTTGTTTGGTTTTCGAATACTATATTCAATTTATTTTGAACGGGATTTGGAAAAAACTTTAGATTTTTGAGTTGATTTTCATCAACTGAAAGACTCGCATCAATAATTTTATAAATAGCACCTGATTGTTTTCCAGCAATATAGAGTTCACCATTGAAGTCTTCTCCAAAACTGCTCCATCCATTTCCTGAAAAGGGTTCTGTGAAGGTCATATTCCAAACGCCATCTTCCTCTATTAAAATTCCTATTTCCCCACTGCAATAATCTGCAAAAAAGTACCACCCATTTAAGCCGGTTTGTTCGCTGCCACGATGTATGTAACCTCCCGTTATTGAGCATTTAAACAAACCGCTATCAGTATGGGTGTATTCTGCTATGGGGAAAGTAAGGTCTTCTGAATTATTAGGGCATTCTCCCGTGGTATTATATTCTGAAGTTCCTTCATAGCATCGCCATCCATAGTTGATTTCGGGCGTTAAAGAAGACACGTTATTTATTTCCTCAATTTCATTTTGACCCACATCAGCAATCCATAAATCTCCAGTTTCCGAGTCAAAGGAAAAACGCCAAGGGTTTCTGAGGCCAATAGCCCAGATTTCGTCCAGTGCATTAGAATTCCCAACAAATGGATTGTCTTCAGGAATGCTATAGGGGTTACCGTTGTCAATATCTAATCTCAAAACCTTTCCTAGGAGTTCGTTAAGGTCTTGCGCTCTATCACCTGGATCTCCTCCAGAGCCACCATCTCCTGTAGGGATGTATAAGTACCCATCTGGACCAAATGCCAAATCGCCACCATTATGATTGGTGAAGGGTTGATCTAAGGTTAAAATAATATTTTCTGAATCCAAATCAGCTAGGTCAGGATTGGTCTCATTGGTTGTAAATCTGGAAATGACGGTGTCCCCTGAGGAGTTTGTGTAATTAACAAAGAAATATCCGTTTGCTGTGTAATTAGGGTGAAAGGCCAAACCTAGAAGTCCTCTTTCACCGCCACCAGAAATCTGGGAGGATATATCTAAAAAGGGCGTGGTGTTAACGGTTCCATTTTCCTGTATGATTTGAATGGTTCCGCCTTGTTCTACAACAAATAGTCTATCGTCAAAAGCATTTCTGATGGCAACTGGATCGTCAAATCCATTGGACACCAATTCCAATTCTATTTCTTGGGGAAATAAGAATTGCAATGAAAAGAGTAAAAGAATTGAAGGTAGATGTGATTTCATAGCTAACAATTTGATTGTTAGTCTACAAATTACAAAAAATAAGAAATAAGGTAAAAGTTATCTGACTAGGTTAGTTTATTGGCAATAATAGAACATGCTTCGTCAAGCATTTTATAAACATTTTCAAATCCTTGCGCACCGCCATAATAGGGATCTGGAACATCATGATTTTGATTGGGATAAATTTCATTCAAAATCATTTTAACTTTTTCTAAATCTTCTTTGCTTCTGGCTAGTTTATTGACGTTTTCAAAATTGGATTGGTCCATGACGTAGATAAAATCAAATTCATCAAAATCACGAGTTGAAAATTGACGTCCACTAAGATGGGAGATATTCAAACCGTATTTTCTAGCCACTTCCACAGATCTTCTATCAGGTGGGTCACCTATGTGGTAACCACTAGTTCCAGCCGAGTCTACTACAAAATCCTCGTAAGGCAATTTGGATCTCAAAATACCTTCAGCTAAAGGAGATCTACAAATATTCCCTAAACAAACCATTAAAATTTTAGTGGGTTCTGTAGTCAAAATTTTGAGAAATTATACGGATAATTTTTTTGTTAAATCCTCTACGTATTTTCTGAATTGCTTGTCGGTTGAGGTTAAATTATCAACAGTTTTACAAGCATGAAGAACCGTAGCATGATCGCGTTTTCCTATTTGGGATCCAATACTTGCAAGTGAAGCTTTTGTGAATTTCTTTGCAAAGAACATAGCTAGTTGTCTGGCTTGAACAATATGTCTCTTTCTTGTTTTGGATTGCAGGGTGTCTATATCCATTTGGAAATAGTCTGAAACTACTTTTTGAATATAATCTATAGAAACTTCACGTTTGGTGTTTTTAACAAATTTTTCAACTACTTGCTTTGCTAAATCCAAAGTCACCTCTTTTCTGTTGAAGGAGGATTGTGCAATCAACGAAATAATGGCACCTTCTAATTCTCTAATATTAGACTTGATATGTTTTGCAACGTACTCTATAATGTCTTCTGGCATTTCCACACCATCCCTATAAAGCTTATTTTTTAAAATGGAGATACGCGTTTCAAAATCTGGGCTTTGCAGTTCTGCTGATAAACCCCATTTGAATCGGGACAATAACCTTTGTTCAATATCTTGCATGTCAACAGGAGCTTTGTCACTAGTTAAAATAACTTGTTTTCCGTTTTGATGCAGGTGATTGAAAATATGGAAGAAAACATCTTGAGTTCCAGATTTACCAGATAGAAATTGTACATCGTCAATAATCAGTACATCAATAATTTGGTAAAAATGGATAAAGTCATTTCTATTGTTCTTCTTTACCGCTTCAATATATTGTTGGGTGAATTTTTCGGCAGAAATATATAATACCGTTTTTTCAGGGTATTTGTCCTTGATTTCCACACCAATAGCATGCGCTAAGTGGGTTTTGCCCAAACCAACACCTCCAAATACCAATAACGGATTGAAAGATGTTCCTCCTGGTTTAGCTGCTACAGCCATACCAGCACTTCTTGCCAATCTATTGGAATCACCCTCCAAGAAATTCTCAAAATTATAGTTTGGATTTAGTTGGGATTCAATCTTAACATTTCGAATGCCAGGAATTACAAATGGATTTTTTAACTCCGGATTTTTATTGTTAAGAGGAATATCAACATCTTGTGATTTTAAAGCAGTTCTATGTGAACTTGGAATCTTTTCTGTAAAAGGTTGTTTGTTGCCATAGGTGTTTTCCATTTTGATTATGTAAACCAATTTGGCCTTGTCACCAAGTTCTTTTGTAAGGGCAACTTTTAATAACTTAACATAGTGTTCTTCCAACCACTCGTAGAAGAATTTACTAGGAACCTGAATACTTAACGAGTTGTCCGTTAACTTAACTGCTTTAATCGGTTCAAACCATGTTTTATATGCTTGCGGTTGTATGTTATCCTTAATAAATTCTAGACAGTTATTCCATACCGATTGCGCAGTTACATTCATTCTTATTACTAAAATTTTTTCTTAGTTAGTTACAGATATTGTTGATTGAGAAAGGTTTTCCCAGCTGACTTATAGCTCGACAAATATGTGAACAAAATTCTAAAAAAAAAAACCTGTAGGGGTTGAATTTTTAGATTTTTTTTCTCATGTTTAAAACCTTTCCTAAACTACAAAAAAATATTTAATTCATCCTATGATAATCGATGAAATACAAATTAGAGTGAGATATGGTGAAACCGACCAAATGGGAGTGGTACATCACGGAAATTTTGACCTTTACATGGAAATGGGACGTACAGAGTGGCTTAGGAAACTAGGGCTTTCTTATAAGGAAATGGAAGATCAAAATGTGATGTTGCCGGTCATTTCAATGAGTCTAAACTTTAAGAAGTCAGCTTATTACGATGAGGTTATTAAAGTAAAGACTTATCTTAAAAAACTGCCTTCTGTTAAGATTGAATTTGATTATGAAATTTATAATGAAAAGGAGGAACTTTTGGTCACTTCAAATACGGTTTTGGCATTTTTGGATAAACAATCAAGACGACCTATGAAATGTCCAGATCACATTCTTGAAAAAATGAAAGTAGCATTTAAATCTTAGTCTAGTTCTTTAATGTCTATTTCAAATAAATGATCAAACTGTTCAAAAATTGCTGGAGCATCTTTTAATCTGACTGAAATTGTTATTTCGCAATCCAACTCCATTTTTTGATTGGTTACATCTAGGTTTTTCTCTTTGATAATTCTCATGACTGTATTAATGTTTTTATAGTCACAATGAATCAAAAACAATTTATTAATAGTTCTTGTTACAATATCGGCAACCTCCAATGCCATTTGAGCAGTGGTTTTATAGGCGTTAATTAATCCGCCAACCCCCAATTTGACTCCTCCAAAATACCTAACAATAATTATAAGAATGTTCGTTACCTCAAATGATTGAATTTGACCATAAATAGGCATCCCGGCAGAATTATTTGGTTCTCCATCATCATTGGCTCTAAATTGGATATTGGGTTCCTCGGTTCCTAGTTGGTAAGCATAGCACCAATGTCTAGCGGCATGATGCTCCTTTTTAACTTGTTCCAATAATGTTTTTATTTCTTCTTCAGAAGAAACGGGAAAAGCATAACCAAAAAACTTACTATTCTTGTCTTTAAAAAGAACTTCTTCGGTGGGTTTTAAAATGGTATTGTAGGTATCTTTCATTTAGGCCAAAGTTACCAATAAGATAGAGATTATGGCAAATGAAATACCAATCCAATTTTTTTTTGAGAGATCTTCTTTGAATAATAGGAGTGCTGATAAGGTTGAAAGCATGACAACTCCTACATTATTAATGGTAAATAGGGTAGAGCTTTCAAAGGTCTCATGATTTAGTGCCTTTAAGAGAAAATAAATAGAGCCATAGTTAATAACACCTAGAATAAGTCCGCTAAATAAGTTTTTCAATGTAAAGCGCCATTGATTTTTTATCAACAAGTAAATAAAGCCAAGGCTCCCAGCAATAAAGAAAATGGCAGCCGAAAACATTGGGATTCCGTTTTCTGGAACATAATAGGTTTCTAAATATTTAATGGAAGTGTCTATGATACCCGATCCTAAAAATAAAATAAGTGGAAGTGTTAAGCTACTTTTAGATTTTAAGCTGGTGTTCTTTTTCAGTGATGTCCAATAAACTGCAAAAAGAGCGAGGATGATTCCTGCAATTTTTTGTTTGCCCGTACCTTCATTATAAACGATAATGCCAAAAATAACAGGTATAATTACGCTCATTTTTGAGGCTACTGATGCCACAGAAACACCGTGGGTTTGAGCAGTTCTCGCCATGACAAAAAATATAGAGATAAATAGGAAGCCTAAGAATAGAGCGCCTAAAAACCAATCAGACTGAATAGTATTTTTAATGGTAATGGGCTGAGTGTTCAAAATCATACCTAGTCCACAAGCGGTCACATAATTAATGACGATGGTGTGAAGGGTGCTTATTTGTAACCGGTCTATTGTTTTGAAAACAATAAATATTAGGGTCGAACAAAGAATGCTTAACAGTAGATACATTAAAACAAATGTTGATTAATTTGGAATAAGTCAATAACATCTTCTTTTCCAGGAAGGATGTTCCAGGAATGAATTCCAACTTTTGATGCACTTTGGGTATTTTCTTCAGTGTCATCAACAAAAAAGCATGTTTCTGGCGTTAAATTATTTTGCTCCAAAACGAACTCATATATATCTTCATTAGGTTTTCTTAATTGGATTTCATGGGACAGGTAAAATTGATCAAACTGCTCTTTAAATTCTGGGTAGAAGCTAACATTGTTTTCTATCCAGGTAATGTGCATATCATTAGTGTTACTCAATAATATTAATTGGTAATCTCCTTTAGTTTTGAGTTCTTTAAGGAAGTCCAATCTATATTTTGGGAAGTCAAGGAGGATGGAGTTCCATATTTCTTGTAAGGTATTTTGGCTAATATTTGGGAACCACGATTGATAGGATGACAGTAATTGAGCTGTAGTAGCTTGACCTATTTCATAGCGAATATTGAGATCTGTCATTTCTTGAGTTAAATTGGTCACTCCCAATTTAGCTAGCCCGTCATTTGTTGCTTTTTTATTAAGGTTAATGAAAACGTCTCCGAAATCAAAAATCAAGGTTTTAATCATTATTGAAAATCTTTAAAGTATCTCCCAAAATCTTGTGTTCCGAAATTAAACTTCCAGTAAAATGAGGTGCCAAAGTACCATTTACAAAAGTATTTTGACCGATGAATATTCTAGCTTCATCCCAAAGACCTTCATCTATAAACATTTGTAAGGTCTTACTGCCTCCTTCTATGATGATAGATTGAATTTCTTTTTGGAATAGTAGTTGAGCTAATTGCTCAATAGGTTTTTTATTAAAGTCAATGTCTTTGTCAGACACTATAATTGTGTTGGCTTCATTATTAAAGATATCAAATGACTTTTCAAGGTTGTTGAACTTGTCCAAAACCACCCTTATGGGATTTAAACCCTTCCAATCTCTGGCTGTCAAACTCGGGTTGTCCTCAATAACTGTATTGTAACCTACTAAAATGGCGTGTTCCTCAGTTCGCCATTTATGCACTAATTGTCTGGAGTATGAGTTGGTAATCCAAACAGGTTTTTTTTCATTCTTTTCGCTTGGAGATAGAAATCCATCGGCACTTTGTGCCCATTTTAATATAATATAGGGTCTTTGTTTGTTATGAAAAGTAAAAAAGCGTTTGTGGTGTTCTTGACATTCTTTTTCCAAAACACCAACAACCACATCACAGCCAGCACGCATCAATTTTTCAATGCCCTTTCCAGCAACTTTACTATGTGTGTCAATGGTGCCAATGACCACTTGGGGAATTCCTTTATCAATAATCAAATCACTACACGGTGGCGTTTTTCCAAAATGACTACAGGGTTCTAAAGTGACATATAATGTAGATTCTTTAAGTAAGGATTCATCTTTTACTGAATTGATAGCGTTCACTTCGGCATGGGGACCTCCAAAAGGACTTGTAAATCCTTCACCTATTACTTGGTTATTCCTTACAATGACGCATCCCACCATAGGGTTTGGCCGTGTGGTGCCTAAACCATTTTTGGCTATTTCAATGCACCTATTTATGTATTTTTCGTGTATCTTCATCCCCAATTTGTGAAGGTAAAAATACTATTTTAAAGTGAGTGACAACAACATTCTTATTAGGGAAATAGAACCTCAGGATAATGCTCAAATGGAACAAGTTATAAGAGCAGCATTTCCAGAGTTTGACATACCATTAACTGGAACAGCTTATGAAGATGTAGAAACCACTCAAATGTATGAGTCTTACCAAGGTGAGAGAGAGGTGTATTTTGTGTTGGTGGATGGAGATAAGGTTCTGGGTGGTGCAGGAATCAAACAATTGAAGAATTTTGATTTGTCTATTTGCGAACTTCAAAAAATGTACTTTTTACCAGAAGCGAGAGGAAAGGGTTTGGGAAAGAAATTATTTCAGAAATGTTTGGATCAGGCCAAAACTTTTGGTTTTGAGAAATGTTATTTGGAATCAGCTTCTCAGCTCAAGGCAGCTATTCATATTTATGAATTGTTTGGATTTAAACATTTGGAGGGACCACTAGGTGGAACAGGGCATTATTCGTGTGGTATTTGGATGATTAAGGAGTTATGATTTTAAAGGAAATCCAACAAAAATTCCATCAAGAATTGGATGCTTTATTTGGTTCAGAGGAAGTAGAAAGCTTCTTTTTTTTGGTGCTTGACCACTATTTAAATAAAAGAAGAATTGATCTAGCCTTAAATCCAGAGCTTGAAGTTTCAATTGAGGAGAATCAGAAATTTGAGGATGTTTTAGAAAGGTTGAAATTGGAAGAGCCCATACAATATATATTGGGTGAGACTGAATTTTACGGATTGACTTTTCATGTTAATAAATTTACTTTAATTCCGCGACCTGAAACAGAGGAATTGGTTAATTGGATTCAAGAGGATTTAAAAAACAGGAAGGATCCATTAAAAATATTGGATATAGGAACAGGGTCAGGCTGCATTCCGGTTTCTTTGGCTAAAAATTTTACAAATGCCGAAGTCTTTGCTCTGGATATTTCACAAGAAGCTTTAGAGGTTGCTAAAAAAAATGCACAGAATAATTCTGCCAAAGTCCATTTTTTAAGAGGCGACATTCTCAATTATGAATCCTTGTTACAAGATGGTAGATTGATAAGAGAGTTTGATGTCATTGTTTCCAATCCACCATATGTTAGGAATTTGGAAAAGCACGAAATAAAGAACAATGTGTTGGAGTTTGAACCTCATCTGGCCTTATTTGTTGAGGATGATGACCCGTTGGTGTTTTATAGAAAGATTGCCCAATTTGCTGTTGAAAACTTAAAAGAAGGTGGCTCTCTTTATTTTGAAATTAATCAATACCTTGGAGAGGAAATGGAGAGTTTAATGACTCAATTTCAATTTCGTGAAATAGAATTGAAACAAGATATGTTTGGGAATCAAAGAATGATAAAGGGATTAAAATAAGAATGGAAATAAAAAAGAAAATCGACCAATTAAGAGAGGAGTTACGTCAGCATAATTATAACTATTATGTGCTAGATCAACCCACAATCAGTGATTTTGATTTCGATATGAAATTGAAGGAGTTACAAGATTTGGAAGCGCAATATCCTGAGTTTTATGATGCCAATTCACCTTCTCAAAGGGTTGGTGGTGAGGTGACCAAAAATTTTCAAACGGTTGCTCATGAAAGCCGCATGTATTCTTTGGATAATTCCTATTCCAAAGAAGATTTAGAGGACTGGGAAAAGCGAATCATGAAGCTGGTTGATGGTCAAATTGAATATACATGCGAGCTTAAATATGATGGCGCTTCTATGAATATGACGTATGAAAATGGTAGATTGGTAAGAGCTGTAACACGAGGAGATGGATTCCAAGGTGATGATGTGACGGCCAATGTAAAAACCATCAAATCTGTTCCTTTACAGTTGCGAGGAGATTATTCAGATAAGTTTGAAATTCGTGGTGAAATTATTTTGCCTATAGAAGGGTTTCGGAAAATGAATGAGGAGCGAGTTGAATTAGGAGAAGAGCCTTACAGAAATCCCAGAAATACCGCATCAGGCAGTTTAAAATTGCAGGATAGCGCTGAGGTTGCCAAACGACCCTTGGAATGTTTGTTATATAGTTTAAAAGGAGATCAACTTGGGGTAGATAATCAATTTGACAGCCTGGAAAAAGCGAGACAATGGGGTTTTAAGGTTCCCAAAGAAGCTAAATTGGCAAAGTCAACTGACGAGGTGCTGGACTATATTAATTATTGGGCTGAGCACCGATTTGAGTTACCTTATGAAATTGATGGTGTTGTAATTAAGGTTAACAATTTCTATCAACAAGAGGAACTGGGATATACTGCCAAAGCGCCAAGGTGGGCCATGGCATACAAATTTAAAGCAGAACAAGTTTCTACAAGATTAAATAGTATTTCTTATCAGGTTGGAAGAACAGGAGCTATAACTCCGGTGGCCAATTTGGAACCTGTTGAGTTGGCTGGAACGACTGTAAAAAGAGCCTCGTTGCACAATGCTGATCAAATTGCAAAATTGGACGTACGATTAGGAGATGAGGTATTTGTTGAAAAAGGAGGTGAAATCATACCGAAGATTATTGCTGTAGATTTTGATAAGCGTCCAGAAAATTCTGAATTAACACTATACATTACTCATTGTCCAGAGTGTGGTACAGAATTGGTGAGAAAGGAAGGAGAAGCGCAACACTATTGTCCAAACTATAATGGTTGTAAACCTCAAATCATTGGACGAATTCAGCATTTCATTTCAAGAAAGGCCATGGATATTGAAGGATTGGGAGGAGAAACCGTTGCCTTACTTGTAAATGCTGGTTTAATAGAGAATTATTCAGATTTATATGAACTTACTGTAGAGCAAGTCATTCCATTAGAACGGATGGCACAAAAAAGTGCCGAAAATCTAGTTAAAGGTATTGAAGCTTCTAAACAAATACCCTTTGAAAGAGTCCTATATGCTTTAGGTATAAGATATGTTGGTGAAACGGTCGCAAAGAAATTGGCAAAGCATTACAAAAGTGTAGATAATTTATCAAACGCCTCTCAGGATGATTTGGTAAATGTTGATGAGATTGGAGTAAAAATTGCCGAAAGTGTTATAGAGTTTTTTGATTCCGAAGAAAATAACCATATCATTGAAAGATTAAAAGGTTTTGGAGTTCAATTGGAAATGTCCTCTGAGGCTTTAGCGAATCAAACCAATTTATTGGAAGGTCAAATTTTTGTAGTTTCCGGTGTCTTTGAACAAGTAAGTAGGACAGAATTAAAAAAGCTGATAGAAGACAATGGGGGGAAAGTGTCCTCCTCTATTTCGTCCAAAACAAATTATGTGGTTGCCGGTGATAAAATGGGACCAAGTAAAAGAGAGAAAGCAGAAAAATTAGGTGTTACTATATTGAATGAAAATGAATTCTTACAAAAAGTTCGATAAAAAAACATTAATAATCGACAAAATATCTTTTTTTATCGATTAATTACATTTTTTGTATATATTTGTTTTTGCTAACCAAAGAGCTTTATGAACAGATCAAATATTTTAGGAGGTTTGATATTCATTTTGTTACTGCTATTTATTTTTTTAGAAATAAATCAGCAGGAGTTTTGGGCGCTTTCTATTAAGTCCTTTATAGTACCTGTTATAACTTTTGCTTATTTATCTCACCCAGTAAAAAAATCGAAATATTTCACCAGGTTTTTAGTCCTTTACACTATTTCAGAATTGACAGGGGCCTTTGAGTTTTTGATAGCTTCTGATGTGATATATGATGTGTATTATTACGTTGGGAATCTTCTATATTTTGCCGCTTATAGTTTGCTATTGTATGATATATATAGAGGTATTAACCTTAAAGAAGTCTTTCGTACCTACAAGGCTCATCTTATAGTTTTATCTCTTTTAAACGTCTATATTATTTATACTCTTATAAATATTGCTTTCCCTATGAGCAGTTTAGTTGATGCTCCAAAATCTAATTTGTATAAATTGGTATTGGAGTTCGGCCTCAATTTAGTGGTATTATTACTACTGACATTTTCTCTAATTGGCTATTTATATAAGGATAACAAAAAGGCGCTTTTGTTATTTTTTGGTTCCCTATCCATTGTATTCTCTGAGGTAATTATTATCGCATATTATTACATTTCTGAAAAAAATGTATTAAATATTGCTTCGACTATTTTGTTCACTATGGCATTTCTTTTTTACTACAAATATGCCTTAACTCCTGATGAGGATCGAAGTATTTTTGCAGTCAAATCTTAATTAAAGACAGCAATAAACGTTCTTTTTATTGCTATTAAATCAAGTAAATAGTCTTTTTCTTACTTTTTAATTAAAAAATTAACATTTTATTCGATAAAGTGTATTTTTAATAGGATGAAATAACATATATTTGTAGCGCCCACTTATACTAACCTACTATGAATGAATGGCTAAAGATTAGTTATAATAGAATCTTTGTATGTGTTCTATTTGTGCTTATCGTTGCGAATGTTGTAGCTACAATAAGCGAAAATGAAATTCTTTTAAAAATTACTAAACCCTTATTTGTTCCGGTGTTTTTGATGTATTATCTTATCAAGAACAAACATATAGGTACTGCCTTTGTCGCATTTTTACTTACCTCTTTTTTAGGAGACTTTTCATCCATTTTTATTTCCGATGGGAACCTTCATAAATTATCTAACTTATTTTACTTCATTAGTTATCTGAGTTTGTTAATCTTGATCTCAACTAAAATTAAAAAAATAACCATTGACAAAGTGATAGGTCTTTATTTTGTATTAGTGGTTTCAATCAACAGCTATTTTCTCTATGAGCTATTTGGAATTTTAAGGATTCAAATTCCAGATCAAGTAGAACTTGGTTTTTTTGTGGCTAAAAGTTTAGCTCTTTTATTGTTGGCATTTACCTCTTTCGTGGTTTACTTGAACTCAGATTCAAAACCATCCATCATATTTTTAATGGCGGCCATCTGCTTTGGATTTGCAGATATATTGTATTATGTGAGTAACTATTATATATATAGTTGGAGTTTTGTTATGCTAGATAGGGTTTTACATGTATTTGGCCTGTTCTTTCTGTTTAACTATATGATTGGTTTCAATCGTAAATTGAAGAAAGATATTGTGGAGGCTAGGTTGCAAACTTCATCATCACAAGCCCGAGACCCTTTTCTGGAAAAGTCCTATTTAGACCACTATTGATTTACCTTCGGCAATTTTATTTTTGTCTGAATCAAAATAGAAATCTATTTTACCCAAATTAATACCGTAACAACCCACTTGGTTTACCAACATGTTTTGGTCTTCTATGTTTTTAACAACCGTTGGTTTAGGCAGGAAGGTATGAGTGTGTCCGCCAATAATTAAATCTATATTTTTGGTTTTTTTGGCAACCGTAAGATCACTAGGAATGAAATCATGGTTGTAATGATATCCTAAGTGAGATAAGCAAATAACAAGGTCGCATTTTTCATTTTCCTTTAAAACACGGCTCATTTCTTGAGCAGTTTCTATAGGGTCTAAATATTCGGTTTCTTTGTACATGGCCTTGTCTACCAATCCTTCCAGCTTGATTCCTAACCCAAAGACACCTATTTTAATACCTTCTTTTACAAAAACTTGATAAGGTTTGACATGGGTATCCATAATCGTGTTTTTGAAATTGTAATTGGCAGATAAGAATTGAAAGCTCGCATGAGGGAGTTGAGCATATAGTCCATCAATACCGTTGTCAAAATCATGATTCCCTATAGTGGCTGCATCATATTTCATTTTGCTCATAAGCTTAAATTCCAATTCGCCACCATAATAGTTAAAATAGGGAGTTCCCTGAAAGATATCACCGGCATCCAGAAGTAAAGTATTGGGATTTTCCTTTCTAATGGTATCTATCAGACTGGCTCTTCGGGCTACGCCTCCTTTATTAGGATTTTGTCCGTCTTCTGGCCCAAAGGGATCAATATGGCTATGAACATCATTGGTGTGTAATATGGTGATTTTAGTCGTTTTTTGACCTAGACTAAATGATTGCAAACCCAAACTTCCAAGGGAAATAAAAGCTGTTGCAGCCGTAGCTTGATTTAAAAAATCTCTTCTTTTCATATCCTATCCTTATTTTTCCAATTGAATAAATCGATCATCAACAACTGGAGCAATGGTGTCCGTTTTAATGAAATAATCTAGTAAAACATTTCTAATTTTATAGTCCATAGAATATACCGTATCATTGGGCTTGAAGAAATCCATACCATCACCTCCATTATAGAGGTAGTCATTTGTTGCCACATAATAGGTTTTGGCATCTTCAATAGGCTCCCCATGAATGGATGCCTCCTTTAATTCACCTTCTTTGTCTAATACCAATTTCAACCCAGAAATAGGATGTGCTCGATGTCTTGAGACCAAGTACTCAACCAGTTTGTTCACCTGACTTCCCTTGAGGGATATGACTACAACTTTGTTTTCAAAAGGCATGATTTCGTAAGCGGTTCTCATAGTTATATTTCCCTTGGAAATATGGGACCTTATCCCTCCATGATTGAACATGACCAAATCAATATTTTTTCCAGTTCTTTTATTGAAGATGGGGTTTGTTTGTTCTAATATGGCATCGGCAAATAGATTACCTATGGCTGTATTTAAATCACCATCTTTTTTAGTGTAGGTTTCCTTAGAGTAACTTAGAACACTATCCAATTCCTTATTTAAATGTTCCCTGTAAGGTTTGATATAATCTTCAATTTCAGGATTAGCTTCCAGGGAATCCGAAATGGGAATTAGTACGCCCTCAATTTTGACCAATTGTTGTTTTTCCTGTTTACAAGAGGCTAAAACGGTGATAGCCAAAAGGAGAGAGAAAAGCTTTAGTTTCATAACTAAACTTGTATAATTTAATAATCAATTGAAAGGACTTTTATTACCTTTGCAGCAAAAATCGTAAAGTTAGAATGATTTTAAAGGGATTTAAAGAAAAATCTATTAAAAAACAGTTAAATACTTTTTTAAATCAGCCCCGAGACGGGTTTGATAATAAGAAGGTGGAAAGCTTAGGAATCATTCTCAATGCTGATGAAACGATAGGGTTTGAATTGTTGAAATCAATAGGTGAAACCATTAATGTTAGGCCAAACAATATAAAGGTGGTAGCCTTTACCCAAGAATCAAGTGAAAAGACATTTTCTTGGAATGATTGTTTCAACCCCAAGGATTTTGATTGGAAAGGGCAGATTGTCAATCCAGAAATGGATCTGTTTCTCAAAAAGGAATTTGACCTTTTGATAAGCTATTATACACATGATGTTTTAGAATTAAAGTATATGACGGCTTTTTCCAAAGCCAAATTAAAAGTGGGAGTTTTTGAGTCTGACCCTAGACTCAATGATTTGATCATCAAAACTAACACTAAGGATGTGGAAATATTTAAAAGTGAATTATATAAATACCTAAAGGTTTTAAATAAATTAAGTAATGAATAATAAATTTGAAGGAACTGGAGTTGCATTAGTAACGCCTTTCAACGAAGACCTAACTGTAGATTATACGGCGCTAGAAAAAATAGTTAACTATAATATAGAGAACGGTACAGATTATTTGGTAATAAGCGGAACCACTGGTGAGAGTGTGACTATTACATCGGATGAAAAGGAAAAAATAATTGAAATCATAGTAAGAGTAAATGAAGGTAGAGTACCTCTTGTATTAGGTATAGGAGGGAACAACACATTAAAGGTGATTGAAGAAATAAAGCAAACAGATTTATCTGGAATTGATGCTATTTTATCTGTTTCACCTTATTATAGTAAACCAACGCAAGAAGGAATTTACCAACACTTCAAAGCCATATCTGAAGCTTGTCCAATAGATATTATTTTGTATAATGTACCGGGAAGAACAGCTTCAAACATGCTTCCTGAAACAACCTTAAGGTTGGCAAAAGATTTTAAAAACATTGTGGCCGTTAAAGAGGCTGGCAATAATGTTGGACAATATCTTCAATTAATTAAAAACAAACCAGAGGATTTTATGATCATATCTGGAGATGATGATTTGGCTCTAGGAGTAGTATTGGCTGGAGGATCTGGAGTTATTTCGGTAATTGGACAAGCATTTCCAAAGGAGTTTTCAAAAATGATTCGTTTAGGTTTGGAAGGAGCTGCCAAAGACGCTTACCAAATTCATTTTAAATTAATGGATGTTACAGGTTATATTTTTTCTGAAAATAACCCTGCTGGAATCAAGGCTGTTTTGTCTGGTTTAGGTTTGTGTTTGCCAACTGTTAGATTGCCATTGGTGGAGGCTACTGATAGTCTTAAATCAAAAATTAACGAATACATCAAAAACTTCTAAAAAGTTAAAATATACTTAAACCTTAAAGGGGGAGGTAATCATCGGTTATTTTAGCCTTGGAAAAATATTTTTTAAATCCATATTAAAAACCTAATTTTGCCTCCTGTTTTAAAATGATGAAGAAACTTTTTTACATACTTATAACGTTCACAATTCTAAGCTCTTGTAGCCCATACCAAAAAGCTCTAAAATCAGAAGATGTTGCATTCAAATATCAGTTGGGTGAAGAATTGTATAATCGTGGTAAGTATTCTAAGGCCAATAAATTATTTGAACAAATCGTGCCAAGTTACCGTGGTAAGCCTCAAGCAGAAAAGCTAACTTACTTAAACTCCATGGCTTATTACAATATGGAGGATTATTACTTGGCTAGTTATCATTTAGATAGGTTTTCTTCGTCTTATCCTAGAAGTGAGAAAACGGAAGAAGTTCAATTTCTAAGTGCTAAAAGTTTGTACATGCTTTCTCCAGTTTATTCTAAAGATCAAACTGAAACTAAAGAAGCTTTAGACAAGCTGCAATTATTTATCAATACCCATCCTGATTCTGAATATTTGCCAGAAGCCAACAAATTGGTGCAGGAGTTGGATTATAAATTAGAGAAAAAAGCCTTTGAAATAGCTAAGCAATACAATCAAATTGCTGGATATACAAGAGATTATGATGCTCCTATTAAGGCATTTGAAAATTTTATTTTAGATTTCCCTGGATCAAGCTTTAGAGAAGAAGCTTTGTACTACAGATTTGATTCTGCTTATCATTTAGCAATCAATAGTATTGAGTATAAAAAGCAGGAGCGTATCGAGGAAGCGATTAATTTTTACAACTCTTTTAAAAAGTCATATGGCGAATCTGAACTTTTGGAATCTGCAGACCAAATGAAAGAGGAATTACAAACCGAGCTACAAAAGTATACTACAAAAAGTTAAATTAATGAAGATGGATTTAAAGAAAATCAAAGCGCCAGTTTCTACGGTAACTTATGATAGAAATCAAATAGATGAACAAACAGATAACATCTATGAATCAATTTCAATCATTTCAAGAAGAGCAGAGCAGATTAATTCTGAAATTAAAAAAGAATTGATAGAAAAGCTGGAAGAATTTGCTACTTACAATGACAGTTTAGAAGAAATCTTCGAAAACAAAGAGCAAATTGAAGTATCAAAGTTCTATGAAAAATTGCCTAAACCTTATGCATTGGCCATTCAAGAATGGTTAGATGATAAGATCTATTTTAGAAACACAGAGGACGACTCTAAAGTATAATATTACCTATGTCAGTATTAAGCGGCAAAAAAATACTTCTTGGCGTAAGTGCCGGTATTGCCGCTTATAAAACTGCGTCTTTGGTAAGGCTTTTTATCAAGGCAGGAGCCGAGGTAAAAGTGATTATTACACCCAATGCCAAAGATTTTGTTACCCCTTTAACACTTTCAACTTTATCTAAAAATCCGGTGCATTCTTCTTTCTATAATGAGGAAGATGAAAATGCGATTTGGAACAACCATGTTGATTATGGTCTTTGGGCCGATTTTATGGTTGTTGCTCCAGCCACTGCCAATACCTTATCAAAAATGGCCAACGGGGTTTGCGACAATTTATTATTGGCTGTATATCTTTCTGCAAAGTGCCCCGTATATTTTGCTCCTGCAATGGATTTGGATATGTACAAACATCCGTCTACAGACAAATCCTTTAGAACGTTGAAAGCATTTGGAAATATTATGATTCCTGCAGGTACGGGAGAGCTGGCAAGTGGCTTGGTAGGAGAAGGAAGAATGGCGGAGCCTGAGGATATTATTTCGTTCATTGAACAAGATATAATAAGTAAACTACCCCTAAAAAATAAAAAGGTTCTTATAACAGCGGGACCTACCTATGAGGCTATAGATCCAGTAAGATTCATAGGGAATCATTCCAGTGGAAAAATGGGATTTGAATTGGCCGAATGCGCTGCTTCTCTTGGAGCAGAAGTTATTTTGGTTACCGGCCCCACTTATCTTTCTACCAATAATAATAGCATTGCGGTTCATCGTATAGTAAGTGCGGAGGAGATGTATCACAAGGTGCATGAATTTTATGAAACATGTGATATTGCTATTTGTTCTGCTGCTGTTTCAGACTACCGACCAAAAGTGGTGGCAGATAAAAAAATAAAAAAGGAGCAAGAAACGTTACATATAGAGTTGGTGAAGAACAAGGATATCTTAGCTTCTTTAGGAAAAATAAAGAAACAACAATTCTTAGTTGGATTTGCATTAGAGACCAATAATGAAATAGAAAATGCAAAGGAGAAACTGAAAAGAAAAAATTTAAATTTAATTGTCTTAAATTCGTTAAACGATCAAGGTGCAGGATTTAAAACACCAACTAATAAAATCACCTTAATTGATGCTCAGGAAAACTTTAAGGCCTTTGAATTGAAGTCTAAAGCTGAGGTAGCAAATGATATTTTTAATGAAATTGTGATGCATTTAAATGAATAAAATTCTTTTATATTTTTTATTGTTTGTTGGAATTCAGTCGTTTTCCCAAGAATTGAACTGTAATTTGGTTATTAATGCACAACAAACAGGAAATGAAAATTTCCAAGTTTTTACGACGCTTGAAAAGCAACTAACGGAATTTGTGAATAATACCACCTGGACTAACAAGGTGTTTAAACCACAAGAGCGCATTAACTGCAGTATGGTTATCACCATTACCAATAAAAGTGGTGACTTATACAATGGTAGTATTCAGGTTCAATCTACAAGACCAGTTTTTGGTTCTACTTACAGCACACCGGTTTATAACGTTAATGATAAGAACTTTTCATTTAGGTATCAGGAATTCCAAAACATGGTGTTTAACCCCAATCAATTTCAGTCCAATTTGATATCTGTTATAGCATTTCATGTTTATATGATTTTAGGTGTAGATGCCGATACATTTGCCTTAAAAGGTGGTGAGGCTTATTTTCAACAAGCTAGAACCATCGTGAATTACTCACAGCAAGAAGGATTTTCTGGATGGAAATTGGAAGATGGGTTGCAAACGCGATTTGCCCTGATTGAGACCATTCAATCCCAAACTTATAAAGAGTATCGCCAAGTATTATATGATTATCATCGTGAGGGCATGGACCAGATGTATGAAGATGTAAAAACTGCCAAGAAAAATGTTGCAGATGCCATTATAGAATTAGAGCCTATGAATAATAGAAGACCTAATTCTTACTTAATGCGCACATTTTTTGATGCTAAAGCCGATGAGATCGAACAGGTTTTTTCTGATGGACCCAGTGTTGAAATCACCAAGTTAACTAGTGTGCTTAACAAAATTGCGCCTATCCATGCCGGTAAATGGCGTTCTATTAAATTTTAGTCGTAATTTAGAATTTCCTAACTTCTCTATATTTCGAGAATATGCTAACATCCCTAGCCATAAAAAATTATGCGTTAATTGACCACTTACAGGTTCAATTCAATCAAGGACTTACCATTATAACCGGTGAAACAGGAGCCGGTAAATCCATCCTATTAGGAGGTTTGTCCCTTATTTTAGGAAAGCGTGCAGATTTATCTTCACTTAAGGATTCTGAAAAGAAATGCATTATTGAGGCTGTTTTTGATGTGAAACATTATGATTTGGCAGATTTATTCAAGGAAGAAGACCTAGACTATGAGCCTCAGACTATTATCAGAAGGGAAATTTTGCCTTCGGGTAAATCTAGAGCTTTTGTCAACGACTCACCTGTTAATTTATCCAGTTTACAGGCGTTAAGCAAACGATTAATTGATATTCATTCGCAACATGAAACGCTTCAAATAACCGAGGATGATTTTCAATTTCAGATTATTGATGCTTTGGCAGCTAATGGATCTAGAGTAAGTACTTATAAAGACTTGCTTAGAGAGTTTCGATCGCTTCAAAGTAATTTAGACAGGTTGCTTAAGCAAAAAGCAGAGGCTATAAAAGAGTATGATTACCATGCTTTTTTATTGAATGAGTTGGAGGAAGCCAAACTAGACAGTGAAGATTTGGAAGCTTTGGAGGAAGAATATGAAATGCTGAACAATGTTGAGGAAATTCAGGAAAAACTAGCGCATTCGGTAAGCTTATTGAGTGAAGAAGAAATTGGGGTTTTAAAATCTTTAACCGAACTTAAAAACCAATTTCAAGGTTTGTCAGGATTTGGTTCTAAATACCAAGACTTGTACGGACGTATCAATAGCGCATTAATTGAATTGGATGACGTTTTCTCGGAAGTAGAAAATTTGAAGGATGGGGTGGAAACAGATCCTAACAGATTAGAATTTGTCAATGGCAGGCTACAAGTCATTAATAATTTGTTTACAAAACACCTGGTAGATTCGATACCAGAATTATTGATTATTAAGCAAGAGTTGGGAGAGAAGGTTTCTAAGACCGAAAATTTGGACGAAGAAATTTCTGAATTGGAAAACAAAATCCTCCTCAAAGAAAAAGCTCTTAATCAGGCAGCTAAAGAAATTCATGAAAACAGACAAAAAGTAATACCTTCCTTGATACAGCAATTGAAAGATATTTTGTTTCAGTTGGGAATGCCCAATGCGCAATTTAAAATAGAATTACAGCTTGTCAACCAATTTCTCCAAAACGGAAAAGACCAAATAGCCTTTTTGTTTGTGGCTAACAAAGGAGGGAACTTTAATGAGCTTAAAAAAGCGGCGTCAGGAGGAGAGTTATCACGAATTATGTTGGCTGTGAAGGCCATTTTATCTAATTACGTTCAATTACCTACCATCATGTTTGATGAGATAGATACGGGTGTATCAGGCGAGATTTCGCATAAAATGGGACAAATTATGTTGGATATGAGTAAAAACATGCAGGTTTTTGCAATTACCCACTTACCTCAAATCGCAGCAAAAGGGCATAGTCATTTTAAAGTGTACAAGGAAGATAAGGAGGATGTTACAGAAACCAACCTGGTTAAATTAAACCATGACGAACGAATTATTGAGATTGCCCAAATGCTGGGAGGGGTTGAAATTTCAAATTCAGCCATTGCTCATGCCAAACAATTATTGAATTAATACTATCTTTGAATTTTAAAACCATCGTAATAATAAGAATATGTCGTACAATTTATTAAAAGGTAAAAAAGGAATCATTTTTGGAGCTTTAGATGAAAACTCTATTGCATGGAAAACGGCAGAAAGAGTTCATGAAGAAGGAGGGACTTTCGTGCTTACCAATGCGCCAATTGCCATGAGAATGGGGCAAATAAAAGACTTGGCAGAAAAAACAGGCTCTGAAATTATTCCAGCCGATGCCACATCGGTGGAAGACCTTGAAAATTTGGTTGAAAAATCCATGGAAATTTTAGGCGGAAAAATAGACTTTGTACTTCATTCAATAGGGATGTCCATTAACGTGAGAAAGGGCAGACACTATACAGACCAAAATTATGAATGGACTCAAAAAGGAACAGACGTTTCTGCGATGTCCTTTCACAAAGTCATGCAATCTTTATACAAAGCTGATGCCATGAATGAGTGGGGAAGTATTGTGGCCCTTACCTATATGGCAGCACAAAGAGTGTTTCCAGATTATAATGACATGGCCGATAACAAGGCGTATTTAGAAAGTATCGCTAGAAGTTTTGGATATTTCTTTGGTAAAGAGAAAAAAGTAAGAGTTAATACCATTTCACAATCACCTACACCAACCACAGCCGGACAAGGTGTCAAGGGCTTTGATGGGTTTATCAATTATGCTGATAAGATGTCGCCTTTAGGAAACGCAAGTGCATTGGATTGTGCTAATTATACGGTTTCTTTATTTAGTGATTTAACTAAGATGGTGACTTTACAAAACCTGTTCCATGATGGAGGCTTTAGTAACATGGGAGTGAGCCAGGAAGTTATGGAGGCTTTTGCTCCAGAAGAATAAAGTAAAATATTTAGTTTCAATAAATTAAAGGTGTCCAATGGGCGCCTTTTTTTGTAGGGTAATTCGTCGTTTAAATAATGGGTTTTATCGATTTGATAGGATTGTTCACTATTGTTCAAAGTGTTATGCTTAATTTGAAAGCTTAACTATTTATTAATCTATTAAAAACTTATTATGCGAAAAATTACGTTTTTATGTTTTATTGTTTTATTGGCCTTTATGGGGTCAATACACGCCCAAAGCACCATTAATATTACAACATCTGGTGGGAGCTGGACGGGTGAAAAGTGGGTAAGTATAACCACTGAAATAAATGGAGGCGGTACTCAAATTTGGGGTCAAGGAAATGGTACTCAATGTGATGGAGCTGGCCTAATTAATGTTGATATTGAGATCGATCCAGGAACCTATTTTGTTAATTGCTATGATCAGTATGATGATGGCTGGGATGGAACTCTTATCACCGTTACCGCTTATGGTGATGTTATAGGAAATAATGGAGGGGTATCTCCAGATGATGGTGAGGATACAGATTCAGCAACTAGTTGTGAGGGAACACCAGAAGAATTGGAAGCTTCATTTCAAATTATTGTACCAGAAGCACCAAGTTGTTTGATGCCTTCTGGTTTAACAGCTTCAGAAATAACCACTTCATCAGCAATATTATCTTGGACTGAGGAAGGAACTGCTTCAATTTACAATGTAGAAGTGGTAGAAGCTGGAGTAACTCCAACAGAAAACCCAACCGATTCCGGTGTGGCTATCGGGTTTACCAAAACAGGTTTAAGTGTATATACGGAATATGAGTACTATGTGCAAGCCGATTGTGAGGATAATGGAACTAGTGATTGGGTAGGCCCATATTCGTTTACGACACTTCCAACGCCACCAGCAAATGATGAATGTTCTGATGCTGTTTCTTTAACAGTCAATGCCGACTATGATTGTACAGTTGTTACTAACGGGACAATATTAGGAGCAACAGATTCTGGAGTTGATAATTGTGGTGGCACACCAGACGATGATGTTTGGTATAGCTTTGTGGCGACTGATGAAGTTCATATGGTATCTTTAATTAATATTTCGGGATCAACAGTTGATATGTACCATGCTATTTATGACGGTTCTTCTGGTTGTGGTTCTTTAGGGGAACCTTTGGAGTGTAATGATGGTGACTCTTCTGAATTGGATGGACTTACCCCAGGAAATACTTATTACGTTCAAGTATTTACTTGGACATCAGCAGGAGGCCATACTTCTGTTTTTGATATATGTATTGGAACATTGCCTTGTTTGGAAGGAGAGGCCACTGGAACAATTGTTTCTGATTGTGATAATACGCAATTCTCAATTGATGTTGAAGTGACGAATCAAGAGGATATTACTGATTTAACCGATGGAACAACAACTATCGAGGTAACAGGCGAAGGAACCTATACGTTTGGGCCTTATCCCTCAGGAACAGAAGTTGCCATAGATGCTCTACATACAGATGAATATTGTGATTTTGAAGTGGATAGTTTTGAGTATAATTGTCCTCCCTCAAATGACTTGCCAGGTGGAGCCATAGCTTTGACATTAGATGAAGGAGAAGAATGTGGAGAAAATACGATTACGGATATAACTAATCTAGGAGCAACGGATTCAGGTGAAGGTGCTGCGACATGTGGATCTTATAATGGAGGTGATTTATGGTTTACGATTGTAGCTCCTGCTGAAATAATCACGTTAAATGTCTCTAATTTATCAGGTTTAACATCTGTGGCCGGAGCCATTTATTCTGGAACACCGGGAGGTTTTACAGAACTAGATTGTACTGCGTTTGGTTCTGGATGGCCATGGGAAATTTCAGGTCTATCGATAGGTGAAACTTATTATCTTCAAGTATTTGACTATGATAATGATCAAGAAGGTACTTTTGATCTTTGTGGGTATTATATTTCTTGTACTCCAGCAGAGGTTATAGCAGGAGTGGTTCCTAACTGTGATTCAGATGAATTTTTTGTAGAAATTGGTATTGAAACGGTTGATGATTTTGGTGACTTAGTAACTCTTACCGATGGTGCTGGTCAATCTGAAACAGTCAATACCTCACAGCAATTATATATTTTTGGCCCTTATGCAAATGGTACTGAAGTAACTATTACGGCAGAGCACTCAGATCCTGCCTGTGATTTTGAAGTAGGTACTTGGGAATTTTATTGCCCTCCTGCAAATGATGATTGTGAAGGGGCAGAAATGCTGACAGTAGGACCTTCAGTTGAAGCCTATCCAATAGACGGGACAGTTCTAGGAGCAACTGGAGATTCAGAGCCAAATGATTGTGGGTTGAATGGTCCCGGTGTATGGTATGCTATTGTGGTGCCAGCGAATGGAAGTGTCAATATTGAAACAGCTACAGATTCAAATGGAACGACCGGATTTGATTCTGTAATTGAAGCATTTTCTGGGTCTTGTGGTTCACTAACATCGATTGATTGTGATGATGACGGGGCATCTTCAGGAAACTATTCGCTTCTTGAATTGAATGACCTGACACCTGGTGAAACGATTTACGTAAGAGTTTGGGAGTATGGAGGAAATGAAACAGAACCTTTTTCAATTTCTGCATATAATGAAACCCTATCAACTCAAGATTTTGATACCCAAGAATTGTTTTCTTATTTCCCTAACCCGGTTGAAAACAGTTTAACCATTAAGGCACAACAATCCATTGAAATGGTTGAAGTTTACAACATGTTAGGACAAATGGTTGCCAATGAAACACCAAATAACTTGGAAGGTACCATTGATATGAGTGCCCTTGCAGCTGGATCATATTTTGTGAAGGTAACTATTGGAAATAGTTCTGAAACAATTAGAATAGTGAAGAAGTAAAAACTCTGATTTTAATAGAGTTTAATCAATATATAAAAAGGTTGCCCATGGGCAACCTTTTTTGGGTTTTATTATTATTCTAAGTTATTGAATTAAAAATTTTAAAATTTAACGTTAAAAATTAAGATTTATTCTTACATTATGCGCTATAATAAAATAGAAGCATTTCTATTTTTGACCCTATCTGATAACATATATTCTCGTCCTCAAATTACAGCAAATGTTCAATCAGGTTAAATTTATCCGATAAATTCACAATTTTATGTATTTCCTACTAATCAATGTAATCATTAGGATAAATTATTAATAATTTAAAACTGAAATTGAAATATTAAATTATAATTAAATTTTTGTTAATTGTTTTAATGTATTACCTTTTCCGTTCTAATTACTCCTATAAAACTTTAATTAATAAGCGTATGAAAAAAATTACATTTTTATTTTCAATGGTATTCATGCTATTTTTTCAAGGCATGAATTCTCAAATCCAAGTGGGAAGTGGTACGACTACGAGTTCTTCCATTCCTATCTGGAGTTGTTATGGGTATACTTACTCCCAACAAATTTTTTATGCATCAGAAATAAATACAGCAGGTGAGATTACTTCTTTATCTTTTTATCTAGACCCCCAAACAAATGCCAGCAGTTTCGCCAGTAGTACAGACTGGGTTTTGTATTTGGGGCACTCCAGTAAAACTGAATTTGTTTCTACTGACGATTGGGAAGTGGTTGGAAACTTGTCTCAAGTATATGTTGGAACAGTAAGTTTTCCTGAAGAAGGAAACTGGTTTACTATAACATTAGATACTCCTTTTTCCTATAATGGAACAGATAATTTAGTTGTGGGTGTAGAAGAAAACTTGCAAGGTTATAATTGCTCTATGTATTGGGCGACAACAGAGACAAATGTTAATCGATCAATTGCTTATAGAAGTGATTCAAACAACCCAGATCCATCAGCCCCTCCAACGGCTAATTCTATTCACATGTACCACAATAATATTGTTTTTGGTGGTATTCAACCCACTTTACCTCCTAATTGTGACGCAGAGTTAACAGAACCAGTTAATGGTGATATATTTGCTTCGACGACAGGAAATATTGAATGGAGTCCGGCAGGGGGGAGTCCTACGGGTTACAATTTAACCGTTGGTACTACATCTGGAGGTTCTGAAGTGTTTTCAGGCGATGTTGGTGATGTTACCAGCTATTCTATAGGAGCTTTGGATCCAGAAACTATGTATTATGTAACTATTGTACCCTATAATAGTATTGGTGATGCAACTGAGTGTTCTGAATATTCATTTACAACAGCAGCTTTACCAACTTGTACGGCTAATTTAGTTGCAACGCCAGATCCTGATTGTGGGAATATTGGCTCTACTTCTTTGACTTGGGATGCATTGGAATCTGCAGATGGTTATTATTTAAACCTGGGAACAACGCCCGGAGGAACTGATGTCTATGATAATGAAGATTTAGGTGATGTAACGATGTATTCAGTTCCTGGTGATTTTCAAGATGCTGGAATTACTTATTATTGGACCATTGTACCTTATAATCCAGCAGGTGCAGCTGTTGATTGTGCCGAGGAAACTTATACGACTTCCGAAAATTTGTGCTATTGTACTTCTGTTCCAACCAGTGTAGACGGACAGGGAATTACCAACGTTTTATTGGGAGACACAGATTTTCCTATCACCTATGAAGCAGACGGTGCATTTTATGAAGATTTAACTGGTGCCCCAGTTGATGTTTATACAAGTATCAATACCGTTTTAGAGTTAACAATCAGCACAGGTACTTATAGTTACGGTGCATTTGTTTGGATCGATTACAATGATGATTCAGATTTTGATGATGATGGTGAATTGGTATTTACTCCAGATGATACACCAATGTCAAACAGCTTTTTAGATTTGTCATTTACTATTCCTGCAGACGCTGTTTTGGGAGAGCATAGAATGCGAATTATTATGGACTGGAATGGTAACCAAACTGAAGGACCTTGTTATAGTGGTTCTTATGGGCATTCTGTTGATGTTGATATCAATATAATGGAATCAACCTGTACACCAGGAGTTGCTGAAGGATCTTTAATAGAAGATTGTGAAAACAGTCAGTTTTTTGTTGATGTAGAGGTAACAGAAGTTGGTGATATAATTGAATTAACAGATGGAACAACTACTTTATCAGTAACTGAGACAGGTGTGTTTAGCTTTGGACCATATGATGATGCTTCAGAAGCAACCATTTCTGCAGTACATTCAGATGCCGTTTGTGACTTTGAAGTAGGGACATTTACAAATACTTGTCCAATACCTGGTCAAATTTGTGAAACAGCAATTCCTATTACTGCGTTGCCATATGATACCAATGATGATACAGCTAATTATTTTGATGACTATTCTGGATCTCCAGGGAATTGTAATAGCAGTAGCTATTTAAATGGGGATGATGTATTTTATCAGTATGATGCTGTTGCAGATAGTAACTTGTTGATTAGTCTTTATGATTTATCCGACAATTATGCAGGGTTATTTGTTTATACTTCTTGTGAAGATATAGGAACCACCTGTATTGCTTCGGTTTCTAATGGTTGGGGTACTGGTGACCTTTCTTTTGAGTTGGAGGTTACTGCTGGAACTAGTTATTATTTTGTGATTTCTACTTGGGCTTCTCCTCAAAGTACTGAGTATGGTTTCAGTATTATTGAGTACAATTGTGTGCAAGGTGTGGCTGAAGCTACAGTAGATTCAGATTGTGATAACGATCAATTTTATATAGATGTAGAAGTGTCAGAAGTAGGTGATATGATTCAATTAAATGACGGTACTACTACTTTGGATGTTACAGCTGCTGGCACATATACCTTTGGACCATATGTTAATGGTTCAGAAGTTACTGTATCTGGGGTTCATGCAGATTCTAGCTGTGATTTTGAGGTTGGAACGATTGCTTATTCCTGTCCAATACCAGGTCAAATTTGTGAAACAGCTATAGAAATAGGTGAATTACCATATTTAACTAGCGATGATACTGCAAATTACTTTGATGATTATGAAAATGGTTCAAGTAGCTGTAGTTCTTATTACATGAGTGGAGATGATGTAGTGTATTCCTTCACGCCAGATACAGATGATGTTTACACCATTACTTTAAGCAATTTAGGATCAACATGGTCTGGACTTCATGTTTTAGATGGATGTCCAAATACTGATCCTACTTGTATAGGATTCGAAGGAAGCTCAAATAGTGATGATAGAATTGTAGAGGTTGAGTTGTTTGCAGGTTCAACGTATTATATTATTGTTTCTACCTGGGCGTCTCCTCAAAGCACCACTTATGATTTGAGTATTGAAACAGAATCGCTTTCAGTGCAAGATGTGACCATGGACAATTTATTTGAGTTTTACCCTAATCCGGTTTCTGAAACTTTAAATATTAAAGCAAAACAAGTTGTTGAAAAGGTTGAGGTATATAATACTTTGGGTCAAATAGTAATAACTAATTTGCCTAACAATACCAATCCGGTTTTAGATATGAATCAATTAAAATCAGGAACCTATTTTGTTAAAGTATCCATCAACGGTTTGACAGAAACTATTAGAATTATCAAAAAGTAGATGATTTAGTTTAAAAATTTAAGATTATAATTAAAGCCACCTTCAATAAGGTGGCTTTTTTATATAAATGGTATAAACTTTATAATTTACTAGAAGCGAGTTATAAGAGATTTATTTGCAGTGTTTTATATTTATAACACACCTAATTTAATACCTGTTTTATTTGTCAATTTTAAATTCCTTTTGATTGCATTCTGTAATTTATTTGGTTAATTCAGTTAAATTTTGTTGATTTGAAAGTATTTTTTCGCATAAATACTATTGATTAATAACTTGATGAGATTATCAATTAAGCATTGATTTTTTCATTTGTTGCCAATTTGAATGCCCAATTGGGCATTCAAATTTTGCATTAACAGAGCAGGGAAAGAGAAAATGAAAAGTAAGAGAGCTTGCGTTTAAGGCTACAATCAATCCATAAAATGGAACTCTGGTTTTCTTCAAACCACTGAAGGAATAAGGAATGAAAATAAACAGAATAGGGAGAGTTGCTTTATTTCTCTCTTTTAATTTTTATAATTGGTTCCACTAAAACGATTAGATTCATTTAAGATTAGATGCGTCTACTTAACTAACCAACTATGCAAAAGCCACCCTAATTTTGGGTGGCTTTTTTTATTGAAAATTTAACATTTAGTCATTAGTGCCTAAACAAAATTTCTAAGAATATCATTAACAGCTAATTAATAATTAAAAATCTGATTTTTAGTTTCAAATTGTAATTTCAAATTCTTGATATGGGGGTTTGTAATTGTTAAATTTATAAAATTTATACGGTTTTAGTTTCATATTGTTATTTTTGCAGGCGATTGAATAACCTTTTTTAATAATATCAAAATGAAAAAAATTACACTTTTAACTTGGGCTTTAGGTCTAGGATTTTTTACTAATTTACAAGCTCAGTATTGTACACCTACTTTTAGTGGAGGATGTGGAACTGGTGAAGAAATCGAAAGTTTCGAAATTCCTGATGCTGAATTTACTCACTTGAATACAGGGTGTTCTACCGCAGGATATGGAGATTACACCTCAACAATCATCACTTTGGCTGAGGGTGTAAATTATGACTATTCAGTATCCTTTATTACAGCTTTCCAAAGTTTGAAAATTTGGATTGATTTTAATGATGATGAAGTGTTTGACACTTCTGAATTAATCTCAGAGGATACAACATTTACTTTTAATGATGTCCTTGCCGAAGGAACGATGGCTATACCTGCCGGGGCTAATTTAGGACTTCATCGCATGCGTGTTATGAATCGATATGCAACTACCACATATGAAGCTTGTGGCAGTGGAAATGCTGGTGAAGCTCATGATTATATGGTTGACATAGTGGAGAGTGAGGGCCTATCTATATCCTCATTTGAAAACTTGAATTTTGGTTACTATCCAAATCCAGTTGATAATGAATTAAAGATCACATCTCATAACACTATAAACCAAGTTGTGGTTTATAATTTGATTGGACAGGTCATAAAAACTGTAAATCCAAATAAGATGAATGCTGTTATTGATTTTTCAGATTTACAAGCTGGGACTTATCTATTGAAAGTAACTGTTAATGGAAATGCAAAACCAATAAGAATTGTAAAAAAGTAATTTACAAAACATCGCTTATTATCCAATTAGCCATCCTAAATAAGGGTGGCTTTTTTTATGTTCTTTAACTACATTTGTTTTATGGAATTGCAATTTTCATTTATAATACCCATTTATGACCGGCCCCAAGAACTTGAAGAGTTGTTAATGAGCCTCTGTGAACTGCATGCAAATGCTCCCTTTGAGATCGTAGTAGTAGAGGATGGGTCAACAATTTCCTCTAAAGGGGTTGTGAATGAATACGCTGAAAAGCTTAATATTTCTTACTATTATAAAGAGAATTCAGGTCCTGGCGATTCAAGAAATTATGGAATGAAACGTGCCAAGGGGAATTATTTTCTCATTTTGGATTCAGATTGTATCATACCCAAACATTACTTGGTTGAAGTAGAGAGGAGTTTGGCCGATAGTTTTGTTCATTGTTTTGGAGGGCCTGATGCAGCTCATGAGACTTTTTCCAATTTGCAAAAGGCGATTAATTTTTCCATGACGTCTTTTTTGACTACAGGGGGCATTAGAGGCGGAAATGAATCGGTTGATAAGTTTCAACCCAGAAGTTTTAACATGGGATTATCTAAAGAGGCTTTTCTAGCCTGTGGTGGCTTTGGAACCATTCATCCAGGTGAAGATCCTGATTTAACGCTCAGACTATGGAATTTAGGTTATGAAACAAGATTAATACCTTCAGCATTTGTGTATCACAAAAGACGAATCTCATGGAAAAAATTCTACCAACAAGTGAGAAAATTTGGTTTGGTGCGGCCCATTTTGAATCATTGGCACCCCACTTCCAAAAAAATCACCTATTGGTTTCCTAGTCTTTTTGTTTTGGGTTTTATGGTCTCATTAATTTTAGTGATTTTTAAAATCTATTGGCTGTTCTTTTGTTATATGGCTTATCTTGGAATAGGTTTTGCGATAAGTTTGTGGAATAACAAAAGCTTTACTGTAGCCATATTGAGTGTCCCCGCAATTCTTGTTCAGTTTGTGGGATATGGTTTCGGTTTTTTGGAATCCACAATTAAAATTGGTTTCTTGAAAAGAAATCCGGAGAAAAGTTTCCCTAAATTATTTTTTAAACATTGATGGTTGCCTACTTAAAATCTAAAATATTATCATCTTTTAAGAGTAAAAAAATAAATGTGTTTTTATTGTTTTTACTTTTTTCATTTATTGTTTTGGTGTTTCTGAAACTCTCTAGCGTTTATACCAAAACCATTAGATTTCAAGTAAACCGTTTAAATGTTCCTGAGAACCATGTCATATTAAACAATAATAATCAAGTATTAAATTTATCAGTAAGAACTAGCGGATTTAACTTGTTGAAGTACTATTACAAGAACCCGCAAATTGACATCGACTTTAAACGCAATCTATTTATTAAAGACAGTACTTATTATTGGATTCAGAGTAAAGGTTTTTCAGCTATTAATGATCAATTTGCTAAGGATGTAGAGATTATTAGCATGACGCCAGATACTTTAAAGTTTCGATTTGATGTTAATGCTGTAAAGAAAGTGCCAATACAATCAGAAGTTCATTTAAATTTTCAACCTGGTTACGATTTGTTGGAAGATATCAGCATTGAGCCCGATAGTATCAAAATAATCGGCCCCGAAATGTTGGTTTCAAAAATTAAATCCATCAAAACGGATTCTTTAGTGATCAACAATATTCAAGCTGATATAAATCAAGAGGTGACATTAATATTACCTGATAATAAAGAGGAAAATTTGGTTTTTTCTCATAGCAAAGTTTTAGTGAAGGGACGTGTAGAGAAATTTACAGAAGGACAATTAAAATTGCCTGTTAATGTCATTAATGTGCCACAGGATATTAATTTGAAATATTTCCCTAGAAAAATATCAGTTACATATTCCTCTAGTTTGTCTAACTTTAATTCCATTAAGGCTGGAGATTTTAAGGTAGTTTGTGATTTTGCCAAGGTAGTGGAAGGTACCAATTACTTGGTTCCAGAAATTGTGCAAAAGTCAGACCATGCAAGACATGTGAAAATGTCGAAACAACCTATTGAATTTATTATTTTAAAATGATGATTGTAGGATTGACAGGAGGTATAGGATCTGGGAAGACTACGGTTGCTAAGATGTTTCAGGAGTTTGATATACCCGTTTATATAGCCGATGATGAGGCTAAAGAACTTATGGTGACATCCAAATTTATAAAGAGGAAGTTGATAGCCTTATTTGGAGATAACGTGTATGTTCAGGGTCAGTTAAATAAACCTTTGATTTCCCAAGCTATTTTTAATGATAAGGAAAAGTTGAAACAAATGAATGCCATCGTTCATCCGCGTGTTGGTCAACATTTTGATCGTTGGGTCAAAAAGCAAAACACTCCTTATGTGTTGAAGGAATCAGCTATTTTATTTGAAAGTGGGGGAGCTGATCAATGTGATTTAATAGTTACCGTAACAGCACCAAAAGAAATTAGAATTGAAAGAGTGCTAGAGCGAGATCACTCCTCAAAAGAGAATGTTGAGTCTATTATGGCCAATCAACTTGAAGAAAAAGAAAAAATAGCGAAATCAAATTTCGTAATCCACAATTTAAACCTGGAAGAAACCCAAAAACAAGTTCGAAAAATTCATCTGAAAATTCTTCAAAAAGTAGGATGAACCTTGCATTTTAACATTTTTGTTAATGTAAGGTTAAAGGGACAGTTGCCTAAATGTTAAAATGTTAAATTTGAACGATGAGCAAGAAGATATTCATCGTACTAATCCTGCTAATGAGCTTATCCCTTGTGGGAATTATCTTTGTGCAGGCCTATTACATTAATAATTCCATAGTCAACGAGGAAAAGCAGTTTACTTTTAATGTAAAAAAAGCTTTAAGTTATACTTCGAGGGCCATTGAAAACAGGGAGTATAAGGAGCATATTAACAAGCTTCAACAACTGGAATCGGAAGGATTTGTGGTTGATACTACTGGGTATCAGGAGTTATTTTTGAAACTGGAAGGCGATAATAATAGTGAGCCCATCATTTATAGAAATAGTATTTTAGAAGAGAACTACAAGTTATCTTCATCGATCTTTGACATAGGTTTAGACAGTATTACCATAAAACGGGTTTTAAGTAATAGAAGTACCAATAAAGTGGTTCAATCCAGTTTGTTAGAGCCTCGAACCGATGGAAGTTTTAGAGGAAGTTTGCTTAGGGCAGGTGAGTTAACTAGGGCTAAAGAAGTCTTTTATGATGAATCATATAGAGATTTGGCTTTTAGAACACCTATCTACAAAAGAGTTTCTGAAGAAGAAATAGAAAATCTTTTAACCAAAAAACTGAAAGAAGATAACATCAATTTAGGATTTCAGTTTGCTATCTACAGTAATGATTTAGCAACAAAGGTTCAAAGTGACAATTTTGAGTTGGATAAGGCCACAACTTTTGGGGTGACCATTTTTGAAAACGAAAATGATTTTAATCATTATAAATTATTGGTGAATTTTCCTAGTAGGAATTTGTTTTTACAATCGTCAATTATAAAAATGACATTGTTATCCATCATCTTTACTTCAATTATCATTATAGCCTATACGAGTGCCTTAATGCAATTATTCAAGCAGCGTAAAATTTCTGAAATTAAAACAGATTTCATCAATAATATGACGCATGAATTCAAAACACCTATCGCTACTATTAACTTAGCTTTGGATGCGATAAGAAATCCAAAGGTAATTGAAGATACAGATAAGGTGATGCGTTATTTAAATATGATTAAAGATGAAAATAAACGCATGCATGCCCAGGTTGAAAACGTGTTGAGAATTTCAAGGCTAGAGCGTAATGAACTTAATATAAGTAAGGAAAGAGTTGATTTACATGAGCTAATTGAAGATGCCATTACACATGTAGAACTACTTGTTGAAGATAGACAAGGATTTATCCAATTACATTTAGATGCTGAACAAAATTCAGTTTTGGCTAATGAAAGCCATTTTACCAATGTAATAGTAAATATTTTGGATAATGCCGTAAAATATACACCAGAGGGTCAACCTCCTAAAATTGATGTTTCGACAGAGAATGTTGGAACAAATATTTTATTGAGAATTAAAGATCAAGGAAGTGGTATGAGTAAAGCAGCTCAAAAAAGAGTGTTTGAAAAGTTTTATAGGGAACATACTGGTGATAGGCATGACGTAAAAGGTCATGGTTTAGGTTTGGCCTATGTAAAAAGAATCGTAGATGACCATCAAGGTCATATTTCTGTAGAAAGTGAAAAAGACAAAGGAAGTACCTTCATTATTAGGCTTCCATTAATATCATAAAGCTATGAGTGACGCACAACAAAAGAAGATTTTATTAGTAGAAGATGATCCTAATTTTGGAACTATTCTTAAGGATTATTTAATGATGAATGATTATCAAGTTACCCATGCCAAAAATGGAATGGAGGGCTTTGAAAAATTCAAGAAAGACGACTTTGATTTATGTATCTTGGATGTCATGATGCCTTATAAAGATGGTTTCACATTGGCAAAGGAGATTAGGGATAAAAATTCGGATGTACCAATTATATTCCTAACTGCTAAGGCCATGAAAGAAGATGTCTTAAAAGGATATAAGGTGGGAGCAGATGACTATCTTAACAAGCCTTTTGATAGCGAGGTCCTGTTAATGAAAATAAAGGCTATTATGCAACGTAAAGCAACAGAAACGGTTGCAGATAGTAAACAATTTGAATTCCAAATAGGAAAGTTCCATTTGAACTCAAAATTAAGGTTCTTAACCTATGATGGCGGGGAGCAAATTAAATTATCTCCTAAAGAAAATGAATTATTGAGATTGCTTGCTCTTCATGAAAATGATTTAATGCCTAGGGAATTGGCCTTGACAAAAATATGGCGTGACGATAATTATTTTACTTCAAGAAGTATGGATGTATATATCGCTAAGTTGAGAAAATATTTGAAACTAGATGAAAATGTTGAAATACTTAACATACATGGAGAAGGATTTAGGTTGGTTGTAAACCAAAGTGCTTAAAATCATATACCTATACAATAAAAAAAGTCCAGCTATTAGCGGGACTTTTTTTTTAATATTTATTGATATCATTCATATCCAAACCTGATAGAAAATCACTTTCTCCAATGGTCTGCCCTTTGGACGAGTCATAATCCACAAGAATTTTCCATAGACCATTTTCTTGAATTAAAATCACATGAAATTTTCCATAATAGGAGGCTTCTTCATTCGTTTTTGGATTTAATGTAAGCTTGTATATTCCTATTTCAGATCCGGTTTTGGCATTATGGATCCGTTCATAAAACCGGAATGAAATGGTTTGGTTTCTACTTGATTTTTGCCATCTCCTTTGATATCCGGACATATAGTCTTCAAATTCCATAATTCGCTTACCATCAGCATTAACGCGTATTAATTCTTTACTGTGGATGCTTTTAAAGAGATTTAAATCCTTTGTTTCAAAGGCTTTGGTAAAAGGAATCCAAATTTGTTTGTTGATATTTTCTAGTTCAGATTGGTTCTGGGTAAACCCATTAACCGAAAATAAAAAAAGAAATATAAGTAGATTAACTGATTTCATGATTGTTTAACTTGTTGTCAATGGTATTAACAATTTCATTAAGAGGTGTTTCGTAGTCAAACCAAATGGTGGATTCATTTTTCTTAAACCAAGTTAGTTGTCGTTTTGCAAATCGTCTTGAATTTTTTTTGATTTCAGAAATGGCAAAATCTTTAGTCCAAGCTCCTTCTAAAAACATGAATAGTTCTTTGTAGCCAACGGTATTTAATGCATTTAAATGCTTTTTAGATTCTAGGGATTTAACTTCCTCCAAAAGTCCTAAATCCATCATAAGGTCTACCCGTTGGTTGATTCGGTCATAGATGATGTTTCGATCTGCGGTTAGTCCAACGTGAATGGTTTCAAATGGTCTTTTGGATTCTTTTTTATTTAAAAATGATGAGTATGGTTTTTTGGTTCCTAAACAAATCTCTAAGGCTCTAATGACTCTATGTGGATTGTCAATGGCTATCGTTTGATAAGATTTTGGGTCAAGTTTTTGAAGTTGCTTTTGAAGGGATTCTAAACCAGATGTTGCTATTTGTTCATTTAAATCCTCTCGAATTTTCGGATCAATATCCGGAAAATCGT
Organism: Mangrovimonas sp. CR14; assembly: GCF_011764015.1. Lineage (NCBI taxonomy): Bacteria > Pseudomonadati > Bacteroidota > Flavobacteriia > Flavobacteriales > Flavobacteriaceae > Mangrovimonas > Mangrovimonas sp. CR14. Next base: position 547,901 of record NZ_JAAFZY010000003.1, on the reverse strand, counting down.
CTAAACCTTTGGTAACAGCATCTACATATAGACCAGAACCACCAACCATAATGACTATGTTGTATTTATTAAATAAGTCTTCAAGTTTTGATAGGGCATCTCGTTCAAAGCTTCCCACATTGTACTCATCTTCAATGGATATGTGATGGATGAAGTGGTGCTTTGAAGCTTTGAGCTCTTCCTTGGTAGGAGCTGCAGTCCCAATACTCATTTCCTTAAAAAATTGTCTAGAGTCAGCAGAAATGATTTCTGTGTTATAATACTGTGCCAATTTAATGCTAAGGGAAGTCTTTCCAATAGCCGTAGGGCCAACAATAGAAATTAGGAATTTTCCTTTATGCATCATTAATTAAATAACCGCATTTGTAACAATACTTAGCTTTGTCTTTATGACCTTCAACAGAACAATTTGGGCATGACTGCGAATTGATATCAATTTTAGTATGCTTTTTACTTTCTAAATTAGAATCCTTCCTATGGCTATCTGATTGACTTTTGGCATATTCTGCCGATACTATTCCCGTAGGTACAGCAATGATACCATATCCTAAAATCATAATGACTGCAGCAATAAATTGTCCCAAAGGGGTCGTAGGAGCAATATCTCCAAAACCTACTGTTGTTAAGGTTACAATGCACCAATAAACACTTTTAGGGATGTTTGTAAATCCGTTTTCTTCGCCTTCTACTAAGTACATAATCGTTCCAAAAATGATGGATAAAATAAGTACGGCATACAAAAAGACTGATATTTTGGCTCTACTTGCTTTAATAGCCATGGTTAACTGGTTGGATGCACCCAAAAAGCGTGCTAATTTCAGAACTCTAAATATTCTTAATAATCTTAAGGCTCTTAAGGCTACCAATGCATGTGTTCCCGCAAAAATGATGGAGATGTATTTAGGAAGTGTTGATAATAAATCTATAATTCCATAAAAACTAGTAATATACTTAATAGGTTTTTTAACGGTAATTATCCTGAATATATACTCGATAGTGAATAGGATCGTAATAATCCATTCAGAGATATTTAAAGCTTGGTGATACTTGGCATCAAAGCTTTTTATGCTTTCAAGCATCACCAATAAAATACTTGCTAGAATGGCAATTAGTAGTATAATATCAAACAGTTTCCCTTCAGGGGTATCTGCCTCATAAATGATTTCATGAAGCTTTTCTCGCCAATCAGATTTCTTTTTGGGATTGTTCATATTATAAATGTAACAAAAAAAGAAGTTTAAGTCCTTTTAAGGGAGATTAAAGATTTTGTTTGAAAATTAGTGACTAAGTTCATGAATTCCTTTAAATAAGGATAGTACCCAGGCTCATATTTAGCTTTCAGAAAGTCAATTTTTAATAAAAGTGTTACCACGTTATTGTTGTTTGTTGAGGTAAAAATTACTCTTCCCGAATTTTCAGGTAGGCTGTAATTTTTACTTTCAGGTAAATCAATAAGGGTGTAATCTTCTCCTAAATCTATTTCCATGGAATACATAAAAGAATCTTTATATCCAAAATCAATAGGATAGGTTCGTTCTTGCAATTTAAATGGATTTTTGCTGAAGAATTTAAATAGGAATGGGTCAAAGTATAATCTGTCAGCAACTTCATTTAATTGGACCTCTACATCAAATTTTTCAATTAAATCATTGGAATATTGATTTTCACTTTTCATTTCGAAATTAGAGATTTCAATATTTTCATTTTGATCCAATAATTTTGTTTCATAATCCGTAGGATTTCCATAATAGGATTTCTTTCTTGGCAAGGAGTGGTAACCCCTTGCTGCCGTATTCACAGTTCCTGTTATTTTTCCATTGTCAGCTTTTAGTTTTACGTGATAAATGATATTTGAAGAACTTTTTGGCTCAATGGAAACCCAAGAGCTACCTTCTTTAAAATCTAGCAAACGTCCTTCATCATTAAGGCAACGGTAGGGGAGTTCACCAAATGGCATGTATTTATCTGTGGCGTCTAAATAATAGGTGTTGCCATCGATGGATGCTTGAACAATGATATAATTAAAATCAGTTAAAACAGGGAATATTTTAGTGGGAAAACCATTTGCTCTTGTTGAGAGAATTATTGGTTTGACATCAATACCATTCTGTTCTAAAACATTATGCAAGAGGATGTTTATTTCTCCTGAATTTCCAGTTCCTTTTTTTACTAAATCTTTAACTGCAACATCCTTCATCAAATGAAATTCTCCATTCCAAGTATAGTTTTCTTGAATGAAATGGTAAATGGATTCTGCTCTTTTTAAAAGATTTGGCTCCTCAGAAATTTCTGTAGGAATTAATTCTTTAGACACTGAAGATTTTCTCAATTGCCTACCAAAACTTTCATCAGTTCTTAACTCCTTATCGACGTCATCCCAGGTTTTGGTGTAATGTTTTACACGACCATCAAACCCTCTAAAAGTTTTTAGTTCATACTCAATTCTTGAAAGATAATTGTATTTGTTAGTCATATAATCTTCAGGTATGAAAGCAGGAATGTCTTTCATTATGTACTGTGATTCGCTGCAATTTGCATAAGAACCGTTGGGGCCTGAAAGACAATTATTTCGTATCGTTTCCCATTTGTCGTACAAATTTTGATAACCAACTAATTTGATACTATACTCCCAGTTTCCTGGTATGCTTGTATTGTACTCACTGTAGAGTTTAGGAATTTCATCTTGAAAATCCCAGCCTTTATATTTGAATAAAAAGGGAGAGATTATGGTGTAAGAATAGGTAATTACAGAGCCCTCTTTGATATTTGGAAAAGTAAATTTTACCAAGGTGTAGTTGTCATCATACTCCTCTTCAAATATAGATTCTTTTTCTAATTTTGTTTTAGTTACACGCCCACCATCCAAATTATAGGTTGTTCCCGTAATATCTTTTACAACTTCATTTCCTTTGTTTGAGTGGTATTCTAATTCTGTAATGGTTGCTTGTTCAAAGCCTTTTTTGTTCAGAATTTTTATTTTTTTCTTTATTTCTGTGTAAAGCTTATAATTGTCTTTGTCGATGTAACTGTTTCCATATTCATATAAAACAACAGCATTTGCCGTTGAGTCTTTAGCAAAGTAATTTGTGGAAAGATCTTGTCTGGTTACGGTTAAGTCTTCAGAATTAAATCCTGATTGGGCTTTTAAAATAAATGAGGTTAAGAATAGTGTGGTTAGAATTAGGTGTTTTTTCATTGTTTAGTTAGTAATAGATGATTTTTATTTTTTTCTTTCGTCTTAAATAGCTTTGAATAATATGTTGAGAATCTCGATTATTCTCCATAGGTGTAATTATAGATTCAAGGATATGGGCGTTGACTATTTGATAATTTAAATCAACATAGCCCAGACCAGCAAAAACACCGTCTTTAATTAATATGACACTTTTTTCTTCAATATCTCTCCCTCGGTCTATAATGGCCATATTTTTTCCAGAATAGGAGTTTTTATCTATTAATTTTTGAACTCTTTTATTGTATTCTTCCGTTGGTTCTTCAGAAATACATGCTCCTTGACATTGTTTAATGGTATAATTAAAACAATTGGATTTGGTTGGGTATAAACCTACTAATTTTTGACAAAGTCCATACTCTTCAACAACATTAAATAGAAATTGTTTAGCACTTTGCCTGTTACTAAATGTCGTTATGGCTTGCTTTCTGCCATCGGCCTTATCAATCTTTAAATTGATGTATCCGTTTTCATCTGTATAACTATAAAGAGCATGTGTGAATATATTTCTTCTGAGTGCTCGGTTGAATAAAGGTCTTAACTTCTTAATTTCTTCACTTTCTTTAAGAAGCGCCACCAATTCACTGCCCGTTTGCTCATAGGTTACAGCAGCTGTTTGGAGTTGTATTTTTTTTGATTTGGGATTGGTGTTTGAAAAATGCTGACTAATTCTGCTCTTAATATTTTTGCTCTTCCCAATATAAATAACATCGCCATACTCATTATGAATGTAATAAACCCCTGTTACGGTAGGCAATTCATCAATAATTCGTTTTAAATTGGGTTCCATTTGATATTTAGGCTCCATTCGGATGGCATCCTTTACAATGTATTTATCCAAATCTTTATTTAGGAGCATCTTAAACAGTTTAACAGTAGCCATGGCGTCGCCACTAGCTCTGTGCCTGTCACTAACAGGAATCCCTAATGATCGGGCTAATTTTCCTAGACTATAAGAATCTTGACCCGGAATGAGTTGCTTTGAAAGTTCAACGGTACAGAGTGTTTTTCGCTTGTATCCAAAGCCTAAACGGTGGAATTCCGTTCTTAGAATGCGATAATCAAATTTGGCGTTATGGGCAACAATAATGCAATCTTCAGTAATCTCCACAATACGTTTGGCAACTTCGTAAAACTTGGGGGCATTGCGCAACATGTTACTATTGATACCTGTCAAATTCACTACAAAGGGTTGAATCTCTCTCTCTGGATTGACCAATGAAATAAATTGGTCTACCACCTTATGACCATCAAATTTGTAAATGGCTATTTCGGTAATACCTTCTTCATTGTATTTCCCTCCTGTTGTCTCTATGTCAAGTATAGCGTATATAAGTAAGCTCTTTTTTTTTTAATGATAGTTTCGTTCTCCAAAAATGCTGCTTCCTACTCGAATCATATTGCTTCCACTTTGAATAGCCAATTCATAATCGCCACTCATTCCCATAGAAATGGTTTTTAGGTCACAACGCTCGTTCTCAATAGTTTTTAAAGAAGCAAAAGCTGATTTTAAACGGTCAAATTCATTTTTTATTTGATTCTGATCCTCTGTAAACGTGGCCATTCCCATGACACCCGTTATATGAATATGATTCAAAGGTTCTAAATCTTTAGATTGAAGTAGATTCTTTGCATCTTGAATGGACATACCAAACTTAGAATCTTCTTCTGCGATTTTTATTTGTAGTAAACAATGGATTGTTCGATTATTTGCAGAGGCTTGTTTGTTAATTTCCTTCAGAAGTTTTAGTCTATCTACCCCATGAATCAAACTAACAAAAGGAGCCATGTATTTGACCTTATTTGTTTGTACATGTCCTATCATGTGCCATTGGATATCTTTAGGTAGGCTTTCATATTTCTCTGCCATTTCTTGAATTTTATTTTCACCAAAAATTCGTTGTCCAGCTTGATAGGCTTCCATGATATCCTCATTGGGTTTGGTTTTGGAAACGGCAACCAGAGTAACTTCCTTAGGAATTTGGTTTAAAATACTTTCAAGATTTTCTTTTATACTCATAGGTAATTTTTAAAACTCATAAATGGTAACACCACTGCGTAATTTTGGTAAAACATAGGTGCTTTTCGGGGGCATGGTTAGACCTTCATTTGCAATTTGTTTCATTTGCTCAACAGTCGCTGGAACCATACCAAAGCCTACCTTGTAATCCCCGCTGTCAACACAACTTTTTACATCCACAATGTCATTTTTTCCATTGGTGTATTCGATGCGGTCATTATGCCTTAAATCTGAAATTCCTAAAATAGGGTTTAAAATGGTCTTGTAAAGCAATTGAGCATCTAGGGTATCCAGAGCGGTTTCAAATTTATATAACGATTTTCTTAAATATAAAGAATAAAATTCACCATCCATATACATGCTGAAATGATGTTGTTTGGAAGGCTTGTAAGCTTTTTTGCCTCGATTTTCGATGCGATACCAGGCATCCAATTTAATAAGAAATTCTTCTTTACTCAACCCATTAAGGTCTTTAACCAATCTATTGAATTCATAAATTTTCAAATCAGATTCAGGAATCAAATAACTCATAAAATAGTTATAGGGTTCCTGGGGGTTATGGTTTGGATTTTCACTTCTTAAATCTTCATAAAGAAGAAAAGAAGAAGCAGAACGGTGGTGCCCATCTGCTATATATATCACTGGCATTTTTTCAAATTCCGCTTGTATTTTTTGAATTGATTGATCATCTTCAACCAACCACATGTAATGAGTGTCTCGGTAAGTGGTTGTAAACTCGTATTCCGGGCGGTTTTTTTGAACTTTGGCTATTATTTGAGCTATGGATGCATTGTCAGGATACGTTAAAAGTACAGGTTCGGCATTAAATCCCACAGCTTTAAGATATTCCTTGAAAATAATTTCCTTGTACGCCAAGGTATCCTCATGCTTTTTTATAGCATCCTTTTCATAATCTACGGCACTGGCGGCCGCAATTATTCCATTGAATACATCACCATCCCTGTTTACAATGCGATACACATAATAGGTTGGCTTTTCATCTTCTATAAAAATGCCATCTTCTTTAAATTCTAGGTATCTATTCTTTACAAGACCATAACGAGCTTTTCCAACAACATCTTTTGCAAACCGATACCCAGGATTTATAATATGTAAAAACGAAAACGGATTATCCCTTAACCTAGATTCTACCTGCTCTTTGGTGTAGCTTTGGTAGGACCTAGAAGCTACAAGACTCACCTTATCTCTGGTGGGTCTAACAGCTTTAAAAGGAATAATATGGGCCATTTATAAATGTTCTTTTTTAGATAAATTGTTTAGACACCTTTTCAGCTTTTCTACTTTCGGAGTAATCATAAAAACCTTCTCCAGATTTTACCCCTAACTTTCCAGCTCTTACCATGTTAACTAGCAATGGACAAGGAGCATATTTAGGGTTTTTAAATCCATCATACATCACTTCCAAAATAGATAGACATACATCCAACCCAATGAAATCTGCCAATTGTAACGGTCCCATGGGGTGAGCCATTCCTAATTTCATTACAGTATCAATCTCTGAAACTCCAGCGACTCCATTATAAAGTGTTTCAATAGATTCGTTTATCATTGGCATCAAGATTCTATTGGCTACAAATCCTGGATAATCGTTTACTTCAACTGGAATTTTACCCAATTGTTTTGACATTTCCATGATGGTATTTGTTACTTCATCACTTGTATTATAACCTCTTATTATTTCAACAAGTTTCATGATAGGAACCGGATTCATAAAGTGCATTCCGATAACTTGATCTGGTCTAGCAGTCACAGAAGCGATTTGGGTGATAGAGATTGAGGAGGTATTGGTTGCCAAAATCGTGTCCTCTGAACAGTCATCGCTTAACTGTTTGAAAATTTTTAATTTAAGGTCAATATTTTCAGTGGCTGCTTCTACCACTAAACTAGCATATTCAACTCCTTCTGTTATATCAGTAAAAGTGGTAATGTTATCTAAAGTATTCTTTTTGTCAGCTTCAGTAATAGTCTCTTTTGAAACCATTCGGTCCAAATTTTTTGTAATGGTATTCAAACCTCGCTTTAAAGATGCTTCACTTATATCAATAAGTTGTACTTTAAATCCAGCTTGAGCAAAAGTATGTGCGATACCATTTCCCATGGTTCCGGCACCTATAACTGCTACGTTTTTCATAATAATAATTTTGTGCTCCCGCCAAAGCGGGATTGTTCTTAATTAGTTTGTGATTAGTTTGTGTTTGAATTTAGTCCCTAAAATTGCTCAATTATTTTTGTGGCTAATCTTAAGGCTTCGGTACCATCCTGAAGTGTGACAACAGGCGTGGTGTTTGTGTTAATGGCATGAGCAAAAGTTTCTAATTCATCCAAAATAGCATTGTTTTTAGGAATGTCTGGATTATCAAAATAGATTTGCTTTTTAATACCTTCTGCATTTTGAAGGATCATATCAAAATCTCCTGGATCTGTAGGGGCATCTTTCATTTTTACCACTTCACATTTCTTTTCCAGAAAATCTACCGAGATATACGCATCACGCTGGAAGAAGCGTGTTTTACGCATGTTTTTAAGCGAAATTCTACTGGCTGTCAGGTTAGCAACACAACCATTTTCAAATTCGATTCGAGCATTGGCAATATCAGGCGTTTCACTGATAACTGAAACACCACTAGCAGAAACAGATTTCACTTTTGATTTAACCACACTCAAAATGACATCAATATCATGGATCATCAAGTCTAACACAACAGGAACATCAGTTCCTCTAGGATTGAATTCTGCCAATCTATGGGTTTCAATAAACATGGGGTTAACAATCTTGTCCTTTACCGCAGTAAATGCTGGATTGAACCTTTCAACATGACCTACTTGCCCCCTTAAGTTATTTTCGGCCAATAACGTTCTAATATGCTCTGCTTCTTCAACCGTATTGGTGATGGGTTTTTCAATAAAAATATGCCTGCCTTTAGAGATCGCTTTTTTGGCGCATTCAAAATGAGATAGGGTGGGAGTTACAATATCCACCATATCAACCGCGTCAATTAAATCATCTATAGAATTAAAGTATTTATAACCGAATTCTTCTTCTACTTTTTTGGCATTGTGTTCGTCCGCGTCGTAAAAGCCAACCAATTCGTATTTGGTTGATTGTTTGAGAAGTCTGAGATGGATTTTGCCAAGATGGCCTGCACCAAGTACTCCAGCTTTTAACATATTATCTTGTTTTTAACAAAAATAAGATTTTAGATATTATTTTGAATGTTTTGAACTATTAAAATATCCCTAAAGGAATTACCTGTAAAATCTGTTGAATTTGGTTTTGACCTTTCAAATGTTTGATTAATTTTATCCAGAAATCTGCTACTTCATTTTGAAAGATACTTATAGACATCAAGGATTAAGACAGCAACTGGTTGAGGTTGTAAGAGCTAAGGGCATCAAGGATGAAAAGGTCCTAAAAGCCATAGGGAAGGTGCCAAGGCATTTGTTTATGGATTCAGGATTTTTGGATCATGCTTATCAGGATAAAGCATTTCCAATTGCAGCGGACCAAACGATATCTCAGCCCTATACAGTGGCTTTTCAAACCGAGTTGTTAGAAGTGAAACCAGGCGATAAGATTTTGGAAATAGGAACGGGGAGTGGTTACCAAACAGCCATATTGTGTGAATTGGGGTGTCGCGTCTTTAGTATTGAAAGACAAAATGAGTTGTTTAAGAAAACTTCAAAGTTTCTTCCCAAGTTGGGCTATAGAGCTAAAAAACTCATTTTTGGGGATGGGTACATTGGTTTGAAGGAAGAAGCACCTTTCAAAGGCATCATTGTGACTGCGGGGGCACCATTTGTTCCCAAAGCGCTTTTGGCGCAATTGGAAATTGGTGGGCGTCTCGTGATTCCTGTAGGAGACAACGTTCAAACCATGACTTTATTCATTAGAAAAGGGCCCAAGGACTTTGAAAAACATGAATTTGGTGATTTCCGGTTTGTACCTTTATTAGAAGATAAAAACTAAATCTCTTTCCTATTTACCCTGTTTAACACAGTTATTAATCTACTCTTGGTAAATATTCTGGTGGAATAGGGTTTTCTGGGGTTTCTTGGGTCCAGTAAATATTGACAATCCACCAACGTTTGCCGTCAAAAAGCAATTGAATGCTATTAACACCTCGCATAAAAGGAATAACATCTGTTTGGGTTCTAAAGGTCTCATAAGTACTGAAAACTTGGGCGATGTTTCCATAGGTGTTAACCACCCTGTTAATTTCTTTCTCAAAGAAACCATTGTCCATCATCCAAGTTTCAGCTGACTTCACATAATCATTGGGAGAAATATATTTCACTTTATAAGTACTGTCTTGTGCTCTCGCCGTCGGAATTAATTTGGCATCTGGTTTAAATAGATATTTAAAAAATTCCCAATTTCTTTCTTGACCTCTTTCTCCAGAAATTACCTCATAAAGGGATTCTATTGTAGAATCCATTGTTCCTACATAATTGATAAAGCTGGTTTGTGGTAAAAAGAGACTGATACCTCTTTTTCTTAATGGTTCAAACCATTTATTTCTTAATTTAAGTTGCTCTTCAGAAGGCTCTTTTAAAACGGTAAATTTATTAGTGTCTTCATCATACAGAATTCCTATTTTAAAATAGTATTCTTGAAGTGGTAAAGGTTCTGCATGGATGATATATTTATCAAAAAAATCGTTGATTTCTGGATAGGTTTCCTCTGTAAAATCAGCAAAGAAAGAATCCTCATTAAAGGATTTATTGGGACCATATTTTCTACTCAGTTTGATAATCACATCCATTAAACCTGTATTGCCTTTAGAGAGTTCAATAAGTCTGATGTCCAATAGGCTGGCAGCTAAAGCTCCTTTCATATTGATGTTTCCAAATTGTTTTTGTCCATCAGACGTATAGGAAGTTAGTGCGAGATCCAAAAGGCTATAATGATTGTTGTAAAGGTTTTTACTGATGTAAACCTTTTTTTCCAATTCAGACAAATATTCATCGGCAGTTGTTTCACCACCTCTAAACATCATCATTTTTGACGCCCATTCGGTAACGCCCTCATAAAGCCATAAATGCTTTGATGGAAGCGGGGTGTCATATTGAAATTTAGAAACAATCTCACTATGAAGATTTAATGGGGTCACTATATGAAAAAATTCATGTGCTGCTAGGTCTAGGATTTCCTTCTCTAAATTTTTCCATGGTGTTTCTCTATAAACGTAACCCGAGCTACGGTTGTGAGCCCAAGAACCATCCGTTTTATCTTCAAACATGAATAGGAATGTGTATTGATCAACAGGAATACCTTCTATATAATTACCTGCAGTTTCAAACATTTTCTTCAAAGATTCCATGATTTGGGAAGCTGTAACTACTCCTGTTTTTGAATATGAAAAAATATCAATTACAGCCCCTTGAACTGTCATGGATTCTCTAGTGAGATATCCCAGTAAAATTGGAGAGTCTACCACTTGGCTATAGTTTTTAGCCAGATATTTTCCTGAGCTTGATTTTTTCAGAGAAGTGGCAACTTGCCATTCTGCTGGGTGTTGTAATTGAAGTTTAATGGGCGTTTTCTTCTTTCCTTTGAAGTAACCAAAAACAGCCTGTCCATTGATTAAAGCATGATCATTTTCAATAGAAGTTCCAAATCTCAAATGAATTGGGTTTTGGTCTACTGGACTATCCCAAGTCTCTGAAATTTCATATTCAATTCGAATGACTTTATGTGGTTTAGAAATTTTAAATTGGTTGGTAGAAATATGTTTGGTAGCAATCTCATTTCCATGTTTGTCAAATGCCCTAAAAGAGGTTACATATTTCCCTATGTCCATTATTTGATAAGTGTTTGGAGAAGTAGCTGCAAAATTGAATATATCATTTTCCTCTCCCAAACTAGGAGGTGTAACTGTAACTTTAAAGGTATCGTTACTCCTGTCTAATAAGTTAACCGTAAACTGAATGTCGTTGGTTATGGGGACGGTAGGGTTTAATAGAGAACCACAAGAAGATAATAGGATTGAAAGAGCAATGATGTAAACTTTAAAAAATCTTTTCATGAACAATTTGGATTAAAGTAATATTCCGGTAGGTTAGAAACTTTTATTAATTCTGTCTAAATTTCTTTTCATATCGCGATCCTTGATAGTCTCCCGTTTATCAAACAGTTTCTTACCTCTGGCTAAGGCAATTTCAATTTTAGCAAGTCCTCTATCATTAATAAAGAGTCTTAAAGGGATAATGGTTAATCCTTTAGTGTTAATGTCTTTTTCGAGTTTTTTTAATTCCCTTTTATTTAAAAGTAGTTTTCTTTCTGCCTTGGGTTTGTGGTTGTAGTAGTTCCCAAAGGCATATTCTTCTATAGTCATATTGATGACAAATAATTCCCCGCGATCATTGAATTCGCAAAAACTCTCAGCAATTGATGCTTTACTTTGTCTAATGGATTTTATTTCGGTACCAGTAAGAACGATACCGGCGGTATATTTATCCAAAATTTCATATTGAAATTTGGCTTTTTTATTTTTGATATTGACTTGCTTCTGCATATCCCACAAAATTACTGTTTTTTAATGATTGTAGAAAAATGAAACTGCAAGCTATCTTATGAATTTTATTTTCTATAGGATGTTAAGCCAGCTCCAAAGCGATTTGAATCATTTCTTCAAAAGTAGACTCCCTCTCTTTGGAAGTAGTACGTTCTCCAGTAACCAATGAATCAGAGATGGTTAAAATGGTTAGGGCGTTCACATTGTGTTTGGCTGCAACGGTGTATAAACCAGCGGTTTCCATTTCCACACACAACACACCAAATTTGGACCACTTTTTATAACTTTCAAAATCATCAGCATAAAATTCGTCACTGGTAAAAACATTCCCTGCCTTAATAGGAATTTGTTTTTCTCTAGCCACATGAATAGCCTTTTCAAATAATTCAAAACTAGCTGTTGGGGCATAATCGGCACCTCCAAATCGAAGTTCATTAACGCCTGAATTTGATGAGGCTGCCATGGCAATAACAATATCTCTGAGCCTAACATTTTTTTGATAGGATCCAGCGCTGCCTACACGAATTAAATTCTTTACTCCGTAATAGGCTATTAATTCATGAGAATAAATGGAAATACTGGGAACACCCATTCCTGTACCCATGACTGAGACACGTTTCCCGTTGTATGTGCCCGTATAGCCAAACATATTTCTAACTTTATTAAAGCAGAAGATATCTTTTAAAAAGGTTTCGGCAATCCACTTAGCTCTCAGTGGATCTCCTGGGAGTAAAATGGTTTCAGCAATCTCTCCCTTTTTGGCTTCAATATGTATACTCATAAGTTCTTAGTAATTATTAGATGTAGAAGTATTTCCTGTTACAATAGCGATACCAGAGGAGGTACCAATCCTGGATACACCTAAGTCGATATACTCTTGTGCTGTCTTAGTGTCTTTGATACCACCTGAAGCTTTAATCTTTATTTTTTCTCCAGCAACCGATTTCATTAATTTCACATCGTGAATTGTTGCGCCACCTGTGCCAAAACCAGTTGAAGTTTTAATAAAATCGGCGCCACTCAATATTGATAATTCGCTGCCTTTGATTATTTCAATTTCTTCAAGATAGCAAGTTTCTAAAATGACTTTAAGCGTATTGTTGGGCATTATATTTTTTACAGCTTCTATATCTTGCCAAACTTTATCAAATTCTTTTCCCTTTAACCATCCAATATTAATGACCATATCAATTTCATCGGCTCCATCGAGAAGGGCTTGTTGAGCCTCAAAGACTTTAGCTTCGGTACTCATTGCTCCTAATGGGAAACCAATCACTGAACATATTTGCACATTGGAACCGGATAAATAATTTTTAGCAAGGGAAACGTAGCAACTATTAACACAAACAGAGAAAAAGTCATAGGATTTTGCCTCTTCGCATAGTTGCATTACATCCTCAGCAGAGGCTTGGGGTTTAAGTAAGGTGTGATCAATGTATTTGTTTAATTCCATACCAATAAATGTAATTATTTTTATTGTAAAATGTTAAAAATCATAGCTTTTATGGGTAATGGTAAGGAATTAATTGGAATTGTCACATGATAATTATCAGTCTATTACTTGATTATGCCATTTACTTTTGTTTTGATTATTGGTTCTAAGCGGTAGTCAAAAATATAGTTTTAAAGTCAACCCTTATGACTTCATTTGAATAGTAATTTAAGTATTATGATTAATTGTTGTATTAAAATTTCAAATGGTCATAAGAAAAATGCTCCATGTTTTACATGGAGCATTTCATTTATAGCAAATTATTTTCAAAGTATTAACTTGTCAAGGCATAGGATGGTTGTCCTGTGATGATTTGATTTCCATTAGTTGTTGCAATACGAACGACTCCCGTATCAATATATTTTACCGCCATATCGTAATCATCTATACCTCCCGAGGCTTTAATCTTTATTTTATTCCTAACAGTTTTTTTGATCATTTTTACGGCAGTAAGGGTAGCGCCGCTTTTAGAAAATCCTGTAGATGTCTTAATGCCTTCTGCTTTGGCATCTATACAAATCTGACAAGCTCTTATAATTTCATTTTTAGAAAGCTCACTAATTTCAAGTATGACTGTTAAAGGTATATGACCTATTGCCAACTTGACATCGCGAATATCTTTAAAAACAGAAACAAAATTTTTACTCCGCATTAAGCCAACATTCATAACCATGTCAATTTCATGGGCGCCATCTTCAACGGCCTTGACAGCTTCATATACCTTCGCTTCAGTGCTCATAGCTCCTAAAGGGAAGCCAACGGTAGCTACTGTTTTGACGTTACTTGTGATTAGATAATATTTGGATAAAGGGACATTGGAACTATTTACACAAACTGCATGATAACGATGTTTTTTTGCTTCTTCACACAATTTTTTAATGTCTTCCTTGGACGCTGTAAGGGATAATTGCGCCTCTTCAATATAGCTATTAATTTTCATGAATGTAGGTTAAGATGTCGTAAAAATACGATAAACGGTTTGTTTTGTAAAATTTTTTAGATGAACGGTAGAAAAAATTAAGAAATTTTAGGACTCTAAAATTTAATTGACTGAAAACAAAAAAAATAGATTATTGACTTTGAATTATAGGAAAATAAAAAAGCAACGATCGTCTAAAAGTGAAGTACGACTCACGTTGCTTTTTCAACTAACTAACCAACTATATGATAAAATTAACGCATTTCTTTTAAGTATATTATTCTGATAGGATTTTTAACTTAACTTTAATATTCCTCAGTAATTAAATCTCCTTGATTTCTGAAAACCAATTTGTCGTCAAAAGCATCTAGTAAAATAATACTATCTGTACTTATTCTACCAGATAAGATTTCTTTACTCAATTCATTCAAGACTTCTTTTTGAATGACTCTTTTCACAGGTCTGGCACCATACTCTGGATTATAGCCTTTTTGAGCTAAATAGTCAACTGCCTCTTTGGTTGCATCAAAAGTGATACCTTGTTTAGAGATCATTTTAGTTAAACCTTTTAATTGAAGTTCAACAATATCATGTATATTCTCTTGCGTTAATGGTGTAAACATGATGGTGTCATCAATCCTATTTAAAAACTCGGGCCTAACTGATTTTTTCAATAAACCTAAAACCTCAATTTTTGCAATTTCCATGGCTGCTTCAATATCCTTAGTAGCTTCAAACTTTTCTTGGATAATATGGCTTCCCATATTTGAAGTCATAATGATAATCGTGTTTTTGAAATCTGCAATTCGACCTTTATTATCTGTAAGCCTTCCTTCATCCAATACCTGTAATAGGATGTTGAAGGTATCGGGATGTGCTTTTTCAATTTCATCCAATAATACAACGGAGTAGGGCTTGCGTCTTACAGCTTCGGTTAATTGTCCCCCTTCGTCATAACCTACGTAACCTGGAGGTGCTCCAACCAATCTACTCACTGCGTGACGTTCTTGATATTCACTCATATCAATCCTAGTCATGGCATTTTCATCGTCAAATAAGTATTCGGCAAGGGCTTTAGCCAACTCAGTTTTACCTACACCGGTTGTTCCTAAGAATAGGAATGTACCAATTGGTTTTTGCGGATTTTGTAAACCTGCACGAGATCTTCTTACGGCATCACTTACTGCTTGTATGGCTTCTTCTTGACCAACCACACGTTTGTGTAATTCATCTTCTAGTTTTAAGAGTTTTTCTCTTTCACTTTGAAGCATTTTGGTCACAGGTATGCCTGTCCATTTGGCTACTACTTCTGCAATATCATCATAAGTAACTTCTTCTTTGATAAGGGAATTATTAGCTTGATTTTCTAAAAGTTCTTTTTGAAGACCATCTAGTTTTTCTTGAGCTTCTTTGATCTTACCATATCTTATTTCAGCTACTTTCCCATAATCACCTTCTCGTTCAGCTCTTTCTGCATCTAATTTAAAATTTTCAATTTCCAATTTGATGGCTTGAATATTTTCAACCAGTTCTTTTTCGCTCTTCCATTTGGCATAAATTTCATTACGCTCTTCTTTTAGATTGGCTAAATCAGAACTTAAAGATTTTAATTTGGCTTCATCCTTTTCACGTTTAATGGCTTCTATTTCAATTTCCAATTGCATGATTTTTCTATCCAAAACATCCAATTCTTCAGGTTTTGAATTGATTTCCATACGTAATTTAGAAGCAGCCTCATCCATTAGGTCAATGGCCTTATCTGGTAAAAATCGATTAGTGATATATCTTTCTGATAATTCAACGGCACCAATGATAGCCTCATCTTTAATGCGAACCTTATGGTGCGCCTCATATTTCTCCTTAATACCACGTAAAATGGAAATAGCACTTTCAGTATCAGGTTCATCTACCATCACCTTTTGAAAACGTCTTTCTAAAGCCTTGTCCTTCTCAAAATACTTTTGATATTCGTCTAGAGTAGTTGCACCAATAGATCGTAACTCACCTCTTGCTAAGGCGGGTTTCAAAATGTTGGCAGCATCCATAGCTCCTTGACCGCCGCCAGCTCCTACAAGTGTATGTATCTCGTCTATAAACAATACAATGTCACCTTCGCTGGATGTTACTTCCTTAATAACAGCTTTTAAACGTTCTTCAAATTCACCTTTGTATTTAGCACCGGCAATTAGAGCTCCCATATCTAAAGCATAAATTTGCTTATCCTTTAAATTTTCAGGGACGTCACCGTCCACTATCCTGTGAGCCAATCCTTCTGCTATCGCGGTTTTACCGGTTCCTGGTTCACCTACCAGAATAGGATTGTTCTTAGTTCTTCTGGAAAGAATTTGAAGAATACGTCTTATTTCCTCATCTCTTCCTATAACCGGATCCAATTTGCCGTCTTTGGCCAATTGATTTAGGTTTTTGGCATATTTATTTAGGGAATTGTAAGTGTCTTCCTGACTTTGGGAAGTGACTCGATCTCCTTTTCTCAGTTCCTCAATAGCAGCTTTTAAGTCTTTTTCTGTGACTCCTTGGTCCTTCAGCATTTGTCCAATTTTACTATTGGATTTAAAAACAGCCAAAATGAGGTGCTCTATAGAAACGAAATCATCGTTCATTTTTTTAGCGATGATGGATGCTTCGTTTAAAGTTTTTGAAGCTTCTCTTGAAAGCATAATATCTCCACCAGATACCTTAGAAAAACTTTCCAACTGTTTGTCTAAAGCCTGTTCTAATATCGATGTATTGACATTTAATTTTTTAAGAATAAATGGCAAAACATTTTCATCAACTTCAAGAATGGCTTTAAATAAATGTTCGTTCTCAATTTGTTGATGTCCAAAGCCTTGTGCTAGCTGTTGCGCTTGCTGAACGGCTTCTTGTGATTTGATTGTATAATTGTTGAAATTCATAATGTTATCTTACTTTGCGAATTACCTAGGTCAACAATCTTACCAATTAAAAGAGGCAGACAAAATGTCTTTTAAATCGAGAAATAGCGTGACTTTTAGTCAGTTGGTCGGTTTAGGATTTCACTTTAATGAGTCAATCAATTTAGGCATTTAACATCATATTTTAAATTAAAATAGGGTGATTCATATTTCAAAATAGGGAATTCTACTTAGCCTATAATGTTTGTCTGGAAATACATTTGTCGTGTTTAATTATTTAATCAAAAATTTAAATCAATCATTATGAAACATGTATTTATCATTCTATTGCTTTCTGTGGCAATTTACAATTGTAAGAATTCCAAGCAAACTGTTGAGAATAAGCGAAACGAACCCCAATCTCCAAAGCATCTTTACATAGATGTTCATCAATTAGGAGCAGGTAATGTCACTGCGGAAGCTGTTGCAGAGGCCCATAAAAAGGATTTGAAAGTTCAAGGAAAACATGGCGTCAACTTTATTGAGTACTGGGTCAATGAAGATACAGGAACCATCTACTGCTTGTCAGAGGCATCTTCTGAAGGAAAGATAACTGATGCTCATAAAGAGGCACATGGTTTGCTGCCAGTGGAAACTTTTTTGGTGACAGATGGTGTGGCAGCTCAGGTTGAGGGTGATTCCAAATTTTTTCTTGATGTTCATGAGTTGGGAGCTGGAAATGTTACCGCTCAAGCTGTGGCAGATGCCCATGTCAAGGATCTTGAAGTACAGGGAGAAAATAAGGTCAATTTTGTCAACTATTGGATTGATGAGGCCAATGGAAAGGTTTTTTGTCTTTCAGAATCGCCTAATGCTCAAGCTGTTCATAAAACACATGAGAAAGCCCATGGTTTGTTACCAAATGAAATCATGGAGGTAGAGGTTGGAAAATAATTTAAAATGAATACGATGAGAAAATATATAATAGAACGGGATTTTCCTGGAGCGGGCAAATTGACATCAAGTGAATTGCAGGAAATAGCAAAAACCTCATGTGATACTGTAGATGCACTAGATAAACCTTACCACTGGTTGGAAACCTTTATTACGGAAAATAAAATGTTTTGTGTCCATATCGCAGAGAATGAAGAATGTATTAGGAAACATTCTGCCATGGCGGGATTCCCTATAAAGAGCATTAGAGAAGTAACCATAAATATAGATCCAACAACTGCTAGCAAATAATGAGGTTCACTAGCAGGTGTTTCTTGAGCCAGGGGATACTCTGGCTTTTGTTTTAGTGTGAAAAAGGAAAATGTCTATCTTTAAGGAATCACATCATGAGACTACTTGAGAGAGAGACATATTTGGAAGTTGCCAATGAGCTGTTTGAAAAGACTTCCCGTTTTCAAGGCCATAATCTTTTTATTTCAGGAGAAGGTGGTATTGGGAAATCTTCCCTAATCAATTGTTTTGTTGAGCAAATTGAGTGTTCCGTGAAAATATTAAAGGGGGGATGCGATTTTTTGTTTACTCCCATACCTTTAGGTCCGCTCTATGACATGGCTCCATGTTTAAGCATTCCGTTTAATAATGAACTTTTAAGCTCAGAGCAGAATAAAAATACTTTGTTCAATGCTTTTATAAACGAATTAAAGTCTGAAAAGGGCGCCACGGTTCTTGTTTTTGAAGATGTACATTGGGCAGATGAAGCTACATTGGACTTAATTAAGTTCCTGTCCCGTAGAATCCATACCGTAAAGTGCTTGCTCATCGTTTCTTACCGAGAGAATGAAATCTTGCATAAGCAGTTGTTCAAAACCATTTTAGGAGAAATTCCATCTGGGTTCCTTACAAAATTGAGGTTAAAGCCACTTTCTGAGCAGGCGGTTAAGCAGTTGGCTCAACACACTGAGCATGATTTTCAAGAAGTGTTTAAACTAACTAAGGGAAATCCCTTTTATGTGACCGAAATTTTAGCTCATTACAGTGAAGGCATTCCTGAAAACATCAAGGATACGGTTTTAAATGTTTTTTACAAGAAAGAAGAAGGGATAAGGCGACTATGGGAAATGATCTCAATTTTTCCCGGTAGGGTTAACTATGAACTTATTGAAAGCATAGAGCCAGATTTTTATGATTCCATTGAAAAATGTATTGTTTCGGGAGAATTGATAAATGATGGCAAGTATGTTTTTTTTAAACATGAATTGTTTAGAACGGCCATAGAAAATGAGTTATCATCCTTAAAGAAAATAAGGCTTAACCAAAAGGTTTTGAATTATCTACTTTCTAGTGAGGTTAAGCAGAAAGATTTGTCTTTGGTAGTTCATTTTGCCAAGAATTCCCAAAATGGAGCGTTGGTTGAGAGGTATGCGCCTTTAGCCGCCGAGGTAGCAGCTACACAAGGATCTCACATGGAAGCATCCAAACTTTATTTAACAGCTCTAGAATATAATAGTCAAGGTTATGATGAAAATTTGGCATTATTGTTTGAAAAGGCAGCCTATGAATGTTATTTGACCAACCAAACTAAAATTGCCATAGAACAACAAACTCAAGCTCTTGAAATTTGGAGAAAGTTGGGTGAAAAAGTTAAAATGGCTACTTCATTAAGGTTTCTCTCAAGATTGAATTGGTTTGAAGGGAATAAAGCGGAGGCAGAACGTTTTGGTTTGGAAGCGATTCAGGCCATAAACTCTGATATTCCTAAAAGAGAACAAGCTTTAGCATATAGCAATTATTCGCAATTAAAGATGTTGGCCTTTGAAAATGATCTGGCTTTAGAATATGGGAATCTTGCAGTAAAATTAGCCGAAGAAATTGGGGATAATGAAATATTGAGTCATGCCTATAATAATATTGGTACAAGTTTATATTTAGACGATTCCTCTGGATTG
Organism: Mangrovimonas sp. CR14; assembly: GCF_011764015.1. Taxonomy (NCBI): domain Bacteria; kingdom Pseudomonadati; phylum Bacteroidota; class Flavobacteriia; order Flavobacteriales; family Flavobacteriaceae; genus Mangrovimonas; species Mangrovimonas sp. CR14. The sequence continues at coordinate 527,929 of NZ_JAAFZY010000003.1, read as the reverse complement.
GATTATTTAAATAAAAGCTTGCATATCGCAGAGGAAAACAAGTATTATGAACATGTAGCTAGGGCACATACAAACATTATTTCTATAGCTGTTGACCGCAAGGATTATGACATTGCAATCAATCATTTAAACAAGGCTTTGGTTTATTGTGATGAAAATGATCTGCATTCATGGACGTATTATATGCTTATTTGGAAGGCGAGATATCATTTTGAAATAGGGGAATGGGATTTAGCCGATTCCATTTCTAGAGAATTGGTAAAAAATGAAAGCCATCCTCCTATAGTTAGAATTGGGGCATTAACGGTACTGGGACGCTTATTGAACCGTAAAGGCGATTTTAGTGGCATCAATTATATTCAGGAAGCTATCGATTTAGCAATAAATACAGGAGAAATCCAGCGAGTTCACCCATTGGTGATTGCTCTTCTAGAGTATGAATGGATTACCAAGGATGGTACTTTAGTGGATCGGGTTTTACCAATCGCTCAAGGGTTATTGAGACAAATCCCGAGTTCTAGACATCTAAGTGAGTTGGCCTTTTGGTTGCGGAAAACGGAGAGACCATTTACCACTGAGAAAACTTGGTTTTGGCTATTTGAATATGATATGAATTGTGATTTTGAGAGAGCTTCAGAGCAATGGAAAAGGTTGGGAGCAATATATGAATATGCATTGTCTGAATATGAGCAATCTATTGAACAAAAATTTGAAGCTATAAAAATTTTGGATGAATTGGGAGCTCAGGGAGTGGTTGATTTTTTAAAGCAGGATTTACGATCACAAGGCATAAAGAAGATTCCAAGAGGTCCAAGGGCAGCAACTAGAAAAAACCCAGCTCATTTAACAAGGAGACAGGTCCAAGTGCTGGAACTACTTCAAGATGGTTTGACGAATATGGAGATTGCTGATACGCTCTTTATTTCGGCTAAAACAGTTGACCATCACGTTTCTGCTATTTTGTCAAAGTTAGATGTTAATACGAGACAAAGGGCCGTAGCCGAGGCTCAGATTCTTGGTATTTTATAATGTGATTAATTCGTGACCTAAGTGCCTGAAATTTGGAATTTCAAGTAAGAGTTTTTATTTGAGAGAAAGCTTTTGGAAATGAACCGAACAGATTTGAATTGGTTTCTTTATATTTGAATATTAACCAATTACATAGATATGAGAAAAGTTTTGTTTTTTGCTGTTGTCGTTTTTTTCGCATGCTCTTGCCAAGAGGAAGTTAAAGAACCGACTCCAAATGCAGGTGAAGAATTATCACAGTTACTATCAGATTACAGTGAAGAAGGCTATTCATTAAACCCTTTAATTGCTACAAGTGCTGGGGATAATAGATTTAATGATCAGTTCCCCGATTTTTTGTCAGAATCCTATAAGGCTAAAAGTAAAGAATATTATACAAAGTTTAAAAAAGCGGTTTTAGCGATTGATGATTCTTTATTAACTGATACGGAGTTGATGAGTAAAAAGGTATTGCTGTGGGAATGTGACATGAACTTGGATGGATTTCAGTTTAGGAAAGATTTAATGCCCATAGATCAAATGTGGTCTGCTAATTTGGACTTCAATCAGTTAGCCAGTGGAACAACGGCGCAGCCTTTTAAAACAGTGGAAGATTATGATAATTGGTTGAAAGGAGTGGATGGTTATTTGGTTTGGTTGGCTTCAGCAAAGAAGAATATGAAGGAAGGTTCCCAAAAAGGTTATGTGCTTCCTAAAACTTTAATAGTCAAGGTGATTCCGCAATTTGAATCCTTGGCTCATGGCCCGGTAGAAGACCATTTATTCTATTCTCCTATTAAACTGTTTCCAGATTCCTTTTCTGATGAAGAAAAATCAAGATTGACTCAAGCCTATTCTGAAATGGTGGAGAATAAAATCATTCCAGCTTATGCTGATATGGCGACCTATTTAAAAGAAGACTATTTGTCTTTAGGAAGGGAAAGTAGTGGTATGGCTGCCACGCCTCTTGGAGATAGCTATTATCCCCATCAAATTAAAAAATATACAACCACTAACATGTCGGCAGATGAAATCCACAATCTAGGATTAAGTGAAGTGGCTCGCATTAGAGGTGAAATGGAAGCTGTAAAAAAACAAGTGGGCTTTGAGGGTGACCTCAATTCATTTTTTGATTATATCAGGAATAATAAAGAGTTGATGCCTTTTACAGAACGTTCACGGGTATTGGCCTTTTATGATAGCATTCATAAAGTTATGCAACCACAATTGGATAAAATGTTTGGAAAGCAACCAAAGACTGCTTTTGAAGTAAGACGTACAGAACCTTTCAGGGAAAAGTCCGCTGCGGCAAATTATAGTCCGGGCTCTCTGGATGGTACTCGACCTGGTATTTTTTATACTCCTATTCCTAACGTAGAAGAGTATAATGTGTTTGATAAAGAAGATTTGTTTTTGCATGAAGCCATACCGGGACATCATTTTCAGTGCTCCTTGCAACAAGAAAATGAGGATTTGCCCATGTTTAGAAAAACCTTGTGGTATAGTGCTTATGGAGAAGGGTGGGCTTTATATTCAGAATCCTTAGGAACCGAGTTGGGACTTTATAAAGACCCATATCAATATTTCGGGATGTTGAGTAGTGAAATTCATAGAGCAATTCGTCTGGTGGTTGATACAGGTATTCATGCTAAGGGTTGGACTAGAGAAGAGGCCATTAAATATTCCTTAGAAAATGAGGCAGAAGATGCAGCAAGTATAGAAAGTGAAATAGAACGCTACATGGCCAATCCGGGACAAGCTTTATCTTATAAAATAGGGCAACTTAAAATTATTGAAATGAGAAAGAAAGCAGAGCAGGAATTGGGTGATAAATTTGATATTAAGGATTTTCATGATCAGATCTTGGAAACCGGCTGTGTTCCTTTAGCGCTTTTGGAAGATCGGATGAACCTTTGGATAGCATCTGAAAAATGATTAAAGCCTCCTTTATTGGAGGTTTTTTTTTTGAATATAAATCATCGATAAAAAAAAGGAAATGTATCATCTTAATAGAATTTAAGGTTGTTATTTTAAATCATTATTTTCGCGCTGTAAGAAGAAAAAACTTTTACGACTTAGAAAAGAAAATTTTTATGTCCTTATTTAATAAAATCTTTAAAACATCTCCTAACTCTGAACCTGAGAAGGAATTTCACTGGCAGGAATTAAAAACCGAAGAGCAATTGGAAAGCATTACAGAGCAAAGTCATGTAAAGCCACAATTGATCTTTAAGCATTCAACTAGATGTGGAATTTCTCGAATGGTCAAAGCACAATTTGAAAGAAATTATGAGGTAGCTCCGCAAGATGCCGGAGTTCATTATTTAGATTTAATCGCTTTTAGAGACGTTTCAAATTCGATAGCAAATAAATTTGACGTCATTCATGAATCACCTCAATTAATAATTTTAAAGAATGGTAAGGTTCAAAAGCATGAATCTCATGGCGCTATCAATGATTTACCATTAAAACAAATCATTGAGAAACAGGTCTCTTAAATAGTTATTTAGTTAATTTGATTAAATAGGGTTTATAACGTGAAATTATCTACAAATTTCACGACAATATTTGATACCTCTACACAATATTTTATCTTTGCCACCCTATATTAGAACATACTTATGAAGATTTCATACAACTGGTTAAAACAATTCATTAAGATAAATTGGACACCTGAAAAAACAGGTGAATTACTTACAGATTTAGGTCTCGAGGTTGAAGGGATAGAAGCTTTTCAATCTGTAAAAGGAGGTTTGGAAGGAATTGTGGTTGGAGAAGTCTTAACCTGTGTTCAGCATCCAAATGCCGACCGATTAAAGGTCACCACAGTCAATATTGGAGAGGTAGAGCCTTTACAGATTGTTTGTGGCGCACCAAATGTAGGAGCAGGACAAAAAGTTCCGGTTGCTACCATTGGAACAACGTTATATACTGCCGAAGGTGAATCTTGGGAAATTAAGAAAGGAAAGATTAGGGGAGAGGCTAGTCATGGAATGATATGTGCTGAAGATGAACTTGGATTAGGAACCTCTCACGACGGTATTATGGTTTTGAGCGAGGACTTAAAACCTGGAACCTTGGCTTCTGAGATATTTGATGTAGAAAACGACCATGTTTTTGAAATTGGTTTAACGCCAAACAGAGCCGATGCCATGAGTCATTATGGAGTGGCTCGAGATTTAAAGGCAGGTTTTTTACAAAATGATATTCATTCTGAATTAATTACGCCATCAGTAAGTGCTTTTCATGTAGACAATAGAACTTTGAAGGTGGATATTGAGATTGAAAGCAAAAAACTGGCTCCTAGATATTGTGGTGTAACGATTTCAGGAATAAAGGTTCAAGAATCTCCGGCTTGGTTACAAAACAGGTTGAAGGCTATAGGGTTAACTCCTAAAAATAATGTTGTAGATATCACCAATTATGTGCTCCATGAATTAGGACAGCCACTTCACGCTTTTGATGCGACCAAAATTACTGGGAACAAAGTAGTGGTTAAAACGTTGCCTACAGGAACCAAGTTTAAAACTTTGGATGGCATAGAACGTGAACTTCATGAAGATGATTTAATGATATGTAATGCCGAAAAACCAATGTGTATTGCAGGGGTTTTTGGAGGTGAAGATTCTGGAGTGACAGAGGGAACAACAAGTATCTTCTTGGAAAGCGCTTATTTCAATCCGGTGAGTGTCAGAAAAACAGCCAAACGCCATGGATTAAATACCGATGCGTCATTCAGATTTGAAAGAGGAATAGATCCAAATATTACTGAATATGCATTAAAGAGAGCTGCCTTGTTGATTGTTGAGTTGACGGGCGGGAAAATATCTAGTGACATCATGGATTTTTATCCTAAAAAAATAGACGATTTTCAAGTTAGATTAACCTTTGACCATGTCAACAAATTAATCGGACAGGAAATACCAAAAGATACGATTAAGCAAATTTTGACATCCTTGGACATTAAAATTAACAATGTCACTGAAGCTGGTTTGGGATTGACTATTCCTGCATACCGCAATGATGTGCAAAGGGAAGTTGATGTAATTGAAGAGATTTTAAGAGTTTACGGGTATAACAATATAGAAACCACAGAAAAATTAAACGCTTCTATTTCAAATTCCAGTCGCTTTGAGGATTATAAGTTGCAAAATGTAGTAGGAAACCAATTGGTTTCTCAAGGTTTTTATGAAATTTTATCAAACTCTTTGACGACTCCAGAATATTCTGAGTTAAGCGAACAATTAAAAGAAGAGCAACAGGTTAAAATGTTGAATCCTTTGAGCAATGACTTGGGTGTTATGAGACAAAGTTTGTTATTTTCAGGTCTGGAAGCTGTTAGCCATAATATCAATAGAAGACGTGATAATTTAAAATTGTTTGAATTCGGTAAAACGTATTTTGATTTTGGTGGAAAGAGAGAAGAATTCAAAAAATTATCGGTTTTAGTTTCTGGAGATAAGCTTCAGGAGCGTTGGAACGCAGCCGCAAAACCGAGTGACTTTTTCTTTTTGAAGGGAACTGTTACAGCTATTTTGTCTCGCTTGGGACTAAATAAATTTAAAGTGTCACCTTTTAAAAATGATGTTTTTAGTGAAGGTATCAGTTTGTCAATAGGGAAAACAACTTTAGTGGAGTTTGGACTGGTTAAAAAATCTATTTTGAAGAAGTTTGGAATCGACCAACATGTTCTTTTTGCAGATTTTAATTGGGACCATGTTCTTGATATGGCCAAACATAACAAGGTTGCCTATACTGAAATTCCAAAATATCCTGAGGTGAGAAGGGATTTTGCTTTATTAATTGATGAGCATGTAACCTTTGAGGATATTGATAAAATAGCTTCGCAAACGGAGAAGGTTCTTTTGAAAGATGTTGATTTATTTGATGTTTATCAAGGAAGTAATTTACCTAAAGGGAAAAAGAGTTATGCTGTAAGTTTTACATTACAGGATGAGAAAAAGACCTTGACAGATAAGCAAATTGATAAGATTATGAGTAAGCTTCAAACCAACTTTGAAAAGCAGTTGGGAGCTGAATTGAGATAAGAAAAAAGCCTGCAAATGCAGGCTTTATTTTTTCGAATTCAATAAGCTAAAATATCTAGATGACCTTAACGTTTACTGCATTCATACCCTTTCTACCTTCCCTTAAATCGTACTCTACTTCATCACCTTGGCTAATTTTGTCGATTAATCCGGAAACGTGAACAAAATGTTCGTTGTTAGTTTCGTCTTCTACGATGAATCCAAATCCTTTAGATTCATTGAAGAACTTTACTGTACCTTTACTCATTATATTATTAAAAAAATTATTAAAGTATAAATATAGTCTTTTAGTTTGATGTTTAGGTTAAGAGAAGGAAAAAAATAAAAAAATTGAATTTCAATCAGTTAAATTTTCAAATTAAGAATTCCGATAACCATGCACTTATAAAGGATATTTCGTATATTTAGGTATAATGTTTAAATAAAAAAGTTATGGATTCATCCTACAGTAAAATCTATACAGGAAGCTTTATTATAGCACAATTAATTGTGGATAAGCTTACGGCAATAGGAATAACCCCTATCGTGAAAGATGAAACCGAGTCAGGTAGATTGGCTGGCTTTGGCTCTTCAGTACCTGGATATCAGGAATTATTTGTAAGTGAAGATGAACTTGAGGCCGCTATTCCAATAGTGGAAAGTGTGACCACCGAGTTGCAAGAATAAAAAAGCCTCTTTTTAAGAGGCTTTTTTAATAATTATGCTTCGATAGCATACATTTTTTGACGGAGTTCCTTAATTTTTTTATCCTCCATATATTCGTCAAACGTCATATATCGATCAATAACTCCATTTGGAGTTAATTCGATTACGCGATTACCAACTGTTTGTGCAAATTCGTGATCATGGGTAGTTAATAATACGGTCCCCTTGAAATTCTTAAGTGAGTTATTAAAAGCCGTGATACTTTCCAAATCCAAATGGTTTGTAGGTTCATCTAGCATCAACACATTGGCTCTTATCATCATCATTCTACTCAACATACATCTTACTTTTTCACCTCCAGAAAGAACATTTGATTTTTTCAAAGCTTCATCACCACTGAAAAGCATTTTACCTAAAAAGCCTCTAATAAAAACTTCTTCTCTTTCTTCTTCAGTTTTGGCCCATTGACGTAACCAATCTACAAGCGAGTAATTATTTTCAAAATATTCACTGTTGTCTAGCGGTAAATAGGATTGGTTTGTGGTAACACCCCAAGCAAAGTTTCCAGAATCTGCTTCTTGCTTGCCATTTAGAATTTGGTAAAAAGCAGTTGTTGCTCTAGAGTCTTTAGAGTATACAACTACCTTATCGCCTTTGGCTAGGTTAATATCTACATTTTGAAACAACAATTCACCATCTAAGGAGGCAGATAGATTTTCAACATTTAAAATTTGATCTCCAGCTTCTCTTTCTCTTTCAAAAATGATGGCAGGATAGCGTCTACTGGAAGGTTTGATTTCAGAGACGTTCAACTTTTCTATCATTTTCTTTCTAGATGTAGCTTGTTTAGATTTAGCCACGTTAGCAGAAAATCTTCTAATAAATTCTTCCAGCTCCTTTTTCTTTTCTTCTGCCTTTTTATTTTGTTGCGCTCTTTGTTTTGCTGCTAATTGTGAGGATTCATACCAGAAAGTGTAGTTCCCAGAAAAATGGTTGATTTTTCCAAAATCAATATCTGAAATATGAGTACATACTGCATCCAAAAAGTGACGGTCGTGAGATACCACTATGACACAGTTGTCATAATTGGCAAGGAAATTTTCCAACCAACTTATGGTTTCGTAATCCAAATCATTGGTAGGCTCATCCATAATAAGCACATCGGGATTTCCAAACAAGGCTTGAGCTAAAAGCACTCTTACCTTTTGCTTTCCATCCAAATCTTTCATTAAGGTGTAATGCATATCAGCCGAAATACCCAAATTGGACAATAAAGCGGCTGCATCACTTTCTGCGTTCCATCCATTCATTTCTTCAAACTGCACCTGTAGCTCCCCAATTTTTTCAGCATTTTCATCTGTATAATCAGCATAAAGGGCATCAATCTCCGTTTTAATCTTAAATAAGGGTTTGTTTCCCATCAAAACAGTTTCTAAAACAGAATGTTCATCATATAGATTGTGGTTCTGTTCTAAAACGGACATTCTTTTACCTGGTTCCAAATGAACATGACCAGAGGTTGGATCCATTTTACCAGATAATATTTTAAGGAATGTAGATTTACCTGCACCATTGGCACCGATAATTCCGTAGCAATTGCCTTCATTAAAGGTGGTGTTAACTTCATCAAAAAGAACACGTTTGCCAAATTGGACAGATAAATTAGAAACTGATAACATATGCGCTTACTTAAAATTTTTGCAAAAGTAGAAAAAGAAGGGCCAACATAAAAGAAATGTAGTCATAATAATATTTAACAACGCCTTAACAACATCGTTAGGTGGCAACATTTACTTTTGTTGATACCATGAAAAGAAGAGGGATAAACATTTTTTCATCAGGAAATCTATGTCATTTAGCGATATTGATGTCCTTGATGACTTTTGTTGCGTGTGAAAAAGATATTTCCACGACAACAGATACTGCCTACTTTGGAGGGGAAATCATTAATCCCAAAAACGATCGGGTTATTCTTTCTAAATCTGGGAAAGGGATAGATACCTTAAGACTGGATAAAAACAATAGATTTATCTATAAAATAAATGATTTGCAGCCTGGTTTATACACGTTTGAACTGGTTGCAGGTGATGCCAATGAGCTTCAGATGGTTTTAATTGAACCTGGTGATAGCATCATGTTTAGATTAAATACCTTGGAATTTGATGAATCTTTGGTTTATACTGGAAAGGGCGCCAAGAAGAATAACTTTTTAATTGAGATGTTCCTTGATGGTGAAAACGAAGAGCGAGCCTTGTTAGGATTCAGTCAATTACCACCTAGAGACTTTGAAGAGAAAGTGGATTCCATGAGGAAGGATAAAATTAAAAAGCTGAAACAGTTTGATGATTCAAACACACCCTCCGAATTGTTTGACGAAATTGCAAAGGTGAATATTAATTATGCTTATTATTTAAGTAAAGAAGTTTATCCTTTTGCCAATTATTCTAAAAGTGAAAAGAAGATCATAGAGTCGTTACCTAAGGATTTTTATGATTTCAGAAAGGATGTCAATTATAATTACACCTTAGTAGAGGGCTACTTTCCATATTACTATTTTCTAAAAAGACATTTTGAAAATATGGCCTTGGCTAAACATTTCAAGCACTCACAGGATAGCGTCTTTAACAGAAAATGTGCCGGGTATAGTACCACACGATTAAATTTAATAGATAGTTTGATTCAAGAGCCTAGTATTAAGGATCCTTTATTGCTACGAGCCACCATGGAATTTATAAGTAACAATAAGAATGTGGGAGATTATGATGAATTGCTGCAGTCCTTTTTAGCAAAAAGTTCTAATGAAGATCATAAACACTATGTTTCAAATGTTATTAATTCTTTAAAAGAATTGAAGCCTGGTAACTACCTGCCAAATATTGTGGTTTATAATACCAAAGGGGAGGAAGTAGACCTTAAGAATGTGGGAGGAAATGGGCAGCCCAAGGTGCTATATTTTTGGTCTAATGCTTACATGAATTATTTTCAAGATTGTCATAAAAAGGCAAAGGAATTGAAGGTGAAATACCCAGAGGTCAACTTTTTGGCCATCAATACGTCTTTTCATGATGTGCACACTTGGGAACAGGTGTTGAAAAAATATAAAACCAACACTGATAATGAGTACTTATTTAAGAATGTAGCCCAAGCTCAAAAAAGATTGGCGATTTACCCTATGAATAAGGTGATGATTATCGATAAGGATGGAAAAATTATAAATCCGCATACCAATATGTTCTCTTATGATTTTGAAGAGCAACTGTTAGGCATGTTGAATCAATAGAAAAAGAAAAATTCTTTTTAAAAAAAAAGCCTCAGGATTTCTGAGGCTTTTTTATTTATAGAATGCGGAAACTAAATTTATTTGTTTCCTTTATTGTAATCAGCTAAGAATTTTTCTAAACCAATGTCTGTTAATGGGTGGTTAAGTAAACCAGTAATAGAACTTAATGGTCCAGTCATAACATCAGCACCAATTTTAGCACAGTCAATAACGTGCATGGTGTGACGCACAGAAGCCGCTAAAATATTGGTTTCATATCCATAATTGTCAAATATGTGACGGATTTCAGAAATTAGGTTTAGACCATCGGTAGAGATGTCATCCAAACGTCCAATAAATGGAGAAACATAGGTTGCACCAGCCTTGGCAGCCAATAAGGCTTGCCCTGGAGAAAATACTAAGGTCACATTGGTTTTAATACCTTTATCAGAAAAGTATTTACATGCCTTAACTCCATCCTTGATCATAGGAAGCTTAATAACAATTTGGTCATGCAATTCGGCCAAAGCCTCACCTTCACGAACCATACCTTCAAAATCGGTAGAAATCACTTCGGCACTCACATCACCATCTACAATATTACAGATGTCTACGTAGTGCTTCATAATATTATCATGGCCGGTAATACCTTCTTTTGCCATTAAAGATGGGTTGGTTGTAACGCCATCCAAAACTCCTAAATCTTGTGCTTCTTTAATCTGATCTAAATTAGCTGTGTCAATAAAAAATTTCATAGTGCTTGTGTTTATAAGTGTAAAAATAACACTTTTTATTTTGTTTTGAAATATTGCGCTGCAAAATTACAATTTATAATGATTCATAAGGAGTTTTTCATATAGTTTGTCTGGTAGAATACGTTTCAGAAAAATGGAAAGCTTTTGCTGGAATTCTCGAACCTTATTATGAACCTTAGGTTGTAGCTAATCAACACTTATATATAAATACTATTTTGATGAGATAGGTATGATAATGGCACAAAAGTTCAATTAGACTTTATTCCTCAAAGTATAAAAAGGACTTTCTGGACCTTTTTGTTCAATCTTCTAGCTCTCTCTTTTAAGTGTTGGTAATTGAATTGATAAAAATCCGTTTTTATGCTTAATTAAATTGTTTACCTTTATTAAATTGTTTATTCCTAGTTATCGCATCCCCATGATCAAAAATATCTTTCTGCTAATCCTTCCTATCTTTATTTTAAGTTGTTCAAAAGATGACTCCATTGTTCTAGAAGATCAAATTTGCGAGATGCAGTTTGTGGATTTAGGAATAACAGAAGAAAGCGACCATATCGAAGTGCAAATATTTCCTGGACTTGTTGAGTCATTATCTTGGGAAGTTAATTTTACAGATGACACCTTATTATTGTTCTATGATTATCCTGCTGGTGATGAAGGCTATATTAATACGACGTTTAAATTCAAAAAAAAGAGTGATTGTATACTTTTTGATTATGGCTATACAGCTCAAATTGATGCGGTAGATTTCGATTGGGGCGGTATTTTTGAAAGTACCGCAACTTATGAGATAATTGTACAGGAATGGATTCCAGATGAAAAGTTTGTAGGCCGTCTGATAGCTACAGAAAATGGCACAACATCAAGCTATGATTTTTATGTCACCCTTACAGATTTAGATTATATTTCTATTGAAGATCTTAATTACATCTCTTTCGATGACTGTATGGGTAATGTTCTACCTTTAGAGATAGATCTAAACAATGATGGAACACCTGATTTTTCTTTTGACAGTGAAGATATTCTTGTCAATTATAGCACCAATCAATTATCACATCTGGATTCTTACTTATATTTTAAGGCTTTAAACCCCAACAATAAAGTTTTAGGGAATTTTGATGATTTCATGTTTGTAGTGCAAAGTGAATCAACCATTCAAAGCTCTGAAGCTATGGTTTATGAGGAAAATGAAGGTGTATTTGGGTTCTATCGTGATTATACATCAAATTCTCAATTTCCCTACATGTTATATAATAATTGGTATGAGAACAACATTCCTATTCCTATAATTTCACAATACAATTATATTTTTATTCGGATGGAAATTAATGGTCAACCACATTATGGATATGTAAGGTTTAGCTTAGATCCTTTTATTACATGCTCATTAACTATTGAAGAAACTTATTTAAATCCAACACCAAACGAGCATATTACAATAGAATAGTCTACAATTTATAATGATTCATAAGGAGTTTTTCGTATAGTTTGTCTGGTAGAATACGTTTAAGAAAAATGGAGAACTTTTGCATGAATTCTCCCACCTTATAATGCACTTTTGGTTTATCCGTATTAATAATTTTATAAATGGCTACGGCCATTTGTTTGGGGTCACTTCCTGAATCTACATGGTCATCCATAAGTTTCAAGGTATTGCCATAAGCCATTTTATATGGAGAATCTTCTAAAACTGGTGCGTGATATCTTCCAGCAGCTATATTGGTTGCGAAATCCCCAGGGGCCACATTGGTCATTTCTATGTTGAAAGGTTTTAACTCCATCCTAAAGGCTTCCGTTATTAGTTCCAATGCGGCTTTACTAGCACTGTAGACACCTCGATAGGGAAGGCCCATGTATCCTGCAATAGATGTGATATTAATAATCAAACCCGATTCTTGCTGTCTCATTTGGGGAAGCACTGCTTTTATAACGTTGATAGGACCAAAGAAATTGGTTTCAAAATTCCTTTTGATTTCCTGCTCGGGAATTTCTTCTATGGGTCCCGTGATACCGGCGCCGGCATTATTAATTAGGATGTCCAATTGACCAGACGAATCTATCACTTCCTGGACCGCCGAGGCAATGGAGTCTACACTAGCCACATCCAAGGCAACTAAAGGTAATTTACTATTTGGATATTTTTCTGGATTTCGGCTGGTACCATAAACGGTAAAGCCTTTGTCCATTAAGAATTCTCCTATTGATTTTCCAATTCCAGATGAACCGCCCGTTATTAAAACAACTTTAGACATAAATTTTAGGTTGATTTTGCATCCAAAAGTAAGTAAATAATTGAGAAATTGATAGTGTTTGGAGTAGTGTAACCTTCACTTTGGGGTACAAAAAAAGGCAAGCTACCTACATCACACCGCTACGACCGCGTACCTTTGCTACGTTCCCGTCCTGGAGGATTAAGCAGGAGCTGGTTGTGTAGGACTTGCCGGGTGCAAAGATACCATATTTTAATTGTTTCACAATAATTTTTTAAACTGAATTTTAATAAATAACTTGCCCTGAATATTTATAAGAACATAGAGATGTTTAAAAGTCTTACTATCATATTTTTAAGTGCCCTAGCTATTTCTTGTGGCAGTAGTTCTGCCGAGAAAAAGAAGAGTCTTTCGGTCAAAACAAATTCCGAAAATCATGTATTTACTATTGGAAATACTATGGATTTTAGTTTGAACAATCCTAAAAACTATGATTTGGGAGAGGTGACTTTTTCTTTTGATGGAAAACCCGTGTCTTCATCTGTTGATTTAAGTAATATCAGATTGGGAGAACACCAATTGGTAGCACAAGTCAACTTGGACGGTGAGCCAGAAACCATTCAGCAGACAATAACGGTCATGAATGATATGGCACCTAAAGTTTATACCTTTAATATTGTTAATGAATATCCACATGACATCACATCATATACCCAAGGATTGGAATTTTACAAGGGCGAATTATATGAAAGTACCGGCCAGTATGGGGAATCTAAATTGCGTAAAGTAGATTATAAAACAGGAGAGGTCATTCAGAATTATGATTTACCTAAAGAATATTTCGCTGAAGGTCTAACGGTCATGAATGATAAGGTTTACCAATTGACTTGGAAGCGTGGAACCGGGTTTGTTTATGATGCCAATTCCTTTGAAAAATTAAGTTCCTTCAAATACAATGAAAGTAAAGAGGGATGGGGGATATGCAATGATGGTCAAGTGCTTTATAAAAGTGATGGGACTGAAAAAATCTGGACCCTAAATCCAGAAACGCTTATGGAAGAAAGTTATGTTCAGGCATATCATAGCAAAGGTAAAGTGGTTGAGCTTAATGAGCTGGAATGGGTTGAAGGGAAGATTTATTCAAACCGCTGGCAGAAAAATGGGGTAGCCATTATCAATCCAGTAAATGGCGCTGTTGAAGGCGTTATAGACTTTACACCTTTACATAATAAAGTGACCCAACACCCAAAACTGGATGTACTTAATGGAATTGCTTATAATCCAGAAACCAAAACCTTATTTGTGACCGGAAAAAGATGGGACAAATTATTTGAGGTTGAAATCGTAGAAAAATAAAACTATCATTGAACAGTCTCGAGAAAATAATTACAGTTTCTGAGGAAGATTTAGACGAACTTCAACATGTCAACAACATTCGTTATGTGCAGTGGGTTCAAGACATGGCCAAAGAACATTGGCAAAAGGAAACAACCAAAAATATCAATGATCACTTTTTTTGGGTCATGCTTTCACACCATATCGAGTATAAGAAGGAAGCTAAACTTCACGATAAAATTATTATGCGAACTTATGTGAGAAAAACTGAAGGCATTTATTCCTTTCGCATCGTGGAGTTTTACAATGAAGAAACCCAGATATTGTTGGCTAAATCTGAAACCAAATGGTGTTTTATGAATGCAGATACCTTAAAGCCAAATAGAATACCAAAAGAGATTATTGAATTGTTTGATTAACCGCTTGTTATACTAAATCTTGTTTTTAAAAGTTATATTTTTGAAGACTTAACTACTAATTAATGAAATCATTCCTTTATACATTTAGTGCTCTGGTCCTTGTTCTTTTGGCCAGTTCATGTAGAAAAGACTTGGAATTTGATAATTACACAGATCGATTGGAGTTTTCAAAAGACACCGTTTATCTGGATACCGTTTTTACCAATATTGGGTCAAGCACTTATAATTTAAAAGTTTATAATCGCTCAGATAATGCCATTACCATCCCGTCCATTAGATTAGGATTGGGGCAGGATTCAGAGTATCGATTAAATGTGGATGGAATTGCAGGAAGGGAGTTTGAAAATGTGGAAATGCTAGCTAAAGATTCCATGTTTATTTTTATTGAAACGACCATAGATATCAATAATTTACCTAATTCCAATAACGAATTTTTATACACTGATGTGATTGAATTCAATACAGGAATCACGTCTCAAAAGGTAGATTTGGTCACGCTAGTAAAAGATGCGGTTTTTATCTATCCAGATCGCGACAATACTACGGGAGTCATCGAAACCTTATCCTTAAATATTGGTGGCGAAACCGTGGAGACCGATATACAAGGAAGGTATTTGCTTCCAGAGGAATTGGTATTTACTAATGAAAAGCCCTATGTTATTTATGGCTATGCTGCGGTACCTAATAACGAAACTTTACTGGTTGAGGCTGGTGCCAGAATCCATTTTCATGCCGATTCGGGAATTTTAGTGGCCGAAGGCGCATCGCTTCAAGTACAAGGAGATTTTAGTGAGGATGCCGAACTAATGGAAAACGAAGTCATATTTGAAGGAGATCGTTTGGAACCACTTTTTTCTGATGTTCCGGGGCAGTGGGGAACCATATGGTTGTTTGAAGGGAGTGTGAATAATGAAATTCATCATGCTACCATCAAAAATGGTTCAGTGGCCATTTTAAGTGATGGAAATCCCAATGAGATCAATGAGAAATTAAAGCTGACCAATACCCAAATCTATAACTCCAGTAATTATGGGATTTTAGGTAGAAATACTTCTATTACCGGAGAGAACGTTGTCATCAATTATTCCGGACTGTCCTCTTTTGCAGGAACCTTGGGTGGTAAATATCGTTTTACGCATAGTACGATTGCCAATTATTGGAATAATAGTTTTAGACAATTCCCATCGGTACTACTTAATAATTTTCAAGAAGATGGCAATGGCACGTTATATCTAGCAGATTTAACGGAGGCCAATTTTAACAACTGTATCATTTATGGCAATGATAATCCCGAGATTATTTTAGATGAAGTAGAGGATAGTGCCGTGGTTTTTAATTTTAGATTCAATCATTGTTTGATTCGATTTGATGACCCAACCAACGCTTTTGATGGACCCAACTATGATTTTGGTGATACCAATCATTATATAGGCAATCAATATAATGACGATCCGGTTTTTAGGGATCCGTATAATAATGATATGATTATTGGGGACAATTCTGGTGCAATCAATATAGGAGATTCTGATTTTGCCAATGAGGTGCCCAACGATATTTTAAATGTCAATAGAACAGTTACTCCAGATGCTGGCGCTTATCAGCATACTAGTTTTTAAGGGAGGAATAAAAAGATTAGAAATAAAAAAGCCTGCTAGTTTTAGCAGGCTTTTTTATGAATAGAATGATTTCTTTAAAATTAGGAAGCAAACAATGGTAAGTCGCTCATCATGTCATTGACTTTAGAAGCGATTTCTTCTAATTTGGCTTCGTCTTGATAGTTCGTGATAACGTCATCAATTAAACCAACGATGGTTTCCATATCTCCTTCTTTTAAACCTCTACTTGTTACGGCTGGTGTTCCCACACGAATTCCAGAAGTGACGAAAGGGGATTTGTCATCAAATGGTACCATGTTTTTGTTTACGGTAATATCTGCCTTAACCAAAGCCTCTTCAGCATCCTTTCCTGAAATATCCTTGTTTCTCAAATCGATTAACATCATATGGTTATCGGTTCCATTAGAGATGATGTTATAACCTCTTTTAACAAAAGCGGCTGCCATGGCTTCAGCATTCTTTTTTACTTGCAGTGTATAGGTTAAAAACTCATCAGTTAAAGCTTCACCAAAGGCAATAGCTTTAGCAGCAATAATGTGTTCTAATGGTCCACCTTGATTCCCCGGGAATACGGCTGAATCCAAAAGTGAAGACATTTTTCTCAAACTGCCATTTTTTAAGGTCAATCCAAATGGGTTGTCAAAATCTTTCCCCATCATAATCATACCACCACGAGGACCTCTCAAGGTTTTATGCGTAGTTGTAGTAACGATGTGACAATGTGGAAGCGGATCGCTCAAAATTCCTTTTGCAATCAATCCCGCAGGATGTGAAATATCAGCCATTAAAATAGCGCCTACACTATCAGCGATTTCTCTAAACTTCTTAAAGTCCATATCTCTAGAATAGGCAGAGGCTCCAGCAATAATCAACTTAGGTTGGTGCTCTTTGGCTGCCTTTTCAACATGGGCATAATCAATAATTCCTGTTTCTTTATCTACACCATAGAAAACAGGATTATATAATTTACCCGAAAAGTTTACGGGAGACCCATGGGTCAAGTGTCCACCATGAGAAAGATCAAATCCCAATATGGTATCACCTGGCTTCAAACAAGCAGCAAAAACTGCCGTATTGGCTTGACTTCCAGAGTGTGGTTGTACGTTTACATATTCGGCATTAAATAAAGCTTTGGCACGATCTATGGCGATTTGCTCAACTTCATCTACCACTTCACAGCCTCCATAGTAACGTTTTCCAGGATATCCCTCGGCATATTTGTTTGTCAACACAGAACCAGCAGCCTCCATCACTTGTGGGCTTACAAAGTTTTCTGATGCAATCAATTCTATACCATGTAATTGTCTTTCGTGTTCAGCTTCTATAAGCTCAAAGATTTGTTCGTCTCGTTGCATTTTTTGTCTTTTGTTAAAAATCCCCCAAAAATACTAAATCCATTAGTTTAATACACCAAAAAACATATATTTACTCACTCAATTTTTAACCGAGAAATTAACAATTTTCCTTGGTTTCTACTTTTAATTGAATTTGTCTACAAAATCAATTATTTTATGTAGGTTTACGAACATTTAACTAACAAAAAATAAATTTAATATGCCTTTATCAGCCAACAATCCTAATAGAAAATCTTGGTTGCATGTTGATAAGAATTCAGATTTCCCCATCCAAAACATTCCTTTTGGGGTGTTTTTAACGCGTGATGACATTATAACTATTGGAACCCGAATAGGTGATACCGCTATAGATTTAGGGGCTTTACACCAATTGGGGTATTTTGATGGAATCCCATTAACGGATGATATTTTTCTTCAAGATAGTTTGAACGATTTTATTGCGGATGGAAGAAAAACATGGAGAGCTGTTAGAAATCGAATTGCTGAGATTTTTGATGATGAAAATGATTCTTTAAAGAATAATAAAAAACACAAAGAGATTGTGTTGTTCCGTTTGGATGAAATTGAAATGCAATTGCCTGTGCAAGTGGGTGATTACACCGATTTTTATTCGAGTAAAGAGCATGCTACCAACGTTGGGACCATGTTTAGAGGAGCAGACAATGCTTTAATGCCAAACTGGTTGCACATTCCAGTGGGGTACCACGGTAGAAGTTCGTCTATCATCCCATCGGGAATTCCGGTGCACAGACCTCAAGGACAAACCATGCCAGAAGGTAGTGATACACCAGTTTTCGGACCTTCCAAATTGGTTGATTTTGAATTGGAAATGGCCTTTGTAACTACATCGGCCAATGACATAGGAGAACCTATTCCTATTGAAGAAGCTGAAGAATATATTTTTGGTTTGGTCTTGTTTAATGACTGGTCGGCCAGAGATATTCAAAAATGGGAATATGTGCCATTAGGACCATTCTTGGCGAAAAACTTTGCATCGTCCATGTCACCATGGATTGTCACTTTGGATGCCTTAGAACCCTTTAGAGTGGAAGGACCTAAGCCTATTGCACCTCAGTTACCTTATTTGCAGTATAAAGGAAAGAAAAGCTATGACATTCAATTGGAAGTAGCGATCAAGCCTAAAAAGGCAAAAGAAACCATTGTAAGCCGTTCCAATTTTAAATACATGTATTGGACCATGGTACAGCAATTGGCGCATCATACCGTGAACGGTTGCCCAGTGAATTCAGGTGATTTGATGGGAAGCGGAACCATTTCTGGACCAACCGAAGATTCTTATGGATCGATGTTGGAATTAACCTGGAGAGGTACCAAACCGATTACTATGGAAGATGGCTCAGAACGTAAGTTTATCAATGATAACGATACGGTGATAATGAGAGGACATTGTGAAAAAAATGGTGTTAGAATAGGTTTTGGAGAAGTCTCTACCCAACTGCTACCCGTTTTTAATCCGAAAAAACAGAAATAAGAATATATTTATTTTATAATAATAGAAAAGGTGCTCAATTTTGAGCACCTTTTTTATTGCGAAAATAGCATATCAAAGCGTCCTTCCCTTATTTCATGGACTATGCCATTATGGTCTTCTACATCATACCAAAAAGTACCTGAAACGATATGGTTATCAAAATCCAATTTAGTGATGGTCAATTCTCCTGTATGTGTATTGGAAGTATAATTTAAATGTGTTTCAAAAAAATATTTTCCTGAAGCATTACCACTGATATTTTCCTTTAAGACATACACTCCATCTTGATTAATTTCAAGATTTTGTGTGTTACACCCCAACCTGATTAAATTTAAATCGATTTCTCTATTAGCTTGAAGCGCAAAATAATATCCTCCATTTACAAATTGATAAACGCAATCCAACGGGTTACCACCGTTACCGGGCAAGAAAGGCTTTCCATCCAACAAACAACCAAACGTATTCTCACCTGTTTGCGTAAGAGGAGGCAATTGGTCTATGGGGTTCTGTGACATATCACCATCATCATCTTTTTTACAGCCTATAAAGGTTAAAAACAATAGGCAGTAAGCTATAAGCATGGTAGGTTTTCTTTTCATAATTACTTTTTTAGGGGAATTTAAACTTAAAATTTTAAAATTTGGTAAGGAAGGTGTTTTTTATAGAAAAGTGTGTGGTTTGAAAAATAGACAAATAATCAGTATTCAGGACTCTAATTTAAGGTTCTTGCTTTTAAAATGAAATACGTAGAACTACGCTTTTTTTTTGAAGTTTGCTTAAAGTGATGTCGCCGACTTAAGTTGTAAATCCTTACGTCTAGTTTTATAAATTCATCTGTCATGTGAGATTCACGTTATTATCATCACCTTAATTCTTTAAAAATTCTAATATTTTTTTATTCACGATTTCAGCCTGATCTATGGATAAAAAATGTCCAGCATTTTGAATCACTTCACCTGTTCCATTAGGTAGCATTTGGGCGATTTCAACAGTTCTTTCTCCGTTAATCACATCGTCGTCACCTATTAGCACTAATACGGGCATTGGTAATGATTTTAATTCGTCATTTGAAAAAGGTTGCATACTCGTTATAAACTTGTTTTCAGATTCTTTTTCTAAACCTAATTTGTACTGCTTTAAATAGACGTCACTAATTTGAGCTACCTTGGTGGACATGCTTTCTATAGTTTGTTCAATTTGCTTTTCTTCGGAAGAAAATAAGGATACCAAATTTTTAAATAAATCCATACTGGGTCTAATCCATGTAAATGTTTGCGCCGGACTTAATAATATTAAACTTTTAACTTTGTTGTCTTTGTTTAAGGCGATGGTAACAGCCAACCAGCCACCTCGAGAAGCACCGATTAAATGATAACTGTCCAATTCTAAAGTAGCTATTACTTCCTCATACCAATCGGTGACATTTTCTACACTTTCAATATCCCTTTCTAAGTTTGATTTTCCGGGTTCTAAAATAAAATCTATAGCAAACACCCGATGGTTTTTACTAAGAGATTCTATATTTGGATACCACATGGTGGAACTCGCATTCATTCCATGCAGTAACACCAAGGGTTCTGCATTTTTAGGCCCACTGACTATCACATGTGCCGTACCATAAGTGGTTGGGATATACAATTCCTCAAAAGAGACCTGCCATAACTTTAAGGTTTCGTCATACGCTTTAAAGTAAGCTTCATTTAAAGCAGTTGGCTTTGAAATATATTCTGGCTCTTTTTTGTACTCCGCATATTTGTTGGTACAATTCATAAATAGCAGGATTGGAGCAAACCAGAAAAACAATCTTATAGGGGAGATTTTATACATGGTTGTATCTTGTTGTGTACTGTTTTTTGTTTAAATGTTTAATGAAGGAGTTGGTTATTTTATCGATATGGTGGATTTGAATTAAGTGATTTCCTAAAGAAACTAATCCAAAGCCGCTTTATAAGTTTTTAAACATCGCTCTCTAGCTTCTTTGTGGTCTACAATCTGGCGGTAGCTTAGTTCTTGGTATTCGGGGACCCATTTTTTGATATACTTGTGGTCTTTGTCAAATTTTTCAATTTGTGTGGTAGGATTAAAAATCCTAAAATATGGAGCAGCATCCACACCAGAACCAGCCACCCATTGCCAGTTGCCCACATTGCTTGCCATCTCATAATCATGCAGTTTTTCTGCAAAATAGGCTTCGCCCCAACGCCAGTCTATTAAAAGATGTTTGCACAAAAAGCTGCCAACCACCATGCGCACCCGGTTGTGCATGTATCCTGTTTCATTCAGTTGGCGCATCCCGGCATCCACTAAAGGATATCCCGTTTTTCCGGCGCACCAAGCATTAAATTCCTCTTCGTTATTACGCCATTTGATTCGGTCATATTTTGACTTAAAACTTTCGTGAACCGTATGTGGAAAGTGCCATAAAATCTGCATGAAAAATTCCCTCCAGATTAGTTCCTGCCAAAAGGTTTCGTTTTTGTCTGCAATGGCTTTTTTAACCATTTTCCGAATACTTACCGTTCCAAAACGTAAGTGGGGACCCAACCTAGATGTACCATCAACAGCAGGAAAATTTCTGGTGTCTTTATAGTCATGAATTAGAGTAGGGGTGACATCATAATCTTCAATAGTTTGTGAAGATTTTTCAAATCCCAAATCTTTTAAATCCAAATTAGGCAACCGTGTATTTTTTACCAGATTATCCAAATAGGAATTGGTGTAATAAATATTTAAATCAGTGGTTTTAAATTTGGCCTTCCACGTCTTCATATAAGGGGTATAAACCACATAGGGATCGCCGTTATCTTTCACCACTTCGTCTTTTTCAAAAATGACTTGGTCTTTAAATGTTTTAAACTGGATGTCCTTTTGAGAAAGTAAGTTTTTGATGGCATCATCCCGTTCTTTGGCATAAGGCTCATAATCATGATTGGTGAAAACGACACTTATTTCATATGATGCAATAAGGTCTTCAAAAATGTCCTCTGGGGTACCCTGGAATATGGCAATGGAACTGTCATGTTCCTTTTGCAATTCCTTTCTAAGTTTCTGAAGCGTTTCAAAAATGAAGGTAACTCGCGCATCATCCTTAGGCAAACCTTCAAGAATCTGCGTGTCAAAAATGAAAATGGGTAAGACAGGAAGCTCACTTTTTAGGGCATGATAGAATCCCACATTGTCATCAAGCCTTAAATCTCTTCTAAACCAAAATAAGTTGATGGGTTCTTTCATGGTTGTTTGTATGCTCCAAAAAGTTCGACAAGTTTGTTTTTTCGGTATTCAAAAATTTCTTCCAATTTTGGACGTACCATAATGGGATGGGTCCATTGGCCAAAGATTCCAAAAGGAATTTTATAATCAATCAAGTCTTCCATTTCAACTCCACCAGGAATGGGTTTTATGAAATGTTTGTGATGCCAAAGTGCATAAGGGCCAAACCGTTGTTCATCAACAAAATATTCGTAATCTTTAACATGGGTGATTTCGGTAACCCATTTGGTTTTTATGCCCATAACGGGCGTTACAATGTATTGGATGATCTGTCCGGGGTACATGTCTTTGTCGGCTCCTGAAAGAATATGAAACCCCATATAATCGGGTGTAATCACTTTTAAATTCCTTGGATTGGATAAAAAATCCCAAGCTTCTTCTATAGAAATAGGTAATTTCTGAAATTTATGTAATTGGTATAAAGCCATTTTTAATTTTCCAAAAAGATATAGGCGTTCAAAGAAATGGCTACAATGAGCCACAATAAATAGGGCATTAATAGGAAACGGGCTTTTCTCATGTTTTCAATTCTGAATTTGAAAAAGAGATAGGTGATAATTAAAAATAGAATGGAAATAACTACCAGTCCCCAAAAGATCAAATGTTGGTTAAAAAACACATAGTTCCAACTGACATTGAAAATGACCTGGAAGATAAAAATTCCTCGCAACGGCCAAGAGTCATGATCTTTGAATAAAAATGCCAGATAGATTGAAAAACAAATCATTATTAAGGTCCAAGCAAAACCGAAAACCCAACCAGCGGGGGTCCAAGGTGCTTTGTTGAGATCCATGTACCACAAGGATTGCGGACCATTATCCATTAACCAACTTCCTAAGGCAAGACTAGCAAAGTTGATCAAGAGAAATAATAAGATGAGTTTTAAAATTTTCATTCTACATATTTGGTTATTTTACTGCTCATTGGCTTGGTAATGGAGTACCAAACATCAACAAAATGGCCATTCTCATCAACCATATATTTTTGAAAGTTCCATTTGACAGAGGAGCTTTTTACACCATTTATATCTTTGTCTGTGAGCCATTTGTATAAAGGATGCTGATTTTCGCCTTTAACATCAATTTTTTCTGTCATTAAAAAGTCTACACCATAATTTTTTTGGCAAAAGCTTTGAATTTCTGAAGCGCTTCCAGGTTCTTGACCTCCAAATTGATTACAAGGCAGACCAATGATGACCAATTTGTCTTGGTATTTTTTATGCAGCTCTTCAAGTTCAGCATACTGTGGTGTAAAACCACATTCGGATGCCGTATTTACAAATAGTATTTTCTTGCCTTTAAATTGACCCAAATCGATAGGGTCTCCAGAAAGGCTATTTATTGCGATATCATAAATGGACTCTTTTGGCTCATTTTGAGCTTTTGTTTTACAATTAAAAAACATAGTAAATGCGATAATTAAAGTGAGATATTTCATTCGTTGTTTAATACTGTTTTAGATTTTTACTTCTTATAAATTTAATCCTAAATTCATTGTTTAACCATCTTTTTAAGATTAATTTATTCTTTTATTTGAGTTTTTTCATCAAATTCATTCATAACAGAAACTCTTGTTTTTGGTAAACTTTCGGGATAATTTTTTTGAATGAATTTAATCAATCCTTCTCTTACAAAAACTCTTAAATCCCAGGCTTGAGGTGAATTTCTTGCACTCATTAAAGCCCTGATTTCTACAGTACGCTCTTTTGAATCGGTTACCTGAAGCACATTTACCTGTTTGTCCCATAATTCTGTGGATTCCAAAAGTCTTGTGAGTTCCTCTCTCAAAGCATCAAAATCTACATTATAATCGGTGTATATAAAGACGGTACCAAGAATTTCTGAGGTGGTACGTGTCCAATTTTGAAAGGGTTTTTCAATAAAATAGGTGGTGGGTAAAACCAATCTCCGTTTATCCCAAATTCTTACAACGACAAACGTAAGTGTGATTTCTTCAACCCAACCCCATTCACCTTCCACAACCAAAACATCATCCAAACGAATAGGCTGGGAAATGGCAATTTGCATTCCCGCCAATATAGTGGCAATAGCTTTTTGAGCCGCAAAACCCACAATTATTCCTGCAATACCTGCCGAGGCAAAAACGCTAACTCCAAATTTCCTCACGCTATCAAACAACATTAAACTCAAACCAATAGCTATGATTAAAATGATGAAAATGATAACTCTTTCGAGAACATTAAATTGCGTATATAACTTTCGGGCTCTTAGGTTGTTTTCACTGGAAATATCATACTTTGTTAAGTACTTCTTTTTTGCAACTTTTATCGTGACTATGATGGCCCAAGTGATCGCTAGAATGATCATGATAGAGCTTACTTTTTCAATAACCAATTTGGCTTTTTCCAAATCATTAACGTATGGAAGCACTAATTTTGGAAGAAAGAAAGCTGTCAACAGAATAAAAACCGGAGCAATGTAACGTTTTATAAAAGTCATAGATTTATCTTTTGTCTTAAGATAATTAATATGCAAAAGGATTGAAAGGGTTTAACTAAGTTTTAAAACGTTATTGATAATTTGACAATTATTGCTGGATATAATTTTGTAATTCAGATATTTTATGAGGTGAATTAAACTGACCACCGAAAAAAGTTGTAACCGTAGATGAGGTGTCATCTTTCACGCCTCTAGAAGAAACACATAAATGTTTCGCATCAATAATCACAGCCACATCTTCGGTTTCTAAAACCGCTTTGAGCTCATTGGCAATTTGCATGGTGAGTCGTTCTTGAACTTGTGGTCGTTTGGCATAGTACTGAACTATACGGTTTAATTTTGATAACCCAATTACTTTACCAGAGGAAATATATGCCACATGAGCCTTACCAATAATGGGAACAAAATGGTGTTCGCAATTGGAGTAAAAACTAATGTTTTTCTCAACCAGCATTTGGTTGTATTGATATTTGTTTTCAAAAAGGGCAACGGAAGGCTTGTTCTTAGGATTTAAACCACAAAAAATCTCGTCAACATACATTTTTGCTACTCTTTCGGGAGTGCCTTTCAAAGAATCATCATTAAGATCAAGTCCCAATACATCCATGATTTCTTCAAAAAGAATGCTTATTTTTTCTTTCTTCTCTTGGTCTGAAAGTTTGAAAGCGTTAGGTTTCATTGGGGTATCTAAAGAAGTGAACAAATGATCATTCCCAATATCTTCCGAATTAAATCCATTTAGATTATGACCATTTTTCTTTAACTGTGTTTTTGTGCTCATACCAAGTTTATAAAGTTATGTTGTTTGTCATAGGCTATTTTGGCAGCCATCATTTTTTTTAGAAACCCTTTATTTTCTTTAAAGGTTTTATTGTTGCTGAACTGAATAAATTTTCCTTGAGCATGAATACTCATAAATTTAGTTTTATAAATGTGCAACTGATAGTAGGGGATGACCCAAGTGAAATTTTTTAATCCTTTGTTGATATAGATAACAATACCATGTGGTCTTAGTTCGATATTAGCATAATTGATATCAGAAACCTTGTTTGAATATTGTTGCATATTAGGACTGACCTTTTGAATAATCATTCTTTTTGAACCAATGCCTCTCATTTTGATGGATTGCCATAATGAAAATGATTTGCCCACAATATCTTCAATTAGAGACTTGTGTTCCTTCTCAAAATATGTGGTGTTTAGGATCAATTAATTCAAGTTTATAACCAAAGATACAAATTGTTTAACTAAAAAAATAAAAGATTAAACAAAATTAACAAGACATTTAGTAATCCGCTTGATTTTTGATGATGTCTGAGGCTCTTTTTTTAATGGTTTCTACTTGTTTCTTGTCCATTTTGTCCAAGATGATATACATCATTTTCATTCTTTGGTTATCCTGTAATTGCTTTCTTTTGTCATCTAAAAAATTCCAGTAAAGACTATTAAAGGGGCAAGCATTTTCTTCTGTTTTTTTCTTGTAATCATAATGGCAACCTGTGCAATAATTACTCATTTTTTGTATGTAAGATCCCGATGACACATAAGGTTTCGTAGCAATGTTTCCTCCTTCTGCAAATTGACTCATACCCCTTGTATTGGGTAGTTGCACCCATTCTATGGCATCTGCATATATACCTAGGTACCAAGCATCCACTTCATCAGGATGAGTTTGGGTAAGTAAAGCATAGTTTCCAGTAATCATTAAGCGTTGAATGTGGTGGGCATAGGCGTGATCTAATGAATTCTGAATGGTGTTTTTGAGACAGTTCATTTTGGTATCACCATCCCAAAAGAAGGTTGCTAGCTTGTTGGTGTTATTTAAGTGATTTTCGTCCTTAAATTTTGGCATCATGGCCCAATACATTCCACGCATATACTCTCGCCATCCTAAAATCTGTCTGATGAAGCCTTCTATTTGGGATATATCTATGTTTTTTCCATGCTTTCGGTAGTAATTCAAAACGGTATCAATGACATTTTTAGGAGAAATCAATTTTAAATTCAGTGCAAAGGATAGTCTACTGTGGAATAAATTAACTTCTTCAGTATTCATGGCATCTTGATAGTCTCCAAAATATTGAAGGAGCTCTTCACAAAAATATTTTAACTGATTTAAGGCTTGTTTTCTTGTAATGGGATATAAAAATGTTTGGGTAGAAAAGGCACCTATGGTTTTTATTTTGGCCTTTTCTATGTCTTTAAGGACGACATCCACATCATTTTTAAAATATTTGTAATGCGGCACTTTTGGATTGTCATTCCATGATTTTCGGTTGGATTTGTCATAATTCCATTTTCCGCCTTCGGGTTGATTGTCTCCTACAATAAGAATCTGGTGTTTCTTTCTCATGTATCTATAAAATGTTTCCATGAGATATTGCTTTTTTCCTTTAAAGAATTCTTGAAGTTCATTTCTGTCTGTATAGAAATGTTCGCTAGAAACGGTTTCAGAAGGAATGGCGAGGGATTTACAAATAGATTGTAATTGCTTATCTAAGCGGTGTTCATCAGGAAGCTGGTATTCAAATTTACTAAAACCATGCTTTTGGATAAGTGCTCCTAAGTTTTCATCCAGCTTTTGATGGTTATACTTGTCATTTATTTTATAATAAATCACATGATGACCTTGAGATTGGAGCGCTTCACAAAACTGTCTCATGGCCGCAAAAAAGCCAATCACTTTTTGAATATGATGGACCACATAGTCTGTTTCTTGCCTCATTTCAAATAGGCAATAAGTCACCTCTTGGTCAACTTCTTTAAACCAGGAGTGTTTGATATTGAGTTGATCTCCTAAAAGTAGTTTGAGAGTTTTCATTTATATTGGAGTTCGTTCTAACCAGAGATTTTGGTAGGTTTCCTGAGGGTCGTATCGTTCGGCTTGAAGCTTGACATTGAATTCGCGGTTTCTTGGATCGTTGCCTACACCTGATAGGTACATCCAGTTGCCATAATTGCTGTGGACGTCATAATCAAGTAACAAGGATTCAAAGTAAGACGCCCCAATACGCCAATCTAAATTCAAGGTTTTGGCAAAGTAAGACGCTACATTTTGCCTTCCACGATTACTCATCCAGCCAGTTTGTTTTATTTCTAACATATTGGCATTTACAAAAGCTTCTGGAGTCTTACCATGAATCCACTCATTGATTAAATCCCAATCTTGTTTCCAAACATAGTCTTGTTGAAGAATTCCATGGATGCGAAATATAGAATTACCATATTTTAAAGAGACATATTTGAAAAAGTCTCTCCAGATGAGTTCGAAAATTAACCAATAGGTGGAATCATTTTTGTTATGTAACTTTTCAAACTTTTTCACATTCCAATAGATCATTTTTGCGCTTATAGAACCATTTGCCAACCATGGTGAAAATTTCGAACTATAATCAACTCCCAATAGCCTATTTCTCGTTTTTTTATAGGTTTTTATTGTTTCGTTTTGAAATAAATATTGATCAAGTCTGTTTAATGCCGAAGTCTCTCCACCTTGAAATGGAAAGGCAGTAAGCGAATGTTGTTCAAAATCTTCAAAACCCAATTCCCATAGGGTGGGTATTGGCGTGTCCTTTTTAATAATTGTACAGCTCTCGTTTTTGGTTTCTATCAGGGGGCGAATAGATGCCGTTTTTTCTATCCGTTTTCTAAAATCTGTAAAAACTCGCGGGACGGATTCAACCTCAAATGGCAGGTCTTCGGGATGAAATAGGAACTGACTGTAGAAGGTATGGAATATGACTGAATGGGGTATGTTTCTTTTTAATTCATTTATAACTGCTTGCTCTTCTGAAGTCCATTCATTTTGATAATACATGTCTGATATCGAAAATTCTTTGATCAAATCAGGAATAATCGTTTCTGGTTTTTTATGATAAACCAAAAGTGTAATACCCAAAGTTGCTAGGTTTTTCTTTAAATCTGTAACAGTTTCTAAAAGAAATTTTGCTCGAAACTTGCCAGTTTTTTGAAATCCGAATGCCGTGTTTCTGTAGTGTCTGGGGTCAAAGCAATAAACGGCAATAACGTTTTGGTGATTTTCACAAGCTTGCTTTAAAGAAGCGTTATCATGAATTCTTAAATTATTGGTAAACCAAACTAGGCCGTATTTCGATTTTTGTTTCTTCTGCATTTTTCACTACAATAGATTACATCGTTCCAGTGGTGTTCCCATTTTTTTCTCCAAGTGAATGGGCGATTGCAAATAGGGCATATTTTTTCTGGAAGGTGTTGTTTTTTCATGTTGCTACAAGCCTTCTTATCATACCGTTAAAAATATAACCATGAAAGGGAAGTACTGCATACCAATATAGCCGTCCGGCTATGCCTCTAGGTCTAAAGGTTGCTGTTTGTTTTAAGAGGTTTTCTTCAATTTTGAATTCCAACCAGGCTTCACCGGGAAGTTTCATTTCTGCATAAAGTAGAAGCTTTTGTTTGGTTCTGTCTGCATAAATGACGCGCCAAAAATCCAGAGCATCTCCTGCATGCAAGTTGTAAGGATTCGTTCTGCCACGTCGTAAACCTATGCCGCCAACTAATTTGTCTAGATACCCTCTAATCTTCCATAAAAAATTACCATAATACCAACCTTGGTTTCCGCCGATGGCCCAAATTTTATCGATGGTTTTGTCGGTATTGGTGACCTGTGCCTCTTTATAATCTTTAAAACAACCATATTTAGGAACATTGATGTATTTATAAAGATTCTTCTTCAATCGACCGCTGCTTACCATGGAATCTTTCCAACTTGAAACAATGGTGTTTTGTTCTATTTTCTCAAAGGCCAATGACACAGCTTCTTTATAGGAAATGGGATGAATATCAAGAAGTTCATTTATTTGACTGGGTTTACCAATTATTTGAACACTCATACTATCGACCAAAGAAGTCGCTAATTTGTATGAAGTAGAGGTTACAAAATA
Source organism: Mangrovimonas sp. CR14 (assembly GCF_011764015.1). Lineage (NCBI taxonomy): Bacteria > Pseudomonadati > Bacteroidota > Flavobacteriia > Flavobacteriales > Flavobacteriaceae > Mangrovimonas > Mangrovimonas sp. CR14. The sequence continues at coordinate 498,136 of NZ_JAAFZY010000003.1, read as the reverse complement.
AAGCCAGTAGGAGGAAAGCTTTGGAGTCATGACTGGAACGGTCCAAATATGACGATTCAATTCCCTTACCTCGGCAAACTGTAGCAACATGTTTTTATAAGTCAGAATTTCTGGACCGAAAATATCATAAGAATGATTGTAAAGTTTTTCATTGCCCAAAGCTTTTGACAGATACGACATAACATCTCTTACTGCCAGCGGTTGTGTTTTAGTGTGAAGCCACTTGGGAGCAATCATCACGGGAAGTTTTTCTACTAAATCTCTTATGATTTCAAAGGAAGAACTACCAGAACCAACGATAATTCCTGCTTTGAAAATAGTAGTAGCAAAAGTGCCTGATTTGAGAATGTCTTCAACTTGCTTTCTTGATCTAAGATGTTTTGAAAGCTTTTCCTCATTGGTAATTCCACTTAAATAAATAACTTGCTGGCACTGGGTTTTTTCTACTCGTGATTTAAAATTTTCGGCACAAGTCATTTCCATTTTTTCAAAATCTTTGGAAGAATTTGACATGGAATGAATCAGATAGTAGGCAGCATCAATATCTTCAGGAATATTCTGTAAGGTCTCTTTTTTTAGGAAATCAACTTCTACAAAACTGACGTATTCTTCATCCAAAGTTTCATCTGCTCGCAAACGGTCACGAACAGCGCAAACCACATGGTGTCCCTCATTAATCAAAATAGGAATGAGTCGCTTACCAATATACCCGGTTGCCCCCGTGACCAGTACTTTCATTTAAAAAACGTCTTGATTTTTACATTCTGGGATTTTAAATCAAACATCAGGTTGTAAAGGCCAAAAAACGTTCGATTTATATAAATGAAATGCTCTGAACCTCTGTTGCCATTCATTTTTCTTATCTGGGTGTTTTTGGCATATTTCTCACCTAAGGCTGCTATTTGATTAAAGAAATCGGCATTAGAAAAATCAAAGGTTTCCTCTTGAATAGGTTGGGTAAACAGACTGAGCATTTCATAAAACATTTGACTGAAAAATTCTATCTCTTTTGGCCCGTCTTCAGGTTTTAAAATCTCCAATTCATAAAGTTTATCCTTAAAAAACTCAGGATTGTTTAAATTGTGTGGTTCAGCCAATTCAAAATAAGGAACATAAAAGTCTTCAGGAATGGTTTTAATACATCCAAAATCTAAAACGACTAAATCTCCTTCAATTGAAACCAAAAAGTTTCCTGGATGCGGATCGGCATGTACCTTTTTTAATACATGAATTTGATACATGTAAAAATCCCACAGGGCTTGCCCCAATTGGTTTGATAATTCTTGATTTTGATTGTGTTTTACAAAATCTGAGAGATGCTCACCATGCATGTAATCCATCGTTATGATGCGATTGGATGACAATTCTTCGTAATAATTGGGGAATTTTAAATGTGGAATGTGCATGCAAGCCTCGGCCATTTCTCTACTTTGGCGTAATTCCAATTCGTAATTGGTTTCTTCAATAAGCTTATTTTCTACTTCCTTAAAATACTTGTCAGAGTCTTTCCCTTTGATGTTAAACATTTTAATCGCTATGGGTTTAACCATAGCCAAGTCAGAAGATATGCTTTCTGCGACTCCAGGGTATTGAATTTTCACAGCTAATTTTTTCCCATCTTTTTCGGCTTCATGCACTTGGCCAATACTGGCTGCATTGACAGAATTGGGATTGAAGGAGTCAAATAAATCTTCTGGCGATTTTCCAAAATAGGACTTAAACGTTTTGTTTACCAAAGGAGCGGAAAGGGGCGGAACTGAAAACTGAGCCAATGAAAATTGCTCCACATAAGCTCTTGGTAAGATGTTCTTCTCCATACTAAGCATTTGGGCTACTTTTAAAGCACTTCCTTTCAATTGCTTTAAACTATCATAGATGTCCTCGGCATTATTTTTATCTAAATTCTCTCTGGCTTCTTCTTCGGTCTTTGTGATTTTATCTCCATAGTATTTGAGATAGTTGACACCTACTTTAGCGCCCGTAGTAACAAGCTTTCCGGCTCGTTGTATTTTACTGGTAGGGATATGATCTATGGTTTTCATATGGTGCTTATTTCATGGGCATTTTTTCTTTAAAAAGAAATTTCCCGAGGTCTACAATGCTTTTTAGTGGCGTGGTATCTAGAATATCAAAGCTGGTATTCACAGATTTTTCTATAAAAATATCTGTTTTTTCAAATGCTTTGGAAGTGTCTTCCATCCAGAACTTCATAGTTAAAAGTAATTGTACCCATGCCGATTCACCGATAAAGCGTTTCTTTGCTTTTTCAATTCTTTCTTCTTTAAAATCTAGGGTTTCAATTCCTAGGGACTCTATGTAATCAATAAAGGTTTCTCTTAAAGCTGATAGGCACTTTAAATTTTTAATATTGTTTTTGTGTTTATTGAGGGCATAGGTTACATAGCTTCTATTTGCTGTTAAATTTTCGAAAAAAGTAAAGTAAAAGCTAAGTAATTTGGTTCGAGCATCGTACGTATCATACTCCTTACTAGAGGCTAATGTTGCGAGTGTTTGTATCGCAAATTGGTTAAAAATCTCTTTTTCCAGGGCTTCAAAAGAACTAAAGTGTTGATAAAATTCAGATTCATCAATGTTATGTTCTTTCCCAAATTTATGTACCGAAGTGGGTTCTTTTCCAAATTCAAGTACATAATCCATATAGGCATCTATTAAATGCATCAAGGTTATTTTCTTTTTTTTTGCCATTCCAATGTTTTTAGTAAAATTACAAAATGTTTAATTATTATTTAAATAAGTTAAACAAAATTTAACTCAAAATGCTATTTTAAAGCTTATACTATGATTTTAGTTCCTTTAATTTCTTTAAAAATCCAGTAGACCCCAAAAGAATTACCTTTTTCTTAACAAAATAGTGAGTCGTATTTTTTGTAATTTTATATTTGTTAACAATAATTTTAACTAATTAGAAATGAAAAAAATATTACTATCAGCAGTAGGACTTATGCTTGCCGTAAGTTTGAATGCACAAGTTTCAACCCCTCAACCTAGTCCAACGGCTAAATTGGAGCAGCCCGTGGGATTAACTCAAGTTACTTTGGAATATTCACGTCCAGGAGTCAAAGGAAGAACGGTATTTGGGGATTTAGTTCCTTACGGAAAAATTTGGAGAACAGGAGCCAACAAAAACTCAATCATTACCTTTAGTGATGATGTAGAAGTAGCTGGTTATGAAGTAAAAGCTGGTTCTTATGCCATCTTTACAAAGCCAGGAGAAAGTTTATGGGAAATTTATTTGTATTCAGATACCAATAATTGGGGAAATCCTGAAAAATGGGATGAAAGTAAAGTGGTTGCTATAGCTAAGGCTCAAGTGCATCCAATACCATTCAATGTGGAGACTTTTACCATGGATATCAATAATATTAAAAGTTCTGAAGCTACCTTAGAGTTTATTTGGGAAAAAACTTATGTGGCTGTGCCATTTACAGTACCAACTGATAAAAAAGTTATGGCTTCTATCAATGATGCTTTGAGTGGATCGCCTAAGGCCAATGATTACTATGCAGCAGCGGCTTATTATTATTCTGAAAATAAGGATATCGAACAAGCTAAGGAATGGATCGATAAGGCAATGTCTATGAATGAAAAGCCTCAATTCTGGCAATACAGACAACAATCTCTGATTTATGCAAAAGCAGGAGATAAGGATGGTGCTATTGGTCTAGCTAAAAAATCTATGCAGGCTGCAAAGGAAGCTGGTAACGATGACTATGTAAAAATGAACATGGATTCCCTAAAAGAGTGGGGGGCCATGTAATAATTACATATTAGGAAAATAAGAAAGCGCAACTTTTAAAAGTTGCGCTTTTTTTTAGTCTGTTTCCTCCAGAATGAATATGGCTTCCACTGGTTTTTTGAATAGTTTGGCAATTTTCAAGGCTAGTACTGTGGATGGCACGTATTTGTTTTTCTCCATAGCATTGATGGATTGTCTGCTTACCCCAATGGCCTTTGCCAGATCTGCCTGGGTCATATCGTGTATTGCTCTTTCTACTTTTAAATTATTCGTCATGACTCATGCTCTTTAATCTTAAGAAATGGAATCTAAAGACATAAATAATAATAGGGGTAAACATATTGAAAATAAGGACGCTAAAAAAGGTCAGATCATATACAAAAATTATGGCTAGGATTAGGACAATGTAATTAACCAAGAAGGCCCAAACTAAAGAGTCTTTTCTCAGTTTGGCAATAAACTCATCTTCAATTTTTTCTTTTGAAAAGCAAAGGATAAGACCTCCAATAATGATTGCTAATGCTGCTAATTCATCTAAAATATCATTCTCGATAAGCTTAAAAAAACCAGACTCAGAAGAAAGAAATGAACCACTTTGGTAAATAGACAATACTTTGATGGTAAAAAAGTCATTTTCAAGATTGTTGACATCAATGATAATGCCTAGAATAAGACCTGTAATAAACAGGGGCCAACCCAATATCTTAAATTGGTTTGGGAATAGATAAGAAGTTTTCATAACTGTTCGATTTTTGATTGAATAATTCAAAAGTAAAGAAAACTTTACATAAAGTAAAATAAAATATTCTTTTTGTAAAAAATATTTATCACAATGAAGTCAACTATGCTTAATTTGGAAAGGGATAATGCTATCTTAAGACCGACTAAAAAGTTTTATTAAATGGATAAAAATGCTTAAATTAGATAGCATATTTCACTCCCTGAGTCCTAAATCGAAGCGTTTTAATTTAAACTTTTTAAAATGTCTGGTAAGCAACATTTGGGACACCAATTAATAAAGTGTTTAGAAGAAATTCTTGAAAAAAACTTAGAGAACGAGAAGTTTGGAGTAAATGAGCTTGCTAAAGAAATAGGGTTTAGTAGGTCACAACTTCATAGGAAACTTCAAAATATTAGTGGTCAATCAACCAGTCAATTTATAAGGGAGTTTAGATTGAGAAAGGCCTTAATAATGCTTCAGAATGATGAGGTTACCTCTTCAGAAATTGCTTATCGGGTTGGCTTCAATAGTCCTACTTATTTTAATACCTCCTTCAAGGATTATTTCGGATTTACACCGGGAGAAACTAAATATAAAACAACAGAGGAACTTGATTTTAATAACTTAGTTAAGCCTACTACTCATAGGCCATCTCCAAAGAAAAAAGTTTACGCCTTAGTGCTAACAGGAATTTTGGTTGTCGTTCTTGGCTTTTCGGGTGTTAAACTTATAAACAAAGGGAAAGAGGTTCCTGGTAAAGAAGTTGTTCCTAACCAAAATGTATTGGACTATCCCAAGAAAACAATCGCTGTGTTACCTTTTAAAAGCCTAAGTAATTTGGAAGAAAATGAATTTTTTGCAGAAGGGATGCGGCAAGACATCTTAGATAATCTTTCCAAAATTGATGAACTCGTAGTAAGGTCACAGCAATCTGTGGCCCAACTTTTAGATCAAAAGCTGTCAAATAAAGAACTGGTAGAAAAGTTGGATGTTGATTATTTGGTAGGTGGAAGTGTACAAAGAATTGATAATCGTGTGAAAATAAGAGTCCATTTAACTGATACAAGGCAAGACGTGCAAATGTGGTCTCAGGATTTTGATAGGGAATATGCTGATGTGTTTATTTTGGAAAGTGAAATATCTCGTCTGATTGCTACGGAACTTCATCTTTTGATTTCACCACTGAATATGGAACGCTTCGAAAAAATTCCAACTGATAATTTAGAGGCTTTTAATTACTATAATAAGGCGCGATTTTACTGGTGTGATTTTTCTGAAGGAGGTTTTGAATTGATAGAAACATATTTAAATAAAAGCATACAGTTGGATCCAGATTTTGCTTTAGGCTATTCGGGTTTAGCTGAAATTTATTTATGGAAAAGTTGGCCCACACCTTCCTATGATGAATTAGTTAAGGGAAAGCAGTATGCTATGAAAGCGGTTGAAATTGATCCAGATTTATCTGAGCCTCATAGGGTCTTGGGGTGGTATTATTTGAATTATGGTTGGGATTGGGAAAAAGTAGAGGAGGAGTTTGAGAGATCCTTAGAGCTTAATCCTAACAATTATGAGACCTATTGTATGTATGCGCAATATGTTTTTTACACCTTGGGTGATTTTGATAAAGCTAGGGATTTACTCGATAGTGCTAAAAGAATTTATCCAAATTCATTTTATGCTAACGTTTTAAGTTCCGAATTATATTTACAATTGGAAGATTTTGATAATGCCCTGGAGGATGCAACTATGGCTGAACTTGTTGTACCGCGAGATCTTTGGTCTTATTGGGTAAAGTTTAAAATCTATGCAGCCATGGGGAAAGAGGAAGAGGCCATAAAAATGTTGGAAGAAGGTTGGAGTCTTTATCCTGAATTTAAATCCAACATTCCTCCTATGAGACAAGCCTTTGAAAATAATGGTGTTAATGGGGTGTTCCAATGGATTAATGATTCAGATATTAATAACTCAGATTCTGAATCATTTCAACTTAATGCCTATTGGGTGGCTGAGAAATTTGCGTCTATGGGGGAGAATGAAAAAGCATTGGATTGGTTAGAAACGGCATTAGAAGAGCAAAATGCCGATATGTTTAAAACAAAATATCACGCCTGTTTCTCAAAATTAAGAAAAGAACCTAGATTTCTTCATATTTTAGAAAAGCTAGGTTTGGGTGATTATGAGCCCTTAAAAACCTAATTTTCTATTATTTTTTAATCCCTGAAACATAATTTAAAGTGTTTCAAATAAAATTTCAACACTTTTTAAATGGTTTAAAGCATTGCAACTTCTAAGATATGTGGTGCAACAAATCTTTGATGACCTTTGGATAACTATTAATCATTAAATCCAAAAGTCATGAAAACCTTATCAATTACCTTATTTGCCATCTTTTTATCAAGTCATTTAATTATGGCTCAAAACGAACCTTTATTGACAGAAGTGAATGTGTCTAATTATGAACTTCCTGAAATAAAAAGATCTTCACGAACAAGTGTCTTACATGCCACTTATTTGAAAAAAACTAAAGAGATCAATATGTCCAAACACATACAAAATTTACGAAAGTATGTTTCCAATTACGATTATAGAAAAAATGAAAACTTTGATGTATTAAGTCAAACTTCAGAGGTAAAATTTCAGTCCGAGAAGGGGTATATTTTAGTGACTTATGATGTAAATGGAAAAATTATAAAAACTGAAGAAGTTTTTAAGGATGTAAAAATTCCACTGCGGGTAAGACAAACCGTTTTTTATGTTTATCCAGGATGGATTTTAACCAAAGTGAAGTATCATTCACAATATATGGAAAATCAACCCAATACAACTTTCTATAAAGTTGAAATTCAAAAAGGGGATGAGACTAAAAGTATTAAAGTAAATAGTAAAGGGGAGTTTCTTTAATCAATCAAAAAACGTTCGGAGCCTGCGACCTCGCAGGCTTTTTTAGTAAAAATATTTAGACATTCTTTTAAGGAATGTTTTTCAATATTTTATTTAATGGAGAAAAAAGTGTAAATTATATGAAATAGAATTCCCTAAGTCCTATATCCAAGCGTTTTAATTAATTTTTTAAAATGTCTACTGCAAACCAATCAGGACAAGATTTCTTGAACTGTCTAGAAAAAATTTTAGAGAGGCATTTGGCGAATGAAAATTTTGGCGTTAAAATTTTGGCCAAGGAATTAAGGATTAGTAGGTCCCAATTGCATAGAAAACTCCGAAAGTTAAGTGGAAAGTCTACAAGTCAATTTATCAATGCGTTTCGGTTAAAAAAAGCATTGGAAATGCTACAAAAGGATGAAGCTACGGCTTCAGAGATTGCTTATAGAGTTGGATTTAACAGTCCATCTTATTTTAACACCTGTTTTAAAAGTTATTTTGGGTTTACACCTGGAGAAGCGAAAAATAAATCTAAGGAAGAAATTGAAATTGATACTCCTAAAAGATTATTCCCATTTACCCTATCAAATAAAAGTAAGTATGCTTTGATATTATCGGGTATTTTGATAGTTGTTTTGGGTATAGCAGGAGTAAAGCTATTAAATAACGAAGAAAAGAAAACCCAAGGATTTGAAACTTCAAACGTAAGCGTCCCTGATAAATTCAAAAAAACAGTGGCAGTTATGCCCTTTAAAAGTTTAAGTGATTTAAAAGAAAATGATTTCTTTACTGAAGGTGTGAGGCAAGATATCATATACAATCTATCTTCAATCAATGAACTTGTAGTAAGATCTCAACAATCCATATCCCAATTGATCAAACAGGAGGTTCCGCACAAGGAATTGATCGATAAATTAAATGTTGATTATTTGGTAGACGGAATTGTACAGAGAGTTAAAGACCGAGTTAAAATCACGGTTCATTTAACAGATGCAGAGAATGATGTACAAGTATGGTCGCAGAATTTTGACAGAAAGTATTCTGACGTGTTCATTTTAGAAAGTGAAATATCAAGATTGATTGTAGAAGAATTGCATTTAATGATTTCTGCTTCAAATATGGAGCATTTCAATAAAACACCAACAAACAATTTAGAAGCGTATCGCTACTACAATAAGGCCCGGTTTTATTTATCCGATTTTAATCTTAAAACTAATAAATTGGCAGAATCCTATTTGATAAAAAGTATCGAGTTGGATCCTAATTTTGCTTTAGGTTATTCCGGACTTGCTGAAATAATGTTTGGGAAAAATTGGCCAACTCCCTCTGAAGATGAAATATCAAAAGGGTTTGAATATGCACAAAAGGCCATTGCACTGGATCCAAATCTTTCTGATCCCCATCGTGTATTAGGTCAGTATTTTATGTATTTTGATTGGAATTGGGAAAGAGTCGATGAAGAGTTTAAGAAATCTATAGAGTTAAATCCTAACAACTATTTAGCCTATTGTATATATGCCAATTATACCATATTTACTTTGGGGAATTTTAAAAAGGCGAGAACTCTTATAAACCAGGCTAAATCTATTTATCCAGATTCTTTTGAAGTTCATATTTTGAGCGCTTTGTTGTTTATGCAATTAGGAGATTATGAAAATGCCTTAAAGGAAGCATCTATATCAGAATTGGCCAACCCAGGTTACCTACCTAGTTATTGGGTAAAATTTCTTATTTATTCAAACACAGGAAAAGATAAAAAAGCTATGGGTATTTTGGAGGAAAGTTGGAACATACATCCAGAACAGCAACCGCTTGTTGAGCCCATGAAAAGAGCTTTTGAGGAAAATGGTATTATTGGAATTCATCGGTGGTTGAATGAATATTCTATTAAAAACCCCAATTCTGAGTCCATACCGTTTAATGCTTATTGGATTTCCGAAAAATATGCCATTATAGGGGAACATCAAAAAGCTCTTGATTGGTTAGAGGTGGCTTTGGAAAATAAAAACATTTTAATGTTTTCAACAAAATTTAACCCTCACTTTAAAAATCTAAGGAATGAAACTAGGTTTCTTCAAATCTTAAAAAAGCTCCAATTGGGAGATTACAGGTCGATGGAGATTTAAAAGGTTCTTCATTTTATAATTAAAATTTAAATAGATTTTTTAAACAAAAGACTCGCGATTGCAACAATATTAATAAGTAGTGCAACATGTCTTTTATGAGCTTTGGGGTATTATTAATCAATTTAAATCCTAGAGTCATGAAAACCTTTTCAAATTACTTGTTATTATTACTTTTTTTAATTGGGATGGGCGAAATTCACTCTCAACGATTAATTGCTGAAGTAAATACCGATAAACTGGAGCTGCCAAAATTTAAGAGATCTAGTACTTTAAAAATGTATCATAAAGAATACTTTCATAAAATGAAAACAAGTAGGATCGCTCAGCATATTTTGATGATGAGAAAACATGTAGCCATGTACAATTGTAAAAATTCAAAACAATTTACGGGACAACAAACATGTTTTGAAGTCAAATTTAAGTCCGATTACGGCTATATATTTGCTCATTTTAATTCAGGTGGCGAAATTATTAAAACGGAAGAAGTTTTTTCAGATATCAGAATTCCTAACCAAGTAATTCGGTCTATTTTTTATATTTATCCAGAGTGGACTTTGGAAAAAACAAAATTTTATGCCATGTATGAGCTCAATCAACCAATTGACACTTACTATGAAGTTGAAATTAAAAAAGGATATCAAAGAAAAACTTTAAAAGTAAATAACAAAGGCGAGTTTCTGTAACCAACCAAGGAATGTTGGGAGTCTGTTATTCATAGCAGGCTCTCAATATTTTAAAGCAATCCTATCTCTTACCTGGTCTAGTAATGTTATTAATCTTTTACTGAATTCAAAATTCATGATAGGGCTTTCCTTTAATCCTCCTGGTATTAGTTCATTTATATGTTGTGCTTCAAAAGAGTAGCCAATGGTGTTGTAACCAAAATCCAAGGTTTTCTCCTCACCATTTATTGGAGACATTGTCACGGTACACGGTTCATGAAATCTAGAATTTAATTTTATTATTCCTGTTTCACAATGAAAGGTTGCCGTAGTTGGAGTATCTTCTAGCAATGTACTTTTTAAAATGGCTTTCGTGCCATGTTGATAATTAAAAGTCATGGTACAGCTGGAATCTACACCATTTTCAAAATAGGTTGCTTCTGCTTCTATGTCTTTAGGAAAACCTAGGGTGGATAAGGCTGCAAATATAGGGTAGATACCGATATCCAATAAACTACCACCTCCCAAATCTTTTTTAATGAGCCTAGAGGTTACATCATAATTAGCTTTAAAGCCAAAATCGGCCTCCAATTCCAACACTTCTCCAAAAGTCTTGTTTTCAATTTGCTGAATTACAAATTGAAAATGGGGAAGAAAATATGTCCACAGCGCCTCCATTAAGAGGGTGTTGTGATCCTTCGCAATTTGAATCATTTCAGTTACTTCCTCTAAATTCATTGCAAATGGCTTTTCACATAGAACAGCTTTTCCATGTTGGAGGCAAAGTATCGAATTTTCTTTATGAAACACATGAGGTGTCGCTATGTATACCGCATCGATTTCAGGATCTTTAACTAGGTCCTCATAGCTTCCATATGTCTTTTGAGCACCAAATTTCTTTCCAAAATCAACCGCTTTGTCATGTGAACGGGATGCTACTCCCAACAACTTCGTATTGGGGAGCGTAAGCAAATCAGTGGCAAATTTATGAGCAATTTTACCTAAACCGATAATTCCCCAATTGATTGTTTTATTTGATGTCATTTTTTTGAGTTGTTTGTAAAATTAAGGCCAGAAGAATGACCACCATACATCCAAATAGATTTAACCAAAGGTACGGCATCCAATCTAACCACCAAACAAGAATAACAATGATTTGGGTGATTATAGCTCCAATAAACACTGCTTTGGCTTTTACCATTTTAAAAAAGAAAGCCAATAAAAAGATCCCTAGAACATTTCCGTAAAAAATGGAACCTATAATATTAACCAATTGAATCAAGTTTTCTGCTAGATTAGCAATACAAGCAACAATAATGGCCATAATTCCCCAGCCTAAAGTCAACCATTTGGTGGCTTGGACATAGTGACCTTCATCTCGGTCGGGTGCATAACTACGCTTATAGATATCTAAGGCAGTGGTGGAGGCTAAGGCATTTATTTCACTCGCGGTACTGGACATAGCTGCAGATAATATTACAGCCAATAACAATCCAATGAGACCCTTAGGTAAATTGTTTAGGATAAAATGAATAAAAACATAATCTTTATCATTGGTTTCAATGTTTACTAAGCGGTCAGCGGCAGCTTTTTCAATAAGGTCTTTAGCTGCATTTCGATTGGCTTCATCGGCAGCATTTGAGTCATGGATTTTTTGAATAAGAGTTGGGCTTTTGGTGACTACATATTCTTGTATGGCTTGTTCCCTTTCGTTGAATATTTTAGCTTGATCTAATTCTAAAGCCTTATATTCCTCGGAATATTTTGAGTTTTCTATGGTGCTATTGGCTGCAGGATTAAAGTTGATAGGAGAAGGATGGAACTGATAAAAAACAAATACCATGACACCTACTAACAATATAAAAAATTGCATAGGAACCTTTAAAAGACCATTAAATATTAATCCTAATTGCATCTCTCGCATGGATTTACCAGATAAGTATCGTTGCACCTGGGATTGATCGGTTCCAAAATAGGAGAGAGCTAAAAATGTACCGCCAATAAGACCACTCCAAACTGTGTATCGGTTTTCAAAATCAAAGGAGAAATCCAATATGTTCATTTTATCACTTGCCCCTGCAATTTCTAATGCATTTGAAAAGGTAATATTTTCAGGTAAATAACTTAAAATGACAAAAAAGGCAATAAACATGCCTATAAAAATAATAGCCATTTGTTGTTTTTGGGTCACGCTAACGGCCTTAGTACCGCCTGTTACAGTGTATACAATGACCAAAATACCTATAATGATATTTAGGTAGGTAAGATTCCAACCTAATACAGCAGAGAGTATGATTGCTGGAGCATAGATTGTAATTCCAGCTGCCAATCCGCGTTGTATTAAAAATAAAATGGCTGTAAGGCTTCTAGTTTTAACATCAAAACGGCTTTCCAAATATTCATAGGCCGTATAAACCTTTAATTTGTGATAAATAGGGATGAATACCATGCATATGATAACCATAGCAATGGGAAGGCCAAAATAGAATTGAACGAAGCCCATTCCATCGTGAAAGGCTTGTCCCGGAGTGGATAAAAATGTAATGGCACTAGCTTGTGTAGCCATAACAGATAGACCGATGGTCCACCATTGTGAGCTATTACCCCCTCTTACATAATCTTGAACATTTTTACTTCCCTTAGTTTTTAAGCTGCCATATATGACTATTGTCAATAACGTTCCAATGAGTATAATCCAATCAATTGTTTGCATTTAGAACGTTTTCATGATGATATAAAACAGGAGAATATAAATGGCGTTAGCAACCAAAACTATGGTGTAAAGGTTATTCCATCGATTATGCGATTTTTCCGGTTCCATATTAATCATTTAATGAGGTTTGGTTTTGTATGTTGGTTTTTCCTATTGATAGCATGTTGGCAAACAATCTATAGGCACCAGAAACACCAGCCGGAAATTCACGGAAAAAGCTCAGCCCGGTGTAGATATAATAACCCTGACCATATTTGGCAACTAATAAGCTTCCTTTCTTTTTAGATTCTCCTTTATCATGCATTTCAAGAATGGGGGTAAATTCTTTGTCCCAAGAATCTGGAAAATAAAGACCGCGTTCTTGCGTCCAGCCCTCAAAATCTTTTTCCGAAATTTTATTAGGGTAATTTAAAAGCGCATGTTCCTTATCAATAAAAGATACTTTAGCATTTTCATCGGTAACTCGATCTCTCGATAAGTGAATGGAGAACGGTGCTAGGTTATCGGTAACCAAACGATGGCTGGTATTGTATTGTACAATCATATTACCTCCGTTTGAAACAAAATCAAATAATATATCTTGTTTATATTTCAGGTTTTCAATGGTATTGTAGGCTCTTACACCAACAACGATGGCATCAAATCGGCTTAATGTTTCTTCTGTAATATCTTCTGGACTAATGGTAATGACTTCGTACCCAATTTGTCTTAAGCTTTCAGGAACTACATCCCCGGCACCTTCAATGTATCCTATATTTTGTCCCATTTTTTGAATGTTCAACCTTACGACTTTAGTTTCACTGGGTAAAAGCACCGTTTGATAGGGAATGTGTTCATAATCGATTTCAATCAATTCCTTAGTATAGGTGTGATCTCCTACTTTAACGATAGGGGTCATTAATCCCTCACTTTCATTTTTGGGTGGGATAACTTTAAAGAAAATGGTTTTGGACTCCCCTTTGTAGTCAATGTGAACGTTTTGGCTTTCTGGATAAATATTCCAGTCCTTTGGATGGGCTATAGTAACAGAAGCATCCAAATTATTCTTTCCAGAAGTTACTGTAACCGGTATTTCCATCTCCTGGTCTGTATTAAAGATAAGCACCTTTTCATCAATTTTTGCTGCTGCTTCGGGTACAATTTCAAAAGGCTTATAAACTTCTCCTTTTACAGGATCATTCATTTTATACACGACAGCTTTTTGAAATGAGATGGGCGTGTTTTCGATCTCTAAATTAAAGGATACGTTGAATTGCCTTGGAGTCTCTGGCTTCCCAATTAAATCAGGATTTTCTACATTATACATTCCTAAACTCCCTTTTTTAGTGAGCCAATAAGGAGTGGTAGGTTGTTGATTTGTGCCAATTGCCAAAGATTCTTTATACTCTAGTTTTTGGTTGTTTTGTAAAGAAACATTTTTTGAAACTTTATGATTGTTAGTTTCATAGCTGACCAATTTTATGGGTTCATTACTTCTATTGATAATTTCAATATTGAGTTGAACTGTTTCCCCTGCTGTTGCATGTTGGTCGCTGGAAACAGCCTCCAGATAAAGACCAGAACAAGCAGCTATGATATCTTTGATCTCTGCAGTTTTAAGTGTTTTCCAATGGGCGTCTTCCAACTTTTGGATAAGCTTGTAAGCTTCTATTAATTGTGGGATAGAAGCTGACGGATTAGTGAAATCAAAATTTCTTTCCACTTCTTCTAAAATACCACCTATGGCTTCGCCTCCTCTTACCCGACCCCAAGTCGTGTTGATGCCCTCGAAGATATCACCATTTTTAGGCATGTCACCTTTAATAAGTTCTACGTATTCCATTTGACTTCCGCGGGTCCCAGTATTTCCAAAACCTTGAGATTTATGTTGGCTTCTGCTTAAAGAAGCTATCTCAGAATTGCTTAAACCGAGAGTAGGATAGTAGGTGCCAATATCAAATCCCATCATTCCTGACTTATCAGCTTTTTCAAATTTCTCCTCACTGCCGTAGAACCACCAAGAAGTGTTGAAAAATAGGCGCTTTGGTTGCCAAACCGAAGTCGCTTCCAACTGGTCTGGAAATTGACTTTGATTATTGGTAAGATCAAAAGCTTCTACGCTCAACATGGCAGAACTTGTATGATGACCGTGGGTGCTTCCTGGTGACCGGTGGTCAAATCTATTGATGATGATGTCTGGTTTAAATTGTCTAATGGCTAAAACCACGTCATTTAAAACATCCTTTTTATTCCAAATGGCCAACGTTTCATCAGGGTGTTTGGAGTAACCAAAGTCATTGGCTCTTGAAAAGAACTGTTCACCTCCATCAATTTCTCTGGCCGTAAGTAATTCTTGGGTTCTAATGACACCCAATAGTTCTCTTATTTCTGGTCCAATCAAGTTTTGTCCTCCATCCCCTCGAGTTAGGGAAAGATAGGCAGTTCGCGCATGCACTTCATTAGCAAAATAAGAGATTAATCTGGTATTTTCATCATCAGGATGTGCTGCGACATATAATACAGATCCTAAAAAATTTAGTTTTTTAATAGAATTATAAATTTCTGATGCATTGGGCTTCGAAGGTTTTTGAGCAAATGTCAATCCACAGATAAATAATGCCAAAAAGGATGAGACGAGTTGTTTTCTTGTCATGTTTTTTTAGTTAGGGAGGGCTAAAGATAAAAAGAATACCAAGTAACGGCAGGGATTTAAAGTTTCTTTAACTTAAAGCCATTTCTTACGTTTGAAATAGAGTAACATGCCTATAAATATGGCAATCATAACGGCCCAAACACCATAATAGGAATATTTGTAATGAAGTTCTGGCATGTGGTCAAAGTTCATTCCGTAAATGCCCGCAATAAAGGTTAGCGGTATAAAAATGGTAGCGATAATGGTTAGGACTTTCATGACTTCATTCATCTTATTGCTGATGGTAGTCATATACATATCCATTAAACTCCAGATCATTTCACGGTAAATATCAACGGTATCTGATAATTGAATGATGTGGTCATAAATATCCCTGTAGAATTGCATGATTCTTTTGTGGATTAATTTATGATCTGTTTTTTCGATGCGGTTGATAATCTCCCTCAAAGGGAAAATGGCGCGTCTCACCTTTAAAAGTTCCTTCTTTAAATCCAATACTGTGCGGCTCATGGATTCATCTGCATCGCCTTCAAATAAAGTACCTTCAAGATCTTCTATCTTGTTGCCCAAGGTTTCAGCTACCACATAGTAGTGATCAACAATGGCATCTATAAGCGCATAAAGGAGGTAATCTGATTGCATACCGCGGATTCTACCTTTTCCATGCCTGATGCGTTCCCTCACGTTATCAAATACATCACCTTCAGCTTCTTGAAAGGAAAGCACATAATTATCTCCTAAAACAAAACTGACCTGTTCAATGATAATATTTTCATCTTTATCATAGTGAAGCATTTTTAGGGAAATAAAGATGTAGTTTTCATATTCATCTATCTTAGGTCTTTGGTTTATATGAACAATGTCCTCTAAAATTAAAGGATGTAGCTCATAATGGGACCCGAGTTTTTCAATTTGATCTACATGATTTAATCCATTGAAGTTTATCCATGTGATGGAATCAGTTGCTTTAAATTCATAAGCTTCCTCTACGTTTAGAAGCTCTTTTTCAACAGCAAACTCGGGATTGTAGTCAAAAACATCAATGAATAATTTTTCTTTGGACTTATCACCTGTGTAGACTATGGTTCCTGGTGCTTGTCCAATATGTTTTTTATAGCGTGAAGTTCTGTTTTTTTTCTTGGCCATATGTTTTATAAAAATAAACAAAAATTATAAAGCATCATGGCCATCATCAATTGCATCTTTTTTTAATAGGGTAACGGGTTTTTGAAGAATTAAATTATTGGGATAGGTGACAAGGTCGCCATTATCAAGACGCAGATGTAATTGAAACGCCCTGATATCTTCAATGATGGCCTCTATGGGGAAATCTTTATCATGTATTTGAATTTTATCTCCCACTTTGTAAGGAAACGAGAAAAACATGATGATTCCAGAGGTTATGTTGCTTAGTATGGACCAAATTGCAAAGAGCGCAATTCCAATTACTGCAAAAACGGAAGAAAAGATAAGAGCTAAGTCCTTAAATTCTGTTCCAAAAATAAAAGCAGCAACAAGAATTCCTATAAGAATGAAGTTAACAGTGATGTACCTGATTATTAAATGAATTCTAGCTTCATTAATACCAGTTTTTCGCCCTAGTTTTGCAACTGAAAGCACGGATATTTTCCTCAAAATGAGTAATGTAATGACTAAAATTAGTAGTCTTAATAGCTCTGTTTTTATATCTTCAAAAATCATTTAATAAATGGTATGGTAGTACAAAGATATTGACAAAATCAAAGGAAGTGACGGTTACACCAAACTATTTAATGTTTGATACACCAAATGGGTGGGTAGGCCAACCACATTGAAATAGGATCCTTCAATACTTACAATTCCTATTTGGCCAATCCATTCTTGAATCCCATAAGCACCTGCCTTATCAAAAGGTTTACATGTTTCAATGTAATAATTAATTTCTGCTTCAGACAATTCTTTGAAAGTTACCTTTGTAGTTGCATTGACCGTTTTTTGAATAGATTTGGTTGTAAAGCATACAGAGGTTATTACCTCATGGGTTTGATTGCTTAAAGATTGAATCATCTTGAAAGCGTCTTCTTGGTTTTGAGGTTTTCCAAGGGCTTCTCCATGATGCCAAACAATGGTGTCGCTAGTTACCAGAATGTCTTTTTCCTGCAATTCATCTTTATATGGAAGGGCTTTTAACTGAGCCAAATAATCACTAATTTCAAAATGGGATAGACGTGAAGGATAATCTTCCTCAACAGGTTTTAGCCTAATTTCAAAATCTAATCCTAATTCCTTGAAAAACAGCTGTCTTCTGGGAGAACCAGAGGCAAGAATCAAGTGGTGATTTTTTAGTTTAGAATGAAGCATTAATTAGGTAAAATAAATTTATAAAGCAACAAAGACAAAATACCAAATAGCATGACTAATTTCAATACCATGCTAATATGATGAAATTGTTTTTTGGTTTCAGCATTAAATAGTTTGATGGATATGTAAATCATCGGTGCTATTAAAAACATCAAAAAGTAACCTGCGGCTAATTGTTGGTGGTATAAATAAGTGACCGTATAGTAGACTATGGCTGCCAGCGGAATAAACGATAAAAGAAATGCGATTTTAGCAGCACGCTCCCTTCCCAATACAATGGGGAGCGACTGAATTCCTTCCTTATAGTCTCCATCTACATCTTCTATATCTTTAACAATTTCACGCAGAAAATTGATCATGAAAGCAAAAACCGAATAGTCAAATAAAATTTTGAAAAAGGTAAATTGCGTGGACTGGTTCATCTTGGTGATAGCAGGTAATAATTCAAACAGCCCAACAAGGAGAATAGTAAATGCAACCAAGACCGATATAACCAAATTTCCAACTAATAACATTTGTTTTAGAAATGAAGAATAAATGTACAATAGAATGGAAATGATTGCGAAAATAGAGAAAAATGGTCCTTTATTAATGGCCATGGCTAAATAGAAACCAATGCACACACCTATGATGTTTAAGGCAAAAAATAGGTTGTATGCGGTTTTTTCTGAAATAGCTTTACCCACGATTACTTTTTCGGGCTTATTGATTCGGTCAATTTCAATATCATGGATATCATTGATAATATTTCCAGCTGCCGCAAGACATACACTGGATAGAACCAATAGGAAAAACTCAAAATTTGAAAGTGTTGTGGTTGACGCAAAAGGTTCTAATAAGGCATATTTAATCAATAACTGGGTTAAGGCAATCAACAACAGATTTTTCCATCGAATCAATTTTAAAATACTCATTCAGTAAAAATTATATGAAAAATGTTTCTTTAAAATGGGTCCATAGAAAATCTTTGAACACCACCACAATAGTAATAATTATAACAAGAACAATAGCTAATGCTTTATTGTTTTGAAAGGCGATTTGCTTTTTGATTTTGTTTTTGATGACTTGTCGTTCTTCCTTTGTTAAAGCATGATGATCAAAATCTAACTCATGTTTTTGTTGGCTTACAGCGTGCAACCTTTCCTTGTAATCCGAAAAAGAACCTTGGGCTTTCCGATTGAAAACGTTCATGTCATTTCCAAATCCAATGTATCCAAACCCTGTTTTATGTCGCCGCTGCGTTTTTGACAAATCTTATATCGTTTTAATCGTATTTGGCATCAAAATGACCTTGCCATTTTTCCTGAACCTTCAATACTTGTTCAATGACATCCCTTACGGCACCTTTGCCACCATTTTTATGGGATACATATTTTGATATTTCCTTTATTTCTGGTGCAGCATCTTGCGGGCAACATGGTAAGCCAACCAATTTCATGACTGGATAATCTGGAATGTCATCTCCCATGTAAAGTACATTTTCAGATTTGATTTGGTAGGTATTTAAATATTCATCCAGTTGTTCGATTTTGTTATGGGCTCCTAAATAAATATCTGTAACTCCCAGACCACGTAGTCTTTCTCGAACTCCCTCATTGGTGCCTCCAGATATTATACATACTCTAAATCCTGATTGGATGGCAGTTTTTATGGCATATCCATCTTTTATATTCATGTTTCTTAGCATTTGCCCATCAGTGGTGACTATAATAGTTCCATCTGTTAGCACGCCATCAACATCAAAAATGAAGGTTGTAATATGTTCCAAGTATTCCTTATAACTTTTATCTTCCATGGGTCTTTTTTATAGAGTGGGTAAGGAGTTCATATATCTTTTTGTGTTCCTCCTTTTCAAGAAGCTTTAAATGTCTTCTTATGGTTTTTTTATCGTTTCTTTTAGCTGGTCCTGTTTGAGCCATGTATGGAGACATGTGTTGGACTTTTTGAGCCGTTTCCATGATAAGCGGTTTTAAAATATCAAAATCAATACTTTTAGAATCACTTATTTCATGTGCAATACGGTAAAGCTGATTCGTGAAATTGTTCACAAATACAGCCGACAAGTGCAGTGTTTGTCGTTGTTCCGAATTGATGCGATACCATTTACTTCCAATGCTTTCTGCCAATTGTTTTAAAATGTCTATGTCCTTCTTATCAAGTACTTCTATACAAATAGGAACATTTTCAAAAGATAGTTCGGCATCTTTACTAAAAGATTGTAATGGATAAAAGACACCTCGTCTGTTTTTTGAATTTAAATCATGAATGCCCACACTACCGGAAGTATGCACTACCAACCGATTTTCAAAAGGCAATTCATTTGAAATATTGGAAACCGCATCATCACTCACTGCAATAACATAGACATCTGCATCCTCTAGTAAATTAAGATCATCAATGGTATTTACTTCATTCATGAAACTACTTATCCTACTAAAATCCCTATTAAACCATTGTTTAACAGTAACGTCCGGTGCCATTTTAAAGGCTTGATATAAATGAGAAGCTACATTTCCAGCTCCTATAATGCTCACTGAAATCATAACGCTAAAATACGCATTGTCTCATGATTTAAAAACCTAAGCCCTATCTTTGTTTTACCATGGAGAAAACAGATATTAAAAATAGGGAAGACATTCATAATTTGGTGGTTCAGTTTTATGGTAAAATTAGAAAACATGAGGTTTTAGGGGCTTTTTTCAATGACATAATCACCGATTGGGAAGCTCATTTTGAAAGACTAACCCAATTTTGGGAAGCCAATTTATTTTTAAAATCAAAATTTTCAGGAAACCCATTGAAGGTTCATGTTGAGGTCGATAGGCATTTTAATAATAGCATAACTCAAGAACATTTTGGATTGTGGTTGAATGAATGGGTTAATACCGTAGATGAATTATTTCAAGGTGATTATGCTGAAAATGCCAAAAGTAAGGCTCGTAAAATGTCCACCTTTTTGTTTTTGAACATTTATGCTGAAAGAAATAACAACTCTTGAAATAATTTTAACACCTATAAAGCAGGTTACTGGTCTGTAAGTTAACAAAAACACTTACCTTTGCACGAGCTAAAAAAAGCCTCTCACAATGCAAAATAAACTTGCCAAAATCTTATTTTCAACAAGACTTACTGCCATTTTATTTATCGTTTTTGCCGCTGCCATGGCGACTGGAACTTTCTTGGATGCAGGTCAAGATACTTCACCCACTCCATTAACTAGAAATCTGATTTATAACGCCAAATGGTTTGAAGCCATTATGGCGCTTTTTGTAATCAATTTTTTGGGAAATATTTTTAGATACCAATTGCACAAAAAGGAGAAGTGGGCCTCTTTGTTACTGCATTTAGCCTTTATTTTTATCCTAGTTGGTGCTGGTATTACAAGGTATTTTGGCTTTGAAGGGATGATGCCTATTCGAGAGGGAGATACAGAAAATACCTTTTTTTCTCGGGAAACCTATATCACCGCCTACATTGATGGGGATTTTGAAATAAATGGACAACCACAAAGACGAGTGGAAGAGGAAGTTGTGGATTTTTCTCCTAGAATGGATAACGAATTTCACCTTACAACGGATTATAATGGGCAACCTGTCACACTTGAAATGACCAAGTTTATTGGAGGTGCTGAGTTGGATGTGGTTCCAAATGATGAAGGTGAATCCTATTTAAAAGTGGTGGAGTCTGGAGGTGGAAGTCCTCATAATCATTTTCTAAAGGAAGGCGAAGTTCAAAGCATTCATAATGTGTTGTTTTCCTTGAACAAGCATGTAGATGGTGCAGTTAATATTACTTATGACCAAGGGAATTTACAAATTCAATCCCCTTTTGAAGGAGAGTATATGACTATGGCTACTGGAGAAACAGGTCAATTGGTTAAAGATAGCCTACAGCCATTAAAATTAAGGTCTAGGTATGTTATTGGAACAATGCAAATGGTGTTTCCTAAGCCAGTAATCAAAGGAACTTTTGATATCGTAAAGAAATCAACTTTGCTTAAAGGGGATGAAGATGGCGTGGTTATGAAAGTGACTTCCAATAATGATACAAAATATGTGAGATTGCTTGGAGGGCAAGGGCATAGCGGCACTTTTGAACAAGTAGAAGTGGGCGGTTTGGATATTGCTGTTAAGTATGGTTCAAAAATTAGAGAATTGCCTTTTAGTATTAAGTTGAATGATTTTATTGCAGATAAATACCCAGGAACTGAAAAAAGTTATTCTGCTTTCGAAAGTGATGTGACCATTCTCGATGAAGAAGAAGGGGATTTTAATTACCGAATTTATATGAACCATATTTTGGATCATCGTGGGTATCGTTTTTTTCAATCTGGTTTTGATCCCGATGAAAAAGGAACCAAACTCTCAGTAAATCACGATCAAATGGGTACATGGGTAACTTATATTGGTTACTTTTTATTGTATTTGGGACTTATGGCTACTTTATTCTCAAAGGGAACACGATTTGGTGATTTGGGAAGAATGCTTAAAAAGACTAAGGAGAAAAAGGCAAAATTATTGGCTGCTCTTTTGATTTTTATATCCTGTTCTGTCTTTTCACAACATACCCAAGATGATGGTCATTCTCACTCCAAACCAAATAGAGAGCAACTAGATTCCATTTTAAAACAACATATTACACCAAAGGAACACGCTGATAAGTTTGGTCATTTGGTTATTCAGGATTTAGGAGGAAGAATGATGCCTGTGAACACATATGCATCAGAAATGTTGCGGAAATTAAGTAAGTATGACACTTATAAGGATTTTGATGCGAACCAAGTATTTCTTTCTATTCAGGAAAGTCCTTTGTTGTGGTGGAATGTGCCAATTATTCATCTAAAACCAAAAAAGGACGATTCCATAAGAAGCATCATTGGAATTGAAAAAACGCAAAAGTATGCGGCATTGGTTGATTTCTTTACTGAAAGAGGTGATTACAAATTAGGGCCTTACCTTGAAGATGCTTATTCTGCGGGTATACCAAATGCGATACAAAACGAATTAAAAGAGATTGATCAACACGTTAACCTATTCTATAATACCATCGAGGGCGGATCTCTTAGAATTTTTCCTGTTCCAAATGATGAAAATAACAAATGGATTTCTTCATCTGAGTATAGACGAGATGGCTACAACGAGAAAATTGAAGATTCTTTATATGGTAATTTCATAAATAGCGGATTTAATGCCTATTTATTCACTTTGAACAATGCCAAACAAACTGGTGATTTTTCAAAGGCAGATGAGTTATTGGAGTCTTTTAAGCGAACTCAACAGCGATATGGAGGTGAGGTTATGCTATCGGATAAGAAGATAAAAGCAGAAATATTATATAACAAATATGATATTTTCAAAAAGCTATTTAGCTGGTATATGTATGCTTCTTCGCTGTTATTTATAGTGCTTATTGTACAAATATTTAAGGAAAAGAGTAGAGGAATAACACTTTCGGTTTCTATTCTAAAGGGAATTGTATTGGTTTTATTTGGCCTTCATCTGGCAGGATTAATTGTGCGTTGGTATGTTTCAGGGCATGCGCCTTGGAGTGATGCTTACGAATCGATGATCTATGTATCTTGGGCTGTGATGCTTTTCGGACTTATTTTAGGTCGAAAAAGTGATTTAACCATTGCTGCTGCAGCTTTTGTTACCTCCATGTTATTGATGATTGCCCATTGGAATTGGATGGATCCGGCAATAGCCAATTTACAACCAGTGCTTGATAGTTATTGGTTAATGATACATGTAGCTGTTATTGTAGCGAGTTATGGTCCGTTTACCTTGGGAGCTATTCTTGGAATTGTCACGTTGTTCTTAATGGCTTTTACCAATAAGGATAACAAGAAAAAAATGGGAATCAATATTCAAGAATTAACCATTATTAATGAAATGGCCTTAACCGTTGGATTGGTTATGTTAACCATCGGAAACTTCCTGGGCGGAATGTGGGCCAATGAAAGTTGGGGACGTTATTGGGGTTGGGACCCTAAAGAGACTTGGGCCCTTATTAGCATCATGGTTTACGCCTTTGTAATCCATATGAGATTGGTTCCAGGATTAAGAGGCAGATTTGCATTTAATTTGGCTTCCATTTTAGCGTTTCCTAGTATCATATTTACCTATTTGGGAGTAAATTTCTATTTGTCAGGACTTCATTCTTATCAATCTGGTCAAAAAATAGACAGTTACAACACCATAGGCATTGCTTTAGGACTTATAGCTATATTGGCCTTTTTTGCTTTTAGAAAATATGCCAAGTTTTATAGAAAACCTTCTAAAACTGGAAATAAATAAAGGGTTGGAAATCAGTTGAAAATGCTTGATAACAGATAACTCCTGTTATTACTGCTATCACACCTTTCATGTAAATAGGGCTGTTGGAATATAGATTTCCAACACCATCTTTAACACGTTGTGGAAGCCAATGGGTGATATACCCTATGAGCATTACCCAGAAGACCGCTTGGTAATGGGCAATGACATTAAGGGCATTTTGCCAATCCATGTTTGAGGATACTTGATGATAAAACTTGGAGATTTTTTCCATGTTTTCCCCTCGGAAGTAAATTCTGGTAAAGGTGATAAAAACAAAGGTGTTTAAAATTCTCCAAGCATGGACCAACCAATGGGTGCTTTTTTCATAAGGGCTTATACGTTTCCAATATTTGTAAACAACAATTCCAAGACCATTTAAGCCTCCCCAAATAACAAATTTCCATGAGGCACCATGCCACAAGCCACCTATCAACATGGTAAGCATCAAATTGATATTTGTATTAATGTGATTTCTAGCCGAAGTACTTAGCATGAGCAATAAATAGCCCATTAAGCATACACCCAGTATAACACTAACGATGATAAATTGGTCTCTAAAGGCCAAAAGCGTTCCTATTATAATGATTCCAAGAATGATATAGGATGCAGCAGTTCCATTTCGATTTCCTCCCAAAGGAATGTATAGATAATCGCGTAACCAGGTGGAAAGGGATATGTGCCAACGTTTCCAAAAATCTCCTGCACTGTTAGCTTTATAGGGCGAGTTGAAGTTTACTGGAAGTTTGAAACCTAGTAGCATCGCCAAACCAATTGCTATATCTGTATAGCCTGAAAAGTCCCCATAAATTTGAAGAGAATAACCTATCATGGCCATGATGTTGGTAAACCCACTGTACATTTGAGGGGCGTCAAAAACGGGATCTAGAAAATGCATTGCAATAAAATCAGCAAATAACATTTTCTTTATTAAACCTTTAATAATCAGGTAGGTTCCTGCGTCAAAATCTGATTTGGTAATTTCAGTAGGTTTTGAAATTTGTGGCACAAAACTTTCGGCTCTCACTATAGGACCAGCAACTAACTGAGGAAAGAAACTCACATAAAAGCCAAAGTCTAATATAGACTTTAGAGGTTTGACTTTATTTCTATAGATATCCACACTGTAACTTATAGTTTGGAACGTATAAAATGAAATTCCTACTGGTAAGATGATTTTGTCAATCGTAAAATATGGTCGATTCATTACCTCATTTCCCCATTGACCCAACCAGTTAAAGACTTCATACTGGGTGTGAAATAGAGAATTAAAGGAATCTGTAAAGAAATAGGCATATTTAAAATAACAGAGGACTAATAAATTAATAGTGACACTAGTTGTGACAAGTGCTAAACGCTTATTTTTATTGGAGCTGCGATATATGGTCCGGCCAATAAAAAAGTCTACAAGCGTACTGAATATCAATATTCCAACAAATAACCCGCTTGTTTTGTAGTAAAAGAATAAGGAAGCTAAAAAGAGATAAACGTTTCTTAGTGGAACCTTCTTATAGATGATGGCAAAGAAAAAATAAACCACCACAAAAAAGATCCAGAAATTGGCTTGGGTAAATATAAGAGGGAACTCTTCTGAAAAGGTGAAAATGTCGTAAAGTCTATTCATTCAAATGTTTGAAGTGGTTAAGTAGTTGGTTTTCGTCTCTTCGGGTGCTTTGTGCCCATGCTTTAACTAAGGCCTCCATTAACAAATCCCCTTTAATGCTGTATCCCAGTTGTGTGAAGTGGATTCTATCTCTAATCATGAGGTGTTTTTTATACCATTTATGGGATGACCCAAGGCCTCCCATTATTTTGTACAAATCCCATACGGCCATATTATATTCTTGAGCTAGTTCTCCTATAATTTCTTGTTGTATGGCAGTATTTTTATTAGGATACCTTCTGCGGTAATAGTCATCATTTGGTACGGTCAATAAAATAGCACAATCGGGATTAATTCGCTGAATCATTTGTATAAATGATTTATAGTAAAATCTGAATTTCTCAGGATCAAAATCTTCAACTTTTTTGTAAGCATCATTAGTGCCAATGGAAATAATGAATAAATCGGGGTGATACATGGAAAGTTGACGTTCCAAATAAATACTTCTATTCAACCATGGGAAACTAGCTCCATTAACACCTAAGGTAGTATATTCAATTCCTTTTAAGTGCGGATTTTCCAATTCCAATCCCATCAATAAAAATTCGGGATCTAATTGTGTCGAGTCCTTGACTTGAATCTCAATAGCTATGGAATCTACTTTGCGATTAAAATAGTATTTTTTATAAAAATGCTTTTGGTCAATAGTATCCTTTAAGACTAAAGTGGAATCTAAAAAACGCAATCTATAGTCATCCTTCCAAGTGTTGTAAAAAATCTTTAAAGCATCAAATTGGTAGGGTTTTTTGGTTTTATTTTTATGGTTGGCTTTAATATAGATAGTATCCATACTCTCTCTAAAGGCCGCGGTTATTCCAGACATGCCCCAAGTAATGCTGTCCTTGGTCACAGAACAGCGATAACCTGTCCATAAATCTCTATTAGCTGAAACCCTATAACTCAAAGGATTATTAGTATGAGCTAAATGATAAGGAAATACAAAACCTCTTTGTCCCATAGATGAATCATTCATGTTGTGGAAATAGGTTCTTAATTTATTCGAGTAAAAGTCCGCTTGTATGTGGGACCCACCTATGTGAAAAATATGAAGCTTTTCTTGTTTGCCTTCGTAGATGTTGTCCAGCTTCTTAAAAAACTTTTGAAAAGTGGGGGCGTTTTCCACATTTTCCAGTTTATTGGCTTCAAAGTCAATAAGCCTTCTTACGTCTTCCGGGATACTATCAAGCACATAGTTTTGTGAAAAACAGGCCGTATAAAAAAGAAGGACAAATAGGGGCAATTTGGAGATCATTCTACTTGATTTAGGTCTAGGTAAAGAGCCAAAAACAAGTGCTCAGAAATAATTTTGGTTCCAGAAGGAGCAAAATGGGTATAATCGGTAGCAGCCAATTTTTGTTCTACCCAGTAAGGCATTGAGTTTTCTCCACCCATGGCATCGTACATACTCCAAAAGGCGATACCATTTTTATTCATCTCTTCCCTTAGAACATTATTTAAATAAGGCAAAAGCGGATAGGTTTGCATATGACCATTTATAGACGTACTCATGTCTGAAGGCCCTATAAAAAGAATTTTGGATTCTGGACATCGACGACTTACCCATTTAATATGGTTTTTAATGTAGCGGGCATAATCTCTTACTTCCAGTGAATCTTTGATGTAAGGAATGGAATTACCTCCATATTGAAAAATAAATAATTTAGGGTCTAAATTTTGAGACATCGCTTTAAAATTGGTGGCATCCAAAGTAGCGAAAACCAAACCAGAGCCACCTCTCATGGCAACGTTATCTAATGCAACTCCTTGTTGTCCGTCTAATGTAAGTCCATAAAAATCGGGGCTTATTTTACCTTCAAACTCATAGCGCAAGTTTTGCGGCGTACCTTGAAACAAAAGTTGGAAATTATGGTATTTACCATCATTTATAAGAGAATCTTGGGTGATTAGGTTGTTGTCTTGATACACCTTAATACTGGTAGGTGTTAAAGAATTTCCATAATGCAGACCTATCTTGGTGTATTGCATGTTACTGGCGTAAGACTTGGTAGGAGGGAATATTTGGATGCTGGCTTTACTGAAAGGAATACTGTCTAAATCCAAACTATCTGTAACGCCGTAGAGACCTTCAGTAAATCTGGAAATGGAATTAAAGACACCATATTTTTTATGATCAAAACGTTTAGTGGTTGGGTCAAAATACGCGTATCTGAACCAATTGTTAGAATGGGAAACATCATTGCTGATATTCTCATAAGCTTGAACGATTGGAATAAAACCAGGTCCAGTACCACCATAAATTTTTTGGATTCGATGCCTCAAATAGGCAGAAATCCTATCACCTTCAAGCTGGGAATCACCATAATGAATGATGCGACAGTTTTCGCTATTTAAAAAAGCATCCATTTCTGAGATGAATGCCATTTTGTTCTTAGGATAATCAATCCTGATTATTTTACTAGTGTCAATCTTCTTTAAATTAAGGATTTTAACAACCTTAGGTTTTGGTATTTGTGTTGAATCCGGCTTTTGATCTGATGAAGTATCGTCTTCTTCAATGGTATCTGGTATGACGTCTTCGATATTTTGAATTAGCTCATCAATCGATTTTTCTTTTTCTTCCTCAATACCCTTTTCTGAAAAAAATGTTTCCGAAGTGGGGTACTTTAGTCCAACCCCATTAATGAAAAAGCCTTCCTCATATATTCCATTATCATAGGTAATACGATGACTGAAGTGGGTCAAGCCGTAAAGAGCTAGCAATACAATAACAGAAAAAAGTAGGATTTTAAAAGGATGAAATTTCATAGTTCAATTAGTATGGACTAATATAAATACAAATGTTTAAAAATTTCAAATGGAAGATTGAAATTTTAGCTTTTAAGATTACTTTGCACAGAAAATGAATAAGGTATGAAGCTATTAAAAGAGTTTAAGGAATTTGCGATAAAAGGAAACATGATGGATATGGCCATTGGGGTCATTATTGGAGCTTCGTTTAATAAAGTGGTGGATGTTATTGTCAAACAGATTATGCTGCCACCACTAAGTTTATTGACAGATGGCGTGAATTTTCAAAACAAAAAGATCATTCTAAAAGAAGCTATTCTTAGTCAAACGGGTGAAGTTCTTTCTGAAGAAGTGGCAATAGGTTATGGCGCTTTTGGTGAAGCTATCTTAGATTTTTTAGTTATAGGATTTACCATCTTTCTTGTTGTCAAATTTTTGAACCGTCTTAGGGAAAAATCGCATGATGTTAAGGATAAAACGGTAGCGACACCAAAGGATATAGAACTCCTCACCAAATTAACTGATTTGATGGAAGAACAAAATAAATTATTAAAAAAGTAATTGCGATTTAAAGTTTAATAGGGTCTTTCTCTAAATTTAAATCGGCTAACATGTCTTGAGTAAATTTGTAGTGACCTCTGCGGGTAATAATCCTGAATCTGTGGTCTTTCATACGGGTTAAAACATCCAAGAAGCGCCATTTAGATTTAAGTAATTTAGGCTTTTCTGATTTTAAGCTAATCTCAAAATAGTGTTTTCTTCCTGCTTTTTCTGCTACAATGTCCGGTGTAATGACAACATCTGATCCCTTTTTTAGGTAAGATTTTGGGGTTTCATAGCCTTCCACGTCGGCCTTAATGTTGTTGTAACCTAATTTCTCTAGATACGTTACTGATTCTTTTAAAAAAATTTCGTTTTCTGTTTTGTCTTGAGCTATCATGCTATAAATATAGCGATAATTTTTAAAAATTTTGCTTAACGACATGTTAAAGGAAATATAGGTTATTGAAAATCATGTGTTTGAATGGATTTGAAGTAGGTGGAAATTGATAAAATTAAATTCCATCCAAATAGTTTTAAAAACATTATTATTTTTGAGGCCAATCTGAATAAAACCCATCGAATGAAAATTGAGCAAATTTATACAGGATGTTTGTCCCAAGGGGCCTATTATATTGAAAGTGAAGGAGAGGTGGCTATAATAGATCCACTAAGAGAGATTCAAAATTATTTGGATCGAGCCGATGAGGCGAATGCAACCATCAAGTATATTTTTGAAACCCATTTTCATGCTGATTTTGTAAGTGGACATCTTACTTTGTCAAAAAGAACAGGAGCTCCTATCATTTATGGACCTTTAGCAAATCCATCTTTTGAAGCAATAATTGCTGAAGATGGTCAGACGTTTCAATTGGGAAAAGTTTCCATCACGGTGATGCATACACCAGGACATACTATGGAAAGTACAACCTATTTACTAAAGGATGAAAATGGTGAGGATTATGCTATTTTTAGTGGGGACACCTTGTTTTTAGGAGATGTTGGTAGACCAGATTTAGCGCAAAAAGCCGCCAATATGACTCAGGAGGATTTGGCAGGTTTGCTTTTTGACAGCCTTAGGGAAAAAATCATGCCTTTACGTGATGAGGTTACCGTATATCCGGCTCATGGAGCAGGTTCAGCTTGTGGTAAGAATATGATGAAAATCACGGTTGATACTTTAGGTAATCAGAAGAAAATGAATTATGCTCTTCGTGCAGATATGACTAAAGAGGAATTCATAAAGGAGGTGACAGATGGCTTGACACCGCCGCCTCAGTATTTTCCATTGAATGTCAAAATGAATAAAGAGGGTTACGAAGATATTGAAGATATCATAGAAAGAGGAGCCAGAGGACTTTCCCCCGAAGAATTTGAATTAGCTGCTAATGAAACAGGAGCAATAGTTCTTGACGTTCGCCATCAAGATGAATTTGTTAAGGGGCATATCCCACAATCTATATTTATAGGAATTGATGGTGGTTTTGCACCTTGGGTTGGGGCCTTGATTGCAGATGTGCACCAGTCCATTCTTTTGGTCGCTCCAGAAGGAAGGGTAGAAGAAGCAATCACACGATTATCACGTGTTGGTTTTGATCAAACAATTGGTTACTTGGAAGGTGGTTTTGAATCTTGGAAGAAATCTGGAAAACAAATCGATTCCATCATTTCTATTTCTGCTGAAGAATTTAAGGATAGACTTTCAACAGGTGATATTCCAGTTTTTGATGTTCGTAAAGAAGGAGAGTATCTGTCTTCACATTTAAAACAAGCTTTTCTGACTCCACTTGATTATTTAAACAATCATCTGGCTGAATTTCCTCAGGAAGAAACCTTTTACGTGCATTGTGCAGGAGGGTACCGATCGGTTATTGCAGCCTCCATTTTAAAAAGCCGAGGCATTCACAATTTGGTTGAAATTGCTGGTGGATTTGATGCCATGAAAGAGGCAGGTATTCCTGTTACCGATGAGGTTTGTCCTTCTACGCTTAAAAAATAGATTCTAGCTTTTTCAATTCACGATACTTTTTGTCGTATTGGTTTTGCATGTTTTCTAATAAGGCTTCAGGTTGATTGGAATCCATTAGTTTTTGAAATCTCTTTTCCATTAGTATAAACTCTTGAATTTTTAGTGTAGGTGTTTCTGTATCTAATTGAAACGGATTTACACCTTCAGATATTAATTCAGGATTGTAGCGATATAAAGGCCAATGTCCTGAAATTACTACGGCTTGTATATGTTTTTTAGGGTGTTTCATGTCGATACCGTGAGAAGCAGAGGGGCAATAAGCTAATATAATTGATGGACCCTTGTATTGTTCTGCTTCAATTAAGGTCTTTAGTGCTTGCTCCGGATTTGCCATTAAGGCTATGGATCCTACATAGGCATGTTTATAAGTCATGGCTATTTGTCCCAAGTCTTTCTTTATTCTGGGTTTCGCTTGATGTTGAAATTTTGCTGAGGCGCCAAATGGGGTAGCCTTAGAGGCTTGCCCTCCAGTGTTGTCATAAACCTCATTATCCAAAACTAATATGTTGATGTTTTCTTGCGACGCCAAAACATGATCAATACCGCTAAACCCAATATCGTATGCCCAACCATCACCTCCAATACACCAAACACTTTTTTTGATTAGTTGCTCTAATTTTGAACTTAGTTTTAAAGCTTTTTCTGAATTCATTTTCACCAGAATTTCCTTGATTTGGCTTATGTCCATATTCATTTTTTGGAAGTCTAAAGTTGTTTTTTGAGAGTTGTTCAAGACTTGTTCAATGAGATGATTTGGAATGTGATTTGAAAATGAAATAAGCTCCCTTTTCACTTTGGAATTTTGAAATTTATTAGAAAGGGCAAAGCCTAAGCCCAATTCGGCATTATCTTCAAACAAAGAATTGGACCAAGCAGGACCATGACCTTCATCATTGGTTGACCAAGGGGTAGTAGGAAGCGCACCACCTATAATAGAACTGGCTCCTGTGGCATTGGCCACAAGCATGCGATCTCCAAAAAGTTGTGAAAGTACTTTTAGGTAAGGTGCTTGACCACAACCTTCCGGTCCGTAGGGATATTTATATAAAGGTTCTAAAAATTGTTGTTGTTCTAATTTGTGTGGGTTTATTGATGTACGATCCATTTCTGGAACTTTTAAAAGGGAATCCCAAAGCTCTTTTTTATCGGGTGTATTTTTGACCATTTTTAAAGCTTTGGTTTCGCAAAAATCAACACAGTGATTACAGCTTGTACATTGGTCAGGATTGATAGCTACGGAAAAGTATGTATCACTTTGCCAATCCTTATCATTAAATGGCTTGTAGGTCAGACTGGAAGGCATTTCTTCTATGTCTAAAGTACTTAGAGATTTCAATCTAATGGCAGATTGCGGACAAGCCAAACTACATAAACCGCATTGCGTACAAGCATTCGAATCCCACTCTGGAATTTCTGCTCGGAAAAAGCGCTGGTTCAGTTCTGAAGTATTGGTATGGTATGTGCCATCATTTGGGAATTCGCTCACTGGCAATTCATTTCCTTCCCCATTTAAAATGGATTGAATAAACTCATGTACTTGCGAACCAGAGTCAGTCGGTTGATGGTTTAATTGCAAATTTTCTATTTTGATTGGTTTCAAATAATCAGAAGTTTCCAATATTTTGATTTGATTGTGGTTTTTCATGATTTCAAATATCAATTCTGATAAATCCTTTTGAGGAATATGATAAAGTGTAATCCCTTTGTTTTTTAATTTGTCAAGACATATCTGGTTTAAGCTTACCTCAGTTTCAAGTTGATTTATGAAAAGGATGGTGTTTGCTTTCAATTTGGATATAAATGATTGATGGTTGAGTATATCCAAGGAATCCAAATAGAAATATTTTGGTTGCTGTATCAGATAAGGAGCTTTTATTGGGTTTTCTGAAATCCTTAAATGTGAGATTTCCAAATAGTCAGATTTTTTATAGCTTATTTCAGTATATCCTTGAACAAATTTTTCTGAATTTGACTGAAGTTTTTGACAGAAATGTTCAAGATTAAATGAATTAGTTTCGTTAGGTTTTTTTACCAGTTGTATCTCAACATTGTAATTATAATTTAAGTTGAAACTCTCTGATATTTTGAGACTTTTGTGAGTTAAATCATCATTGATTCCCACCGTGAAATCAGTTTTTGGAGTTTCTGATTTGAGGTTTTCAAAAATGGCGTGTACCATATTGGGAGTGAATTCTTTTGAAGACAAACCGTAACGTCCCCCCATAATTCTAGGAAGATGTTGTATGTTTTGAGTTTGAAATGCATCCAATAAAGTTTGTGATACATCTAAGAAAAGGGGTTCTTTGGTAGCACCTGGTTCTTTGGTTCGATCTAAAACGGCTATATTTTTAACCGATTTAGGTAAGGCATTCAAAAAGGCTTTTTTATAGAAGGGACGATATAATCTAACTTTGATCAATCCCAATTTTTCATCTCTAAGATTTAAATGATTTATGGTTTCTTCTGCTGTTTCGGCTCCAGAACCCATGCAAACAAGGACATGTTCTGCTTCAGGATGTCCGCAGTATTCAAAGATTTTATAGGATCGATTGGTGTATTTTGCAAATTCATCCATAATATTTTGAACTTGTGAAGCACAGGATTCATAAACTGGGTTTATGGCTTCTCTACCTTGAAAAAAGGTGTCTGGTCCTTGGGATGTACCTTTTATTTTAGGGTTGAAAGGTGTTAATCTACGCTCAAAAAGATTGTTAATCAATTCGCTAGGTTGGTAGAGCTGACTTATCACTTCATCTGAAATAGGCGCCAAAGTGTTGATTTCATGAGACGTCCTAAAACCATCATAAAAATGGATAAAAGGAATTTTGGTTTTGTGGGTCGCCACCTGCGATATGAAAGAAAAATCATGAACTTCCTGTACCGAGTTAGCGCACAACATGGCATACCCAGCCTGTCTAATGGCCATCACATCACTATGATCTCCAAAAACAGATAAAGCATGGGTTGCTATACTACGTGTGGGACAATGAATGACATGGGGAAGAAGTTCACCTGCCATTTTATACATGTTTGGCAGCATTAAAAGTAAACCCTGTGATGCTGTAAAGGTAGTGGCCAAAGATCCGGTTTGAAGGGCGCCGTGAAGGGTTCCTGCAACACCACTTTCACTTTGCATTTCAATTACTTCGGGTATTTGACCAAACATATTTTTGTGACCCAAAGAAGCCCATTCTTCAACTGACTCTGAGATTTCAGAAGCTGGTGTAATGGGATAAATAGGGAATATTTCATTGGTCTTAAAAGCTACCTTGGCAACTTCCTTATTTCCTGTTGATACGATGTAATGAGAAGGTTTCATGATTCAAAAATTTTAAGCCCATTCAAAAAGGGAATGGGCTTAAAAACAGGTTACTTTACAATTTCGATTGAAACTGGTGTTGGATTGGTAATCATGTCATAAACAGGAGAGAATTTTGCCAATTCTTCCAACTGTTCTGGAGAAGCATCAGATTTTACTTTAAGTTTAAAGGTAATTCCATTGAATCCTTTTCTCATTTGAGGATCCAATCCTAAGAAACCTTGCAAATCTAAATCTCCTTCCAAAGACGCCTCAGCAGCTTCTATTTCAATTCCGTTGGCTGCTGCGTGATAAACCATAGCTCCAGTTAAACAAGATCCTAAAGCGTGAAGTACAACTTCTGGTGGTGTGGCCGCTTCATTATGTCCTAAAAGAACTTCTGGGTGGCTACATTCCATCGTAAAGGTTTCTTTTCTAGATTGGTCTTCTGCACCAACACCATAAAAGCTCTTGATACTAGACACACAGTGCCCACCATCAATCCAATTGTTTTTAGCTCTAAATTTGAATTTTGCTAATTCTGGATTCATTTGAACAGCTCCTACTGTTTCAACTAATTGATCCACGTTTACTCCGTTTTTAATGTTTTCTGTAGTAATCATTTTTTTAAATTTTAATTGTTAAACATTGACA
Organism: Mangrovimonas sp. CR14; assembly: GCF_011764015.1. Lineage (NCBI taxonomy): Bacteria > Pseudomonadati > Bacteroidota > Flavobacteriia > Flavobacteriales > Flavobacteriaceae > Mangrovimonas > Mangrovimonas sp. CR14. Next base: position 463,059 of record NZ_JAAFZY010000003.1, on the reverse strand, counting down.
ACCACATATATGCATTTGGCGTGCCAAAAAACATAAATACTTGTAAATCAGATAAATAAACTAGATTATGTATTCAGGAAGACTTACGAAATCTCGTGAATTAACGAAATTTCGTTACTGTTGATTACGAAAAATCGTTAAAATCAGGGTTTTGTAATCTTTAAGGCCTTGATTTTTGAGGAGAGGGTGGTAGGTGGTAATTGAAGAAGTGCTGCTGCACCATTCTTTCCAGAAATTCTCCAATTGGTTTTTTCGAGTGCTTTAACAATATTCTCCTTTTCAAAGTCGGTTAATTGAGAGGCTGTCCAAATGGGATTGTCTGGGATTGCCTCAGATTTGATTTCATTTTGGCCTATAGAAGGAATAATAGAGCTTAGATTAACTTGTCCTTCTTGAGAGATTATAACGGCTCGTTCCATTAAGTTTTGTAATTCTCGAACATTTCCCGGCCATTGATAAGAGATAAGAAGATTAATATCGGATTCTGAAAATTGTATTAATGGCTTGTTTAGTTTTTTGCAAAAATTTGCGACCATGTCATTGGCTATGTCACAAACATCATTGCCTCTTTCTTTAAGAGGGGGTATGTGAATGGGAAATACATTTAAACGATAGAAAAGATCTTCTCTAAAAGTGCCTTTCTCAGCCCGTTTCCTCAAATCCCTATGGGTTGCAGCAAGAATCCGCACATCCACTTTAATCGTTTTAGAACTTCCCAAAGGCTCAAATTCACCTTCCTGAATAACCCTTAGTAGTTTGGGCTGCAGATCAAGGGGTAGTTCGCCAATTTCATCTAGGAATAAAGTGCCAGAATGAGCAAGTTCAAACCGACCCTTTCTGTCTGTCGAAGCGCCTGTAAAGGCCCCTTTAACATGTCCGAACAGTTCACTTTCTATGAGATTAGAAGGTATGGCTCCGCAATTTATCCTAATGAAAGGTTTGTCAAATCTGAAACTTGCTTGGTGAATGGCTTTGGCTACCAACTCTTTTCCAGTCCCTGTTTCTCCGGTTATTAAAACCGTAGCATCTGTTGTAGCCACTTGGTCTATCTGCCTTAAAACTTGGAGCATGGTTTCATGTTTCGCGGTAATACCATGATTGTTGGACTTTTCTTGTAACTCGGCTTCTAGATATTCCGTCTTCTTGGTTAAAAGTTTTATGGTATGTTCCGTCTTGATTTTATCTTCTATATTTCTAAAAATAATGAGGTATAAAAGTCCCTTTTCATCTTCAATCTTGCTCAAGGTCACCTCATGTATTGACACGGTTTCGTTAGAGCCAATTACAGTGATGGGTTGGGTGAGAAATTTCTTGAATTTATTTTTCTCATTATTGGCAGCGTTAATTTCATCTTCTAAAAATTGAGCACTCGGTTCATCTAGAAAGAATAACAAATTTCTGTGAATAGCATCCATATTTTCAATCATGATGTTTGCAGATGGATTGGTCATTTGAATTTTGAAATCCTCTGAAATCATGATTATGGCATCCATTGCTCCATTAATAAGTCCTTGAAACTTGGCATTGGAAATCTCTAAATCATGTTTGGATTTGGCCAATTCCATTTGCATTTGGTCCAAGTGCCGATGTCTTTCAATCATAACAGATAAAACTCCTTTAGAAAATCCCAAATCGGTTTGAATCAAGTGTAAAAAATCCTCTTGTTTAAGTAATAACAAGGTGGAATCTTCTGTACATGTTGCTGTGGCCGATCTTTCTTTTTGATCAATCAGTGCATATTCACCCAAACAATCCCCTGGTAGTGCTATATGAAATATATGATGCTCATCATGGATTTTAATTTCACCTTCCTTTATAATATACATAACATCTCCAGGCTCTCCTTTTTTGAAGATAATATCTCTTCGAGAGAATTCCTTTTTGATAAGAACGCTATCCAAATGCTTTAAAGAGTTCTCTGAGACTTTTGAAAAAAAAGAAACCGAGGAAAGAAATGAAATTGAAGGTATTTTGGTAGCCATTTGCTGTACTAATAGATAATTAAAGATATTAATAATTTTCAACTGCATTTATATAATGAATAGGAATTCAATTCATTAAGTATTTTCATTACCTTAGTAAGAACTAACTTAACTCTAAATTTCATGTCTTCAAGTAGACAATTGGCGGCTATTATGTTTACCGATATTGAAGGGTATACCTCTTTGATGAATAGAGATGAAGAAGAAGGCATTGAACTCCGAATAAAACATAGAAAAGCATTTGAAAGTACCACTGAGGCATATCATGGAACCGTTGTGCAATATTTTGGGGATGGAACCCTGAGTATTTTCAAAAGCACCGTTGAGGCTATTGATTGTGCCATTGAACTTCAAAAAGTTTATTTGGATTTGGACATCCCTGTGAGGATTGGAATCCATGTTGGGGATATTGTTTTATCAAATGATGATATTATAGGCGATGCGGTTAATGTGGCTTCAAGAATAGAATCGGGGGCCATTCCTGGGAGTATTTTAATATCAGATAAGGTTCATGATCAAGTTAGAAATCACCGTCATATACAAACGGTTTTTTTAGATGCTTTTGAACTCAAAAATGTGGATGGGACCACACCGGTTTTTGCTATTTCCAATGAATTTATTAATGTGCCAACGGTTGAGGAGGTTCGAAGTAAAATGAAACTAGCCAAAGGAGATATATCCCATTCAAAAAGTTCTAGAAAAATAAAGGTACTTTCTGTTTTGTTGGTTTTATTGGTTTTGGCATTTGCAGCCTATTTTTTTGCCACTAAGGAGCCTTCCAATAAGTTGTCAATTGCCGTACTACCATTCAGTAATTTAAGTTTGGAGGAAAACTCAGATTTGTTTCGGGATGGTATCACGGAGGATATCCTGACCAACCTTTCAAGGTTGCATGATTTACATGTAATTTCCAAGACTTCGGTTATGAAGTACAAGGATTCAAAAAAAACAATTCCCGAAATAGCTGAGGAATTGGGGGTGACTTTTATTTTGGAAGGAAGCATAAGAATGCAAGGAAATCAAATAAGAGTAACAGCCCAATTAATTGATGCCAAGAATGATGAATTTATTTGGGCCGAAGATTATGACAAAACTTTGACAGATATTTTCTTGATTCAATCCCAGCTTTCCGAAGAAATAGTCGAAGCATTACAGTTAAGTCTCACCGACGAACAACAGGCTGAAATGAAAATCATTCCTACCAAAAACATTGAAGCTTACCAGTTGTTCTTAAAAGGAAAGCAGGAGGCAGATAAGCGAACAAAAGAGAGCATTGAAAAAAGTATTGATTACTACAACCAAGCCTTGGCACTTGATCCCAATTATGCTGAGGCCTATGCAGAGATAGCCAATTCTACGTTCCTCATGTCTTATTATGCCAATGCTGATCCAGAGGAAACTTCAAATAGGGCCAAGGAATTTTTGGAGAAGGCAGAAAATATAAATAATAGAATTGCGCGGATTTACACGGTTAAAGGTTTACTCTTCAATCATGAAAAGAACTATCCAGAAGCAGAAAAGGCATTTGAAAAAGCTATATTTCTTTCACCCAATGACATTACGGCTAGACATCAGTATGCTACTTATTTTTATTATACCGAACAATTTGAAAAGCAATTGGAACAAACCAAAATTGCCTATAGTTTAGACCCGCTGTCATTTGCTACCGCTTCAAGCTATTTTAATGCTTTGGTGACCAATGGCTTATTTGAAGAAGCTGAAAAAATGATTAAGCATATTTCTGAAACATATGATGAGAGCGATCCGTTTATAATAAACAGATTGTATATGAGATTATATATGTCTAAACCGGATTATAAAAAAGCCATCAAACCCCTTCAGGAATTAGTTGCAAAAGACCAAAATTACCTACGTTTCTTAGGTTATAGTTATGGCCAAATTGGAGATACAGCTGCCGCTTACAGAGTGATAGATAGTATCAGACAGCTTCCTTTTGGTCGCATGACCAATCACCGTATTGCCGTTGTTTTTGCCGGAATGGATATAAAGGATAGTGTTTTTTATTATTTGGACTCGGCAAGAAACAAAAGTAATTTCTTTGATCATCACTCTTTATATTATTTTGACTCTATCAAGAAGGACCCACGTTACAACGGTTTGTTAAAGCAGCATGAATTACTTGAATAATTCGGTATGTGTAACTTGGGATACTGTGTCCTTCGTTTCTTTTTGCGACCTTATGATAAATATTAAGTACTATGAAAACTTTGTTTGGAAAAACATGGATTGTAATGGTTGCAATTATGTTTACTGTGGGGTTTGGTTTTTCATCTTGTAGTGATGACGACAATGAAACTGCAACACCCCAATTGATCAATGCGAATCTAACCGATTCTGAAGAGGAAGCACTTCTTTTTATGTTGGAAGAAGAGAAGCTGGCACGAGATGTTTATATTTACCTGGGTAATTTGTGGGGTACCAATCAATTTTTGAATATCAAGCAAAGTGAACAAACACATATGGATGCTGTTAAATCACTTTTGGATAAATATGATGTATCCTATGAGATTTTACCTGTAGGCTCTTTTAATAATCAAGAGCTACAATTCCTTTACAATACTTTGATTGAACAAGGTTCCCAAAATGTTCTTTCAGCATTAAATGTTGGAGCAGGTATTGAGGATTTGGATATTGTGGATCTGCAGAATTATTTAGATGAAATGGAACGCCCAGATATTGTTGCCGTTTTTGAAAGCCTTCAATGCGGCTCAGAAAACCATTTGAGAAGTTTTGTATTTGGTATTACCAATTTAGGAGAAGATTATGTTCCTAGTTATTTAACTCCTGAGCTTTATGAGAGTATTTTGAATTCTGAACAACAATCTTGTTTATAAGAGTAAATAAAGTCTATTATTTGATTTTTGATATTAAAAATGTAACATTTGAAGGTGCTTGACGACCTATAATTGAATCAATCAAAAAAAACATCATGAGAGAAGATAAACAATTATTAGTCGTTACCCATCTAAGTCAGTTACTGACATGCCTTACAGGCTTTGGTGGACTCCTAGTACCCTTAATTTTATGGGGAACACAAAAGGATAAGGTATTTGCCATGGATAAACAGGGCAAGGAAATAATCAATTTTCAATTGAGTATTATCATTTATTCGCTTATATGTATACCGTTAATTTTATTGTTGGGACTGGGGGTTTTAGGGCTTATTATCATAGGCTTGATTTCGATTGCTTTTCCAATAATCAATGCCATTAGGGCCAATAACAATGAAGTGACGAATTACCCGATGTCGATTCGTTTTATAAATTAGACCAATAAAAAAAGCTCATCTTTTAAGATGAGCTTTTCTATTGGTATTCATTTATTTTGGTTAACTGTTTAGCATTACTGGCATTACCAACATGGTTACATATTCCCCTTCATCAAGTCCATCTACTGGAGTTAAAATTCCAGCGCGATTTGGCAAACTCATTTCTAACTGTACATCGTCTGAGTTTAGGTTATTCAACATTTCAGTAAGGAATCGAGAGTTGAAACCAATTTGCATGTCGTCTCCTTGGTAATCACAGGTCAAGCGCTCCTCGGCTTTATTACTGTAATCGATATCTTCTGCAGAAATATTTAATTCGGCACCAGCAATTTTTAAACGAATTTGATGGGTTGTTTTGTTTGAAAAGATACTCACACGACGAACCGAGTTTAAAAATTGAGTTCTATCAATTACTAATTTGTTTGGGTTTTCTTTAGGGATGACCGCTTCATAATTAGGATATTTTCCATCAATCAAACGACAAACCAATTCCACATTGTCAAAAGAAAACTTAGCATTGGAATCGTTATATTCAATATTGACGTTTTCATCACTAGTGGCCAGTATTCCCTTCAAAAGGTTTAAAGGTTTCTTGGGCATAATGAACTCGGTCGTTTGACCCGCCTGTACATCTTCTCTAGAGTATTTAACCAGCTTATGAGCATCAGTTGCTACAAAGGTTAATCCTTCTGTTGAAAATTGAAAGAAAACACCACTCATTACCGGTCTCAAATCGTCATTACCAGCAGCAAAAATAGTTTTACTGATAGCAGTAGCCAATATATCGGCAGAAACTAAAGTGGATTGAGAATCCTCTAAGGTAACCGCATTTGGGAACTCATTCCCATCGGCATAAGCCAGAGTATATTTTCCATGATTGGAACTGATTTCTACCGTATTGTTATCTTCAACAACAAAGGTCAAAGGCTGCTCTGGAAATGTTTTTAAAGTATCCAATAACATTCTGGCTCCTACTGCAATACTACCAGAACTATCACTTTCTACTTCCAATTTGGCTGACATGGTGGTCTCCAAATCACTGGCAGAAATAGTTAATTCTGTCTCATTCAATTCAAAAAGAAAATTATCTAAAATAGGTAAGGTGTTGGAATTATTGATAACACCACCAAGTACTTGCAGTTGCTTAAGTAAATAGGTGCTTGATACTATAAATTTCATGTATTCAGAATCCTTAAAGTTCGTTTAATTACTATCTACAAATATATTTGATTGCTCCTAATATCGGAAACAAACTTATTAACATTTAGGCTGCGTACTTTTTCTTTCTAAGGTAATTAAACACCATACCAAAGATGCCTAACAGAACGAGCGGACACACAATGTTTATAAGTTGCCACTTTGTTTTTTCTTCACTTACTTTATTCATGTCCAAAAAGGCCATTTTGATATCTTTGGATCGAATGTTTATAAGTCCGCTGTCATCTAGAAGATAATTCACACAATTCAAAAGGAATTCTTTGTTGCCATAAAGTTGGCCTGAGCTTCTGTCAAAACCTAATTCCAAAGGGCCATTTTTACCCAAATCATTTTTAATGATATCACCATCTCCCACAATAATCATTTTAGAAAATACACCCTTGTCTTGACTATCTTTTAAATCAAATGGATTGATTCTATTGTTGTATACCGAAGTAAAAGAACCCTCTAAAAGAACAGCTAAATTTAGATTCGGTTTGGTGTACATTTTAGGGTCCGGTTCTTCGGTGGTCATACTCAAATCAATTTCCCTGGGAACACCATCCAATTTGGATAATATAGAACTTTTTAAAAGAATGGTCTTATGAATATCGTTCTTAAGAGTGTCTATAGGACTCGCAAAATCAAATTTCACCCGATTAATGTTCTTCACAATAGGATGATGGTTTTCTGGATTAACCAAAGGAGAATAGAACCAAGGGAAAGGTTGAAAACGGGCTTCACTGCCTTCACCTGTTGCCAATAAAATAGGAGCAGAGTAAAGGTCATTAACCAAATCTGGATTCACCCTCACACCATATTTAAAAAAGAAATCGGTCATGTTTAAATCCCTTTGAATCGCATATCCTTTTCCTGTTTGGAAGAGGCTATCCATTTCCATATTCACAGCATCAAACATCCAAAGACTTTTACCCCCATTCATGGTGTATTGATCCAAAACAAACTTCTCTTCCTCTGTAAAAGGCTCAATGGGTTTGGCCGAAATAATAAGATCATAATTTTTGAGATCACGCAAGGTCTTCTCCGGATTACGGCTCACGCTATCTAAAGTAAACGGGGCGATGTAGTAATAGTCTTTAATGGTTTTAACAAAGTCAAAAATATAACCATCACCTAATTGTCCATTCCCTTTAAGAATAGCAATTTTTTTACTTTTTGGATGAATAAGCTTGTTAAGACCATCTGCAAAGCCATACTCTAAATGTTGTACAGAATTGGTGACTAAATCCTGTTGTGTAGCGCCCATTTTATTCTTAATCAATGGGATAATCACCGTTTCTTCATTATAACTAGCAAGCGCCCACGGAAAAACAACTTCATAACTACTTTTGCCTTGTTCTTCAACTGACAGTTGCATTGGGGTCATACCCCGAGCGTTCAATTGTTGGATGTTATTTTGACGATTTTTTTCGTCTTCAATGGGGTTGATAAAATTAAAGGTAATTAACCCATTTTTAGATTCAAATTCTTCTAATAGTTGCTTCGTTTCATCCTGTAACCTTCTAAATTCCGAAGGAAAACTTTCTCCTTCCAGAAAAACGTCGATGACAACTGGTGAATTAACTTCTTCAATCATTTTTACCGTCGCCGGATTCAAAGTGTATCTTTGATCAGCAGTTAAGTCAAAACGTTTGTAAACCGATTGTGTAAAAACCAATACGACCAATCCCAATCCTAAAACGATAAAAACTTTAGAATCATTTTTGCCGATACGACGGTTATTAATTTTTAGGGTTGTTAAGGCTATAAATAAAAGAGCGATAAATAGAAAATAGACAATATCACGAGTATCCAAAACACCACGCCCCATACTTTTAAAATGGTAGCTCATACCAAATTTTTCAATCAATGTACTAGAGCTAAATTCAGCAACCCCTTCAAACCCTATGTAAAAGAAAAAACATAGAAATACCGCAATGATAAAAGACACGATTTGATTTTCAGAAAGGGTAGAAGAAAATACTCCTATAGCTGTATAGGCAGCTACCAAAAACAACAAACCAAAGTAAGAGCCAAGGGTACTTCCCATATCTAAGTTGCCCGTTGGAAGACCCAATTCATAAACAGTATAAATGTAGAGCAGTGTGGGGATAAGGGCCAAAATGATAAGCACAAATGATCCCAAATATTTTCCAAGAACGATTTGTAAATGTGAAATGGGTTTTGTGAGTAACAACTCTAGGGTTCCTTGCTTCTTTTCATCAGAGAAACACCTCATGGTCACGGCAGGAACCAAAAATAAAAGAATCCATGGAGCTAATAAAAAGAACGAGGATAAGTCGGCAAAACCATTATCCAAAACATTAAACTCCCCTTTAAACAACCAAAGAAACAGGCCATTGAGTAATAAAAAAACGGCAATGACTAAGTAACCTATGGGAGATGCAAAAAACGAATTGATTTCTTTTCTAAAAAGGGCAAACATAATTGGTATGTTGAATTAATTTAAGGAATGTAATTTATCCACACTCCAAGCTTGAGGTTTATCATTAAAAAGCGGTTTGGTTTGGGCCCAAACATTTTTGAATAATTCTGAGTTTCGATAGGTTTCAAGACAGTCATCCGTAGCCCAATAACTGTATGTGAAAAAGATATTGGGTTGATTCTTATCTCTATATAACTCTAAAAATTCACAGCCTTCAAAAGCTCTAATCTTATCTTTTACATTTTCAAAATTAGCTAGGAACTCATCAGTTTTTGAAGGGGCAAAACTCATTTTTACTATTCTTACAAACATACTTAAGTTTTACTAAAGTTAACCGTTACCGTATCCATCAGGTTCAATCCCATGAGTGAAGACGCACTTCCAAAGGTAGCCGAATTACTTTTATAAACAGCAATTTCCAAAAAACCAGAGGAATTAAAAACGGCCATTCCCTTTCCTTCATCATTTCTTTTTTCTGGAGGAATGTTAAAATTGACAATATCGCTATAATTGTTGAAAATCTTTTTGAATTTATTGGACCTCACAAAAACCTCAAAATCACGTCCCTTTTGAGTGTTTTCAAAGAATTTACGTTTAATGTTCGTTATGACATTTCCATAATTATCCACATAAATGACACTACCAATAATTTGGGTCTGCTCGTCATTCACATAGGGATGTATGTTTTTAATAGGCTTGATATGATCAATGACCTTTCCAATAACTTCTAAAGTGCCGCCACGTGCAATATGACAGGCTACTTTTACAAAGACATCCAAAACAGGAAAACTCGTTGTGATTTTATCATGGATGTTAATTTCTACAATTTTTTCTGGGGCAATTTCAGAGCAAATCATACTCATAATCCCATTATTGGCACAAATAAAATAATGACCATCGAGTTTTAATGCTATGTGCTTGTTTTCTGGATGTAATTCAGAGTCTATACCAATGATATGAATAGTTCCTTTAGGAAAACTGCTAAAAGCATTTTGAATAATATATGCCGCCTCGGGAATATTAAATGGAGAAACCGAGTGTGAGATATCAACAATTCTAACATCTGTCAATTCACTGTAAATAGCTCCTTTTATCGCACCAGCAAAGTGATCTTTCTCACCAAAATCAGTCGTTAATGTGATAATTGCCATAGAAGATTGTTGATATTTTTTTAACTTGATACACGTTAAAATTGTGTAGTTTTGTTAGAGACAAATCTAATAAATCTTGACTGAAAAAATTTAATTTAATCTCTTAGCTTTTGAACGAAATCATTATTGAACTTGAAGAGATGTCTCCAAAAGAATTTTTTGGAGCACAGAACGCTCACATTGAACTCCTTAAAAAATACTATCCAAAACTTAAAATCGTCGCTAGAGGCAATAAAATTAAAGCCTATGGGGATGAAGATCTTTTGGAAGAATTTGACAGACGATTCACCATGCTCATGGAGCACTATGTAAAGTATAACAAACTGGATGAAAATGTTATTGAACGTGTCTTGACAAGTCAGAGTAAGGATGATTATGAAACGAGTGCCCAAAGTGGTGAAGTTATCGTTCATGGTGTAAATGGTAGAATTATAAGGGCTCAAACGGTAAATCAACGTCGTTTGGTTGAAAGCATTCAAAAGAACGATATGGTTTTTGCTATTGGTCCTGCCGGTACAGGTAAAACTTATACTGGTGTGGCATTGGCAGTTCAAGCCTTAAAGGCCAAACAAGTCAAGAGAATCATTTTGACCCGTCCAGCTGTAGAGGCAGGTGAAAATTTAGGGTTCTTACCAGGAGATTTAAAGGAAAAGTTAGATCCATACATGCAACCATTGTATGATGCTCTTAGGGATATGATACCAGCTGAAAAGCTTCAAATGTACATAGAGAATGGAACCATTCAAATTGCACCCTTGGCTTTTATGCGTGGACGAACATTAGATCATGCCTTTGTGATTTTGGATGAAGGTCAAAATACCACCCACAATCAAATGAAAATGTTTTTAACCCGTATGGGTAAAAACGCCAAGTTTCTTCTTACTGGAGATCCCGGACAAATCGATTTACCTAGAAGAACCATTTCCGGACTTAAAGAAGCCTTGTTGATTCTTAAGAATGTGGAAGGTGTGGGTATGGTCTTTTTGGATGACAAGGACGTGATTCGTCATAAACTAGTCAAGAAAATTATTGACGCTTATAAAAATATTGAGAATAGAGAATAATGAGTCAGACAATTACTGATACCAATTTTAACTTTCCTGGACAGAAAAGTGTTTACAAAGGAAAAGTAAGGGAAGTTTACAACATTAATGATGAGCAATTAGTCATGATTGCTACAGATAGATTAAGCGCCTTTGATGTGGTGATGCCAAAGGGCATTCCGTATAAAGGTCAAATTTTAAATCAAATAGCGACCAAAATGATGAAGGCTACCGAAGATTTGGTGCCCAATTGGTTGGTGGCAACTCCAGATCCCAATGTAGCCGTTGGAGATTTATGTGAACCATTTAAGGTTGAAATGGTCATTAGAGGTTATTTGTCAGGTCATGCTGCTAGGGAGTATAAAGCAGGCAAGCGATTGCTTTGTGGAGTACCTATGCCAGAAGGCATGAAGGAAAATGACAAGTTTCCAGAACCGATTATTACGCCTGCAACCAAAGCAGAAAAAGGAGACCATGACGAGGACATATCTCGCGAGGACATTTTAAGAAGAGGCATTGTTTCTGAAGCTGATTATGTGGTTTTGGAAGACTATACCAGAAAATTGTTCCAAAGAGGTTCTGAAATAGCGGCATCTAGAGGATTGATATTGGTGGATACTAAATATGAATTTGGAAAAACCAAAGAGGGCAAGATTGTTTTGATAGACGAAATTCACACCCCCGATTCTTCACGTTATTTTTATGCCGATGGGTATCAAGAAAGACAGGACAACGGCGAGTCTCAAAAACAACTTTCCAAGGAGTTTGTTCGTCAATGGTTGATTTCTAACGGATTTCAAGGTTTGGAAGGACAAGTTGTACCCGAAATGAGCGATGAGTATATTGAAACGGTAAGCGAACGTTACATTGAGCTTTATGAAAATATTACTGGAGAATCCTTTGTTAAAGCTGACCTCAGTGATATTTCAAACCGAATTGAGCACAACGTTTTGGAATACCTAAACCAATAAAATACTATGTCAGAGAATAATCTTGGATTCAATACCACATGCGTACATACGGGTGAAGTGCCTGATGAACAATTTAAAGGAGCTGTATCTCCCTTATATATGGCTACCTCCTACAAGTCTAATGAGGAGATAAAAAGGTATCCAAGAGCATTCAATACTCCAAATCAGGAGCATCTGGCCAAGAAAATAGCAGCTTTGGAGTTTGCTGAATCTGGACTCATTTTTGGTTCTGGTATGGCAGCCATTAGTGCTGTATTTCTAACATTTTTGAAGTCTGGTGATCATTTGGTGGTACAAAATACCTTGTATGGAGGAACAGCAAATTTTATTAAAAATGACTTATCCAGATATGGTGTTGAATTTACTTTTACCGATGGATATCAAGTGGAAGACTTTGAAAAAGCCATACGACCTAATACGAAATTAATCCATATTGAAACACCTTCCAATCCCTTATTGACAATCACGGATGTACGTGGTATTGGTGAACTTGGGAAAAAGAAGGGAATTTTAACTTCCATAGACAACACATTTGCTAGTCCAGTACTGCAGAATCCCATAAAATTGGGTGTAGACATTGTAATTCATTCGGCTACGAAATATTTAGGTGGTCATAGTGATATTATGGCAGGGGCAGTTGTTTCCACAGAAACAATTATGAAAGACATTCATAGAGTAGCGATGAATTTTGGTGGATGCCTGAGTGACTTTACCGTGTGGATGCTTGAAAGGAGCATGAAAACTTTAGGTCTCAGGGTAAAGGCCCAAACTAGAAATGCCAAAAAATTGGCTAAGTATTTATACACTCATGAAAATATCGAGAAAGTTTATTATCCTGGCTTAAAAAGCCATCCAGAACATGAGTTGGCTAAAAGTCAAATGAAGGGGTTTGGAGCCATGATTTCTTTTGAGTTAAAAGATGGCTTAGACGTTGCAAGGTTTTTTGATGCTCTTAAAATTATTAAACCATCTTTAAGTTTAGCAGGTGTTGAAAGCACCATGTTGTTGCCTGCTGAAACGTCCCATTCCTTCATTTCGCAAGAAGAAAGAGATGCCATTGGCATTACCGATCGTTTAATTCGTTTTTCTGTAGGCATTGAGTCCAAAACGGATTTAATAAATGACATAGAACAAGCTATAGAAGCTTCTAAGTAAAAAAAAACAGATGAAATTAGAAATCCTTGCTATTGGAGCACATCCCGATGATGTAGAATTGGGGTGCGGTGCCACTATTGCAAAAGAAATTTCCAAAGGGAAAAAAGTAGGAATTATTGATTTGACTCGGGGCGAATTGGGAACTAGGGGAACTGCCGAAACCAGAGATTCTGAAGCCCAAGATGCGGCTAATGTTTTAGGAGTGCCCTTACGAATCAACATGGAGTTTGCCGACGGATTTTTTGTGAATGATAAATGGCATCAAATAGAGCTTATTAAAATGATTCGCAAGTATCAACCAGAGGTGGTTTTATGCAATGCTGTTGATGATAGACATATTGATCATGGTAAAGGAAGTAAATTAGTAAGTGATGCGTGTTTTTTAAGTGGTTTAAGAAAAATAGATACCAAAATAGAGGACTCAGAGGAATGGCAAGAACCCTGGAGGCCTAAGCAGGTGTATCACTACATTCAATGGAAAAATTTGGAGCCAGATATTGTAGTAGATGTAAGTGGATTTGTCAATCAAAAAATGGAGTCGGTGTTGGCCTATAAAACTCAGTTTTATGATCCAAACAGTGAGGAACCAGAAACTCCTATCTCAAGCAAGAACTTCACAGATAGTATCATATACAGAGCAAGGGATTTAGGTAGATTGATTGGTGTGGAATACGGTGAAGGCTTTACGGTAGAAAGATATCCAGCGGTAGATAGTTTGTTTGATTTAAAGTAAATTTTTTTAAAAAAAGTCTTTGCAGAAAAAAGGAAATAATATACATTTGCAATCCAATTAAAATGGTGGTTGTAGCTCAGTTGGTTAGAGCGCCTGATTGTGGTTCAGGAGGTCGTCGGTTCGAGACCGATCTTCCACCCAAAATAAAAGCCTTTCAGTTTTCTGAAAGGCTTCTTTTGTTTTGTGAAGTACGATTGCTATTCTGCTTTGTCTACTACAATCCTATTTGGTCTATTGGCTATTTCCCAAGCGGTATAGAATACTAAACGTGTTCTTTTTTCCAACAAGTCATATCTGATTTTATCTGGAGTGTCAGAAGGCTGGTGGTAATCCTCATGAGTTCCGTTAAAATAGAAAATGACTGGAATGTTGTTTTTTGCAAAGTTATAATGGTCACTTCTGTAATAAAATCTGTTCGGATCATTATCATCATTGAAAGTGTAGTCAAAAGCAATATTTAAATATTTTTTGTTCACTTCTTCTGAAATGTTATGTAATTCTGTACTCAATTTATCACTACCAATTAAGTAGACATAATTACCATCCGTGTCATCGTGTTTGGGATCGACACGACCAATCATATCGATGTTCAGGTTAGCAACGGTATTTGCCAATGGATAAACAGGATCAAAATCTGTATAATAACGGGAGCCTAAAAGTCCTTTTTCTTCACCGGTAACATTTAAAAATAGAATGGATCGCTTAGGGCCTTGTCCATTTTTTACAGCTGTTTGAAATGCTTCAGCAATTTCTAAAACGGCCACGGTACCAGAACCATCATCATCTGCACCATTGTAAACTTTTCCGTCCTTAATACCTTCATGGTCCAAGTGGGCAGATATAACAATAAATTCGTTTGGTTTTTCAGAACCAGGAATGTAAGCCAATACGTTTTCGGAACTAAATTCCTCTGAAACATTTTTATAATCTAAAGATAATTTCGCTGGAATAACTTTAGCAGTTTCATCTTGATCAATTTCTGGAAGGATAGCCTGAGCCAAATCAGAATTGACCATGAAATAAAACATATCTCCAGATTTTCCCTTTAAGCTCATGCTTTTTCGGCGATTGCTCCCAAAGCGACCTTTTGCCATCTCATAAAGCTGAGGGTTGTAATAGAAAACACATTTAGCTCCTTTTTCCTTGGCAAGATCTCTTTTAGACGCAAACTCCTGTCTAAAATTTGACCATTTTGAAGGCGTTGAATCTCCTGAAATGATGTAGGTTCCGTTTTCCGTTTTAGGTTCTCCAGATTTGATTAAAACAACCTTGTCTCTAACGTCTAATTGTGAATAATCTGAGTAATTGGAATCCTCAATTCCGTATCCTGCAAAAACCACCTCATTGGCATTCAAAGAACCGTCCATGGCACTTGAAAGAGAAATAAAGTTATCTGTAATTTTGAACTCTTGACCGTTTATGGTTAGGTTGACCTCAGGGGTGTCCAAAACTTCCAAAGGGACTTCTTGGAAATAGGTGCCATCAGGCATTCCACCCTTAATTCCCAGTTTTTTGTATTCTTCACGAATGTAATTAACTGCCATCTTTTGTCCTGGAGCACCAGTTTCCCTTCCTTCAAATTCATCTGAAGCATAGGTGTATAAATGATCCTTTAATTCTTGAGATGTAATGGTGGCAGCATAAGTAGTTTCATCTGCTAACGGTACCGAAGGTTCTGAGCTACTGGTATTTGTTTTTTGTGAACCACAAGCCCAAAAGAGCTGTGCCACTAAAATAGAGAGTATTAGTTTTCTCATGAAATGAATTTTAATGTGTAGAAAACAAATGTAAGCAATACAGGTAGTGCTTACAGGTATTTTTTAAAAAATTAACAAGGTTTTTGATAAATTAAAAGTCCTCATTCATAAGCAGCCTATTTTCCATATTAGCCAATTGCCATGTAGTGGCAAAAATGAAACGAGCTCTTTTTTCAAGCAATTCATAATTAATTTTATCAGGTGTGTCAGTAGGTTGGTGGTAATCCTCATGTTCTCCATTAAAATAGAAGATTACAGGGATATTGTTCTTGGCAAAATTGTAGTGGTCTGAGCGGTAATAATAACGATTTGGATCACTTTCATCATTATACTTATAATCCAAACTGAAATTGAAAAAGGAATTATTTATTTTTTCTGAAATATAGTGTAGTTCGCGGCTCAATCTATCGGAGCCAATTAAGTATAAATAATTAGGATTATCTTCATGGCTGGGATCTACGCGTCCTATCATATCAATGTTTAGATCAGCTATGGTTTGATCTAAAGGAAAAGCAGGATGCTCGGTATAATATTTAGATCCTTGTAGTCCTATTTCCTCTGCGGTGACATGTAAAAATAACACACTGCGTTTTGGTCCTTGATTTTTTTCCTTGGCTAGTTGAAAAGCTTCTGCAATTTCTAAAATAGCAGAAGTTCCCGAGCTGTTGTCATCTGCTCCATAAAAGATTTTTCCATCTTGTAGGCCCAAGTGGTCGTAGTGAGCCGAAACGATGACGACTTCTTCCGGTTTTTCGGTGCCTTTTATAAAGGCCAATACGTTTTCCGAAGCATTATATTTTTCAGGAAAATAATCCTTGGGTATCTTTTGAAAATAGATGGAATCCTCCATTGGAGAAGGAATATTCAAGGATTGGTAATAGCTTTTTAAAAATTCTGATGCTTGTTTTTGGCCTGCTTCTCCCGTCTCCCTTCCATATAGTTCTTTATTAGCTAAAAATTCTAAATGAACTTTTAATTCGGGAGCAGTTATTGTTTGTGAAAATTCTAAAATAGCCGTACTGTCCTTAATATGAATACCATTTTTTAAAATGTCTATTTTGTCAGAGTATTTTTGAGTGGCGCAAGAGCCAATAAGGGTGAGTATGGAAGCAATTAAAAAGGCTTTCATAGGTATTGAATAATAGCTTATTAGTTCAAATAAAGCAAAAAAAAAGGGAACCCGGAAAGATTCTCTTTTTTATTTATTCATGTTTTATAAATGATGATTATAAATCCTCATCTTCAATGTCAAGGTCATCGAGTTCATTAGTATCAACATCTTCCAATTCATCTGTTTCGATACCGTCTAATTCTTCGACTTCAATACCATCGATTTCTTCTGTGTCTAGGCCTTCTAAAATCTCCATGGAATCTTCAACCGATTCTTCTTCCTTTTTCTCAAGCGCCTCTGTATTTCCAACCTCGGTTTCTGTGAAAATAGATTTGTAAGTAGCAATGGATAAAGCAATAATAGTCAGTAAAAAGGCTAATTGAACAGTATGTTTGGGCTGGTTGTTTTTATTGGCAAAATAAAAAGCTGCTAATCCAAAAATAAGCGACCCAATCGCGGGAATAAATGCCAAATTTGAAAGCGGTAAAACAGATAAAATAACCGCTAATATAGAGCTAATAATAGCTAAGATAGTTAGTGCTTTTTTCATAATTAATTTTTTAGTCCTGAAGCGGATTTTATTTTTAATTCTCCGTTACCCACAGCAATTTTAAATTTAGCAAATACAGGAATTTTATTGGCATCTGCTGTAAGCCAAAGCAAATTATCATTAGATCCTTTCAAAACATCATTGTTCATTGAAATAGATAATTTATGACACATTTTACTTCCTAAAGCAGTACTCAATTGTTCTTGTCCCAAGTTTTTAATGTTAACCAAATGTTCTTTATTGTCAAAAATGACTTTGTAGGTTTTGGAAGTTCCTTTTTGAAATTGCGAAAAATCAATGTTACGAATGTTATAAATGGTTGAAACGATATCTCTGGTTGAGGCTCCTATAGACACAATTTTCTTTTCCTCCCAAATCTCTCCTTTACCATTTCTTTTCTTTTTAAGACTTTTTACAGTATGCGTTTTATGGCTGAAGGTGTATTGCATAAATTTGTAATAACCGCCTTCATCAATATCTCGTTTATATAGATAGGGCGTTAATGATCTTGGACTCACATAGCTTTCATATAAATCCCGAATTTTAAAGAAACTATCCCATTTGGAATAGGTTGTTGCAGTACATTTTAATCGAAGTAAGGTCGTTTTTGAGGTCTTGACAGGACTCGTTTCCATTTTCACCTCTGCTAAATCGGTTAAAATCCCAGACATATTGTAAGAAGCCGTAAAAACCAATTTTTCTGAAGTGCCAATGGCTGTATTTTGGGAAAAAAGGGCTACATGAAATAGGGTTAGGGCTAAAATTAAAAGTCGCTGCATATAGTAGTTTTGAATGGTAACGTAAAGCTAAACATATATTGTACCAAAGATATTATTTATCATAAAAAAAGCGACCTTCGGGTCGCTTTTATAAGATGTAATCCAATTTTTATTGGTTTTGTTGTTGGC
This sequence comes from Mangrovimonas sp. CR14, assembly GCF_011764015.1. NCBI lineage: Bacteria > Pseudomonadati > Bacteroidota > Flavobacteriia > Flavobacteriales > Flavobacteriaceae > Mangrovimonas > Mangrovimonas sp. CR14. Next base: position 444,766 of record NZ_JAAFZY010000003.1, on the reverse strand, counting down.
TCTGGAATTCTTCCATGGCTCTTTGATATTCTTCCATCATGCCTTCTATTCCGCCACCAGTAGCTATTTTATAAATACTCCAGATAAGAGTTAAAACATTGATGATTAATATAACTAGAGCAACTATTTTGGCCGTTTGCATTGCTTTAACACTGCTTGGTTCAAAGGCTTCAGGATTGGCCTTGACTTTATTCAACTTATTGTTGGCAATAAAAAAAGCTGCTCCAGATAAAATAAATCCTGATCCCCAAATACAGCAGCAGGGAAGTGCCAAAAGGGCTAATACATAAACTAAAGTTGGATTGAGTTTTTCTTGTTCCATAAAGAGATTGTTTTAATGGCTTAATTTGATGATATAATTAGTAATAATGATTACCACATTTAGAATGACAAGGCCACCCATGACCTTATGATCATTTTTAAATTTGTAGTATTTGTTAAATATAAAAAAGAGAACCAAAAGAATGAGTGTAAAAATAGCAGGATACATATAAAAGGCACCACTAAAATCTCCCTTGGTAATCATTATGGCAGAGCGCTGTATACCACATCCTGGACATTCAAATCCCAAAAGTGTTTTATTTAGACATGGCAGCATGTAATTATCAAGAGAAGACATGATTATTTTCTTTGTTCCGTTTTTTAACAACTTGAAAAGTACTTAATTAAACAATGGATTCAAAAATATTTTTCAGCTAAAAAGAGTTGGGTTATTTTTGCCAAGTATATTTAATAAAATAATAGGACTCCTTTTATAGAAAGTTATGCCAAAATACGTCAACTATATTATAATCCTTTTGGGAGCTTGTGTCGCTATTTACGCCAAAGCAGGTGAGGAACAAAATCAAGTGGTTTTAATCATAGGAATTGCTTTATTAATGGTTGGGTTGTATCGAATATCAACAGGAATTCAAAGTAAAAGGGATAGAGAAGACGATAACAATTCAACGGATCAATAGTCGTGGCAATAAAAAGGGGCAGCATAGTATCATTAATGGACGAAGACCTCACTGGGGTGGTAACCTCAATCAAAGGTGGTCAAGCTACAATCAAAACGGAAGACGGTTTTGAAATGGTTTTTCCTGTCTCTGATTTGGTTTTAATTTCGGAAGACCTCAATTTTATGGATAGTCCAGAGTTTGATTTGAATGAAAAGGAGGAAGGAAAGCGTAAGCCTAAACAAGTCAGAAAAGGGAAGGAAAAATTTCAACCACCGATGGAGGTGGACTTGCATATTCACCAATTAACAGATAAGTCTGGCATGATGTCTAATCATGACATGTTGAGTTTGCAATTGGACGTAGCTAGACAGCGCTTGGAATTTGCCATACGAAATAGAATACCCAAGGTTGTTTTTATACATGGAGTTGGAGAAGGTGTATTAAAATTAGAATTGGAATACCTCTTTGGAAGGTACGATAATGTCAAATTTTATGACGCCAACTACCAAAAATATGGATTGGGAGCTACCGAGGTTTACATCTATCAAAATCCACCAACTACCTATTGAAAAGGAGGGGTTACAGTTCTAGTATAAGATGTTGGAACATCACTGGAACTCTGCAATTCCCCAAAATCAAAAGTATCCTGTTCTAAAAACTCAAAAGTAACGTTGTTGACTTCAAGGTGAATGGAAAAATTCAAAGACATGTTATGGGGTCTGTAAGCAGTGGCGGGAACAGTAGTAGCTACATCCGAGTTCAAATAATCGGCTACATTAGGATTTGTAAAATCGTTAGAAGGATTGTTATCCTGTGTGATGTTTTCTTCATCAATGGTTAAAACAAAATCGCCATCGTCGTCGTTATCTAAATAATTGGGAATACCATCTCCGTCGGTATCCACTGGATTGGTCAATGGATCGCCATCAACGTCATCGTCATTATCCCCATCTCCATTGGCATCCACCAAATCATTATCATCTAATTCCACAATGGTCAAAATGTTGTCTCCATCATCATCAGCATCCAAAAAATTAGGAATACCGTCACCATCCGTGTCATCATCATATAAATCTCCATTGCCATTTATATCTTCCAGTTCTGCTGGAACACCATCGTTGTCATCTTGCAACAAGGCTATCGTTAAGATATAGGAACTTGAACTTACATAATCTTGATTGATTTGCAGATCTGCTGGGGGCACATCATTACAAAATATATTATTGATATTATCACGATTGTAGGTTCGGTAATTAAAAGTTCCAGATCCGGTCAAACTTTCATTAACCAATTGAACCAATAGTTCATTTTCATCAACAAATTCTAATTGAAAAATGTCATTTAAAACGTCTGCATCATCTACATAAAGAGAGAGGGACTCGGTAGGGTCTTCCTTGGTTTTATAAAATACGGTTTGCCCACAAGCATAGAATTCATCATCAAAATCAATATTTATGGTTAAAACATCACCGTCATCACAAGCAAACACCAAGAAGGCCAAGGAAAAAAGAGCAAGAAATTTTTGCATAACATAAGTTTAGTTAGCAAAAATAAAAGTTTTACCAAATATACGTAGGCCATCCTTGTTAATAATTTTATTTGCGGTAATTTTGCAAACCTTAGAAACAAATGTCAAAAAACTTATGAAATCTGTATATTTTGATAGTGCTGCAACAACACAAGTGAGGGAGGAAGTGATCCATGATATGATGGAGGTGCTGCAGAAAAATTACGGAAATCCATCTTCAACTCATGCTTTTGGTAGGTCGTCAAAAACAATTGTCGAATCAGCAAGAAAAACCATAGCCAAGTATTTGAATGCGCTACCTCAAGAAATTATTTTCACATCAGGAGGAACAGAAGCTGATAATATGATTTTGCGATGTGCTGTTAGAGATGCTGGTGTAAAAACAATTATTACATCACCCATTGAACACCATGCTGTTCTTCATACTGTGGAAGAATTGGAAAAGGAATATGGAATCCAAGGTAAGATGGTTAAATTACAAGCTTGCGGTAGTCCGGATTTGGAAGATTTAGAGCGTTTATTACAAGCAGATGATTCAAAAAAACTTGTGAGTTTGATGCATGTAAATAATGAGGTAGGAAATATTTTGGATATCAAAAAAGTGGCAGAGCTTTGTAAAGAAAACAATACTTTGTTTCATAGTGATACGGTACAGTCTGTAGGGCATTTTGAATGGGATGTACAAGATGTGCCTATTGATTTTATGACGGCTGCAGCCCACAAATTCCATGGTCCTAAAGGTATAGGGTTTGCGTTTATTCGTAAAAATAGTGGTTTGAAACCGCTTATTTTTGGCGGATCTCAAGAACGTGGTTTTAGAGCTGGTACTGAAGGAGTTCATAATATCAAAGGATTGGAGACTGCTTTTAAACTGGCTTATGACCATCTAGAGGAAGAAAGAGCTTATGTACAATCTATTAAGGATTATTTCAAGGAAGAGATTAAATCGGAAATTCCTGAAGTTAAATTTAATGGCAATTGTGGTGATTCTGTAAAGAGCACTTATACGTTGATTAATGTATGTTTGCCCATGACACCTGAAAAGGCAGTAACCTTGCAGTTTCAAATGGATTTAAAAGGTATTGCTTGTTCTAAAGGAAGTGCTTGCCAAAGTGGTAGCAGTAAGGGATCACATGTTTTGGAACACATTCTAAGTGATGAGGATTTATTAAAACCTTCACTGCGTTTTTCATTTAGTAAATACAATACCAGAGAGGATGTTGATTACGTGGTTGAGGTATTAAAAGAAGTTGTAAACTCTTAATGGAACTATTATAGTTCAGATAAAAAAAATCGGCTGTTTTAGAAACAGCCGATTTTTTTTATTTATAAGGAATAACCAAAATAGGTATTTTGGACTCATTTAAAACTTCAGAAGACACACTACCTATGAATGCTTGGTAGAAAATATTGTGATTGTGATGACCTACTATAATTAGTTCGGAATTCAAATCTTCAGCTTTTTCAAGCAATGTTTTAACGGTTTCACCTTGAATCAACAGAGCTTCCGCTTCGATTCCCTTATTTACAAGTTCCCCAGCATATTCTTGAATTTTTTTGTGTTCATCCCTTAATTCCTCGGCTCGGGTTTCCCGTATGTAATCTGGGCCCACTTCATATCCAACAAAATCTGGATCTGGTGCTGCAATATGAACAAGCCATAATTTTGAATTAAAAGCTTTAGAAAAGCTATAGGCCTTGTCTAACACAAGCTGTTCATTGTCTTTAAAATCGATGGCAACAACTATGTTTTTCATTACGTAAGGGTTTAAAACTTAAATTTAGTGAAAAACGCTGTAAAATTAGCTTTTCGAGCTGGTTTAATGTGGTCTAATAGTTTGTTTCTAATCAAGTTTTAAATGATTACTTGTTTGACTGAGCTTAGTTCAAAACATAGGAAAATCCGATAGTGGGTCCAATGCCTGAATAAAGGTTATTAGTATTCTTTGATGTGATGTTTCTAGTGCTTATGTAGGGTATGATAAACTCGAATCCAAATTTATCATTCAGGAAGTAGTTTGTTCCTATCCCTATATTTAAAATAGAAATACCACCACTTAGATCTTGATGCTTATTGGTACGTGACGAACTTTGATCTGCATCATATTTAATGGTTCCCAAACCAAAACCTAATTCAGCAAACAATCGCCATTTTTCTTTGTTGATGAAGTTGTTTCTTAAAGTTGGAATAAAAGCAAACGAGTTATAATAGGAATCAACACCGGCGATTGTTAAATCGTTTAAAGTGGCGTAGGAAAAATTGATGTCAATAGAAGTTTTATCTGAAATAAAATACCCGACTGAAGGTTTAAGCACCATTCCATTGATGCCTGATTCAAAACCATCTGAAGACCCATATAGGGGTAAAGCAGAAACGGTGAGTTTGATGTCGTTTTGTTGGGATTGACTATAGGAATTATAATACACTAAGGTTAAACAGAGGGTTAGGAAAAGAAATTTGTTCATAGTAAATGTTTTGGTTTAAATAACGAAAAGACAGGTATCAAGAACCATTCCTTTTTAAAAATAGTTATGTGGTATTCAAGTGAAGTGCTGAAGGAAGCTTTTAGATCATTTATGGTATGAAGGAATTATAGAATAACGGAATAATCTTGATTGTACTTCAATTGAGGAATTATGGCCATAACTAATCATAGCCATAATTTGATTAAAAGTGATGGTCCTGTTTATGGCTCTGGCCTTTGCCTTTGGTGGGTAGTGTTAAAATCCTATGAAGGTAGTACAACAATATTAACAAGAACTCAACATACTTTTTGTTTCATGCCATTGTCTATCTAGCATTCAGCCCAAATTCCTGCTCAACGGCTTGGTACCATTCGTCGTCGTTTGTGGCATTCCAATCCACCCATTCTTCATCAGATTTTGTTTTTCTCCAGGCAATAAAGGGTTCGGCATCGGGACCAACGGGATGTCTTAATTTCCAATCGTTGCTCTCAGCAACTTCAAATATCTTATCAGCTACCAGTGAGGGTGGTGTAGGGGTTTCTAAGGAAGCTTTAAAAAGACCAGCAAGTCGTTTTGAATGCGGATAAATGGATTCTTGGTTGGTGGATATATCCATAGCCATTTGGGTTTTGATAATCCCAGGTTCCACAATGGCTACCTTAACATTGAATGGTTTTAATTCCTGCGCCAAAGCTTCACTAATGGCTTCAAGTGCATGTTTACTTGCGGCATACCCACCCAAGGGACTATTTGCAATGTGCCCTGAAACAGAGGCAATATTGATGATACAACCTGATTTGTTTTTTCGCATTTGTGGCAACAAGGCCTTAGTACATCGTAGGACTCCCAAATAGTTGGTGTTCATAATGGCTTGGAAATCATCTATAGACATTTCTTCAATGGAACCATGACGTTCAATTCCAGCATTGTTGACAAGCACATCTATAAAAACACCGTCTTGATTGATGTTGTCCATACATTGTTTAACAGAAGTATTAGAATCAACATCCATCTCACAAATTGTAATGTCTAAAGATTCTTTTTTAATGCTCTGTTTTAATTCTACAGCGGCTTCGGGGCGGCGCATTGTAGCAATTACTTGGTAACCAGCACGCCCAAATTTTAAGGCAGTTTCAAGTCCGATACCTTTGCTTGTTCCTGTGATGAGTACAGTTTTCATAAAATATTATTTTTGTCAAGCGGGTTAAAAGGCGATAAGGGAGGTGTTAAGGAATTGGGGCTAGAATAGAAAATCTATTGGTTTTTTGATACCAAGGTGAGGCTATTTGATTTCCTTTATTTTTCTATTTGCGGCAGTTGCTTAGTTACTAAGTTACTAAATATAGAATTAGTAATGGAGAATTAGCAGAAAAATAGATAGAAATGATTTTTTAATTGAATAGGAAGAGACAAAGGTTAATTCATCGATCTTAAAAACAAAAAGAGTTGAATGCTGTAGGCAATAAAAAAGAAAACCCTTGAAGTTAAGTAACTTTCAAGGGTTTTTGCGGAGAAAGAGGGATTCGAACCCCCGGAGGTGTGACCCTCAACAGTTTTCAAGACTGCCGCATTCGACCACTCTGCCATTTCTCCTAAGCGGTTGCAAATATAAGAACTATTCTTGAAAAGAAAATAATTTTTTTTAAGAAAAGTTTTGGTTTTAAATTAAAGGATTCTAAAATAATGATTCACAAGGTTTTGTTTGTCGTAATTTTTAAAATTCAAAAGTTCCTTCTATGGTCAGGAGGTATTCGTTTGCCTTTTGCATATTTAATAAGATTTATTTGGAACTTAAAAGGGCACACGTTCAAATCGCTATCTTTGCAACCTAAATTAAATGAAGTTGGGAATAATAGAACAATTACAATGGCGTTATGCCACAAAGGCCTTTAATAGTGAAAAGTTTTTGACGGAAGAACAACTATCCACATTGTTACAAGCATTTAATTTGACTGCGACTTCCTATGGTTTGCAACCTATTAAATTAGTGGTTGTTCAAAATAAAGAGAAACAAAAACAATTGGTTGCTGCTAGCATGGGACAAAAACAAGTGGAGCAAGCATCTCATGTGTTAGTGTTTTGTGTACAGACATCGATAGATAAAGAGTTTGTAACTGAATACTTTGATAGGGTTCATAACATCCGAAATACTCCAAAAACGGTTTTAAAACCTTTTAAGAATTTCCTAATTGAAGATTTTGAAAACAAGTCTCAAGATCAAATAGAGGTTTGGGCCACTCATCAAGCATATCTAGCCATGGGAAATTTAATGACCGTCTGTGCTATGGAAGGTATTGATGCCTGCCCTATGGAGGGGTTTGAAGCAAATAAGTATGATGAACTATTAGGTTTAACTCCCAAAGGGTTAAGATCGGTATTGGTTATGCCCATTGGTTTCCGCGCAGATGATGATATGTTTGCCTCCTTTAAAAAAGTTAGAAAGAATCTTGAAGATTCTGTAGTTATTTGGTAAAAAGACAAGTCGATAAAGCATCGGCATTAATCTATTTTACACTCTTTTTTGTGCCTTATAAATTGTAGTTTTGAAATCTTATTTTTAAAAATTTACCATGCCTGGATTTGAATTGTTTGGAGATATAGAACGAAAGGAAGTTCACGAAGTTTTAGAGACCGGAGTATTAATGCGTTACGGGTTTGATGGAATGCGTCAGGGGCGTTGGAAAGCCAGAGAATTAGAGCAGGAAATTCAAAACCAATTACAAGTCAAACACGCTCAAGTGGTATCTAGTGGTACAGCGGCAGTTTCAATGGCATTGGCTGTTGCGGGTATAGGGGCAGGTGATGAGGTCATTATGCCCACCTTTACTTTTGTAGCCAGTTTTGAGGCTGTCATGATGGTTGGAGCTATTCCTAAATTGGTAGATGTCGATAATACTTTAACGCTTGATCCGTTAGCGGTTGAGAAAGCCATTTCTCCAAAAACCAAGGCTATTATGCCAGTTCATATGTGTGGAAGTATGGCAGATTTATCGGCTTTTAAAGCGTTATGTGCTAAATACCATTTAAAACTCATAGAAGATGCTTGTCAGGCTATTGGTGCCACCTATCAAGGAAAAGCTCTGGGAACTATTGGAGATGTAGGTTGCTTTTCTTTTGATTTTGTCAAAACCGTAACCTGTGGTGAAGGTGGAGCTGTGGTTACCAATAATTCTGAGTTTTACCAAAACGCAGACCATTTTAGTGACCACGGTCATGATCATTTAGGCATGGACAGAGGGGCCGAAGGACATCCATTTTTGGGTTATAATTTCCGTATTTCCGAATTGAATGCAGCTGTTGGTCTAGCTCAAATGAAAAGACTTCCCAGTTTTATTGAAACTCAGAAAAAACACTATACGATTATTCGTGAAGCTATAAGCCAAGTGAAAGGGATTGAGTTTAGAGCGGTTCCTGAAGGGGGAGAAGAGAGCTATGCCTTTTTGAATTTCTTTATGCCCACATTGGATGCAGCTAGAAAAACTATGGAAGGATTTAAAGACCAAGGGGTTGATGGCTGTTTTCATTATTATGATAACAATTGGCATTACATAAGGAAATGGGAACACCTTAAAGAATTGAAGACTCTTTATCCGATTCCTCAAGATGTGGGGGAAGGTCTAAAGTATCTGCATGATGCCAACTTTGACCAATCTGATCACTTTATCGGACGCAATATTTCTTGTTTAATCAAATTGTCATGGACAGAGGAAGAGGTGAAAAATAGAGCAGAAAAAATGGTTATGGTTATTTCTGAGCTTCTTACCTAAGATAATTTCTTGATTCTAATTAGTTTAGTATTTTTACTAAAATGCTGAATTATTAGAAGTTACATCTTTATATCGGTTTTTATATGTTGGGTGTTTTCTGGTTTGTGTGTATTACAAGCTCAGGAAATAAAACCTGATTTGACCAATCTCAAGCAAGTAACATTTAGATATTTAAATAATGAAGATGGCTTGTCACAAAATAGTGTGATTGGTATTGCACAAGATAGTACGGGGTATCTTTGGATTGCTACTCGCAGTGGACTGGATAGGTATGATGGCAACAATTTTAAGCATTACAATAAACAGTTTGATGCAACGGCCAAGGGCAGAGGAAAGGTTTTAGGAAGGACTTTTGTTGACAGGCAGGACAATTTATGGATTATATCTTCTGGCTGTAAATTAGAGAAATATCAAAAGGAAACAGATTCCTTTTTTAGAGTTTTTCCTAATGATTCCGTAGTCAATATTTTTCAAGACTCTTATTCCAATATGTATTTCAGCATGTATAATGGTCAGGTAATAACTATTGGTGCTAAGAATAAGGATACCACGGTTCTATTTAACCCTCCCAAAAAGGATCTATTTGTACATCATTTTCTGGAAGAAGCGGAACATTTATATTTGACGACGTTCAATGATATTTATAGGTACAGTTTAAAATCAAATACATATGAGATTATCCATAATAAGAACTCATCTAGAAATCATGTATTAGAAAAATCTCAAGATGGTGTCGTATGGTTGGGAACTTTGGGAGATGGTCTGTATTACAAATCAAAATCTGATTTTGATTTTCAATCTGCAAATACAATCAATCCCAAACTTCCAGAAAATCTTTATATTCTTTCCCTTCACGAAGACAAATATCAAAGACTATGGATATGTACTCTTAAGCAAGGTATTTTACTCCTTGATCTTCGTACCAATACAATTGAAAAACTTAAGTTTCAAAAAGGCAATTTATATGCCTTAAGTGATAATGAGATTTTTACTTTATATGAAGATTCCAATGGTGTTATTTGGTTAGGAACCAATGTTTCGGGTTTGGCATATTATGATGAATACCTTTCTAAGTTTAATGTGTTAACATCTAGTCAAGTGCCAGAGGACGTGAATGTTGAGGTTGTACTCTCTATTGCAACTGATAATGAACAGAATGTGTTTTTTGGTACCACTAATGGTTTAACAATTTACAACAAAGTTAGAGATGAATTCAAAACCCTAACAGATAGAAACTCACCATTGCTCACATCAGCCATAAACGCCATGTATTATGAAAATGGTGATTTATGGGTGGGACATGGAACTGTATTAGGAAAAAAAGGAGGTCTAACCATTATTAATGATCAAGGAGGTTATGAAGTTTTCAATGCATCCTCAAAGACGCCTTTGGATATTAATTACATCAACAAGATTTTTAGGGATTCAAACGGACAAATGTGGCTGGCATGTGATTATGGCTTGATTAAATTTGATAGGAAGTATGGTATCATTGAAAAATACCATTATACAAATGATGACTCCACTTTAAATTCAATTAATTCTGTATCGTGTATTATTGAAGATTCCAACAAAACCCTATGGATTTCAACCTATACAGATGGAGTTTTTAAAGTCGATATAAAGTCTGGAGAAGCGGAACAAATCCTTAAAGAATCAAAAAAAATAAAAAGCATTGCTTTTGACCCAACTAATGAAAATATTTTGTGGGTTGGTACCAATGGAAATGGCCTAATTAGGTATGATATTCAATCTAGAGAGAAGGAGGTGTTTTCGGTTGATCAAGGTTTTCCAGATAATTGTATTTATGGTGTTTTATTTGATGAGTCCAATAATCTTTGGATGAGTACCAATAGGGGCTTGGTAAAGTTTAGATATCAGGGAAGTAATGATTTTTTAATTGAAAACTTTAATACTAATGATGGCTTACAATCATTGGAATTTAATACGAATGCTTATTATAAAGACAAACAAGGAGTCATGTATTTTGGAGGTTTGGCAGGAGTCAATTGGTTTAAACCAGAAAATATTACCAAAAACCCAAACGTTCCAAAAACCATAATATCTGATATAACAGTTGTTAACAATGAAATTGATTTTTCAAAGGACCATACTTTTTCCAGTGATAGTAATACCATTTCAATTAGATTTGAGAGTTTAAACTTTTCTAAACCTAAAGGGAATAATTTTAAATACCGATTGATTAATCATGATGAGGAATGGATGGAGTCTGGCAATAATAATTTGGCCCGATACGTCAATTTGCCACCAAATGACTATAGGTTTGAAGTGATTTCCAGTAATTATGATGGTCTTTGGAACACAATACCTGCTACTTATTCCTTTACGATATTAAACCCATGGTATCTTAGTAGTTTGGCAAAATTTATTTATGTTTTGCTGGGGTTACTTATCATTTATGCCGTTTACAAGTATTTAAATTGGAGGTGGCAGATGAAAATGAAATTGGAGTTGGAAACCCGAGAGACAGATAGATTAAAAAAACTAGATGAATATAAAACCAAGTTATACGATAACATTTCTCATGAGTTTCGTACCCCGTTAACACTCATATCAGGACCAGTAGATAACCAATTGTGTAAACCCAATATTTCAGAAACTGATAAACAAGAATTAAATCTAATTAAGAGAAGCTCTAAGCGCTTACTGAATTTGGTTAATCAATTACTAGATTTATCAAAGTTAGAAACGGGAAATTTAAAATTGAATGTTGTACAAGGAAATTTGTCTGTTTTATTAAAGCAAATAGTCACTGGGTTTGAGTTTAAAGCGAAAGATAAGAATCTGGAATTTACGTATCAAATAGACGATGTGAATGAAGCATGGTTTGATAGGGATGTTGTTGAAAAAATAGTATCTAATTTATTGGGTAATGCTGTAAAGTATACACCCGATGGAGGTTATATTAAATTTGATGCTACTTTAAATGATGGATTTTTAACCGTAACAGTTGTTAACAATGGCAATAGTTTAAAGGATGAAGAACTACCTAAGCTTTTTCAACGGTATTATCAAAACAATACACATAGTGAAGGAGTGGGTATAGGTTTGTCCTTAGTCAAAGAGCTTACGGTTTTGTCACATGGAACAATCGTCGCTCATTCCATGAATGACAATGATATTCAGTTTGTGGTTAGTCTTCCAATTGAGAAAAGTTATTATAATCATTCAGAAATACAACCTACATTAAACATTTCAGATCTAGAGGAAGACTCAGAAAATAGACAGGATTCCAAGGCTTCATTGAATGGTAAAACAGTCAAACCTTTATTACTCATAGTTGAGGACGATGACGATATAAGGACCTTTGTCAAATCCATATTGAAGGATCATTATAAAATAATAGAGGCTTCCAATGGGGAAGAAGGGATAGATAAGGCGATAAAGCATGTGCCTGACATCATTATAAGCGATGTCATGATGCCAAAAGTAGATGGCATCAAACTTTGCAATACCTTGAAGGAAGACATTAAGACCAGTCACATACCTATCGTTATACTGACGGCCAAATCAGGGGATCATAACGAAATAGAAGGCTTACGAACAGGGGCTGATGCTTATTTAACTAAACCATTCAATAGTGAAAAGCTCAAAATAAGAGTTGAAAAACTTCTAGAGACACGTAAGAAGCTTCATGAATATTATGGAAAGAGCAATGTGTTGAATTTTTATGAAATGGAAGTGTCCAATACAGAGGAGCAATTTTTTACGAATCTTAAAGAGGCGATTAAAGAAAATTTGACCCAATCTGATTTTACGGTGGAAACCTTGAGTCAAGAGATGCGAATGAGCCGTATGCAATTACATAGAAAATTAAAGGCCCTTTTTGGGCTTTCTACATCAGAATTTATTCGCAACGAACGTTTAAAAATGGCTGTATCATTATTAGAAAAATCAGATGATACTGTTTCAGAAATAGCCTATAAAACAGGTTTTAATACACCTTCCTATTTTATTAAATGCTTTAAGGAAGTATACCATTCTACACCAAAAGAATACCTTCAAACCATCAATAAATAAAGAGTTTTTAGTACTTGTTACATAAGTGGTATACTTTGTTACAGGAGTGATACCTCTTCTTTTTTTATCAATCTAGCTTTACACAAGTAGACAACCCATATTCTCAAAATTCCTTACTGAGAAATTATTTAATAGCATGTTTAAAAAAGACAAATTAATAAAAGATGATAAGAACATCTTTATTCATATCGACCATTTAAAAACTGGTGAATACACTATTAATATCATGCAAAATAAGAAAGCTATTAAATCAATAAGAATTACGAAATCCTGAATGCAAGTTTAGAGATGTACTACCTATGTAATTAAAATCTCTTGACTATTTGCAAAGGAAATTAGGAGGTTATATACAAATACTAATAAAAGCTATTAATCAAAATCTATAACTTATGAAAACGCAATTTTTCACAGGAAACAAAAAAAGTCAATCATCAATTGGTATGCTCATAATTTTACTCATGCTAGCAGTAAGTTGTGAAGAACCCTCAGAGTTTATACAGTCAGATGATAACAATATGTCTAACAAAAGCTTCAAGCAAACTAATGACCAAATGGTATATGAATTTGAAGGATCTGTGTTTGATATTGCAAGCACGCCGGATGGAGGCATTCTTGTTGGAGTCAATAATGGGGCGTCCAAACGTGTCGACCTAATAAAAAATGGGAGCGTCCAAACGATGACCACTCTTGATGCAGCCACAGATATACAAGGAATAGCCTCTATTGGAAGTGGGAATATCTATGTTTCAACAGGGGGGTCAGATCTGGCCCAAAATGGAGAACTATATAAGGTGACACCTTCTGGTGGAACCATGGTGGCGGATCTTGCAGCGTTTGAATATGAGAACGATCCAGATGCCAATTATGGAACACAATGGAAAGATCAATTATGTGAAGCCATAGACGGGTACAGTGCGGGTCCTCAAAATAATCCCTATAAGGTGGCCGCTGTTTCGGGAAATGAGTTTCTTATCGCCGATGCCGCAGGAAATACAGTTTTATCGGCCAAATCAACAGGTGAAATTGATTGGAAAGCCATTTTGACCCCTCCATTGGATGAAAATGGTGATTACTTGATTCGCTGGCAGACGGGAGCTGAAGAAGATATTCCTTGTTATGTGCAACCAGTGCCAACTTCAGTAGCTGTAGCAAATGATGGTTCTGTATTTGTTGGGGAATTAACGGGCGCTCTCGCCGATACAGATGGTTTACCCATTGGTCGTTCTAGAATTTGGAAAATACAACCTGGAGCCAACCATGTAGTATGTTCTGAAGATTCAGAAGATTGTGAGGCTATAATTAGTGGTCTAACCTCTATAATCGACATCGAGATAGGTCCAGACAATCTTCTTTATGTGGTTGAGTTTGACCAAACCAGTTGGTTATCCTTATACATCCCCAATTTAACCGTTGGAGGTTCTATAAAAGCATATGATTTAGACGGAAATTTAGATAGGGTAGTGGCTTCTGGTTTAGAATACCCAAGTGCAGTAACTTTTGATAATAAAGGTCATTTGTGGCTTCTTGAAAACAACAGCACCTCGTTTGCTACTGGTAACAACCCGACTGTGAGAATGGTTTACTAAAGTTATAAGGAGAAGTATCTGGTAGTATGATATTTCTTGAAAATAACCAATAATGATTTTAAACGCTATTAATCAATTAAAATCTCAAAATTATGAAATCAAAATTATTAATAATAATCCAAGCTTTATTGTTTCTATTAAACTTGTGCCCGATATCACTATTCCCTCAACAAGGGCAGCTGATTGGCCTTACAGAAAAGGGAGGGATTGATGATGCCGGAGTAATTTATCAAACTTTACCCGGAGGGTCATCTCAAGTTCTCAAAGAGTTTAGAATAAATAATGGTGCTTTTCCTACAACAAAAAATCTTTGTGAAGCCAATAATGGAAAGCTCTACGGCCTAACGGCTTTTGGAGGAATTGATAATAGAGGAACTATTTTTGAATATGACCCGGATATAAATACCTATAACAAAAAAATTGATTTTGACTTTCAAAATATTGGCGGAATACCAATTGGAGGTATGATAAAAGCAAATAACGGTAAATTGTATGGTATGTGTGCTAATGGTGGTCTAAATGGATGGGGAACAATTTATGAATATGTGCCGGAAACGAATACCATCACAAAACTAATTGATTTTATGGATGTTAACGATCCAAATAATTTTGGAGGCGTTCCAAGAGGAAATTTGATTCAAGCTTCTAATGGTAAGTTATATGGAATGACCCAAACAGGTGGAAGTGATGCAATTGGAGGTTCTGGGGGTGTAATCTTTGAATACACAATAGAAACTGAGACAATTATAAAAGTATATGATTTTGTTAGAAATAGTGAAGATGTTTACATAGATGGAAATTCCCCAGAAGGTAGTTTGTTTGAAGCTAGCAATGGGTTGTTGTATGGTATGACCGATAACGGAGGATCTGTAAATAATGGTGTTATTTTTCAATTTAATATTGACACATACGAATTCACTAAACTTTTTGACTTTGACAGTGGTATTGAATTCAACGATGATGAATTAGGAGCAAACCCAGAAGGAAGCTTTATGGAAGCATCAAATGGTAAATTATATGCCACAACAAGACTTGGCGGCACTCATAATGATGGTGTAATTTTTGAGTTTGATCCAGTGACCAATGTTTATACAAAACGGTTTGATTTTTATAGTATAGCAGGTACTAATCCGAGTGGAGATTTAGTTCAAGTAGGGACTAAATTATATGGTTTAACATGGAACGGTGGCGTAGATGATTCATTAATAAACCCTAATGGAACTCTTTTCGAACTTGAATTGAGTAATTTCTCTTATTCAGTAATCGAAACTTTTAAATCCGTAATCAATGGACATCATGGTTTTGGTACACTTGTTCATTCTTCTAATGGAAATTTATATGGGTTAACTACAGATTCAGCAACATCTTGGGGCGGAGATGGTTTTGGAACCTTATTTGAATATGATGTAGATGATCAAACGTTTAATTGTAAGTTGTATATAGGTAAACCTGATCCTAATGGTGGACTCCCTAAAGGTAAATTGGTACAGGCATCTAATTGTAAGACTTATGGTACAACTACGCGAGGTGGAAATTATAATAACGGAATCCTTTTTGAATATGATGCAGAAACTAATACTACAACTAAATTACTGGATTTTCAATATTTCGAGCACGGAAGCCGCCCAATTCATCTAATACAAGCTTCTAACGGTAACTTATATGGCACAACAGAAGGCGGTGGTGAAGGAGATAGAGGTGTTTTGTACCAGTACAATATAGAAACAAGTGTTTTTACAAAATTGGTACAGTTTGATTATACAAATGGAAATATGCCAACTTTTTTAGCAGAGTATAATAATAGTATATACGGGGTGACTACTCAACATGGTCAATTTCCAGGAGGTGTATTATATCAATATAATTTAACTACTAATTCGTATTCTATTATTAAAGATTTTGATTTAAACTCTAATGAAGGTTATGAGCCAACTGGATTAGTTTTGGGTTCAAATGGAAATCTATATGGTACAACTTCTTCAGGAGGATCATTTGGTGCTGGAATTATTTATGAATATGATATTAATACGGACACATATATAGATCGTTATGATTTTACAGGAGGTTCAAGTTCAAGATCTCCTTCAGGAGAAATAATAATTAAAGAAGAACAGTTATATGGATCTACCATTAGAGGTGGTACTAATAATTTTGGAACTCTATATCAATTTGATTTAAATACAGATTCATTTGCACTAGTTCATAGCTTTTCAGGGCTTTTTCCAACAGGAGTAGGCAGTATAGTTGAGGATAAAGTATATGTGTCATCTTTTGAATTGAATTTTTCAACAGGAACTTATGGTAATGGAGCACTTTTTGAGTTTGATTTAAATATTGATAATCCAAATGCAACAATTGTGAATCAGTTTACAGGAGAAAATGGTAGTGCACCTTTCAGTAGTATATCTGAAGTGCTTTTAGATACCGATGGCGACGGTATACCGGACTGCAAAGACGATTGTGATAGCACGTTGGTGGGCATCTCATGTGACGATGGAAATCCTTGCACCATAGACGATGTGTATACCACAGACTGTGGCTGTGAAGGTACATTGCCAGATAGTGACAACGATACGGTACCTGACTGTGAGGATGTTTGCCCAGACTTTGATGATTTAGCAGATGTTGATGCTGATGGTATTCCAGATGGTTGTGATCCATGTAATGATCTTGTTGATACAGATGGTGATGGTACACCAGATTGTAATGACCTCTGTCCAAATGATCCGGATAAAATAGCACCAGGTGATTGTGGTTGTGGAGTTCCTGATACAGATGCTGATGGCGATGGTACACCAGATTGTAATGACTTGTGTCCAAACGACCCAGGCAAGGTAGAACCAGGAGACTGTGGTTGCGGTGTTGCAGATTTGGATTCCGATGGAGATGGTATAGCAGATTGCAATGATATCTGTCCAGGTTCTAATGATACTGCCGATGCAGATGGCGATGGAATACCTGATGGTTGTGATGATGGCTGTGATAATTCGCTGGTAGGAACATCTTGTGATGATGGCGATCCATGTACCATTGACGATGTTTACGACAAGGATTGTGGTTGTTCAGGAGTACTTCCAGATAGTGACAACGATACCGTTCCAGATTGTGAGGATATTTGCCCTGGCTATAATGATTTGGCAGATGCAGATGGTGATGGAATTCCAGATGGTTGTGAAGATGAGTTGGTATGCGAAACAGCTTATGCTAAAGGAAATAGCAATGTTTGCTTTATTGATAGTGGATTTAACAATTGGGGCTGGACCAATCAGTTTGATCAAGAAGGTATTTATAGTTTAGATTTATATGCTGGTGCTGGTGGATGTAATTTAGATAATGGTGTATTGTCTGGGACTGTAACCGTCGATTATCAAGTAAATAATCTTTTGGTCATCTACAATTTATATCCAGGGTTTGTATTGAAAGAAGCTCATGTCTATGTAGGTTGTACACCTTTTCCAAAAAAAGGAAAAAATTATACCGTTGCACCTGGTCAATATACCATTGTTCAACAGAGTTTAAATAACTTAAGTGAATTTGAAGTTGGTCCTATTGATATTTCTGATTTGGATACAGATATATATGTGATAGCTCATGCAGTTGTATGTGAAGTAGATTGTGGAGCATGTAATCAATCGGGGAGCTTTTCACCACAAGAAAATGTAAGATGTAAACAAGAAAATGCTCAAAATTTCAGAACAGATTTGGGAGTGAAAGTATATCCAAATCCAGCTTCAGAAATACTGAACATCACTTCGCTGCATAAAATTGAAAATGTCTCATTGTTTGATTTAAAAGGGCGAGAGGTCTTTTCAGAAGGTGTAACCAACGAGATTGACATTACCGATTTTGAGGATGGACTGTATCTACTTAAAATAGTTACTAATGAAGGTCAAGTAACCAAAAAAATTATCGTTAAAAGAAAATAAATTAAAACAATTAAACACCATAATTATGAGTACCATTATTAAAATTTATAAAGTCAATCTATGGATACTTTTAGTTCTATGTTTTTCCATGAGTTGCAAAAATGAAAGTAAGGAGAGCAAACAGAAACTTGCAAGTGTTGTTTCAATTGAAAACAAACGAAATGTCGTTGAGGTGACTACCAATATTATGGACTTTGAGATTCCAACGCAACTCCAGTCTGGATGGACGACCTTTAAATATAATAACAAATCTGGAGAAACACATTTCTTTATTTTCGAGAAAATGCCCGAGGGAATAACCATTGACAATTATAAAAATGAATTGGTGCCTCCATTTAAGGCTGCTTTCACCTATTTAAACGAAAACAAAATAGAGGAGGCTATGAAGGAATTTGAAAAAATTCCATCTTGGTGGCAGGATGTCAAATTGGGTGGGGGCGTTGGTTTAATAGCACCAAGAAGTTCAGCCGAAACTACAGTTTACTTGAAACCAGGCACCTATGTAATGGAGTGTTATGTTAGAATGCCAAACGGGATGCCACATGCATTTTATGGTATGTTAAAGGAAATTGTAGTATCTGAGACAGCAAATGAAAATAAAGAACCTAAATCAGATTTTGATATTCACCTTTCAAGTAAAAAAGGAATCACTTTTATGGATTCCATAAAAGCGGGAGAGTACCAAATGGCAGTAAGGTTTGAGGATCAAAAACTATATGAAACGCTATTGGGGCACGATATTAATCTCGTAAAATTAGATGATATGAAACTGCTGGATTCGCTGGGTACTTGGATTGATGCTTCTAATATCAAAGCTTTTAAAACTCCTGTTCCAAAAGGGCTAACTTTCCTTGGAGGTGTTGAAGATTTAGAAGCCGGTGAAACAGGTTATTTCAAGGCCAAATTGGAAAAGGGAAATTATGTGCTGATTTCTGAGATTCCCAAGGCATTGGAGAGAAACATGTATAAAGTTTTTAAAGTGTATTGAAACGGATGGACAAAAATTGTAAAGAATCTTCTTGAGAAGACATTATATTTCATAGCGCACTCATTAATAAATGAATCCTAATTGATTTGCTTTGATAAAAATTTATTAACTTAAATATCTTAAAACCAATTACATATGACTTGTTTGAAAACTAACTATTCAAAAATCGTGATTTCCTTGGTGGGAATCTTATTTCTTTTTAATTGTAAAAACGAAAAAAAGAACCCAGTTACAGAAACTGAAGTTTTGGTCGTAGAGGAAACGGTGCCAGAACCAGAAAAGGTCATAAATGTCATCACTAAAAGTATGGAGTTTATCTGTGCTGATACCATTCCCTCAGGATGGAATACGTTTAAATATCAAAATCAGTCCAACGAAACCCATTTTTTCCTTTTGGATAAATACCCGGAGGGAAAAACTGAGGAAAATGCCATTACAGAGATTGCACCAGTTTTTGGGGAAGGGATGGATTTAATTAATGAAGGGAAACCAGAAGAAGGATTTGCCGCTTTTGGTAAGTTGCCTGCATGGTATGGTGATATTGTTTTTTCTGGTGGAACTGGGCTCATAGCGCCAAAACATACAGCCATAACAACCGTAAAATTGGACCCAGGATATTACATTATGGAGTGTTATGTGAAAATGCCCAATGGTAAATTTCACACATTAATGGGAATGGCAAAGGGTATTATAATCACAGATGAAGATAGTGGTAATTCGCCACCAGAACCAACCGTAGAAATAACACTTTCTGGTGAGGAAGGGATTAGCTTTCCAACTCCAATAAAAAAGGGAAAACAAATTTTTTCTGTTTTTGTAAAGGATCAAAAACCTCATGAAAATTACATTTGGCATGATATCAATCTTGTTCGACTAGATCAAGGAGCAAGTATAGAAGCACTTGAATCGTGGATGGATTGGTCCGATCCCAAGGGATTAATCACGCCAGTTCCTGAAGGATGTACTTTCCTAGGAGGTGTCAACGATATGCCAGCAGGGAGTAAGGGTTACTTCTATGTTGATTTAAAGCCGGGTAAATATGCCTTTATTTCAGAAGTACCTAAATCAAAGCAAAAAGGGCTCTTAAAAGAGTTTGTGGTATTTGATAATTAGTAATTAACATAATCAACAATCTCTAAACCATAACCTATCATTCCCACTCGTTTGGTCTGCTCACTGTTGGAGACCAAACGAAGTTTTAGATTTTAGGTGTTTTTGCTTTGTAAAATCAGGTTTTTTAGACTGTTCCATTAGATTTTAGTCAAGAATAAATCCCTTTTGTATTGAGGCTTAGAACAATATAAAATTGTTAAAAGTTAAATTTATTGCTATTTTGGAATAACTAAATTCCAATCTACTAATGAACAAATACTTTTTACTTTCAATTACTCTTTTTTTATCTTTTTTAACCTCTTTTTCGCAATCTAAATTTGATAAGTTTTGGGACTTATTATTATCAAATGAAAGAGAAGATGCTTTTGTTGAATTTAACTCCAAAAAGGATTTAAATCAGTTAGAGGATCTTGTTATCAATGAAATTTTACGGGTAGAACGTGGAAAACTTTCCCATAATGAGGACTTTTTTGAAAGCTTCTTAAATAAACCTAATTACGATTATTATCTATACGCTTTATGGAAAGAGCCTTTTGTGTTTGATGATTATTTTGATAAAGGATTCAATTCCGAAATCGTAGATAATGTGAATAATGCCTTTGCTAAGGGAAGTGATAACATAGATCTAAGACATGCCCTAACTTATCTGAAATCATTGGTTGAAAGACATAAAAATAATTGGGATACGTACTACCAATTAAACAAAAGTATAGAGGCCATAGGAGAGTGGCAATATTGTGGGGTATTTGAAAACCTGAATGAAAGTGGTTTGGATCGAGTTTATGAGCCTGAATTAAAACCAAGTAGTTCAGAATTATTCAATGCAGAAAGTAATGGTAAAGTTAATTGGTACAATTCTTTCAATACGGGAGAGGCTTATCAATTTTTTACCAACCATTCTGAATATGGCTCTGGAGTGCACTATGCTCAAACTTTTTTCAATGCCAAGGAATCCAAAAGAGTTATTTTAAGAGTAGGTAATGGGTCTGCATTTAAAATTTGGTTAAATGATGTTTTGGTTTTGGAAAATAGACAAGATGTAACCACTGAATTAAATGCCTATCAAGTTGAATTGACTATTCCTGAGGGCGATAATAGATTGCTAATCAAGAATGCAGAAAGTTCAAGTGTTAGTTACTTTCAAATTCAATTTATAAAGGATAATC
Source organism: Mangrovimonas sp. CR14 (assembly GCF_011764015.1). Taxonomy (NCBI): domain Bacteria; kingdom Pseudomonadati; phylum Bacteroidota; class Flavobacteriia; order Flavobacteriales; family Flavobacteriaceae; genus Mangrovimonas; species Mangrovimonas sp. CR14. Next base: position 423,244 of record NZ_JAAFZY010000003.1, on the reverse strand, counting down.
AAGTTGTAAAATTCCCTTTTAGCCAAAAAGTGAACTCCTACCAAAAAAGCAATTTGAAAGAACTTAATGTTAAGCCTTTAGAAAATAGTTTTGAAACCTATTTTATAAACGAATTAAAAAAGAATCCGAATGATATATTTCTTAAATATTGTCTGATTAATACCTATTTAAGAAATGAGAATTACAAAAAGGCGAAAGAGATTATTTTGCACTTGTATTCTGAATATCCAAAGAGTTCGTTTTTGCGTAGAATTTTGTTGAAAATCTATTTATTAGAAAAGGATAATACCACTTATACTGAAATTATTGAAAATATTGAATTAGATGATAGTGATTACTACTTTCCTCTTATTCTAAAACTTTTGGATTCAGATAAAATGGGAAGGATGAGTTTAAATGAAATGGAAGACTTCCTTAACAAATTAAAAAGTACTATTGATTTAAAGCTAATAGAGGTTTCTGCAGATATTTACTTAAATGCTCGAAATGGTGATAAAATTGCCATGAAGAAGAATTTAGATAAGTTGGTTAAAATTGCCGAGGGGAATCCTAAGCTTACAATGACATATGCACCATTTTATAAATCCGTTTTTAAAGACGAAAAAACAACTCTTAAAATTTTAGAAGATTTAAATAATGAATATTTCTATACCAAAGCCATTTCTTCTCTTTCATCCTATTATGAGCAGCAAGGGAATAAAAAAGGTGCACTGAATGTATTTTTGAAAAATATAGATGCCTTAGAAAAGGATAATTATTACCTAAGATATTTAATTGATAAAAATCAATCATATCAAAATCATGAGGAGTCGTTAAAGTTCATAAATAAAGGACTTGAAAACTACCCTTATTCTTTTAAATTTTTAGAGTACAAAGGTGAATCTTTATTACAATTAGGAAAGAAAGAAGAAGCCATTATAGCCTTTGAAGAATCATTAAGACACAATCCTAATAATCAAGATTTAAGAAAGAAAATAAAGGATTTAAAAAATGAACCAAACTTATTGGATGGTTTGGTTCTAGAGGACGCATATACATTTATTTCCGAAAATAAAGGCAAAATAAAGACTAATAATTATGGGTATAATATTTTATTGGATGAAGGCAATATAGAATTGTATCCTGAAGGTGGAGGGGTATACCGTTTTTTAGCTGCTTATGAAATTACTTCAGATTCTGGGATAGAGAATTTTAAGGAATATAATTTGGGTCTATCAGGAAATTATATTCTGATTAAATCTGAAATTGTTAAATCAAATGGTTCCATTGTCCCAGCTGAAAGAAGCGGGTCAAACCTTGTGTTTAACGGTTTATCCATAGGTGATGTTGTCTATGTAGATTATCAAAATACGTTTTCTAGTTCGGGGAGGTTTTATAAAGATTATGTAGATTATTTTCAATTTAATTCCTATCATCCAACCACCTATTGCGGGATTAAAATTATTGTACCAAATGCAATACCATTTAACTATAAATTGATTAACGGTGAGGTGCCATTTAAAAAGGAAACTAATAAAGAATACACACTATATAAATGGGAATTATGGAATGACGATGGTTTGCCACAAGCTGAGAATTATATGCCATATACCATTGATTTAGCATCAAATCTTCATCTAAGCACGATTCCAGATTGGAATACAATTTCAAATTGGTATTCTGATTTAACGAGGTCTAGAATTGAAATTAATAGTACAGTGAAAGATGCCTTTAATGAAATTTTCCCTGATGGCTTTGAGCAATTTCAGGAGTTGGAAAGGGCAGAGAAAATATATGAATATATCACTTCCAATTTTACATACAGTCATGTTAGTTTCAAACAAAGTGGATTTGTTCCGCAAAGGCCATCCAAAACGATTTTGACCAAATTAGGAGATTGTAAAGATTTTTCCACCTTATTCGTTGCTCTTGGTCACATGGCCAACTTGGATTCTAATTTGATTCTAGTGCTTACATCTGATCATGGTGATAACGCATTAATATTACCTAGTCAAGATTTTAATCATTGTATCGTTAATTTAAAGATTAATAATAAAGTAAGATTTATCGAACTCACCGATAAATATTTACCTTTTGGTTCTTTGCCTACTTCTTTATATAATGCAAATGCACTTGAAATTCCTTATGATAGCAATAACTCAAATGCTCAATATGAATTATTTAAGTTAACCAATTTAGAAAGAAATAAAGGTGTTGTAGAAAATCACTTAAGTTTAAATTTGGGGAACAATTCCTCTTCATTGAAGGTGGAAACCAAAATAAGCGGTCATGTAGCTTCTGGTTATGAGAGCATATTTGTTGAGCCCAACCATGATGTGGTTAAAAAGTCCATTTCCGAACTTTTTGAAGGTTCCTTTGAAGGCGATTTTACACTGGATAGTTTAGGAAGTATAGAGACAATTGATAAAAATAAGATGGTGAAGTACACATCATGGATTACATTGAAAAGTAAGCCCAAGACTCTAGGCTCAATGAAAATTATGCAACTGCCTATTGTCTCAAACCCTTATACAAGTGATTTAATAAACGAAAATGAAAGGAATTATCCCATTGAATATTCTAGATACGAGAATGTTGATGAGTATAAAACAACTTATGATATATATCTAGATGAGGGACAGAACTTTCAGGAAATACCTGAAAATATCAATCTATCTTTCAAAAGCCATGTTTACAAATTAACCTTTGTGAAAATAAGTGCTAATCATTTGAAGGCCTATATTTATGCAAAACCTTCTCTAGAAGTAGTTTCTACTAGCGATTACCTTGAGTTTAAAGAATACGTGAAAAAGATATTGGAAGCAGAGAAACAGCTTATTGGTTACAAATAAATTTAATTAATCACTTAGTAATTAACATAATCAACAATCTCTAAACCATAACCTATCATTCCCACTCGTTTGGTCTGCTCACTGTTGGAGACCAAACGAAGTTTGTGGATGTTTAGATCATGAAGAATTTGAGCACCAATACCAAAGTCTTTATTATCCATTTTAATTCCAGGAGCCTTGATAACGTCTTTGGCATTTTGAGCAACTTTTAACTCAGAGAGCCTATTTAATAAATTAGTGGATTGGTTCTGTTGATTTATAAAGATAATGGCACCTTTTCCTACTTCGCTGACTAACTTGAACATGTCGTCCAATTTTTTATCAGCATTGTTAGTTAACGTTCCTAAAATGTCATTATTTACTAAAGTTGAATTAACTCTTGTAAGGACTGGTTCATCAGCCTTCCAACTTCCTTTAGTAAGTGCAATATGTACTTGGCTATTGGTTGTTTGTTGATATGCTCGCAACCTAAAAGAGCCAAAACGTGTTACAATATCAAAATCTTCTTTCTTTTCAATCAAAGAGTCATGTTGCATTCTATAAGCAACCAAATCTTCAATAGAAACAATTTTAAGATCAAACTTTTTGGCCACTTCCATCAATTGTGGTAAGCGAGCCATAGTCCCATCTTCGTTCATGATTTCAACAATAACACCACCAGGTTTCAAACCTGCCAATCTTGCGAAATCAATAGCGGCTTCAGTATGGCCAGTTCGCCTTAAAACACCACCTTCTTTAGCTACCAATGGGAATATGTGTCCAGGTCTGGCCAATTCAAAAGGTCTCGTGTCATGATCGATAAGAGCTTTTACGGTTTTAGCTCTATCACTTGCAGAAATACCGGTGGTTACACCTTTACCTCTTAAATCCACCGAAACGGTAAAGGCCGTTTCCATAGGGTCGGTATTATTATTGACCATCATATGAAGTTCCAGTTCCTTACAACGTTTTTCAGTCAATGGGGCGCAGATTAATCCACGTCCATGAGTAGCCATGAAATTGATCATTTCTGGGGTTACCATTTCAGCAGCTGCCAAAAAATCACCTTCATTCTCTCGGTCGGCATCATCAACAACAATAATTACCTTGCCATTTCTAATATCTTCAATGGCTTCTTGGATGGTATTTAACTGTATCATAGGACGTTCTAGGGTCAATTCTTCTGTCATGATGCAAAGATATGGCTTATTTTAAACTAACTGAAATGTCTTGATTTATTTTATTCTTTCTAAGAAAGTGACTTAAAGGATAAAATAGGTATCCTAAAATTAAACTGACAGGATTTTTTGAAAAGCTAGATTTGGGCACATGTCTATAAAGCTTAAAACTGACTATGGTCGATACGACATAGTATACAAGACATATAAACAAGGCAATTATCCCCAGTTGCAAGCTTACTAAAGCAAGCTCAGGAAATTTATTGTTTTTCAGAATAAAGAAGAGTGGAACCAAAATGGCAGCCGCGATATAAAAAATAAAACTGAACTTGGAAAAAACAGTAAAATCCTCTTGTAATTTAGTTACCTGAATGACATTTTTTGAATCTATTTTTTCAGGAGCAAGCTCTCTATTAGCCATGATTTCAGCAACTTCATTGGGAAGTTCCTTTCTTGCCTTTTCTTCTTTTGGCTTAATTTTAAGCAGTTTTTTAATGGGTTCAATCAGGTGGTCAAATTCAAACAATCCTCTATCTTGTGTGGCTCTTCTGGTAAGATAGATACTTAAAGGAAACATGATCAATGTTGACACCCAAGGAGCTAAAGCAGGATTCATGGCGCCCCCTTCAGAACTTTCCTTAGCAAAAATCCCAATAAAATGGTAGGTTAAAAATAATAGAATGGCAACTACCATAGGTAAGCCCAATCCTCCTTTTCTGATTAGAGCTCCTAATGGCGCCCCGACAAAAAATAGAATAACACAAGCAAATCCCAATGCGACCTTATCATGGTAAGCTAAGACGTGTTTGTACATCCATATTTTCTTCTGCTTAAAGCCTTCCTTTTTTACTTTGACTATTTGCTTGGTACTTTTTATGGAGTTTGTAGCTAAATCTATCAATTGAACTTTTTTACGGGTATCAAATAAATCCAATATGTCTCCCGTATATATGGTGTCCTTTTTGGCCTTAATTCCCGAATTCATAACAGGTAGATTGGTTCGAGAATATAAGTTCTCAGAAAATTCGCTATGAACTTTAGCAATATCAGTTTTTAAGGAATCAATGGTATAGCTAAGATCCTTCATGCTCAACATGCTGTATTTATTGGATACTTCTTTTTCATCCATATCCTGATTGTTGAAGCCGGAAAGGTCAATGTTGATGGTATAAGTTTCAAACGAACTCTTAGTCATGGGTCTTTTTTGGCGATCTTTGTAATCTTTAGGCGGGGAATCATCATAAAAATACCCTTCATGAAGAATTAATTTCAAAACATTGGATTCTTCACTTCCAACTAATTCACCATTTTTAGCCACTATGGTAGTATGATTACCTCTACTATTTTTGTTGTTTTTTTTATGAATAAGGACACCATCTAAAAATTGACCACGATCACCAGATTTTTTATCCACTTTAATATTGTAGTCTATGACATCGTTAAATTGCCCTTCAGCTATTACCATTGCCGGTTTAAGTTTGGCGATGTTTTTCCTTAGGTTTAAGGAATTATATTCCCCCCACGGAATGACTGTATTTGCAAAAATGAAGGTTAAAAAAGCCAAAAGAACAATAAAGGCACTTAATCCAGCCATGGCTCTTTGTAAGGATATGCCCGTAGATTTCATGGCGGCAAACTCATAATTCTCTGCAAAGCTTCCAAATACCATGATTGAAGACAAAAGAATGGTTAATGGTAATACCAATGTTACCAATCTTGGGGAGAAATAAATTAAGAATTTACCAACAACAACAATATCCAAATCCTTACCAGCCAGCTCCTTGATATAGAGCCAAATGGTTTGTAAAACAAAAATCAGCATGAGTATAACGAACACACTGATAAAAGTTTTTAAATAGGTGGTTAATATGTACCTGTCAAGAATTTTCAAAGGGTCAACTAATCCAATCTGTTGATGTAGTAATCTTTGTATTTACTCTCGTCAAAAGTAAATAAGCTTTTTGAAATGGGTTGATTTGTTTTGAAAGAATTAACGGTAAGGGTTGTTTTTGTTCCATTCTTTCCAATTTCCATCAAATTGTAAATGTGTTTGGTTTGGGCATCAATTCCCAATAACACATATTTTATTTCAGATTTAGAATCAATCGGAGTCAATTTTACATATTGAATCTTTCTTCCCTTTACGGTTTGATCGATATCCATTTTATAGGTATAGCCATCCTCATAAAAGGTCAACATTTTATTTGGAGTGATGCTGTTTTCGTCATTGGCATCTTGTTTTGAAATGGTAACTTCTTCATCATCAGGGCTGATGCTGTATAAAGTCTTGCCATCATAAATTCTAGTGGCTCCTAAGATGTTTAATCGATATTTGTTTCCTTGTAAAACTACATCACCTCGAGTTTCTTGGTTGATGTTTTCTGAAAGGTTTTCCAGGGCATATTTAAAATCCAAACTGATGTTCTCATAGCTTTTAGCCTTTTTGGATACTTCATCAAGAAGCGCTTTGGCTTTACTGTCTTGTGCAAATCCAAGAGTACCAATTAAAAGGGCTAAAATGAGGGTTAAATGTTTCATGTTGTATTGTTTCTCTTTAACTATTTTCTTCGTTTAAAAACTGCTCTAAAGCAATTAAATCAGGAACTAAAACTTGTCTCGCTTTACTTCCTTCAAATCCACCAACGATACCTGCGGCTTCTAGCTGATCGATGATTCTACCAGCTCGATTGTACCCTAATTTAAGTTTACGTTGTAACAAGGAGGCTGATCCTTGTTGGGCGGTTACAATGATTTCTGCAGCCTCACGGAATAGGTCGTCGCGGTCGCCCAAATCTATATCAATACTTGTGCCACTTTCTTCCCCTACATATTCTGGCAGAAGGTAGGCATCAGGGTAAGCTTTTTGTGACCCAATAAATTCTGTGATTTGCTCCACTTCCGGAGTATCCACAAAGGCACATTGCAGTCTAATCATATCATTACCCTGGGTATATAACATATCTCCACGACCAATAAGTTGGTCTGCTCCCGAGCCATCTAAAATGGTTCTGGAATCTATTTTTGAAGTCACCCTGAATGCTATTCTGGCAGGGAAATTGGCTTTAATGATACCCGTAATCACATTTACAGAAGGTCTTTGAGTAGCAATAATTAAGTGAATACCAATGGCTCTAGCTAACTGTGCCAAACGGGCTATAGGGGTTTCTACCTCTTTGCCAGCAGTCATAATTAAATCTGCAAATTCGTCAACCACCAAAACAATGTAAGGTAAGAACCTATGACCATCATTCGGGTTTAGTTTTCTGGCTTTAAATTTGGCGTTGTATTCAGCAATATTTCTACAAAGGGCATTTTTTAGTAATTCATAACGGTTATCCATTTCAATACAAAGGGAATTCAATGTATTGATTACCTTGGTGTTGTCTGTTATGATGGCATCTTCAGAGTCAGGTAGTTTCGCTAGATAATGACGTTCAATTTTATTAAAAAGCGTTAATTCCACCTTTTTAGGGTCAACCAAAACAAATTTGACCTCTGCCGGATGTTTTTTATACAATAAGGAGGTCAAAACAGCATTTAAACCTACCGATTTTCCTTGACCTGTCGCACCAGCCATTAACATGTGTGGCATTTTTGCTAAATCAACAACAAAGGTTTCGTTGCTAATTGTTTTCCCAAGAGCAATAGGAAGTTGCATTTCCGATTTTTGGAACTTTTGGGATGCAATAACCGATCGCATGGAAACGATGGTTGAGTTTTTATTGGGAACCTCAATACCTATAGTTCCTTTTCCAGGTATTGGGGCAATAATTCGAATTCCTAATGCTGAAAGAGACAAGGCAATGTCATCTTCCAAGTTTTTGATTTTGGAAATTCGCACTCCCGCTTCGGGAACAATTTCATAAAGCGTGACAGTTGGTCCAATTGTAGCCTTAATACTTGAAATGCCAATTTTGTAATTGTTTAGAGTCTCAACGATACGATTCTTGTTTTCCTCTAATTCCTCTTGATTGATGGTAATTCCTTCAGATTCATATTTCTTCAATAGATCCAGAGAAGGGAATTGATATTTGCTTAATTCAAGGGTAGGGTCAAATTGCCCAAAATCTTCAACTAATTTATTTGCCAAATTGTCCGTCTCGGCTTCTTCCTCTTCATGTTCCTCAACTTCAATAGTCACTTCATTTTCATGAGACTGTGGTTCTTCTTTGATGGGCTCAACTTGCTTAAGAACTGGCTCCGGAATGTCTTCCGTTTGTTTTACTTCCCTGCTTGTTTCTACAGATAAGTCAAAAGCAGATTTAATATCTTCAGCTTCAGCAGTTAAATCATTATCAATAATCGGGGTGTCTGTATTATTTTCAGAAACTGGGAATTCGTCTTTTATTTCTTTTTTTGCAGAAGTAAATAGGTTTCCAATGGTTTCGGCAGTAACCCTAAACCTAATGGCTAAATAAATAATAAAGCCAAAAACCAATAGGAGGATTGTGCCAACTTTTCCTAAATAGTCCTGTATAAAGGTATTCACTTCATATCCTATAGTTCCACCCAAAATATCTATATGACTGGTAAAAAAACCGAGAGCAATAGAGAACCATATCACTAAATAGGTGCCCCAGAACCAATATTTTTTCAGTTTGGCTTTGTTGGAGTCCAAAACGACATATACTCCGGAGAGAAAAATAAGACCAGCGAAAATAAAGGATGAAACCCCAAATCCTTTTCTGATGAAAAACTCACTTAACCAAGCCCCAGTTTTACTGGCCCAGTTTTTTGTTTTCACCTCTCTAGAAGCAAATTCAGATAGCGTACTTTGATCTGCATTCCCGGTAAAGAAATAGGAAATAAAGGCAACAAAAAGCAAAATGCCCAAAATGATTAAAAAGCTACCAAACACCAATTTTTGCTGACTAGATAACTTGAAACTAGGCGCTTTAAATTTTGGTTTCGTGGTTGTTTTAGACTTGGTTTTCTTCTTAGCCATTCATGGGTGCTTATATGGGCAAAAATACAAATTACTCGGGTTATTCCTAAAGTTAAGAAATTTAAAAAATCTTAGGGAAATATATAAAACAACCAACAATTATAGCTGTAATAGCAAAAATAAAAACAGCCCCTGCTGCTAAATCTTTTATGAGTCCAATTTTAGGGTGAATTTGTGGATGTACAAAATTGGCGATTTCTTCTATGGCGGTATTTATTCCTTCTATGGATATGATGATGCCTATAGTTAATGTTTGTATCATCCATTCTGTTGCAGATAAGTCAAATACAAAACCTAAGATGGTCATGATAATGCCAATAAACACTTGAATTTGGATACTGGATTCTGTTGTTACCAGAATCCAAGCGCCCTTAAAAGCGTACTTAATACTTTTTAATCTATTTATTAAAAGAGATTCCTTTTTATCCATTCTTATAAAAATGTACTTCTGAAGTTTTCGATACCTAATGAAATAGTTTTAGGAAGTTAAAAGTAGCAATAAATAAAAGGAAGCGTAAATGCTTTGGTGTAATATTTCATAAAAAAGGCTCCAAAGAATAATCCAAGGAGCCTTCAAGCATTACTATTAATTAGTAACTAGGGATATATCAATTGTCTATGGAACCCATAACACGTTTCATAAACGCATTTAAAGCTTCTTTTTTAGGCGTTCCGCTCTTGATCATTTTGTTAACTTCTACAGCTCCATACATATTGGAAATTAATTCTCCAATAACATCAAGCTCCTCGTCCTTTAGTGATGGGACCTCGGTTAAAGCTTCAAGTGTTTCAATGGTTTCAACAACGTAATCTTCGTCGTTTTCTTCAATGAATTGGGTTAAATGTTTAATAACAGGTAATTTCATAATTATTTCACTTGATCAACCAATTCCTTCAATACTTCAAATTTATTTGTTTGCGTTTGTTCTACAAACGTACCATTTTTGAACGTAGCAAACGTAGGTAAATTATCTACAGTAGCCAATTTTCTTGACTCAGGAAATTTTTCTGCATCTGCAATTACAAATGCCATGGTTTCATTTTCTGTAGCCAATTTTTTAAACTTAGGCTTCATAATTCTACAGTTTCCACACCAAGTGGCAGAATACTGTACAACTACAGTGTCATTTTGTGAAATGATTTCCTGTAAATTATCTTGATCTAATTCCTGTACCATAATTTAAGGGGATTTAACTCCCCAAGTTCATAAATAGGAACTTGGGGAACAATTTATTTAATTTAAATGAAGTTTAATTAGTGTGAAGCTAAATAAGAAGCAACACCATCTCTGTTGGCGTTCATAGCATCTTTACCTTCTTCCCAGTTTGCTGGACATACCTCACCTTTTTCTTGAACGTGAGTTAAAGCATCTACTAATCTTAGGTATTCACCAACATTTCTACCTAGTGGCATGTTGTTGATACTCTCGTGTTGAACAACTCCTTCTTCATCAATGATGTAAGTAGCTCTATAAGTCACATTATCACCTTCAACTGTTACAACTCCTGTTTCTTCGTTGTAAGTTTCGTTAGTGATATCTAAAATACCTAAAGTAGAAGCAAGGTTTCTGTTAGAATCTGCTAAGATTGGGTAAGTAACACCTTCGATACCACCATTATCTTTAGCAGTGTTTAACCATGCAAAGTGAACTTCAGGAGTGTCACAAGAAGCACCAATCACAATAGTGTTTCTCTTTTCAAATTCTCCAATAGCTGCTTGGAATGCGTGTAATTCTGTTGGACAAACAAAAGTAAAGTCCTTTGGATACCAAAACAAAACTACTTTTTTGTTGTTGTTGATAGCTTCTTCAAGAACATTGACTTTGAAAGTATCACCCATTTCATTCATGGCGTCAACATTTAAATTTGGGAATTTTTTTCCTACAAATGACATATGTATAATGTTTAAGATTTTACAATTAATTTCTAGTGCAAAAATACTCAATCATTGAGGGAAATCACTATAACAATTTATTATATATTCTTATTACAAAATAGGTTTCAGATATCGCAATAATAAAGAGGTGTTTAAATTGCTAATAGTTTAATTTTCATCATTAATAACTATGTGATTTGTAATTAATATGTGAAAGTCTTGATTATTTATTATAGTTTGCCTGTAGCTTGTTTAATTTTAATTTGGAAACCAGCAAATATCAAGGTCATTATAGGGCTTAGCCAGTTAAAAATGGCATAGTAGGCATAATGAGCTACATCTACACCTAGTACACTACTTTGGTAGGCGCCGCAAGTATTCCATGGAACTAAGACAGAGGTTACCGTTCCAGAGTCTTCCAAAGTTCTACTTAAGTTTTCAGGGGCTAGACCTTTGTCATCATAGGCTTTTTTAAACATTTTACCAGGAACGACCAATGCTAAGTATTGATCTGAAGCCGTAGCATTCAAAGCTAAACAGCTTGCTACAGTACTGGCAAACAACCCGAAAGTTGATGAAGCCAAACTTAGTAATGCTTTACTGATTCTAGCTAAAGCTCCAATAGCATCCATGACGCCTCCAAAAACCATGGCACAAATAATTAACCAAATGGTTCCCAGCATGCCTTCCATACCGCTAGAGCTGAATAGATCATTTAATTCGGCACTTGAAGTTTCTACAGATCCTCCAACGGTAATGGCATTCATAACACCTTTGTATGCTGATTCAAAAGTAAGGCTTTCTGCTCCTGCTAAATGTGTTACAATTTGAGGTTGTGCAATTAAAGCGGTAATACCACCTAATAAAGTTCCTACAAGTAGAGCGATTAAAGGTGGTGTTTTTTTGATAATCATAAATATGACTAAAACTGGGACAACAAACAACCAAGGTGAAATATTGAATGCTCCATCAATTGCAGTCAGTTTATCTGTTACATTGGCGGTACCGTGGGTGTCCAAATTCAAACCAATAATGATAAAAACAATGAGAGTAATGGTAATGGTGGGAACCGTGGTCAGGGCCATATATTTTATGTGCTCAAACAACCCTGCTCCGGCCATAGCAGGAGCTAAATTGGTAGTATCACTTAAAGGAGACATTTTATCTCCAAAATAAGCACCAGATAAAACGGCTCCAGCGGTCATCCCTGCAGAGATACCCAATGTATTCCCAATGCCAATCAAGGCTATACCAACTGTCGCAGAAGTGGTCCAACTACTTCCCGTGGCTATGGATATAATGGCACAAATAATAACACTGGCAGCCAAAAATATGGTTGGATTTAATATTTGCAGTCCATAATAAATCATGGAAGGAATAATGCCGCTAATAAGCCAGGTTCCAGCTAAAGCTCCTACCATTAATAATATGAGTATAGCACCTGATGTCGATTTTATGTTTTCGGCAACTTCTTCGAGCATTTGCTCATAGGAAACTTTATTGAAAAAACCTACAATGGCGGCTACCGCTGCTCCTAATAAAAGAATAAACTGATTGCTTCCACTTAGGGCGTCATCACCAAAAACAAAAAAGACATTGTAAAACAACATGGCCACCAAGGCAAATACTGGAATTAAGGCTTCCCATATATTGAGTTCCTTATTTTCTACTATATGTTCGTCTTCTGGATGTCTAGGTTTGATGTTTTGGCTTTCCATTTAGTTATGTTAGAATTTTTGAGTTGTAATGTTACGATTTTCAAAAAAGCTATGCAAATTCAAAAAAAAACACCCGATTTTAAATCGGGTGTTCCAAGTTGGTTGTAGTTTGTTGGGTTTTATAAAATGTTTAGATCGGTCATGCAAGACTTCATTAACGTATAAGTTCTTTCGATATCGGCATCCAATCCTATTGAAAATCGTATCAAACCATCGCTCAATCCCATATCTTTTTGCTCTTCTTCTGGAATTTCAGAAGAAGTTGATGTCCCAGGGGCAGAGAATAGAGTTTTGTAGAATCCTAAACTAACGGCTAAATACCCTAAATTTTTGGTTTGCATTAATTCCATTAATTCATTTGCTTTTTCCAAGGATCCCACGTCAACAGTCATCATGCCTCCAAAACCATAGGTTTCGTTCATCATGGATTTAAATAATTCATGTGACGGGTGCGACTCTAACCCAGGGTAAACGGTTTTTAGACCATCTGCTTCAAATTTTTGAGCCAGATACATAGCATTTTTGCTGTGTTGTTGCATTCTGATATGAAGGGTTCTTAGGTTCTTTAAAATGGAAGCGGCTCTAAGGCTGTCCATAGTAGATCCTAATAGCATGCATGCCCCATCATTAACGTTTCTTAAGTTATCAATAAACTCTTGGGTCCCGCAAACGACACCACCCACAGTATCAGAAGCACCATTAATGAATTTGGTTAAACTGTGAACAACAATATCGGCTCCTAATTTGGCAGGTGAAATGCTAAGTGGGGAAAAGGTGTTATCGACAACCAATTTTAATCCGTGCTTTTTAGCCAATTCCGAAAGACCCTTAATATCAGCAACTTCAAGTAAAGGGTTGCTCACGCTTTCGCAGTAAAGGATTTTTGTGTTGGGTTTGATGGCAGCTTCAACCACATCCAATTTAGTGATGTCTACAAAGGTGGTCTCTATTTGTAATTTTGGTGTGAAGTTTTTCAAGAATGCATAAGTCCCACCGTAAATAGTTCTACTGGAAACAACGTGATCTCCAGCTCCACAAAGTTGTAGGATTACAGGCGTAATAGCTCCCATACCAGATGCCGTAACATTGGCAGTTTCTGTTCCCTCCATAGCAGATAAAGCTTCGCCTAAATAAAGGTTGGAAGGTGATGAGTGTCTGGAATATAGGTAGCATCCATCAGCATTACCTTCAAAGGTATCAAACATGGTTTTGGCCGATAGAAAGGTGTAGGTTGAGGAGTCTGAGATAGACGGGTTTACACCGCCAAATTCTCCAAAATATTGTAAATCTTGTATGTTGTTTGCAGGTTTAAATGCCATTGTATATAGTTTTTAATTAGTCAAAATTCATAAAATAAAGACTAAAAATCAATATATATGGTATTATTTAGAAAATAACACTAAATTTAATGCGTATTGTAGATGTTTTGTTTGAAGCACATAGCTGCCAAATGATTTATTAGAAAAATTTTCAAAAAATGGAATTTGACAAAATTGATAGGGAATTATTGAAATTGCTTCAGGAAGATTGTAAATTAACAAACAAACAATTGTCCTTGAAATTAAACCTGTCGGTTACGGCAGTTTATGAACGCATTAAAAAGTTAGAAAAAAATGAGGTCATCAAAAAGTATGTGGCCTTGGTTAATAAAGAAAAGATTAATAAATCTTTTGTTGCCTTTTGCCATATCAAACTTACTCAGCATTCACACGATTTTGTAGTTGATTTTGAAAAAAATGTGACTACGCTTAAAGAGGTGGTAGCGTGTTTCCATGTGAGTGGGGATTATGATTATCTGTTAAAAGTAGTTGTGGCAGATATGGCCGAATTTAGGGAATTTATTGTGAATAAGTTGACCTCGATTCATCATATTGGAAGCACCCACAGTATGTTTGTCATCAATGAAGTGAAGCATACTACGGCTGTAAATATTTAGATTATGAAAGAAAAAACCTTTAGGCTCATCGAGTTTTTTATTCTGTTTGTGATTTTTCCAGTAAGCTTTGCCATGGATTATCCGGTTGCAATAAAAGTGAGTTTGGGTGTTTTAGGTTTTTTATATGTGTTGTGGGTGATGATCAAACTTGAAGGAGTAACTTTTTTTATTCAAAAGGAAATTCATTGGAGTGTTTTTATAAAGCGTACCCTTGTTAAGTTTTTTGTCCTTGCTGTATTTACAATCATTTTTGTGCTTCTAACCGATAGAGAGCATTTATTTACTTTTATGATGGAAAAACCACTTTATTGGTTTTTGTTTACTTTGGTTTATATCCTTTTCTCGGTATATCCTCAAGAGCTTTTATATCGAACGTTTTTCTTTAAAAGGTATTCTGATTTTTTCAAGAGTGAAGCCCTCCTGATTTTTATGAATGCCATTCTATTTTCTTTGGCTCATTTATTCTTTAGAAATACCATGGTTCATGTCCTTACCTTTATTGGTGGAGTCATTTTTGCGCTGACTTATCAAAGAACCAAATCCACTTTATTGGTCTCCATTGAGCATGCCTTGTATGGCAGTTGGCTATTTATGGTTGGCATGGGAGGTATGTTAGGATTTCCTACCTAATAAGTATAAAAAATTAGCAAAGCATATTTCGGTATTTGGAATTCAAAATTGTATTTTTGTTACCGTTTTATTTCAAATTAATCAAAACCTTTCTTATGAATTCATACGATGTAGCTGTAATAGGTTCTGGACCTGGTGGTTATGTGGCCGCAATACGATGTGCCCAACTAGGAATGAAAACTGCTATCATAGAAAAATATTCCACACTTGGTGGTACCTGCTTAAATGTAGGATGTATCCCGAGTAAAGCGCTTTTAGATTCGTCCCATCACTATGAAGATGCTGTCAAGCATTTTGAAGACCACGGAATAGATATTCCAGGGGAAATCAAAGTCAATCTTGAAAAAATGGTTGCTAGAAAACAATCTGTAGTAGATCAAACTACTGGCGGTATTGATTTCTTGATGAAGAAGAATAATATAGATGTTTATCAAGGTGTTGGAAGCTTTAAAGATGCAACCCATATCGTTATTTCAGGAGAGAAGGAAGAAGAAATTGAAGCTAAAAACACGATAATCGCTACAGGAAGTAAACCTTCAAGTTTACCATTTATAAATATTGATAAAGAGCGGGTTATAACTTCAACTGAAGCGTTGAAACTTAAAGAAGTTCCAAAACATCTTATTGTAATTGGAGGTGGTGTTATTGGTTTGGAATTAGGTCAAGTTTATAAGCGTTTAGGAGCTGAAGTAACTGTCGTGGAGTACATGGATCGCATTATCCCAACCATGGATAGTGGATTATCCAAGGAGCTTAATAAAGTGTTGAAGAAACAAAAATTCACCATCAATACCTCTCACAAAGTCAAATCTGTTGAAAGAGTAGGAGATGAAGTGGTTGTGAAGGCAGATAATAAAAAGGGTGAAGAAGTTGAATTAAGAGGAGACTATTGCTTGGTATCTGTTGGTAGACGTCCATTTACTGATGGTTTGAACCCTGAAGCCGCTGGAGTAAAAATCACTGATAGAGGTCAAATAGAAGTGAATGATCACCTTCAAACAAGCGTATCTAATATTTATGCGATTGGTGATGTGGTTAAAGGCGCTATGTTGGCACATAAAGCCGAAGAAGAAGGTGTATTTGTAGCTGAAACTATAGCCGGACAAAAACCACATATCGATTATAATTTAATTCCTGGTGTGGTTTATACTTGGCCAGAAGTGGCTGCTGTAGGTCAAACTGAGGAGCAATTAAAGGATAAAGGCGTTGCCTATAAAGTGGGACAGTTTCCTATGAGAGCTTTGGGTAGATCTAGAGCCAGTATGGATTTGGATGGTTTTGTAAAAATACTTGCAGATAAATCTACAGATGAAATCCTTGGGGTACACATGATTGGTGCCCGTGCAGCTGATATGATTGCTGAAGCGGTAGTCGCTATGGAATACAGAGCTTCTGCAGAGGATGTATCAAGAATGAGTCATGCACACCCAACATTTACAGAAGCTATAAAAGAAGCAGCTTTAGCAGCTACTGACGATAGAGCTTTACATGTTTAATAAAATTAATTGTCATTCTGAACTTGATTCAGAATCTTGAAAAAAAGCACCTTTTTAAGGTGCTTTTTTAGTATGCTTCTAATTGTTCCAAAACATCCTTTTTATAACTCCGACTTATGGTTAAAGATTTGTTTTGAATAATCACATAGTCGTTGGTATATGAATCCATTTTATTTAAAGCCACAATAAAGGATCTATGAATCCTGATAAATTGCTTTTGAGGTAATTTGCCTTCCATAGTACTAATGTTCTCACGTGTTACCACCACCTCATTTTCTAAATGGATTTTAAGATAATCACTAAAGCTTTCAATGAAATAAATGGCGTCAAAATCAATTTTAAGCATTCTACGATCAGATCGTACAAACATAAATTGATTGGTTTCAGGTTCTTTTTTAATTGAGGAAGGAATTGAAGAATATACCTCAAAATAGGTGTTGATTGCTTTTAGTAAACGCTCAAAGGTTATAGGCTTTAAGAGGTAATCCACGGCTTTTAATTCAAAACCTTCTACCGCATAATCTCTAAAAGCAGTAGTAAAAATGATTTTAGTTTCTGGATTGATGGATTTGGCAAAGGAAATACCGCTTATCTCTGGCATTTGAATGTCAAGGAAAATCAAATCAATGTGCAGGCTATTCAGATAATTGAACGCCTCCATGGCATTTTTGCATTCGGCAACTACAGTTATATTGTCGATTTTAGATAAATGATTCCTAATGATTTCTCGGGCCATGGATTCATCATCTACAATTAGGCAGGATATGTTATGAGGTTTTGCCATGGTTATAGATTATGGATTTCCAAATGGACGGTGAAAATGTTGTTTTCATTTTTGATATTCAAATCGAATTGATTGGGATATAATAAATTTAAACGTTTTTTAATGTTCTCCAAGCCAATACCAGATTTAGACTGGTTGTTATTTAATGAGCTGTTTTCGATATAAAATTTAAGGGATTTATCTTGGAATGTTATGTCTATTTTGATTCTTAAAATACCATTAATGATGCTACCATGCTTAAAACTATTTTCAACAAAGGGGAGTAGGAGCATGGGGGGAATATTCAAATGTTCATTTTGGATTTGTTTCTCAAAGCTTACCGATAAACTATCGTGAAATCGAATTTTCTCCAAATCTATATAATCCTGTATATGCAATAGCTCTTCGTTAATAGGAACACTAGGTTTCTGGACCTGGTATAAGATATAATCCAAGATATTTGAAAGTTTGATAATCATTTCTGGAGTCGCATCAGATTGTTTTAAAGCGAAGCCATAAATGGTATTTAGCGTATTAAATAAAAAATGAGGGTGGATTTGCATCTTGAGGTAGTGCAACTCCTGCTCTTTAATCTGTAATTGGGTTTCTAGTATTTTTTGCTGAAGGTTGCTGTTAAGTTGCACCTGTTTAAAATTTAATTTTAGGAGTTTGAAAGCACTTACTACGACCACTACCAAATAAACGGCGACCATCACAAAAAGCAGACTTTTGCTAATTGGGGCCATGTTTTCATAGTTGAAATTGGACAAATAAGTGAGGCCAAACATAACAGAGAGCACAATAAGATAGCCTGAAATGATTAAGGTATAAATACTGTATAAAGCAAATAAGCCATATTTTTTAGTTATCAAAAAGTCAGGGATAAGCTTGTAAATACTTACGTAAGTGGCGGCAATAGTGATAGGCATTAAGAATAGCGAAAATGAAAGCACATAGGTGAAATCATCCGTTCCCACTCCAAAAAAGTAGGTGTAAAACAGAAGCACACCACACCAAAATATGCCGTGTATAAAGAAACGACCTAAGAGTTTTAATAAGGGGAAATTCATTGATGCACTATTTCATTAACAATATTAAGGTAAATTTATTGGCAAAAGTTTTTTTATAGACAAATAACCAGATTAGGAAGGGATTTGACATTTCGGTTAAAACCGTCTTTAAATTGGTCATCGGTCGCAATTCTATTTTTTGAAGGGATTTACCTTTTAAGTTTGCTAAACAAAATCAAACAAACATGAATATTAAAATCTGTGTAGCTATGTTACTTATTTTATCAGGTCCTTTTGTGGATCGTTTTATGGAGGGAGGTCCATTTTTTATGTCTTTAATTTTAATTTGTCTTTTATTGGCAGCTTTTTTTATCATAAAAGGAGGTTTAGTTCTCAAAACCGAACCCTTGAAGGTTAAAAAATATTTGAGGCTTGTGAGCGATGTGAGTTTACTTGGTCTAGTATTGGGATTCTTGGGTTCTATTATAGGGATGGTTCAAGCTTTTGACGCCATAGAAGGATTCAATCAAGAATTGAATTCTGCCATGATTGCTGGCGGACTCAAAGTGTCTTTTTTGACGGCTATTTTCGGAAGTTTTGTCTTTATAGTCTCAAGAATAGGCATCTTAATTTTAAGAAGTTTACAGAAGGCAGGTCATGTAGAATAAAAAAAGCGATCCCAAAGGATCGCTTTTTTTATTTATATTTCTCTCAGTAAATCCCTAATCCGTAATCTACTGCTATAATCGTCTTCATTAATGTCCCTTACAAAGCAGTGATGACTCAACTCATTTTTTTGAACTTTGATGTTTAATTCTTCAACGGTAAAAGGTCCAAATTCTTCGGAATTTTGAATGTAGTAAAACTGATGTTTTTTAATAAGTTCAGAAGCCCTTTGCACATATTTTTTGTGTAAAAAGCGTCTTAAATCTTCTTCGGTCTCCAAATCTTCATCATAGTTTGTTTGGTTCACAAACATAACATAGTCATCAGAGCCTCTCTGGTTCATGACCATCATATCTTGACCTTTATAATAAATTTTAACGAGCTGAATGCCATCTTCACTTTGAATGGAAAGAAAATTGGAATTAATAAAACTCCAGGTTGTTTTGATAGTAGTTCCGCTATCAACAATTTTCAATACGTTATTAGGTTTGAATATATAGGTTACTTTCTTGTCATTAATGCCATTTATCAATACCCATTCCTTGTCTTTAAATTGTCCCTCAAAATGTTGGGTATAATCAAAAGGCTCCAATGTAGGTAATATTTGAAAAATAGAACTGTTCATTTAAAGTAGAATCAAGAGATAACCTTTCTAATATAATAAGGAATTTTTAAAAAATTTAATCCATTAGCCTAAAAGTATCATTTAAACGATTTTAGGTTAAAATTTATTGTTGATAATAATAGAATATGAAGCCGTA
The DNA here is from genome assembly GCF_011764015.1 of Mangrovimonas sp. CR14. Classification (NCBI taxonomy): domain Bacteria; kingdom Pseudomonadati; phylum Bacteroidota; class Flavobacteriia; order Flavobacteriales; family Flavobacteriaceae; genus Mangrovimonas; species Mangrovimonas sp. CR14. The sequence continues at coordinate 403,456 of NZ_JAAFZY010000003.1, read as the reverse complement.
TGACTGTCTTTTTCTTTTAAAGTAATTATTCCTAGCTTTTCTGATAGCTCTTGATTGGTGTTAATGTGGTCTGCCAACCCTAACCATGGCTCAATACAAACAAAAGGCGCGTTGGGTTTGGCCCAAATCCCCATGTAAGGCCATCCACTAAATTTAACACTCAAAATATCACCATTAATTTTGCTCTTTAAAGTAATCACATCCGATTTCAAATCTGTAAAAACCAGAGCGTCTTTGTTGAATAGGTCCTTTGTTAGCTCAATCGAATTAGGGGTTGTGAAGACGTGTTCGGTTTCCAAATTGTACAAACCATAATGGTTAAGTAATTGGCGTTTTGAAGATTCCTCATGGTTAAATTCTAAGACGTAATCTTGATAGGTTTCGCCTTCAAAAACGGGACACATAAAAGCTGGATGGGCCCCAATGGAAAAAAACATGTTGCTGTTCCCTTTATTGACGGTTTTATAGGTAATGGTTATTTCATTGTCCTTTAGTTCATATGTGATGAAAAAATCAAATTCGAAAGGGTATTTTTTTCTAGTGTCCTCGTTACTGGTCAATGAAAATGTCAGTTTCGAATTTGATTCTTCCACCAGAGTAAATTGGTCATTTCTTCTCGCAAAACCATGACGAGGTAATTGGTAGCTTTTACCATCATGAGTGAAGGAGTCATTCTTTAAACCCCCAACAATGGGAAAAAGAATGGGTGAGATCCCATTCCAAATATTGGAATCACCACTCCACATCAATTCTGTATGGGATTTTTGACCTTTTATACTACTAAGTTCAGCACCAACTGGATTGACCTGAATTTGAATAAAACTATTTTTTAAAACCTTCATTTTATCGAAATATGACTGATTTACAGTGTTTAAATGTTTTTCTTATGTAATTTGCAAAATGACCTTTTTCATTAGTAAAAAGGTATTACACTGTAAAATTAAGGTATCACGGATAATTAAGATACGAATCAATCTAAAATGTCGTTTTAGTCATTAAATAATTGGAAGCAAAATAATCAATTGAATCAAAGCTAAAACTTAGGTTAAAAAAGTTATTGTTAGGAAGGTTTTGATATACAAGCGATTATTGTATCCCTTTTCAAGTTTTGGAAAGGGATTTTTCTTTTTAGAATTTAAACTTGTAGACTCTCCTATTTATTTTGAAATTTGTTACCATAAATTGGTTGCTTGAGAAGTCACGTTACATATCAATTAGAGGAGCTGGAAATCTTCAAAAAAAAACTTTTAAACTGGAGTTTGAGGTTTAATGAAATTTCATGGTTGGATTCAAACAATTATATTGAGAAATATTCAAGCTATGATGCTCTCCTAGCAGTCGATGCCATGTCTTTTTTAAAGACGGACAGTATGAATGCTTTTGAAAAATTAAAGGCTTATCAAGAAAACATTCAGGATTGGATGTTCGGTTATTTGACTTATGATTTAAAAAATGATATTGAGGATTTAAAATCTGATAATTTAGACCAATTGGAGTTTCCCGATTTGTATTTTTTTCAACCAAAGAAAATTATTTTAATCAAAGGAGAGCAAGTCGAATTTCTTTACGAGGAAGCTTGTGCAGGTGAGGTTGAAAGTGATTTTAGGGCTATCAGTCAAACTTCTGAAACTTTGTCAAACCATAGAATTGATGAGCCGGTGAAAATCAAGTTGAGAATCCATAAGGATGAATACTTTGATAAGCTTTCACATATTTTAGACCACATTCATAGAGGCGATATTTATGAAATGAATTTCTGTCAGGAGTTTTATGCTGAACAGACTCTAATAAATCCTTTGGAAACGTATTTAAAGTTGGATGCCATTTCAAAGCCGCCATTTGCTAGCTTTTTAAAAATTTCAGATAAATACCTGATGTCAGCATCACCAGAGCGTTACCTGAAAAGATCTGGGAGTAAATTAACTTCACAACCTATTAAAGGTACAGCCAAAAGGTCAAAGGATTCAGAAGAAGATCAAGCTTTGAAAAAAGGGTTAAAGGAAGATGAAAAGGAGCGCAGTGAGAACATTATGATTGTGGATTTAGTTCGTAATGACTTATCCAAAACAGCAATAAAAGGGAGTGTAAAAGTAGAGGAATTGTGTGAGGTTTATACATTTCCGCAGGTGCATCAAATGATTTCTACCATTACTTCTGAAGTCCCAGAAAGTGTCAACTCTGTAGATTTGATTCAATCAACATTCCCAATGGGGAGTATGACAGGGGCCCCTAAAGTTTCGGCTATGAAAATCATTGAGGAATATGAAGAAACGAAAAGAGGTCTTTACTCGGGTGCTGTAGGTTATTTTAAACCGAATGGAGATTTTGATTTTAATGTGGTCATTCGCAGTATTCTGTATAATGCAAGTCGCCAATATGTATCCTATTCCGTTGGAGGTGCCATCACGTCTAAAAGTGATCCACACAAAGAGTATGAGGAATGTTTGGTAAAAGCCAAGGCCATGAGGGAGGTTCTTGAAGGTTAAATGTAACCGATATTACATAATTCTTACTTTTCATGCTGTATATTTGAAAAATGTTAGCGCGTTTGTTCCCAAAGTTTCAAGAACATATCAATGATAATTTTCCTTTCCTAAAGGATGCTAAACTATTAATCGCCATTTCAGGTGGATTAGATAGTGTGGTCTTAACTCACCTAAGCTATAAATTAGGATTAAACATTAGTTTGGCGCATTGTAATTTCAATTTACGTGGTGCCGAAAGTGACGCAGATGAAACTTTTGTGCTTGAATTGGCTGAAACTTTGGATGTGGAGGTGTTTCTGGAAAGTTTTAATACGTCAGAATATGCCTCAGAACAAAAACTATCCACCCAATTGGCTGCTAGAGAGCTTCGATATCATTGGTTTGAGGAATTAGCTACTACTTTCAATTTTGATTATATCCTGACTGCTCATCATGCTGATGACAATCTAGAAACTTTTTTGATCAATCTTTCCCGTGGAACGGGACTTGATGGATTAACTGGAATTCCAAGTGTGAATGGAAAGGTAATAAGACCGCTTTTGAATTTTTCTAGAGCGGATTTAGAGACTTATGCCCAAGAAGAACATATGGCATGGAGAGAAGACAGTAGCAATGCTTCAGATAAATATGTGCGCAATCAATTAAGACATCATGTGGTTCCTTTACTTAAGGAAATTAATCCAGAGTTCCTTCAAAATTTCAATAAGACCCAAGAACATTTAAAGGAAAGCCAGTTGATTATTGAGGACCAGATTGATGATATTTTTGAATATGTGGCAAATGAAATTTCACCAAATCATATTCAATTCAACATAGAGAAGTTAAAATCCTTATCAAGCCCTAAGGCCTATTTGTATCAAATTTTCAAGGAATATGGTTTTTCAAATTGGAATGATATGGTGGCGCTTTTGGATGCCCAAACAGGAAAACAATTTTTTTCAAAAGATTATGTTTTGCTAAGGGATAGGGAGCGCTTAATACTATCAGAAATTTCCAAAAGTGAAGTTAAAACCATTGTAATAGAAGCATCCCAACTAGATACTGAAATAATAACAGATCTAGGTGTAATTTCTATGGGCTTAGTAGGTGAAATAATTGACGCTACCAAAGATACTATCTATGTTGATAAAGATTTGTTAAATTTTCCTTTGACCGTAAGACCATGGAAAAAAGGCGACTATTTTTACCCTTTTGGTATGCAAGGAAAAAAGAAAATAAGCAAGCTTTTAAAAGATGAAAAGCTATCTTTGCGAACTAAGGAAAAAATCTATTTACTCTGTTCAGGACCCGATGTGGTTTGGGTCATTAATTTAAGAGCGGACAATAGGTTTAAAGTAACTAAAACAACAAAACAAATACTTAAAATAAAGCTTTGCTAATGAAGTCATTCATAACTGCTTGTTTATTTTTTATAACAGCCCTACAAGTTAATTCACAAGTTTTGGACCCCGTCAAATGGAGTGGTGAAGTCCATAAAATTTCAGAAACAGAATACGAATTGGTTTACCAAGCGGATATAGATGATCATTGGCATCTCTATTCTCAAAATTTACCAGAGGGAGGAGCACTACCAACAGAGTTTGTATATGACTCCATCCAAATGGCAAACAATTTTAAATTGGTTGGAAAAGCCTCAGAAAGTAAGTCCATTACCAAATATGATAAAGTATTTGAAATGGATATGACTTTTTTTGATTCCCAAGCCACATTTACACAAAAAATAGAATTGACTAATAAGGATTTGGAAACCATCAATTCTGAAATTTCCTATCAAGCTTGTGATGATGCTAGGTGTATTTACAAGTTTTATAATATGACCTTTGATTTAACCAAAGCTAAAAAAGTCTCTGAATCTGAGGTGACTTTTGAAGAGCCACAAGAAGAAGGTTTGGTTGTCAAGCAAGCAGAAACAGACAGTTCAGAAGAAAGCGATGGCCTGCTATCAATATTTTTTACTTCATTTTTTCTCGGATTCTTGGTATTGTTAACACCTTGTGTGTTCCCAATGATCCCAATGACCGTTAGCTTTTTTACAAAGCAAAGTAAAACAAGAGGTCAAGGAATTAGAAACGCCTTGTTGTATGGGTTTTTTATTATTGTCATATACACGCTTTTAGGAACTGCGGTTTCGGCATTATTCGGTAGTAACGCCATGTATGAGTTCTCTACAGGAGTGCTGTTCAATTCTATAATGTTTATCGTTTTGGTTTTGTTCGCTTTTTCATTCTTGGGAGCGTTTGAAATTATGTTGCCAAACTCCTGGGTGAATAAGGTAGATCAAGGAGCAAGCAGAGGTGGTATTATGGGAATTTTCTTTATGGCCTTGGCATTAGCGGTGGTATCATTTTCATGTACATTTCCTATTGCAGGTACAGCATTATTGGATGCTGCCACAAAAGGTGGAATTGCCCCAGTGATGAGTATGTTAGGATTTTCATCTGCTGTAGCTTTACCATTTGCCCTTTTTGCCTTTTTCCCAAGTTGGTTAAATTCGTTGCCAAAATCTGGAGGTTGGCTTAATACCGTTAAAGTAGTGTTGGGCTTTTTAGAACTAGCTTTTGCCTTTAAGTTCCTTTCTATGATTGATTTGGTTTTGGAGTGGCATTTCTTGGAAAGAGAGGTTTTCTTGGCCATTTGGATTGCCATTTTTGGATGCTTGGGATTGTATTTATTAGGGAAAATCAAATTGCCACATGACTCACCAATGGAGCATATTTCAGTAGGTAGATTAAGTTTGGCAATCATAGCATTGGCATTTACCCTTTATATGGTTCCTGGACTGTGGGGTGCACCTTTGAAATTAATTAGCGGGTTCCCACCACCATTAACAACCAATAGCGAATCCCCGTATGGTGTAGGTTACACTAAGAAGCAGACGACTCAACTGGATTCAAAATCAGCTATGAAAGAATTGCCAGAAGGTGCTCATCTAGGACCTCAAGATTTAATTGCATTTCATGACTATGAAACGGGATTGGCTTATGCCAAATCGGTTAATAAGCCTGTAATGCTTGATTTTACGGGAATTACTTGTGTAAACTGTAGAAAAATGGAAGAACAGGTTTGGGTAGAAGATCGTGTTTTTGGCGTTTTAAATAACGAAGTGGTTCTAATTTCGCTTTATGTAGATGATAGGACCAAGTTGCCAAAAGATGAGCAATACGAGTCAGAATTTTCAGGAAACACCATCAGAACTTATGGGCAAAAATGGTTGGAATATCAACAAACAAAATATAACACCAATGCCCAACCATTATATGTGTTACAGGATACCGAAGGTAATGACATCAGTTTGCCAGTGGGATACACACCAGATCCTTTGGAGTATTATAATTGGTTAGTGGATGGTGTCAAAGCCTTTAAGGGAGATAAATAGAACGAAAAGTCATAATCAAAAAGCGATCCTTAGACTGGGTCGCTTTTTTTATGGAAAAATGTTAGCTTTACTAAAAATCATGGGATGACTATACGAGGAAATATTGTAGATATCTTAAACCGAAAAATCTTTAAAGGTGAAATTACCGTTGAGCAAGGAAAAATAAAAGCTGTAGAAGAAAAGGATCATGATATTGAGACCTATATTCTTCCTGGGTTTGTGGATGCCCATATCCATATTGAAAGTTCTATGTTGGTTCCGAGTGAATTCGCTAGAGTTGCAGTAAACCACGGTACGGTTTCCACTGTTTCAGATCCTCATGAAATTGCCAATGTTTTAGGAATGGAAGGTGTTCGTTTTATGATTGAAAACGGAAAACAGACACCTTTCAAATTCAATTTTGGTGCTCCGTCTTGTGTCCCAGCTACTACTTTTGAATCGTCGGGTGCCACCATTGATTCCGAGGGCATAAAGGAATTGCTTTCAAATCCTGATATCAAATATTTGGCCGAAATGATGAACTACCCGGGGGTGATTTTTGATGATGAGGAAGTACTTAAAAAAATTCATTGGGCCAAGGTTTATAATAAACCAGTAGATGGTCATGCACCGGGATTAAGAGGCGACCAAGTTTCAAAATATATTTCAGAAGGAATCACTACCGATCATGAGTGTTTTACTCAAGAGGAGGCTTTGGAAAAACTTCAAAAAGGCATGAAGATTTTGATTAGAGAAGGAAGTGCAGCCAAGAATTTTGAGGCTTTGATAGGATTGGCTGGAGACCATTTTGAGAACATGATGTTCTGTAGTGATGACAAGCACCCAGACGATTTGTTGTTGGGGCATATCAATCAACTTTGTGCTAGAGCTGTGAAGAAAGGAGTGAATGTGTTTAAAGTGCTTCAAATGGCTTGTGTGAATCCTGTAAACCATTATGATTTGGATGTTGGATTATTGGAATTGGGTGATTCGGCAGATTTTTTAGTAGTAGAGGATCTTAAGGAATTTAAAGTTTTGCAAACTTTTATCAACGGACAGTTGGTAAGTGAAAATGGCCAATCTTTTATAAATCCAGTAAATTTTGAGAAGCCAAACCAGTTTAAAGCAAATAAAAAGTTGGTGTCCGATTTTATTGTTCCTAATAATGCTAATAGAATTAGAGTTATTGAGGCTTTGGATGGCGAATTGGTAACGCGAGAGATTATTAAGGAACCCTTAGTTAAGTATGATAACGTTATTTCCGATATTTCAAATGATGTCTTGAAAATGGCCGTTGTTAATCGCTATCAAAATGACAATCCAGCCTTGGGATTTATTAAAAATTTCGGATTAAAAAAAGGAGCGATAGCTAGTTCCGTAGGTCATGATTCTCATAATATCATAGCGGTAGGAGCCGATGATACTTCTATATGTCGAGCTGTCAATACGGTCATTGAAAACAAAGGAGGTATTTGTGTTGTTTTGGAAGAGGATAGTTGGGTAATGCCTTTGCCAGTGGCCGGAATCATGAGCGATCAAGATGCAGAAGCGGTTGGGGAAACCTACCAACAATTAGATAAAAAAGCTAAGGAATTGGGTAGCCAACTTTCAGCTCCTTTTATGACCTTATCCTTTATGGGGTTGTTAGTCATACCATCCTTAAAACTCAGTGATAAAGGACTTTTTGATGGTAATGCCTTTCAGTTTACTTCGGTGTATTCCGATTGATTATTTTTTGAAGTTATCTGGGAAACCAACAATATCAATATCCCACAGAACAGGAAGTAAAAAATAAACAAAAAGAGTCAGAATGATTATGGAAAGAAGATTCATAATCAATCCTTTGTTTACCATATCCGGAATCCTTAAATACCCCGAACCAAATACTACCGCGTTTGGAGGTGTTGCCACAGGTAGCATAAAAGCACATGAGGCTGCCACAGCCGCAGCTACCATGAGAACAAAAGGATGTATATCTACAGTGAGAGCCATTGGAGCCAAAACTGGTAGTAACATGGCAGTGGTAGCTAAATTGGACGTGATTTCCGTTAAGAAATTGACGGCGGCTATAAGTAATAGTATTAAAATGATGGTTGTGACACCCACTAGAGAAGTCATTTGGTTTCCAATCCATAATGCTAACCCACTACTTTCAAAACCTTTGGCTAGCGCCATTCCACCACCAAATAGAATGATGATGCCCCAGGGTAGTTTTTTGGTGTCGTCCCATGTCATTAACCGATAGCCCGGTTTACTTGTGGGCAGGATAAATAGGATAATTGCAAAGAAAATAGCAATGATGGTGTCATCTAGATTTGGGAGCCAATTTTGCAATAAAAAAGAGCGGGTAATCCAACAGAAAGCGGTAGCGCCAAATACAAAGGTTACCCATTTTTCCTCACGTGATACGGTTCCTAATTCACTCAAAAGCCGTTTAATTTCTTGTTTTCCTCCAGGAAATTCTTTTTGTTCAAAGCGGAAAGCTATTTTGGTGAGATATTTCCAACAAATAAATATGAGTAGAACAGATATGGGGAAGCCAAACAAAAACCATTGTAAAAAAGTGATTTCGTAGTCATAGGTACTTTTTACAATACCCGCCAAAACAAGGTTGGGTGGCGTACCAATTAAAGTTGCTAAACCACCGATGGATGCACTATAAGCTATAGCTAGCATCAGAGCTTTGCCAAAAAGATCGTTTTCATTTTTTAATGTTTGGGGATTATCTTTTAACTGATGGATGATGGCCATTCCAATGGGTAACATCATTACAGAAGTTGCCGTATTTGAAATCCACATGGATAAAAAAGCGGTGGCCACCATAAAACCCAAAATAATCTTTCTGATGTTGGACCCAATGATGTTTATAATATTTAGGGCAATTCGTTTGTGCAGATTCCATTTTTCAATAGCAATAGCAATGATAAAGCCACCCATGTAAAGGAATACATATTTATGACCATAAGAAGCCGTGGTGGTTCCAATGTCTAAACTTCCATTAAGCGGAAATAAAATGATGGGAAGCAATGCTGTGGCTGCTATAGGTATGGCTTCGGTAATCCACCAAACGGCAATCCATAACGTTGTAGCTAAAACACCATTGGCTTCGTCATTTAATCCGGTTGGGTGAAAATATAATTTAGTGACAATAAACAATATAGGACCTAAGATAAAACCTAATCGTTTGGTGAAATTCATTTGGTGTAAAATTGATTTGAGGTAATATTAGTGAAATTAATTGAATTTATAATCAGCATATTTTTCTTACATTTAAACAAACCAACTTGAAAGGATGCTTAAAAAAGTTTTTGGAAGTGCAGTTTTTGGTGTCGAAGCTACTACGATAACCGTTGAGGTAAACGTTGATAGTGGCATTGGCTATCACTTGGTTGGTTTACCAGATAATGCTATTAAGGAAAGCAATTTTAGAATCGCGGCGGCACTACAAAACAATGGGTATAAAATTCCAGGAAAGAAAATCATTGTCAATATGTCACCAGCCGACTTAAGAAAGGAGGGAAGTGCTTATGATGTTACTTTGGCCATTGGAATTCTAGCGGCATCCAATCAAATTAAAACTGAAAATCTCGAGGAATATTTAATTATGGGGGAATTGTCCTTAGATGGTTCCTTGCAACCCATAAAAGGAGCTTTGCCCATAGCTGTAAAGGCAAGGGAAGAAGGGTTTAAAAATTTTATTCTCCCTATTCAAAATGCCAAGGAAGCTGCTATAGTCAATAATTTAAATGTTTATGGTGTTGAAAATATTAAGCAGGTCATAAATCACTTTGATAAAGGGGAGCCTCTTGAGCAAACTATTATTAACACTAGAGAAGAATTTTACAAAAACTTAGACTTTCCGGAACATGATTTTGCCGATGTCAAAGGACAAGAAAGTATCAAGCGTTGTATGGAAATAGCTGCTGCTGGAGGACATAATATTATTTTAATTGGTCCACCTGGGGCGGGTAAAACCATGTTGGCTAAACGTTTGCCTAGTATTTTACCACCTATGACCCTGCATGAAGCTTTGGAAACAACAAAAATTCATTCAGTTGTTGGACGGGTCAAGGAACATACCGGATTAATGGCCCAAAGGCCCTTTAGAAGTCCGCATCACACGATTTCAGACGTAGCTTTGGTAGGAGGAGGGACTTATCCCCAACCGGGTGAGATTTCCTTGGCACATAATGGTGTTCTGTTTTTGGATGAATTACCAGAGTTTAAACGTACCGTTTTGGAAGTTATGAGGCAGCCGTTGGAGGATAGGGAGGTTACTATTTCAAGAGCTAAATTTACAGTAACTTATCCATCTTCATTTATGTTGGTAGCGAGTATGAATCCCAGTCCGGGAGGTTATTTTAATGATCCTGATGCTCCGGTCACGTCATCTCCGGCTGAAATGCAAAGGTATTTAAGTAAGATATCTGGCCCGTTGTTAGACCGAATCGATATCCATATAGAAGTGACTCCAGTGCCTTTTGATAAATTATCTGATGACAGAAAGGGAGAATCTTCGGTAGATATCAGAAAACGGGTTACTGAGGCTAGGGAAATTCAGACGAAGCGCTTTGAGGCTTTTGATCATATTCATTATAATGCCCAAATGGGTACCAAACAAATTAGAAAATATTGTATATTAGATGACTCCTCTAAGAAACTACTTAAAACAGCCATGGAGCGGCTCAATTTGTCGGCACGAGCCTATGACAGGATTTTAAAGGTCGCTCGAACAATTTCAGATCTGGAAGGCGCAGATGATATTCAAGGATCCCATATTTCAGAAGCCATTCAATACCGAAGCTTGGATAGGGATGGTTGGTTGGGATAAACCAAACAAGTAAACTATTAATTAATTTTATAAAATCAATTTATTATGTACAACGGAAAGATTTCTCCAACTCAGGCCAGTGCGCTTGATACAGCTTTTGACTCTAGACACTCTGTAATTTCGTTACAAATAACAGGCACGCCAGATAACCGATCGGTGTGGTTTGATTTAGATGATTTAAAAGGATTCATTGATGATGCCCAAAAGGAACATGGTAATATGAATGGAGTTCGGGTATATCTAGGAGCCAAGTCCGATCGTGGATTGTCAACTGTATTTATGGTGCCAACAGAAAGTTCAAATGGCAACAATAAAGATATTCCAGGTGCAGATGGATTAAATAGTGGAGAACCTGGACATCCCCCAAATGCTAATTATCCGCAATAAAAATGAACAATGGGTAAATTTATTCTTGATAATTTTTTCGTCATTAATGAAGGTTTAATTGTTTTGGCCGGTTTGATAGCAGCTCTTTCTTATCCAAAGTTTAAAAAATCCCGGGTTAAATATTTTATCTATTTTTTAATATATATCGTATTTATTGAACTTCTAGGGTATTATCCCAATTATTCTGAGAAAATTAGTTGGCTGCAATGGATACCTGTATTAACCAAAGGTACCAGATTTGAAGAGAATTTACTTTGGTATACCGTGTTTTGGAATATTGGATGTGCCTTATTTGTTACTTTTTATTTTTTTAAAGTCATAGAAAATAAAAGGTTTAAGACCATAATCAAATTTGGCGGAATTTTATTTTTATTTATAAGCTCCTTAAGGTTAATGTTTAATGTGGAGGGGTATTTTACTAATGAAAGAGATAATGTCATTATTGTTGGCGGGACCCTTCAAATTATGTTATGTGTCCTGCTTTACTTTTCGGAAATTTTAATGAGTGAAAAAATCATGGCTTTTTATAAATCCTTTCATTTTTATGTGGCGGCCGCTTTTTTTGTGTTTTTTCTAATTAGAACCCCAATTACTTTTTATCAAATATATTACAATGGAACAGATACGGCTTTTGTGAATTTTAGAAGGTTTTTGATATTGTTTTGCAATGTTTTGTTGTATGTAACCTTTATTATTGCTTTGATTAAATGTAAGCCGCAAAGTCAACTCAAAGAAAATATTTCCACCAATACATAGCAGGTTGAAGGAATTCTTGGAGGGGTATTACAGTTTTTTTACCAGTGGTGTGGAAATTTTAGCTGCACTCACTGGTATTTTTACTTATAAGAAATATAAAAATGATAACACCAGATGGTTCGTTTTCTTTTTAGTAGGTGTAGCTTTATTAGAGATAATATCCATGTATCCATCTTTTATCAAAGATGATTTTATTAAAAAACATCAAGGTTCTTTATGGGGATTGATCTTGCAAAGTAATCATTGGCTTTATTCCATTTTTTGGACCTTAGGTGGTAGCTTGTTTTTTTCATATTATTTTAGATTGAATTTTCAAAATGAGAAACATAAAAGGATTGTAAAGTATTTGACGGTTTTATTCATTTTGTCTTTTGCTATTTACTATGCCACTCATTTTGAAAAACTATTTTCCGATTTTATATTTATTCCAGTAGATATATTTTCAGCAGTACTTGTTGCAACTTGTTCCATTCTATATTTAATGGAACTCATGCAATCTGATAAGATAGTTTATTTTTATCGATCCATCAATTTTTATATCAGTACGGTCATTTTAATTTGGTGGTTAATTAGTACCCCAATAAATTTCTTTAATGAGTACTTTCATATTAATGATATAGATTTTATTACCTTACAATGGCTTATATATTTAATAATAAACGTGATGATGTACCTGTCGTTTACATTTGCCTTAATCTTTTGTCAACCACGAATTAAGGATAATTGATAATTATAGAGCTTTACTATTAAAAATTTTGGAAGAATTCTTCAAAGAAAATTATGCATTTCTAACAAGATCAGTTGAGATTATAGCTGCTTTAATTGCCATCTTTAATTTTAAAAAGTTTAAAGATAGTGATGTTAAGTATTTTATCTATTTCTTAATAGCCGTGGCTGCTTTAGAATTGATAGGTAGTTATCCTTCTTATGTAGTTACATATGCCTTTTTGAGTCAGGTTAGGGTAAAATTACATGGAACTTTAATTGAAACTAATTATTGGTTATTTAATATTTTTTGGAAGTTGGGGAGTGCTTTATTTTATTCGTTTTATTTCAGGAAGATTTTGAAAACAGTACGGTTTAAGAGGATCATTTGGAGTTTGACTTTAATTTTAGTTGCCTTTTTCTTAATTTACTATGTTTTCAACATCAAGTACTTATTCACTAGGCCTTTGTACACCCCAATGGTTCTTTTGGCTTCATTTATTATTATCTTATGTACAATAATGTATTTTGTAGAAATGTTGAAATCTGAGAGTATCTTATATTTTCATAAATCAATTAATTTCTATATTAGTACAGTTGTTTTAATTTGGTGGTTAATAATTTCACCCCTTAATTTTTATAATGCGTATTTCACAACCGCCGATTGGAACTTTATTATTTTAAAATGGCAAATCTATTTAGCAGCAAATTTCTTTATGTATTCTATTTTTGGTTTTGCACTAATCTACTGCAAGCCGAACAAAGACCAGTGACTACACCTGCCCAACGCTATTTAATTGGTTATATGATTGGAGTAGTGGTTTTATTAACAGGCCTCTTTATTTTATTCTTCATAGTGTTCCAAAGGCGTAAAAATCAATTGTTGATTGATAAAATTAAACAGCAGCAAGCTTTTGATAAGGAAATGCAGCAAGCCCAAACCGAAATTCAAGAACAAACTCTTAAAAATATTGGTTGGGAATTGCACGATAATGTGGGGCAGCTTTTAGCTTATGCCAATATGCAAATGAATATGCTCAACACCCAAGTTGACGAAAAAATCAAACCAACAGTAAAGGCTACATCAGAGATCATAAAGCAGAGTTTGGAAGAGGTAAGGGCGTTATCAAAGTCCTTGAACAATGAAGCTTTGTTGAATATGGGATTAGAGAAGTCTATTAGAAATGAAGTAAAAAGATTGAGGAAAATGAAGTTTGATTTGGTTGAATTTGATGTGACTGGAGAGGTTAAACCGCTTGAAGACAAAAAGCATGAGGTCATTTTATTCAGGATATTACAGGAGTTTTTCTCTAATTCAGTCAAGTACTCTGAAGCTAAGGAGCTTCATGTTCATCTTGATTATTCACACGATAATTTGGTTATTCAGGCACGTGATAATGGTAAAGGGTTTGATATGTCCACTATCGAGATGGGTTCTGGACTTTTGAATATGAAAAGTAGGGCCGAATTGATTCAAGCCAAATTTGATTTAAAGTCTCAACCCGGTCAAGGCAGTCAATTAAATTTGATTTATTCGGTTAATTGCCCTGGCAAGCCTGCCAAAGTGGATCATTAGGAAGGGGTGCTTCAATAGCGACCCAATCTTTTTTAACAGGGTGCTCAAATTCCAGTTTTCGGGCATGAAGGTGAATGCTGGCATCTGCATTGCTTCTGTCAAAACCATATTTCAAATCTCCCTTGATAGGGCAACCAATGCTTGCCAATTGTGACCGAATTTGATGATGCCGTCCCGTTTCCAAATCAATTTCTAAAAGCGTGTAGTTATCAAGTGTCTTTAAAGTTCTATAATTCAAAATGGCTTTCTTGCCGTCTTGAATTTCTTTTGTAAAAGCTGTTGATTTATTATTCTTCGGATTCTTTTTTAACCAATGAACTAATCTGTCAGAACTTTTTTGTGGTGCTTGTTTCACCAAGGCCCAATAAGTTTTCTTGGCCTCCTTTTCGGCAAACAGTTTGTTTAATCTGGGTAGGGCCTTACTGGTTTTTGAAAAAAGCACTATGCCTGTAGTTGGACGATCTAAGCGATGTACGACACCCAGATAGACATTTCCAGGTTTGTTGTATGTTTCCTTGATGTAGCTTTTTACTACCTCACTTAAGGGCTTGTCACCAGTTTTATCCCCTTGCACGATGTCACCTGCCCGTTTGTTGACAACAATGATATGGTTGTCTTCAAAAAGTATTTGAAGGTTGTCTTTGTTAGATCTGTTAGATTTGTTAGACATGTTGAATTATTAGACCTGTTAGATATCTATGCTTGTTTTAGAGTGGTTTTGAATTTTGAAACCATTTTGATGATTTCTTGAAGTTCCTTTAGTAAATCATCCATTTCAGTTTCTTCGATGAAATTTAAATCAAACGCAATTAAAAGTTGGGTTTCTATTTCATAGGCTGACCCTAGGGTTATTTCCAAAAATCTAGAAAACTCTTTATTGGAAGATCTAGAGGAACCTTCAGCTATATTTGAAGGCAAAGATACCGATGCTCTTCGTAATTGATTTGTCAAGCCAAAGGTTTCAGATTGTGGAAATTTGGAAGTTAAATCATAAACATTTGAACAAAAGATTCTACTTCTTTTCCAAATTTCCAGTTCCTTAAATCTGTGCATGTCTAAATCTCTAAGCTATCTAATGATCTGTTTTTCTATAAATCTAACTTGTCTAATCTAGTACATCTCATTTTCATTTGGAAAATCCAGAGCTTTAACATCATCTACATATTGTGTGATGGCAGAAGTCATTTCATCATATAGGTGAAGGTATCTTCTTAAAAATCTTGGATTGAATTCATGGGTCATTCCTAACATATCATGTACCACCAATACTTGTCCGTCAACACCATTGCCAGCTCCAATACCTATAACGGGAATAGTTAACTCTTCAGCTACTTGTTTGGCTAATTTGGCTGGAATTTTTTCAAGAACAATCGCAAAGCATCCCATTTTTTCAAGTGCTTTAGCGTTTGTAATTAATTGATGGGCTTCTTCTTCCTCCTTAGCCCTTACAGTATAGGTTCCAAATTTATAAATGGATTGAGGTGTTAAACCCAAATGGCCCATGACCGGAATTCCAGCGTTTAGAATGCGTTTTATGGATTCCTTTATTTCTTTACCGCCTTCAAGTTTTACTGCATGTCCGCCGCTTTCTTTCATAATTCTAATAGCCGATCTCAAAGCTTCCTTAGGATCACTTTGATAGGACCCAAAAGGGAGGTCAACAACGACCAAGGCTCTGTCAACACCACGTATGACTGATGAGGCATGATAGATCATTTGGTCGAGGGTAATAGGTAAGGTGGTCTCATGACCGGCCATGACATTACTAGCAGAGTCACCCACTAAGATTACGTCTGTTCCTGCAGAATCCACTATTTTGGCCATGGTGTAATCATAGGCCGTTAACATGGAGATTTTTTCTCCACGTTCTTTCATCTCTTGAATAGATTTAACGGTAACGCGCTTGTATTCTTTTTTTGCGACAGACATAGATATGTATTTTAAGGGTTGTAAAATTAATAAAATAGCATGGGTTCTGTGTTAAACTTTTCTATATTTCATAAGAATGAAAGTCACATTCTACTATTTTAGTTTTCTCAATACTTTTTTATATGATTCGATTTTTACGTTACATAGCATTTTTAGTTGTTTCAGTTGCCGTTGGGCAAACTAGTAATCCTGAGTTAGAGGTTAAAAAAACAATTGACACATTTTTTGAAGGTTTCCATAAAGGGGACACCATTTTGATGAAGTCTGTTTTGAGCGATAAAATAGTTCTACAAACGGCTGTCAAAGATCGTCAAGGTAAGGACAAGCTTTTAACAGAAGAGCTTATGGAATTAACCCTAGCCATAGGTAATCGTCCTGCTGACCAAAAATGGGATGAACGATTGCTGGATTATAAAATTCAAGTAGATGGCAACATGGCTCATGCCTGGACACCTTATGAATTTTGGTTCAACGGACAGTTTAGTCATTGTGGAGTTAATTCGTTTCAACTATTCCAGGAGGACGGCGATTGGAAAATCATTTATTTAATAGATACAAGAAGGAAGCAAGGGTGTAGGGATTAAAAAATTTGGGAATATTTTGTTTGAATGACGATATCCTTTTTTATTCTATCCATGACCTTGTATTGATTGACGGGATTAATTAATTGTTAATAACTACTACATTAAGGAAAGATGCTTTAATTTTACCGCTTATTTTTCCTGAAACCAATGCTCAATAAATCCCTAAAAGCAGGTCACCAGTTGATTGCTACTATTTTGGCCTTCGCTATAGTGCCTATTTCTGGTCTAGCTACTGATATTTATATTCCTTCCATGCCCAGTATGGCGGAGTCTCTAAATCTACCTGAATCCAGCATTCAATTAACTATTAGTATTTTTTTAGTTAGTTATGGTGTGACGCAGTTTTTTGCTGGGGCCTTAATTGATGCTTTTGGAAGATATCGCCTCTCTACTTGGTCTTTATTGTTGTTTGCCATCACATTTTATATTACCGCCAAAACAGAAAATATCTATGTGATATATGCTATGAGAGTCTGTCATGGAATTTTATCAGGAGCCGTAGTGGTAGCTAAAAGAGCATTTTTTGTTGATGTTTATAAGGGCAAAGAACGCAGACATTATTTAAGTATCATGACAATTGTATGGTCTTTGGGACCTATTATCGCTCCATTTTTAGGCGGGTATCTACAAGAACATTTTGGTTGGCAAGCTAACTTTACAGCCTTGTCCATTTTTTGTGTAGTGCTTTTTGTCCTAGAAGTGTTTTTTTCTGGGGAAACGCTTAAAGAGTTTAGACCATTTAAACCAAACTTTTTGGTATCCGAATTTAAAAGCATGCTTCGGACACCAGATTTTTCTACAGCTATCCTGATGTGTGGTTTAAGTTATGGGATTGTGATTTTTTACAGTCTTACAGGTCCTTTTATTATTGAGCACTCATTAGGTTATTCGCCGATAGTTACGGGTTATGCCTCACTGGTAATGGGACTGGCTTGGATGTTTGGTGGTTTTGCGGGTAGATTTTTAATAGAGAAACCATTTATGCCCAAGTTAAGTTTTGCCAATAGTATGCAGTTGTTTGTGATTGTTGGGATGTTGGTGAGTTCTTATTGGTTGTCCAATTTAGCTACCTTGGTGGCATTTGCTTTTTTGGTGCATTTGGCAGCGGGTTTTCTGTTTAATAATTATTTTACTTATTCCTTAAGTCGTTTTCCAAATGCTGCAGGTATTGCCAGTGGTTTAGTAGGCGGAGTGACTTTTATTATTACATCGGCTATAAGTTATGCACTTGTGGCTATCCTTCAACCTTCAATTCAGCTTGGGATAGCCTCAGGCTACTTGGTAATTGGATTGATTTGTTTCTCAATTTTGTTCGTGGCTCGAAAGAGAAAATTTTTTGGATAAGAAAACAAGGAATCTTATTACAGTATGTTTAGCAATCCGTCAAATGGACACCCACTGCCAATCCACCTTCACTTGTTTCTTTGTATTTAGTATTCATGTCTTTGGCAGTCTCCCACATGGTGTTTACCACCTTGTCTAAAGGCACTTTGGCTTTAGTAGGGTCACTTTCCAAGGCGAGTTCAGCAGCATTAATAGCTTTAATGGCACCCATAGAATTTCGTTCTATACAAGGTACTTGTACCAAGCCACCAATGGGATCACAGGTCAATCCTAAGTGATGTTCCATGGCGATTTCAGCAGCCATTAATACTTGATCAGGTGTTCCACCCAACAATTCGCATAACGCACCTGCTGCCATGGCAGAGGAAACACCTATTTCTGCCTGACATCCCCCCATAGCGGCTGATATGGTAGCTCCTTTTTTAAAGATGCTACCAATTTCTCCCGCAACCAACAAGAATTTTTTAATTTGTTCAAAGTCCGCATCATGATTTTCAATCACTAGGTAGTACATCAAAACTGCTGGGATTACTCCGGCACTTCCGTTAGTTGGGGCCGTAACTACACGTCCTAATGAGGCATTAACCTCATTAACAGCTAGAGCGAAACAACTAACCCACTTAAGGATTTGTCTAAACTTGACCTCTGTTTTTCGGATAACCTGCAACCATTCTTGCGGTGAATTATATGGCAAATCACCTTTCAACTTTTCATGCATGTCAAAGGCTCTACGCCTTACTTGGAGACCACCGGGAAGTTCCCCTTCGGTATGGCAACCAATATACATGCATTCTAGCATCGTATTCCAAATGCGTTCTAGTTCTGAGTTGATACACTCCTCCTCTTTGATGGACTTTTCGTTTTCAAGAACCACTTGCGATATAGGGAGGTTTAATTCCTTACAAAACCTTAGGAGATCGGTTCCTTTTTCAACGGGGTATGGATAAGTACAATAAAAAATGATTTTATTGGCTTTGGCCGTTTTTCGTTCTTCCTGCACTACAAAACCACCACCTATGGAATAGTAGGTAGATTTATAATTGCGTCCGTTTATTTTTGCGCTAAAGGTAAGGCCGTTAGCATGGAAGGGTAGAAACTTTTTATTGAATACAATATCCGTATTGCAGTTAAAGGCAATATCAATTTCGTTATTGAATTTTAGGGTATTGGTTTTTTTTATTTGATCAACAATACCTTGAATAAGTTCAGTGGGAATCCGTTCTGGGTCCGCACCACTTAGGCCTAACATGACGGCATAATCAGTAGCATGTCCCTTGCCTGTGAGAGAGAGGGAGCCATAGAGATCTACGGATATTTTTTCAACTTTTGAAAATCTGTTTTTTTCCTTGAGCTCCTTGATCCATCTTTCTGCAGCTCTCCAAGGGCCTAAAGTGTGGGAACTCGATGGTCCCACACCTATTTTAAGCATATCAAATACCGAAATGCATTCCATTTACGAAAACGTTATCATTGGGCTGCAAAGATACATTTTGGTTGGTAAGATAAAAGGGTTTTTAAGGGTATTTGAACGTTATTTTTTGATGATTTTATCTATTTTGGCCACATTTAAGACTTCATCCAAATTGTTTACATCCAAAGCATCCACATTATCAGCTGGAACCACTACTACTCTAAAAATTTGATTTTGAGTCCATGCCGAACCTAAGGTACTAAAGTCGGTTGTGCCATCGAGAAAAAACCTTACATCTACATCTGTAAAATCATAGTTGTAAGTTAAGGTTGTTCCATCTTCAAATTCAGTAGTTTGAGGGGTTAGCCTCCAAACTTCAAAGCCTTGTGTCACTTCCCAAAGGATATAAACCAACGTTACGTCAGAAGGATATACATCAAAACCGTAGGGTTCGATATATTCATATCCATTATTAGCAGTAAAGTCAATAGCTATTTCAAAAGCACTTGCAACAAAAATTCCACCTTCTGGTCCAGGAGGTCCTTGTGGTCCGACAGGACCGGGATCCCCTTCACAAGACATGAAGAAGGCGGCTACACATAATAAAAGTAGTGATGTTAATTTTTTCATGATAAAGGTATTTTAAGTTTGTTTAAAGTTACAAATTGTTTTGATAGTCTTGACCAGGAGGTATTTTTTTAAGATATGACATCGTGTCATATTTTTTGTCATGGCATAATCATTGACTTATCCAACACGAATTAAAAAAGATTATTCAACACAATTTA
Organism: Mangrovimonas sp. CR14; assembly: GCF_011764015.1. Classification (NCBI taxonomy): domain Bacteria; kingdom Pseudomonadati; phylum Bacteroidota; class Flavobacteriia; order Flavobacteriales; family Flavobacteriaceae; genus Mangrovimonas; species Mangrovimonas sp. CR14. The sequence goes on along the minus strand of NZ_JAAFZY010000003.1, from coordinate 383,304 downwards.
TAAACGTATAAAAAGGAATTATGAGTAAAATTATTGGAATCGACTTAGGAACCACCAACTCATGCGTTTCAGTAATGGAAGGTAATGAACCAGTGGTAATCCCTAACGCAGAAGGTAAGCGTACCACACCATCTGTAATCGCTTTTGTTGAAGGAGGCGAGATTAAAGTTGGTGATCCAGCAAAACGTCAGGCAGTAACCAATCCACATAAAACGGTTTACTCCATCAAGCGTTTTATGGGTAACAAATATTCTGAATCTCAAAGAGAGGCAGAACGCGTACCATATAAAGTAGTAAAAGGTGACAACGATACACCTAGAGTAGATATTGATGGTCGTTTGTATACACCTCAAGAGTTGTCAGCTATGATTCTTCAAAAAATGAAGAAAACAGCTGAAGACTATTTAGGACAAGATGTAAGTGAAGCAGTTATTACTGTTCCAGCTTACTTTAATGACTCACAACGTCAAGCTACTAAAGAGGCAGGTGAGATTGCAGGATTAAAAGTTAGAAGAATTATCAATGAACCTACTGCAGCTGCTTTAGCATATGGTTTAGATAAAAAAGGATCTGATCAAAAAATTGTAGTATTTGACTTTGGTGGTGGTACTCATGACGTGTCTATCCTAGAATTAGGAGACGGTGTATTTGAAGTATTAGCAACTGATGGTGATACCCACTTGGGAGGTGATGACGTTGATGAGAAAATTATCAACTGGCTAGCAGAAGAGTTTAAATCTGAAGAGGATATGGACTTACGTAAAGACGCTATGGCTTTGCAACGTCTTAAAGAAGCTGCTGAAAAGGCTAAGATTGAATTGTCTTCTTCATCTCAAACTGAAATCAACTTGCCTTATATCACAGCGACAGCTAGTGGACCTAAACACTTGGTAAGAACTTTAACTCGAGCTAAGTTTGAGCAATTGATTGATGATTTGGTGAAGAGAACCATCACACCATGTGAGAAAGCAATGAAAGCTGCTGGTTTAAGCAAAAATGATATTGATGAAATCATCTTAGTAGGTGGTTCTACTCGTATCCCTGCTGTTCAAGAAGCAGTTGAAAACTTCTTCGGAAAAAAACCAAGTAAAGGAGTTAACCCAGATGAGGTAGTTGCTGTGGGAGCAGGAATTCAAGGAGGTGTCTTAACAGGAGATGTTAAGGATGTACTTTTATTGGATGTTACTCCATTATCATTAGGTATTGAAACTATGGGTAATGTGATGACCAGATTGATAGAGTCAAACACAACCATTCCTACTAAGAAATCACAAGTTTTCTCAACGGCTGCAGATAATCAGCCATCAGTAGAAATTCACGTGTTGCAAGGTGAAAGACCTATGGCGGCAGACAATAAGACCATCGGACGTTTCCATTTGGATGGTATTCCACCAGCACCAAGAGGAATGCCTCAAATTGAAGTGACCTTTGATATTGATGCCAACGGTATTATTCATGTCTCTGCTACAGATAAAGCATCTGGTAAGTCTCAAGATATTCGTATTGAAGCGTCTTCAGGATTAACCGAAGATGAAATCCAAAGAATGAAGCAAGAAGCAGAAGCTAATGCAGATGCTGATGCTAAGGCTAAGGAAACTGCTGAGAAATTGAACAGTGCCGATGCTATGATTTTCCAAACAGAAAAGCAATTGAAGGAATTTGGTGATAAATTATCTGCTGATAAAAAACAACCAATTGAAGATGCTTTAGCTGAATTGAAAACGGCTTACGAATCTAAAGATTTGGCTCAAATAGATCCAGCTTTAGAGAAAATCAATGAAGCTTGGAAAGTAGCCAGTGAAGAAATGTATAAAGCGCAACAAGATGCTCAAGCCAATGGAGCTGCAGATGCCCAACCGGAAGGAAATCAAGGAGGGGAGAGCAACCAAGGTAGTGATGTAGAAGACGTAGACTTTGAAGAAGTCAAGTAGCCTGTCTTGAGCGAAGTCGAAAGATAGACTTTGAAGAAGTGAAATAATCACTGAGAATTGATAAAAATTATAAAAGCCAAAATACTTTAATAGGTATTTTGGCTTTTTTGTTTTGATTTTTAAAAAAAAATGTTAAATTCGTAATCCTTTGTTAATAAATGTTAGGAGTTTGTAATTGGTAGGATATGGAAATTTTACTTTTTTAAACTCTTACAATCCCTAAGATAAGACAGATATTCTGAATTTTTTTAGTTATCTCGATAAAGATTAATAGCTATAAAACTGGTTTCCCAAGACCTAATATATTAATCCCAAACTACCTGTTTTCATTATGACTTTTGTTAGGACAATTACTTATTAGTCCCAAACTATTCATTTTCATTATGACTTTTGTTATAAACAATGTGCTATTAATCAACAAAAGTAATCATGAAAAATTCTACCCGGCCTTCGTGGCTATTATTTAAAAAGACTCTCATTCAAAGAGTTTTTTATTGTTTCTTATTTTTTGGAGCTTTTTTATTTTCAGGTAATCAGTTGTATGCTCAGTGTTCGGAGCCTCAATGTCAAGCAGATCCTGCTGGAAATGGACCGAGCCCATGTGAGGCTAAACTTTACTGCTCCAACAGTAGTTCTACTACTAATGGAATTATAGCTTGTACACAAGCTGCCGATACAGATGGTTGTGGGGTTACAACCACGACGCCAATTTCAGGTTTTCCTAATTCTGGGTATTTATCATTGTTCTCAAATCAAATACCAGCTAATGAATCAAGTTGTTATATTGATCCAGATGATGGTCAGCCATATGATTATGTGCAGTGGATAAAGTTTGCCACTCCTGAGTTTATTAACTCCGTCAAATTACAAGGTGTAGGACAAATGGAGGCATGGACCGTATTTTATGCGGGTTCATCAGCCCCTCAAGATGTTACGAATCCGGTTGGAGACTGTAATAGCCTTATTGCTTCTTTAGATTATGTTGAAGGTGCCTGTAGTAATCAAAACCAATGGAAAACATGGATAAATGAAGATGCTGTTGTGCAAGCTGGAGTAGTCAATGTTTATTACATAGCTTTATTTTATAACCAATCAAGTGTTGAAAATGGTGGAGACATTAATTTTAAAACTAAGGATTGTGATAGTATTGATTTCTGTGTACCTGAAGTAGAATGTCCTCAAACAGATTTAACTTTTTGTGAAGGAAGTGGAGATGATAGTGATAATGGTGCTATTGAAACTTGGTTGAATGGTTTTACAAATAATGATTGTGGAAATGCATTATCTTGGACTTTAACAGGCGAAGGTATCAATACAGCGTTTGATGGATTTGCTTCAACTATAGCAGGTTTAGCAGCAGGAACCTATACCTTGACTAACTCCTTGGTAAATGGAAGTGGAGGAACAATAACTTCCTGTTCAGCTAATATTATAATATATGACAACCCAGTACCAACAGCCGTCGATCTAGCCTTATGCGATCAGGGCGTTATACAGGCAACCTTCGACCTTACATCAGCCATTACAAACGACGGTGGGGGAACAATTAGTTTCCACAACACTCAAGCAACAGCAGATAGCGGTGCACTCCCGATAGGCAATCCTACTGTATTCTTTTCTGTTTTTCAAAATAAAACAATCTATGTTCGTAGCGAGGTTGACAATGGTAACGGTAATGTTTGCTATGGCACAACAGAGTTCGATCTTACTATTTATATAAATCCATTCCCCGAAGCAAACAACTTAGAACTTTGTGAGGAGGAAGAAGGCAAAGCGACCTTCGACCTTACATCAGCCATTACAAACGACGGTGGGGGAACTCTAAGTTACCATTTATCATTGGCGGATGCACAAAATGACGAAAGCGCTATTGGTACACCAGCAAGTTATTTATCTGCTGATGATATTATATATGTGCGTAGTGAATCTGACAAAGGTGACGGTAATATATGCGTCGGAACTACGGAATTCAATATTACAGTGAACGACAACCCAGTACCAACAGCCGTCGATCTAGCCTTATGCGATCAGGGCGTTATACAGGCAACCTTCGACCTTACATCAGCCATTACAAACGACGGTGGGGGAACAATTAGTTTCCACAACACTCAAGCAACAGCAGATAGCGGTGCACTCCCGATAGGCAATCCTACTGTATTCTTTTCTGTTTTTCAAAATAAAACAATCTATGTTCGTAGCGAGGTTGACAATGGTAACGGTAATGTTTGCTATGGCACAACAGAGTTCGATCTTACTATTTATATAAATCCATTCCCCGAAGCAAACAACTTAGAACTTTGTGAGGAGGAAGAAGGCAAAGCGACCTTCGACCTTACATCAGCCATTACAAACGACGGTGGGGGAACTCTAAGTTACCATTTATCATTGGCGGATGCACAAAATGACGAAAGCGCTATTGGTACACCAGCAAGTTATTTATCTGCTGATGATATTATATATGTGCGTAGTGAATCTGACAAAGGTGACGGTAATATATGCGTCGGAACTACGGAATTCAATATTACAGTGAACGACAACCCAGAGCCATCTGTTGGAGATGCGTCAGACTGTGAGGGCGAGGACATCACCTTGGATGGTCCTTCCGGTTATGTAGGTTACAGTTGGAGTTTTGGTGGTTCCGAGGTAGGAACTTCCGAAGATTTAACGATAAC